>CAZNKD010000041.1:0-3310 GCA_964573615.1 uncultured Desulfobacterales bacterium | reverse complement strand
GTAACAGGGCTCTATTTCTATGATCCAGAGGCGGTATCCATTGCAGAAAACCTGCAACCATCTGCCCGTGGGGAGCTCGAGATAACTGATGTCAACAACGCCTATCTCGAAAAGGGCCGGCTCTTCGTGGAGCTTCTGGGCAGGGGCACGGCCTGGCTGGACACCGGCACCCACGGCTCCCTCCTGGATGCAGGGCGTTTCGTGCAGGTCATAGAGGAGAGACAGGGGCTCAAGATCGGATGTCCGGAAGAGATCGCCTGGCGCCAGGGTTTCATAGATGACCGGCAGCTTTTGAAGCTGGCCAGCAGACTCGACAAGAGCGGTTATGGCCAATATCTTCGTGGACTGTTGGAGGAGAGATGAGGATACAGGAGACGGAGCTTGCCGGGGTCCTGATCATAGAGCCTGACGTCTTTGGAGACAGGCGGGGCTTCTTTGTGGAGACCTTCCACCTGAAGCGCTATCAAGACCTGGGCATCCCTGGAGACGGCCTCTGTTTCGTCCAGGACAACCATTCCCGTTCCAGAAAAGGGGTCTTGCGGGGGCTCCACTTCCAGATCCATCATCCACAGGGCAAACTTGTCCGGGCCGCCTGCGGCAGTGTCTTCGACGTGGTGGCCGATGTCTGTCCGAGCTCACCCTCTTTTGGCAAATGGATCGGGGTCGAGCTGAACGATGAAAATCACCGACAGCTCTGGATACCACCGGGATATGCCCACGGTTTTTGCGTGCTTTCCGACTGGGCCGACTTCCAGTACAAATGCACAGACTACTACCATCCGGAGGATGAGGGGGGAGTGCGCTGGGATGACCCACTCCTTGATATCGGCTGGCCAGTAAAGGATCCGGTAATATCGGACAAGGACAGGGCCTGGCCCCTCCTTGAGGAAGCAGACCCGGACAGGCTGCCGCTTCCAAGAGACATTTTAACGAGTTGAGACACCTGCACATGAAGATCCTCATAACCGGAGCCCGGGGACAGGTTGGAAGAGAGCTGGCCAGGGGCGATTCCGCCCATGAGATCATAGCCCTAGACCGCAGTGGCCTCGATATAACGGACGAGGACAGGGTCACAGAGACCATAAGGCGCCACGGCCCGGATGCAGTGATAAATGCCGCAGCCTATACTGCTGTCGACAGGGCGGAATCCGAGCCCGATGCCGCCTTTGCAGTCAACAAGACAGGGGCGGCCAACTTGGCAAGGGCATGTGCGGAATCGGGGGCGATCCTGCTCCACATATCCACGGACTATGTATTTGACGGCACAGCCCGGAAGCCATACAGGGAGAGCGAGCCGATAAGACCTCTTGGAATATACGGAAAGAGCAAGGCCGAAGGGGAGTCAGAGATACGAAGACTCTGCCCCATGCATATAATATTGCGTACCAGTTGGGTCTTTTCCCCTCATGGAAGCAATTTCGTAAAGACCATGCTTCGCCTGGCCCTGGAGCACGATGAGTTGAGGGTTGTCTCGGACCAGTATGGATGCCCCACTTCTGCAAGAGAGATTGCCAAGGCCCTTTTGAAAGTGGCGGAATCCTTCAGCCCTGAACGTGCAGGCACCTATCACTTCGCCCAGCCGGAGCCTGTAAATTGGCACGGCTTTGCAGAAGCCATTGTCAAGGATGCAAGGAGATCCGGGTTTCCTGTCAAGACCAGGGCAGTAAGACCCATTGCCACCGAGGACTACCCGACTCCGGCCAGGAGGCCTGAATGGTCTGTCCTGGACTGCAACAAGATCGCTACTGTTTTCGGGATCAAGCCTCCCACATGGCGCAAGTCGCTGAAGGAGGTCATAGAGGAGCTGAGGCCCGGTACTGCCCACTGATCATGGAGTCACAATAATATGGAGAGCCGATACAATCCCAGAAAAATGCTCGTCACCGGTGGAGCAGGATTCATCGGATGCAATTTCATCCGCTACATGCTTGAGACAGACCCAGACATACATCTGATAAACCTGGACAAACTGACCTATGCAGGATCGCTTGAGAACTTGCAGAATCTGCCCGATGAATCAAGGCACCTCTTCGTCGAGGGCGACATCTGTGATCAGGGCCTTGTGGAAAGGCTTTTGAGGGAGCATGAGATAGACACCATCGTCCACTTTGCCGCAGAATCCCATGTGGACCGCTCCATCACGGGACCCGAGGAGTTCATCCAGACCAACCTGGTGGGCACATTCAGGCTGCTGGAGGCGGCAAGGGGCTTCTGGCTTAAAGAACGGAAGTGGGATGAGGGCCACTGCCTCTTCCACCACATCTCAACGGATGAAGTCTATGGCAGCCTGGGCCCGAATGATCCGCCATTTGCGGAAACGACCCCCTATGCACCCAATTCACCCTATTCGGCCAGCAAGGCAGGCTCTGACCATCTGGTTAGGGCGTACCATCACACCTACGGACTTCCCGTGACCACCACCAACTGCTCCAACAACTACGGTCCCTACCAGCACTGGGAGAAATTGATCCCGACCGTCATCAGATGTTGTGCAGAGGGCAGGCCGATCCCTGTTTATGGGGATGGAAGCAACCGCAGGGACTGGCTCTTCGTCATGGACCACTGCTCAGGTATAGACAGGGTGATTCGGGCCGGCACCAGGGGAGAGACCTACAATATCGGCGGCGGCCATGAATGCGCCAATATAGAGATAGTCCGGCAGATCTGCAGGTTCATGGATCAGAAAAGGCCCGATAGGGCGCCCCATGAGGATCTGATAGAGTTTGTCACAGACCGGCCAGGCCATGACTGGCGTTATGCCATAGATGCACGAAAAATCGCCCAGGAACTCGGCTGGGGCCCAAAGGAGTCCTTTGAAAGCGGCATTGCCAAGACCATCGATTGGTATCTTGAAAGGATTTTAACATAATTTGAATTTATTTTATATAGGAACCTTGTCGGCCAACCTATTCTTGTTCATTTACACCAACGCCAACAACCTTTTGAGGGACAAGATCTTCCACTTTTACTGTGATGATTTTTTGGACTCTAGCTCCGGAAGCAGTGGTCACTGTTGCAGTTACATTATAATGCCCGGCCTTGCCATAGGCATGTGTCACCGTCATGCCATTTTCATTCACACCATCCCCAAAGTCAACCTTATAGCTCAATGTCTCTTTTAAATAATTTGTAGCCTCTATTGTAAAAGTAACAGGTAATTTGGGATTACTTACAATTTGTGGGCTTGCTGTAAAGGATGATATTTCAAGCGGCCAAGACACCTCATTAGAAAAATCGCTTTCATTTATTTTATCATATATTTTCTTATAAGCAGTTACGGCAAAATAATATGTGACACCTTCTTCAAGTC
>CAZNKD010000040.1:0-53742 GCA_964573615.1 uncultured Desulfobacterales bacterium | reverse complement strand
AGCATCAGCGAGGGCCGCACCATTGCCCAGCCACTGGAAGAAAGCGGCATATTCCCGGCCATGGTCGTCCAGATGATCGCTGTAGGTGAGACCACCGGTGCCCTGGATACGATGCTGAACAAGATCGCTGACTTCTACGATCAGGAGGTGGACACCGCAGTGGATGCCCTCACAAGCCTCATAGAGCCCTTCATGATCGTGTTCCTTGGAGGGACCATCGGCTCCATCATCATTGCCATGTATCTGCCGATCTTCAAGATGGCAGGTGCAGTGGGAGGATAGCCAAGGCGGTGCGCATATCAGTCCCGCCCCTTGAGGGCGCGTGATATCTCCTCCTTTATCTCTCTTGCCACGGCCAGAGGGTCTGCAGCGTCCCTTATCGGCCTTCCGATTACCAGGTAGTCCGCCCCATCCCTGATGGCCTGGGCAGGGGTGGCAATGCGGCGCTGATCATCCCTGCCGGCAGTCCCGGCAGGCCGTATGCCAGGTGTTACCATTATGAACCCAGGGCCTATCTCCTTCCTGAGCCTTGCAGCCTCCTGTGCAGAGGCGACTATCCCGTCACAGCCGAGCTCCACGGCCTTTCTGGCCCGCATGAGCACGAGATCCTCAATGCTCCCCTTCATGCCCATCTTCTCCATGTCTGACGGATCGAAGGATGTCAGCACGGTCACTGCCAGTATCTTCAGATCTGGACCCTTTGTCTCCACTGCCCCCCTTATGATGGGGTCGTTTCCATGGATGGTGGCAAGGGCTATGGATCTTCTTGCCACCTGGGCCACGGCCCTGGAGACTGTTGCAGGGATGTCGTAGAACTTGAGATCGAGCATCACCTTGTGCCCCCTTTCGATGGCCGCATCCACCACCTGCCAGCAGCCGGCCAGAAAGAGCTCGAGGCCTATCTTGAAGAAATTTATCTCTCTGCCCAGGCGATCCATCAGGTCTATCGCCTCTTCTGTCGTGGGCACATCAAGGGCGAATATGATCCGCTCTTCCAGGGGAATCTGTCTATTTGCTTCCATCTTTCTTGAAGGATCTCGGTAAAGGTAAAAGAAACAGGCCTACTGCAACCACTGCTCACAATGCACTTTAGTCAAAAGTCCCTTCCTGTACCAGTGCGCAGATATGAAAAAAGGGCCACTGCAGCAGCAGCCAGCCCGATGCCCCCTGTTATCAGAAAGGTCTTTCTGATGCCAAGGCCCTGGCCTAGCAGCCCGTGCAGCAGGCTTCCAAGCGGAAATAGCCCCATGAAGCAGGTGGAAAATAGCCCCATTATCCTGCCACGCAGCTGGTCCGGGGATTCGATCTGCAGGAGACTCATGGCACTCGTCGAGGCGGTGACCATGATGAAGCCTGAGATGAAGAGGAGAAAGGAGCAGTCCCAGAAGCCCCTCCCGAGGGAGAGGAGCATGAGGGAGACCGGAAATGCAAGGGCCCCGCGCCACCACCAGCTCACCCGGTTTCCCGTGTGTCCCCTGGCCGCCACGAACAGGGCCCCGAGGAGGGCGCCAAGCCCGTTTGCAGCGCACAGCAGGCCGTAATCCCTGGCATTCAGCCCCAGCACATCCCGGCCCAGCGGGGCAAGCAGCATGGAGTATGGAAGCAGAAAGATGCCGAAGCAGGTTATCAGTGGCAGTATCCTTGAAAGCAGCCTGTGGCCCCTTACGAACCGGATCACCTCACGTATGTCTGAAAGTACCGATCCCTCTTTCCTCTCAAGAGGCCTGTTGTAGGCCTTGTAGTGTCTCATGACATAGGACAGGGCCAGGATGACGCAGAGGGCGGACAGTGCCTTGAAGTAGAAGCAGCCGGCCATGAATCCCGCCTGGATCATGAACCCGGCCAGGGCAGGCCCCCCAAACCTTGCAAGGTTGAAGGCCGTGGAGTGGAGGGCGATCCCGTTCGTGATCCGCTCTTTGCCCACCAGGTTGAATATGAGGGCCTGTCTTGCCGGCACCTCGAAGGAGATCCCTGAACCCAGGACGAAGGCAAGGGCCAGTATGGACCAGAACCGGATCGTTTCCGTCTGGACAAGGAGTCCAAACAGAGCTGCCTGGAGGGCGATGACCGCCTGTACGACCATCAGGAACGTGATGCGCGGCAGGCGGTCTGCAAGCAGACCCCCTGCAAGTGCAAAGAGCAGGATGGGAAGACCCGCAACGGCACCCAGCACCCCGACCTGGAACGTGGAATCTGTAAGCTCCAGGACCAGCCAGCGCTGTGCCGTGCCCTGCACCCATGTGCCCTGAAGGGCGATGGCCTGGCCGATGAGAAAGACCCTGAATCCGGGCTCCTCGAGGCTGGAGAGCACCCGGGCACAGGTGCCTCCCCGATCCTGGTCTGGCGCCTCAGTTGCCGAGGCCTTTTGCGAAGTCCTTGGCAAAATAGGTGATGATGAGGTCTGCGCCCGCCCTCCTGAAGCAGATCAGGCTCTCCCTGACGATGGCGGCCTCGTCCATCCAGCCATTCATGGCTGCCGCCTTTATCATGGAGTACTCGCCGCTGACCTGATAGGCGGCAATGGGCAGGGCAAACTCCTGCCTGAGCATGTGGATGATGTCGAGATATGGCATCCCGGGCTTGACCATGAGTATGTCGGCCCCCTCCTCCATGTCCAAGGTGGCCTCCCGAAGGGCCTCCCGGCTGTTGGCGATGTCCATCTGGTAAGAGCGCCTGTCGCCAAACTGTGGTGCGCATTCGGCGGCATCCCTGAATGGTCCGTAGAAGGAGGATGCATACTTCACTGCATAGGACATGATGGGAATGTGATCGAAGTTGTTCTCATCCAGGATCTCCCTGATGGCTCCAACGCGGCCATCCATCATGTCCGACGGGGCCACCATGTCGGCCCCGGCCCTGGCGTGTGAAAGGGCCACCTTCTGCAGGAGCTCGAGGGTGGCGTCGTTGTCCACCTGGACATCCCTGGCCTTGCCCTTCTTGGCCCTCTTGGCCCCCTTTAAAAGGCCGCAATGGCCGTGTGATGTATATTCACACATACAGACATCGGTTATGACCACTAGGTCCGGAACGGCCTTTTTGATGGCCTCCACGGCCTTCTGGACGATTCCGCTCTTGAGCCATGCATGTGAGCCGCGCTCGTCCTTCTTCTCCGGTATGCCAAAGAGCAGCACAGCAGGTATGCCGAGATCGAAGGCCTGCCTTGCCTCTTCAACAACCTGGTCCACCGACATCTGATAGATGCCCGGCATGGAGCCGATGGGCTCCTTGACCTTCTTGCCAGGGCAGGCAAAGAGCGGATAGATGAGATGATCTAGGGAGATATCCGTCTCCCTTACCATGGATCTGAGGGCCTCGGTCCTCCTGAGCCTTCTGGGTCTGTATTCCGGAAACATCATAGCTTGAGCCACTCCTTGAGTTTGGCAACGATCTTGTCTTCGTCCAGGGGCTCCTTTATGCAGTCGTTGCACCCTGCATCCCGGAAGCTCTCCTGGTCCTCCTCGGACAACCTGGAGCAGATCACCATGACCGGGATCTTCTCGGTGTCAGGCGACTGCTTCAGCAGCACACTCACGGACTGGGCATTCAGGATCGGCACGTCCCGCCTGATCACCATGAGGGCAGGAAGCATGGCCTTTGCCTGATCCAGCCCCTCCTGGCCGTCTTCGGCAGTGACCAGTTCCAGGGAGAGCCGGGCGGCAGCCTGCCTGAACATGTCATGGATATCTGTGTGATCATCTACCAGAAGTACCACTCTCTTTGAAGCCATGGGATGTCTGTTCTCCTGCCTTTGGGCCCAGACAGCGCTCTAGTCCTCGTCCTTCTTGACCGAGTCGTAACAGCTCCGTATGAGCCTGTTTATGAAGAGTTCCGTATTGTTGATGGCCTCAGCCGGGATGGTAAAGCTGCTCTGGCCCGTCTTTTCCCTGATGAGGGTGAGGCCATACTCGAGAATACTCGTGAGCCTTTCACAGTGGGTGTAGAGGCTTGCAGGATCGTACCGGCATGCATCGAGGAGCCGGTCTATGGCCTCGTCGTCGAAGACTATGTCGATCTCACACCGGTTGAAGAAGGAGTCCTCATAGCTCCTGATCTGCTTTATCCAGAACAGTACGTTGGATGCCGCCTCCTCCGGAGAGATGTCATCCTTGAGGCACATACGGGCCACCAGCTCCAGCCTGAAGGGGTTGGGCTCCACGCCTTCGCCCTTCCAGGACTCGAACTCCTCACCGGAAAGGCTCTTCATCAGGAGGTCTAGTTCGTGATGGATTATGGCCTCATATCTGCGCCGTCTGGACTCGTCGTGCGGATTTGAAAGCAGGCGCTCGAGTTCCGCCTGGGGGTCTTCAACGAGCTGCCTTGTCACCACCAGGAAGTCGATATCCGTTGAGGGCAGCCGTTTTTCAAAGGGCATGAGGGCACGCTCCAGGGCACTCACCAGGGCGCGGGCACCAGTGCCCTCCTGATATGCCTGGTGGGCCAGAAGCCGCAGGGCCTCGTCCTCGAACTTGAGGTCGATCCCGTATGCCCGGAAGTCCTGCTTCTTGCTTATGATGACGTTGCTGTTGGGGTTTCTCAGGATCTCGAACAGATCCTCCTCGGTGAGCCTCTCCAGTATGGCTATCACAGGCAAGCGGCCGATGAACTCGTTTTCGAACCCGTACTCCACGAGATCCTGGGGCTTTACCTGCTTGAGCCACTCCTGCTCGTCCGAGAGGTCAAGGTCTGCCCCAAAGCCGATCCCCTGCCTGGTGAGCCTCTTTTTTATGATGTCCGACAGGCCGGAGAAGGCACCGCTTACGATGAACAGGATGTGCTTGGTGTTGATGGTGCGTTTTTCCCGCTTGCCCGTCTTCCTGAAGTGTTCTATGGCCTCGAGCTGGCTGATGGGGTCATGGGGGACCTTCAGGTCGACTTCTGTCTCCTCCAGGGGCTTAAGAAGGGCGCGCTGCACCCCGGCCCTTGATACATCCGGCCCGTGCAGGCCCTGGGTGGATGCGATCTTGTCGATCTCGTCGATGTAGATGATCCCGTACTGGGCGCGCTCTATGTCTCCGCCAGCCTCCTTCACAAGATCGCGCACCAGGTCTTCCACATCGCCCCCCACATATCCGGTCTCGCTGAACTTGGTGGCATCCCCCTTTACGAAGGGGACCCCGAGCTTTGCGGCTATGAGCTTTACGAGATATGTCTTCCCAACGCCTGTGGGGCCTATCAAGAGGATGTTGTTCTTGATGGCACCCACCGGGACCCTATTTCTGCCCTTCTGGTGCAGATAGGCGATCTTCTTGAAATGGGTACAGACCTTCGTTGCCAGGACCGCCTTCGCCTCGTCCTGCTTGACCACATACTTGTGGAGATACTCTTCGAGCTCCTCGGGGTTGATGTCGAAGTTGATCACCCCCTTGGGAGTGCCGGAAGAGCCCTTTTCATCCCCCTCCTCCGGCTGTGGGGCACCTGGAAAGCTCATATGGGAGATGACCTTGACCTTGCCGCCATACTTCTTGGCCAGATAGTCGCTGATCTCCTTTTCCAGGTCCTTCTGTGAAGGGAAGGCCACCTTTTCGTCGCCCTTTTCCCCTTTTATTTTCATGGACTTCCTGTCGTCTTCTATCATGGGTTCACTTTATCCGTGGTCTGATGTGCCATAAAGTGGCGGCACATGCTGCCATCACTTTAACAGAGTTGATATATCGGCTCAACGCCCATGGTTCACTTGGCGATAGGCCTTGCTGATGGTATCCTCATTATCTCTTTCGTCGGCTGCCGGAACAGCTCTTAACCGGTTTGCTGCAAGCCGATAAAAACCACCTTTTGAGGGGCCTTGAAATGGACATTCACAGCCAGAAGATTCTAGTTCTCGATTTTGGCTCCCAGACCACCCAGCTGATAGCAAGGCGGATCAGGGAGGCTCAGGTTTACTGCGAAATCCACCCGTTTAATATAGGTATTGATGCCATAAAGGCAATGTCACCAAAGGGGATCGTCCTGTCGGGCGGGCCATCCAGCGTATATGATCCGGAAGCGCCCACCATAGACAGGGAGCTGTTCCGCCTCGGCCTGCCCATCCTGGGGATCTGTTACGGCATGCAGCTCACCACCCACCTCCTCGGAGGAAGGGTGGAGAGGAGCGATCACAGGGAGTATGGCCATGCAGAGCTCTTGATCGACGATCCCGATGAGCTCTTTCACGGGCTTGCCCCAGAGGTTACCCATCAGGTCTGGATGAGCCATGGGGACAGGCTGGAGGAGCTCGCCCCCGGCTTTCGGACCATTGCCCATAGCGAGTCCTGCCCGATAGCGGCCATGGTCCATGAAGAGCTGCCCATCTACGGGGTGCAGTTCCATCCGGAGGTGGCCCATACCGAGATCGGAGAGGACGTGATCAGGAACTTCCTCTTCAGGGTGTGCCGCTGCGAGCCCACCTGGACAATGCACAGCTTCGTGGACTCGACGGCTTCATGGGTGAGGCGGAAGGTCGGTGAAAAGAGGGTGATCTGCGCCCTGTCCGGAGGCGTCGACTCCACAGTGACCGCCCTTCTCATCAACAGGGCGATCGGCCGCCAGCTCACCTGCATCTTCGTAAACAACGGGCTTTTGAGGAAGAACGAGGCGGAGACGGTCCTCGCCTTCCTGAAGCAGTTCGATCTCGATGTGCGCTACGTGGATGCAGAGGAGAGGTTCCTGTCCAAGCTGAAGGGGGTGGAGGACCCGGAGAAGAAGCGGAAGATAATCGGGGAGGAGTTCATCCATATCTTCGAAGAGGAGGCCAAGAGGATAGGCGAGGTGGACTTCCTGGCCCAGGGGACCCTCTATCCCGACGTGATCGAGAGCGTCTCCTTCAAGGGCCCCAGCGCAACCATCAAGAGCCACCACAATGTGGGCGGGCTTCCAGATGTCATGAAGCTCGAATTGATCGAACCCCTGAGGGAGCTGTTCAAGGACGAGGTGAGGAAGGTGGCTGCAGAGCTCGGCATGCCCAAGGAGCTCATCATGCGCCACCCCTTTCCGGGCCCGGGCCTTGCCATCAGAATCCTGGGAGAGGTTACCAGGCAGAGGCTCGAGATCATTCGGGAGGCGGATGCCATCGTCATAGAGGAGATGAAGCGCTCCGATTGGTACTTCAAGGTCTGGCAGTCCTTTGCGGTACTGCTTCCGGTCAAGACTGTCGGGGTCATGGGGGACGAGCGCACCTATGATCACGTGGTGGCAATCCGGTGTGTGGACAGCCTTGATGCCATGACCGCCGACTGGACCAGGCTCCCCTACGAGGTGCTGGCCCGCATGTCGAATCGTATAATCAACGAGGTGCGGGGGGTGAACAGGGTCTGTTACGACATAAGCTCAAAGCCCCCTGCCACAATAGAGTGGGAATAGCGCAGACAAGCCATCATGTTCACTCATCTCCATCTCCATACGGAATACAGCCTGCTTGACGGGGCCATCAGGCTGAAGGATCTCTTTGCCAAGGCCAAGGAGTACGGGTATGACAGCCTCGCCATGACAGATCACGGTGTCATGTACGGGGCGCTGAAGTTCTATCAGCAGGCAAAGGGTGCCGGGATAAAGCCCATCATAGGCTGTGAGCTGTACGTCTCACCCACCCACAGGACGGACAGGAACTTCAGGGGGCCCTCTGATGCCGCCTACCACCTGGTCCTCTTGGCCATGGACCAGACCGGCTACAAGAATCTCATGAAGCTTGTCACAATCGCCAATTTCGAGGGCTTCTACTACAAACCCAGGGTGGACAAGGAGGTGCTGGCCCAATACAACCAGGGGCTCATCGCCCTGTCTGCCTGTCTCCATGGGGAGGTGGCCCACAGCTTCCTGAAAGGCGATGAAAAGGGGGCCTGTGCCCTTGCAGAGACCTATGCCTCCATCTTCAAGGATCGCTTCTATCTGGAGCTTCAGGAAAACGGCATCCCCGAGCAGAAGGATGTGAACGAGGCCCTCCTGGCCCTTGCCAAGCGGCTCGGGCTGCCCGTGGTCGCAACCAATGACTGCCACTACCTGAACAAGGAGGATGCCAGGGCACACGATGTCCTCCTCTGCATCCAGACCGGAAAGACCGTCCATGATGAGCGAAGGATGCGTTTTTCCACGGACATGCTCTATTTTGCCCCGCCCGAGGAGATGGAGAGGCGCTTTTCGTGGTGTCCGGAGGCACTCAAGGCCACAGAGGAGATCGCTGCCCGCTGCAACGTGGAGATAGAGACGGGAAAGCACCATTTTCCTGTCTATAAGATCAGCGAGGGCAGGACCTATGAGGAGGAGTTTGAGGAGCTTGCCCGCAAGGGCCTTGAAAGGCGCCTTTCCGAGCAGAAGATCCCCGAGGATCAGCACCAGGCCTACAGGCAGCGGCTGGAATTCGAGATCAGTGTCATCGAGGAGAAGGGTTTTGCCTCCTACTTCCTCATAGTGGCGGATTTCATCAACTGGGCCAAGGAGAGGGGCATCCCCGTTGGCCCTGGCCGAGGTTCTGCTGCCGGATCCGTGGTGGCCTGGGCCATGCGGATAACGGACGTGGATCCCGTGAAGTATGGCCTGTTCTTCGAGCGTTTCCTAAATGTGGAGCGCACCTCTCTTCCGGATATCGATGTGGATTTCTGCATGATCAGGCGAGGCGAGGTGATAAGGTACGTCACCGAGCAGTATGGCGGTGAGGACCACGTGGCGCAGATCATCACCTTCGGGCAGATGAAGGCAAAGGCGGTGATCAGGGATGTGGGCAGGGCCCTTGGCATGCCATACAGCGATGTGGACAGGATCGCCAAGCTGGTGCCGGATGCCCTCAAGATGACCCTCGACAAGGCCCTCGAGCTCGAGCCCAAGCTGAGAGAACTGGCGGAAAGGGACGAACAGGTTGGGGAGCTCATCAAGGTGGCAAGGGCCCTCGAGGGGCTTCCGCGCCACTCCTCAACCCATGCAGCAGGTGTCGTCATATCGGACAAGCCGATGGTGGAGTATCTGCCTCTCACCAAGGGGCAGGAGGGTGAGACCATCACCCAGTTCGACATGAAGGATGTGGAGAAGGCAGGGCTCATCAAGTTCGACTTCCTCGGCCTCAAGACCCTCACCGTCATCGACACCGCACTCAAGCTGATCGAGCGCCACTATGGCGAGAAGATCGACCTTTCGACCATATCCCTCGATGATGAAAAGACCTATGAGCTCCTGTGCCAGGGTGATACCACGGGCGTGTTCCAGCTCGAGAGCAACGGCATGAAGGACCTCATCAGGCGGATGCGGCCATCCACCTTTACAGACCTCATAGCCCTGGTTGCCCTGTACAGGCCGGGCCCCCTGGAGAGCGGCATGGTGACCGATTTCGTGGACGGCAAGCATGGCAAGAAGGAGGTCACCTATCTGCTTCCCCAGCTGGAGCCCATCTTGAAGGAGACCTACGGGGTCATAGTATATCAGGAACAGGTGATGAAGATCGCCCAGGAGCTCGCAGGCTACAGCCTCGGAGAGGGCGACCTGCTCCGGCGCGCCATGGGCAAGAAGATCCCCGAGGTGATGGAGGCCCAGAAGGAGCGCTTCATGAAGGGGGCCCTGGAGCGGGACATCCCCAAGGATAAGGCCGAGACCATATTCGATCTCATGGCCAAGTTCGCAGGCTACGGTTTCAACAAGTCACACTCGGCGGCCTATGCCCTCATCGCATACCAGACTGCATGGCTCAAGGCGCACTACCGCGTGCCCTACATGGCCAGCCTGCTCACCAACGAGCTGGGGCAGACCGACGGGGTGGTGAAGTTCCTGGCAGAGTGTGCAAACTCCGGCATCGAGGTCCTGCCGCCTGATATCAACAAGAGCTTCACAGACTTCACCATAGAGGATGACAAGATCCGCTTCGGGCTTGCCGCTGTCAAGAACGTGGGCACAGGTGCCATAGAGGTGATCGTGAAGGAGCGCCAGGCCGCAGGCCCCTTTGAGAGCTTTGAGGACTTTCTGTCCCGGGTGGACAACCGTAAGGTGAACAGGAAGGTGATCGAGAGCCTGATCAAGTGCGGTGCCTTCGACTGTTTCGGTCATCCCAGGGCCGCATTGATGGAGGTGCTGGACGAGGCCCTCGATTTTGCCCACAGAAAACAGATGGAAAGGAGCATGGGGCAAAAGAGCCTGTTCGATCTGGCAGGCGCAGGAGGCAGCCCCGTCATGGGCCCTCAGCTCGTTATCCCGAAGGTGGGGGAGTGGCCAGAGCTTGAACGGCTCTCATATGAGAAGGAGGCCCTTGGCTTCTACGTCAGCGGCCATCCCCTGGATCAGTTCAGGGAACAGCTCGAAAAGATGGCCGCGGTGAACACCAGCAGGCTCCATCAGGTGCCAAATGGCCACAGGATCGGCATTGCCGGGATCGTCCGCAAGAAGAAGGAGAAACTCTCCAAGAAGGGCAAGATGGCCTTCGTTGAGATCGAGGATCTATACGGTTCCATCGAGGGGCTCTGTTTCGCCGAGGTCTATCAGAGATGCGCGGATCTTATCGCCAGCGATCAGCCCTTGTGGTTCCAGGGCACATTCAAGTGTGAAGGGGACGACTCAGGCCCAGACGATGCCATGAAGAGGGACAATGTCTCATACAAGCTCATAGTCGAGACGGTGGAACCCCTGGAGCGCGTCTGCTCCAGAAGGGCCAGGGCCATGATCATAGAACTGGATGAATCGAGGGTGAACCCTGTCCTGTTGCCCGAAATAAGGTCCATACTGGCGAGAAGCCAGGGGGATTTTCCGGTGCAGCTCAAGATCAAGGTCTCCGGCCTCGGCTCTGCAATACTGGATCTGCCAGAGCAGTTCCAGGTAAGCCTTGACAGCGAACTGATGGAGGCATTAAACAACCGGCTCGGCTATCCGTGTGTCTCCATAGCCTATGACAGGGCCGTTATAGAAGAGCCGGACGGAAGCGGCAACGGCTTCAGGGATAGAAGGGGTGCAGGCAGGAGGGCAGAGAGATGATTACCTTCGCAAGGGCCGGGCGCAAGAACACCGATGAGACCCTCAAGGCCGCGGTCTTGGCGGCACAGGAGCTGAGGATTCGCCAGATGGTAGTGGCCTCCACATATGGCGATACCGGCCTCAAGGCCGCCAGCATGTTAGAGGGGCTCGGCATCAGTGTCGTGGTCGTCACCCACAATGTGGGCTTCAAGGAGCCTGGGACCATCGAGATGACCCGTGAGACCAGGGCGAGGTTGCAGGAGATGGGGGCCAAGGTGTGCACTGCCACCATGCCCTTCAGGAACATAGGAACTGCCATCAGGCAGCTCCAGGGCTACTCACAGCAGGATCTCATAGCCAATACGCTTCGCATATTCGGCCAAGGCATCAAGGTATGCGTAGAGATCGCCATGATGGCCTCTGATGCAGGGCTCATCACGCCAGAAGAAGACATAGTGGCCGTGGCCGGTACCGGCCGGGGGGCAGACACCGCCGCAGTGATCGCACCCATGCCCTCCAACAGGCTCTTCGACCTAAAGGTGAGGAGGGTCGTGGCGAAGCCGGAAGACTGGTAAGGACATCGGCCCAGAGGGGCAAACAGGAGAATAGATAAGATCTCATGGCACGCACCAGCCCAGGCGGCATAAAGATAATCGCCCAGAACAGAAAGGCGCGTCACAACTACATAATAGAGGACACATACGAGGCAGGGATATCCCTTCTTGGCCCGGAGGTGAAGTCGATCAGGCAGGGGCGTATCAACCTGAAGGATGGCTATGTGGAGATAAAGGGGGGGGAGGCCTGGCTCCAGAACGTCCATATCTCGCCCTATCCCTTTGCAACCAATACGGCCCGCCCGGATCCCCTGCGTCCGAGGAAGCTCCTTTTGCACAAAAGAGAGATAAGGCGTCTCCAGGGAAAGGTGCAGGAGAGGGGCTATACCCTGATCCCCCTCAAGGTCTATCTGTCAAAGGGCAAGGTCAAGGTTGAGATAGCCCTGGCCAAGGGCAAGAAGATCTACGACAAGCGCGAGGCCATGAGGAGAAAGACCCTGGACCGGGAGTTTCAGAAGAGATACAAGATCAGGTGATCCCTCTGTATCGTCAGGCTATGGGCCTATGGCTCCGGCACCAGCCTGGCGATCACCCCGCCGTTCATGTTCAAGAGTGTGAGCACGCCCTTTTCGATCCTCCAGCCCCTTGTCTCTGTCAGCACCTTTGCCAGCCTCTTTTCGAGCTTGGCCAAAGGCTCAGGGCACCCCATCCTCGTGGAGGCCGGGGGCGAAAAACCGAGCTCGTCTCCTCTTACCCAGTAACTGCCCATTAGCCTGTTGCAACCAACCGTGGCCATGTATCTGTGGGAGGCGTCATCCTTGAGGAGCAGCATGGGGCCCCTGACACCTTTGCCGGCCCTGATGCGCCTGCCCATGAGGGACAAGATGCGCCATTTCGTGTCTGAAAGGGCAGGGGCTTTGCGGATCTGGCTGCAACTGCCCCCCGGCTCTACCCGCTCCACCTTTTCAACTACAAGGGTGATCTCCATTCCCGGCCGCTCCACCCTGGGCCTTCTTTCAAACCTGCCCTTCACCACCATGAGGACAGGGCCCCCCGGAGTGGCCCCATGCCGGGTGCATGCGCGCTCAAATTCCAGATAGTTTTCCTCCATGGCCACAGGATATGTGACACCCGAGGCACACTCCCTGAAACCTGCCACATCTGCCATATAGAAGGCCTCTCCTGCCAGGAGGCCCTTTTCCAGGGGCCGCTGCCCCTCTGCTGAGGGCCCCTTGGGCAGCGTGCTGCATGCAGCCAGGGCCAAGGGTATGATCAGGAGGCCCAAGATCCCCTTTAACAACCTGCTTCCTGTCTGTAGATGAACCACCTGGTCCTCCTCGATGCAAACTCCGCTTCATCTTCCCGGAGCCTTGATTCGATCTCCCTGATATCCGAGCCCTCCTCCACCATCTTTCTTATGCGGCTGTTTCCGATGACCAGATCTGCAGGCAGCTTTTCGAACTCGTACTCATAGGGGGGCGGGGTCCAGGCCATGTCGTCAGGATAGAGGCGCCACAGCAGTGAGAGCAGGTCCAGGGTGAACCGTACCGGCCTGAAGCGGGTGGGGTCTGTCACATGGATCTGGAATCCGCGGCACCGCATGCCCTCATACTTGTTGAAGGTGGGCTCGAAAAACTGCTCCCTAAGCACAGCACCATCTGTGCACGATATCCCTTCAAGGACCCTTTCCGGTTCCAGGAAAGGGGCGCCAAAGATCTCAAATGGCCTGGTGGTGCCCCGCCCTTCAGATATGTTTACCGTCTCGAGGATGACCTGGCCCGGATAGACCAGGCTGGTTTCCAGGCTGGGCATATTGGGAGAGGGTAGTACCCAGGCAAGGCCGGTGTCCTGAAAGGGCATGGGGCGCTGCCAGCCCTCCATCTCGATGACATGGAGCTCAAGATCCATGCTGAAGATATCCCGGAACATCAGGGCGAGCTCACCCACTGTCATGCCGTGACGGAGGGGGATGGGCGCCATTCCCACAAATGAGTGGAGCCCTGGCTCCAGGATCGGGCCTTCCACCAGGACCCCGCCAATGGGATTGGGCCTGTCCAGGACCACCAGTGCCTTTTTCTCCTGTGCACAGGCCTTCATGCAGTTCAGCACTGTCCAGATATAGGTATAGACCCTGCAGCCAACGTCCTGAAGATCGACGAGCAGTATATCCAGGCAGGAGAGCTGCTCTGGGGTAGGGGTCCTGGTCTTGCCGTACAGGCTGAAGACAGGAAGCCCGGTGAAGGGGTCCCGCTCATCGCAGGACTCCTTCATATTGTCCTGTTTTTCGGAAAAGAGCCCGTGTTGAGGGCTGAAGAGACAGGTCAGCCCCTTTCCGAATCTTTCGCGCAGGAGTCTTGAGGCGTGCCTGTAGCGAGAATCCACAGAGGCCTGGTTGCACAGGAGCCCCAGACGCCGTCCCGCCAGCAAGGAGATGGCCCGCCTGTCTCCAGAGATCACCCTTTCGAGCCCGGTTATGGTCCTCTTTTTTGCGGTGTAGCCCATACCCAATAATAGATCACGACAGCGGAAAAATGAAAGGCCGGCATCCAGGCATCCGGAAGCCGGCCCTATATCTTCTTTTTAAGGAACGAATGGCGTGATCAGATGCTCGGCTTTGTGCCTACAGCACCGCCTGGGATGTTTTGGATCCAGGACGGGTCTGAAAACCAGTAGTGCTTCATCTCCTTCAGCTTGCCAACGGCATTGATCTTCAGCAGGAAGTTTTCGACCCAGTTGACCAGCAGACAGTCTCCCTCGGGAAGGGCGATTCCCAGGGGCTCGTAGGTGAAGGGCTCAGATACACCGATCTCCTTGTCCCTGTTCTGGAATGCAGAGACCACACAGAAGGGCTGGTCTGCCATGAGGGCGTCCGCCTTGTTGTGGAGTACGAGGTCGAAGGCCTCTGTCATGGTCTTTGTCTCGATGATGGCGGCCTTGGGCACCAGCGCCTTTGCAACTGTTGCCCCCGTGGTGCCGGAGACCACGGCCAGCTTGAAATTGGGGCTGTTCATGTCTTCGGGGGTCTTGACCTTCTCGACCACCTCCTTCTTGGCCAGGATCGACTGTCCGGTGACGGTGTACGGGCCGACGAAGATCACCCTGAGGTTCCTCTGGGGGGTCATGGTGATGCCGGAAAGGGCCATGTCCACCTTGCCCTTTTCGACAGCTGCTATGAGATCCGCCATGTTGTAGCGCTTGATGTCGAGCTTGACCCCCATGGCCTCTGCCATGTACTTGGCAAGCTCCATGTCGAGCCCGATATATTTCCCCTGCTTGTCCTTTACGGAAAATGGAGGAAAGTGGCCTGTGGTCCCTACGGTGAGGGTCCCGCGCTCCAGTATCCTGTCGACGATCTTTCCTGCAACCGCCTGGTTGGGCATCAGGCCCAGTGTCAGCAGGGCCGTGAAGAGCAGGGCTGTAAGGATAAGGGTCCTCGTTCTGGAAAACAGTTTCATTACTTCACCTCTCTCATGTTTTTGTTTTTGTGGTTTTTTCCTGAATCTTGCGGTCTGTTTTCGGATATGGCTATGGAAATGGTCTTCAGGTGGCGTGGCTGATCAAATCCATCAAATCTCCATCAAGTCTGTGACCCTGGCAGTTGACCTTCGGGCCGGCTTTCTAAATGGGCCTTCAGGATGAGGGCCAGATCGTTGCCGAAATGGGCAAGTGCCCGCTCCATGGCCGTAATAATATCCGTCCAGCCCTTGTGGTCAAGGAGAACCTGGTAGGTCTTGGCTCCCTGGGCTATGACTCCGCCTCCTGAATCCCTTGCCAATGTCCATTCCACCTCCAGGATGACGCGTTTGTCCTCCACACATTCGAACCCGTAGCAGTTGATCGAAAGGAGCAGGGTGTCCGGGCCTTTCTTGGACCCTGCCCGGTCCAGGGCCCTGGGCAGGGCGGAAGAGAAGGCAATGGCCCGTATGGCACAGAGCTTCTGGCCGATCCGGTGGGCAAGCACCCTCTCGATTGCGCGATCGAGGGGCTCTGCCCACCTGTCTGATTCGGACACCACCAGTCTGTTGCCCTGGCGCTTTACGAGGTTTGGCCTGTCGAGATATGCCGGAATCTCCACCGGGCCAACCAGAAGGAGCTGGCTGGCCGGCATCTCGCTTCTGCACCCATCCCTCTCCGATCTTTCTGCTCCTGCCTTTTGGCCCTCGCTTGAGCCGAGGTGTCCGGCCCCTGTCCCTAGGATGTAGTACCTTGGAGGGGCACTTGGGCTGCCTGTCAATGAACAGGCAGAAATGGAGGCCGCCAGCAAAAAGAGCGTCAATATAGTGAGAAAGGGGGCAATCCGGGATGCCTCCCTCTTTCGGCCAGTCGTGGATATGGCCCTTCCTGTATAGCTGAAGTTTGGTTTGAACCCTGCCATCTGCCCTCTTTCAGATCCGATTTCAATCCCGTCTTTCAATCACCCTTTTTCGCCCTGCCCCTTATGAGCATGTCCGGTGTCTCATCAAGATGCTCTGAAAGGAGCCGCAGTGCCCTGGCTGCCCCTGCTATCTCATCTAGCGCCTTTCTCAGGCGATAGCGCTCCGGGGATTCCGGCCCTGTGGCCTCCTCCAGGTTTGAAAGGAGCCCATCTGTCCGTTTCACCAGCTGCTCGAGCTGACCGCCAAGCTCAAGGCTCTTTCTGCTCAGCTCCTCAAGCCGCTCATCACTCCTCTTTATCAGTACCTCTGTGCTCCTGCTGGTCCTCTCGATGGATGAAATGGCCTCCTTGAGCCTTGGGGTCACCTCAGAGATGGCTGTCCTGGCCGTTTTGAGGGTCTCTTTGAGCTCCTTCAAGGTGGCCTCTATCTCCCCTGAGGCCAAGAGCCTGTCCACATGGTCAACAGTGGCTATTATGCTCTTCACCAGCCTGTCAAAGGGGATGTCCTCCAGGCGTTTTGCAATGTTTTCAACAGCAGAGGGGATAGTTGGGATCTCCTTGTATCTCTTTTCGATGCCTACATACCTGATAGGGGTCTCTGGATAGAAGCCTAGATCCACATTGAGCCTTCCGGTTACAAGGCTCTGGAACTGGAGCTGGGCCCTCAGGCCCTTGGAGATCAGGCCGTCCATCACCTGCTCCGGGGTCATCCCCACACAGCAGACCTGGCCCTCCACGGTGGAGAGCCTCGAAGGGTCTATCTCGATATAGACGGGGAGGATCGATTTTCCCGTTATCTGGTCGATTATCACCCTTATCTCCGTGACCTCACCCACCGGCACCCCCTTGAAGGTGACCTGGGAGCCTGGCCCGAGCCCCTTGAGCGAGCTGTCGAAGAAGAGGACGAACTTGTGCTTGGTCTGGAACAGCCCGCCTCCGAAGATGATTATGCCCATGACCGCAAGGGTGAGGGCACCCAATACAAAGGCTCCTATCAGTGTGGCATTGGCACGTTTCAAGCTCTTTTGGCTCCTTCCTTACCGGACGCCGGCGGAGGCACTGCACAGGTGCCTGCAGCCCCGGCACTCCTTCCCTTCCCCCTGGTGAGGAAGAGGATGAGATTTTCATAGTCGGACTCCTCCAGGAGCCTTCTCGGGTCCCCGGTGGGGCCCATGGTCTTGGTCTCTGCGTCCAGGAAGACCGAGTTGGTACCAATGGTAAAGATACTATCAAGCTCATGGGTGACAACCACTATGGTGGTGCCCAGATTGCGGTTTATGTTGATGATGAGCTCATCCACATTGCTGGAGCTTATGGGGTCGAGCCCTGCAGAGGGTTCGTCGAGGAAGAGGATGTCCGGATCGAGGGCCATGGCCCTGGCAAGTCCTGCCCGTTTCCTCATGCCTCCCGAGATCTCGGAAGGGTAGTACTCCTCGAAGCCAGACAGCCCAACCAGTGCCAGCTTCAGCCTGCTGACCTCTGCAATCTCCTCAGGTGTCAGGGAGCTGTAGAGCTGGAGGGGCAGGGCGACATTCTCGGCCAGGGTCATGGAGGACCACAGCGCCCCTCCCTGATACATGACTCCGCAGCTCTTGAGGGTGTCGAGGCGCTGGGCCTCCTCCTGGGCCCAGATGTCCTGTCCCTTTATGCGGATGAGCCCATCTGCAGGTCTCAAAAGGCCCACCATGTGTTTGAGCAGGGTGGACTTGCCACATCCGCTGCCGCCCATGATGATGAAGATGTCTCTTTCCATGACATCGAAGGTGAGTCCCTGCATGACCACCCTATCCCCATAGGCCATGGTGAGATCCCTTACCTGGATGATGGCCCTGCCGTCCGCCTCGGCCCCTTGAAAGGGGGTGTGGCCCTGTTTCCTGCCTTGGACAGATCCCTCCATCCTCTATACCCCAAGCACGTAGCAGACCACGGTTATCACAGCACAGGAGACTATGATCCAGACGATGGACGTAACCACTGCCGATGTGGTGACACGCCCTACCGCTGCAGCGCTCCTGCCGCACTGAAGGCCCCTCAGGCACCCGATTGCCGCCACCAGGACACCATATACGAACGCCTTGATCACACCTATGATGAAGTGTTTGAGTGGCACCGCCCTGATGGTCTGTTCGATGAACTGGGTCAGGGTGATCTCGGTAAGCCCAGCACCCACCAGGGCGCCGCCTGCAAGTCCCATCATGTTGGAATATATCACCAGAAGCGGCACCATGAGTGAAAGGGCGATCACCCTTGGCACAACCAGATAGTCCACGGGCCTGATCCCCAGGGTCTTTAGGGCATCTATCTCCTCATTGACCTGCATGGTGCCTATGTGGGCCGCATAGGCAGCACCGGTCCTTCCTGCCACGATGATGCCGCACATCATGGCCGCCATGTCCCTTGCCATGGCGATTCCTACCAGGTTGGCAACATATATCTCCGCCCCGAACTGCTGAAGCTGCACAGTGCCCACAAAGCCGAGGATCACGCCCACGAGGAAGCTCACCACAGAGACTATGCCAAGGCTGTTGGCCCCGGCATCCTGGAGGATGACGAGAAAGTCTCTGGCCCTGAATGCGGCCCTGCCCGCCAGGGTCGCCAAAAAGCCCATGGCAAGCTCCCCTGTAAAGGACAAAAAGCCGAGTCCGCCCTGAAAGAAGCCGATGGTGAGCCTTCCTGTCCTGTGAAGCAGGCCGGCCTCTTCCCTTTCCCTGTGGGCCGGATTTGGAGAAAGCCCCTTTCGAGTCAGCTCAAGAAAGTCTGAAAGCCCGGCAGGTAGCCGCTCTATGGCTATCTCAAGGCCGTGGCGCTCTAGAAGATGCCTGAGCCTTGCGATTATCACGGCAAGGCTGGAGTCCCAGTCCGTGACATCGGAGGCCAGGATCATGGCCTTTGGACTCATGGCTCTGGCCCTCCCGGTGCTGCCGCCCTTGGGCCCGAGCACTCCTTCTATCTCTTCTGCGATCTCCTTGAGGCAGGGGTGGTGCGAGTAGATGGTCCAGGTGCCAGAAAACCGGAGCAGAAGGCCCTCTTCTTTTTCTTCTACGAAGAACCTGCCATCTGACTGGCTGTCGCCGTTTGCCTTTTCGTCTCTGTTATTCTGGCTCAAGGTCTGTATCGGCAGGGGCTATTTTCGCAAGTAAACCGTTCGGTAATCGAGCAAATAATCGAGCAAACATGGGTAGTGGGAAGATATCCCAGAGATCATATTCCAAAAACCTTCGCTTTTCCAGCACCCATGTGGCAATTTTATTGCAATAAGTGCTCTTGCTATTATGATGCGGCCAAACCGCCAAAGTGCTGGAAGTCGAAATCTCCTGAAATCATGAAGATAAAATCTGCCACAAAGGGCGAAAAGCCCCTTTCCAAGGTCTCTTTTCTCTCTCCCCTGTATATCGGCCTGTATACCGGCCTGTATGCTGGCCTGTCTCTCCTTGTGCCATTGGCCCTTTTCATTTTTCCCGTCTCTGTCCAGGCGGGTCAGGATGATCTTTTGGGCCTATACAGCTCCGCAGAGAGGAAGAACCCGACCATACTGGCTGCCAGGGCCCGTCTTGAGGCTGCCTCTGCCCTGAAGCCCCTGGCCCGGGCAGGACTGCTTCCCGCTCTCACTGCCCAGGCGGGCTACAACCGCTTCGAAAAGAGGATCAGCGGCATGACCCCGAAGGATATAGACGAGTCCTACTGGGGCGAGAGCTACAGCGTCAGCCTCACCCAGCCCCTCTTCAATCCCCAGGCATGGGTGGAGCTCGATATGGCAGAAAAGGAGATCCTGGCTGCCCAGGCAGAGGTGGCGGCTGCGGAGCAAGAGCTCATCTATCGGGTGAGCAGGGCCTATTTCTCTGTGCTTCTCAGGGCCTCTGAGCTGGATGTGGCAAAAAAGAGGCTCGAGCTCTTCGAGACCGCCCTGGCCCGGGCAAGGCTCGCCCTCGAGACCGGATCAGGGGACATCATATCGGTCAGGGAGGCGCAGGCCGCCAGGGACAGGGCCCGTTCCCTGCTCCTTGCAGCCAAGACCGCACTGTCTGTGGCAAGGCAGGAGCTGAGGGTGCTGGTCCACAGGGATTTTGAGGATCTGGCCGATCTCGGTGATATAACACCCTTGGGCCCCATGCCGGATAGAGTGGATGAGTGGATAGATGCGGCCCTTAAAGGGCAGCCACTTCTCATAGAGGCCAGAAACAGACATGAGGCATCGCGTCAGAAGGTGGAGTATGAAAGACGGGCCCGGTGGCCCCGGGTGGATTTGAGGGCTGATGCCTCATATACGGATGGAAGCTTTCTGCCAGAGGTCATCTACAGAGACGTCCATGGTGGGCTGTTCGTCTCCATCCCCTTCTATCTTGGCGGCTCCATCGGTGCCAAGACTCAGCGGGCAGAGGCCGAGGCCGTTGAGGCCAGACACAGGATGGAAGAGATCGAAGACGGGATAAGGGTGGAGACCAGAAGGGCCTTTTGCGCCCTAAAGGACAGCGTGGCCCGGCTGGATGCCGCCCGGGCGGCCCTGGCCTCTGCCAAGACATCCATGGAGGCCACAGAGGAGGGATTGGATGTGGGTACAAGGACCATCGTGGATCTGCTGGCCATGACAGAGCAGTATCTCGATGCCCAGAAGGAGTTCTTCAGGGCCAGATACGAGCATGTCATCGCCAGGCTTGCCCTCAAGAAGGCGGCAGGCACCCTCGGGCGCCAGGATCTCGAGGCGGTGAACGGATTGCTGGTTTCAAAATCGGAGGGAGCCAGATGAAGAGTAAGCGGCCCGTCATAGTGGTCATAATCCTGTTGGTGGCGGCAGCCGCCGCCTTCTTCGTGTTGAAGCGGCAAAACGGTGCTAACGGCAGCGCTATCACCATTTACGGGAATGTGGATATCCGGGAGGTGCAGCTCGCCTTCGATGCCCAGGGCAGGATCACCTCCATGCTGGCCCAGGAGGGCGAACATGTGAAAAGGGGGCAGCTGCTGGCCGAGATAGACCGTGAGCGCTATGAGGCAGTGGTGAGGCAGCTCGAGGCGGAGCTCGAGGCCCAGAAGGCGGTGGTGGAGAAACTCCACACCGGCTCGAGGCCTCAGGAGATAGAGCACGCGCGGGCCGAGATGAGGGCCATCGAGGCCGAGTTGCAGGATGCCATCAAGAGTCTCAGGAGGCTGGAGGCCCTCCAGAAGAAGCAGTTCGTCTCCCGTCAGTCCCTGGACAATGCAAGGGCCAGGGTAGAGGCCACAAGGCAGCGTATGAAGGCCGCATCGGAGACCTTGAAGCTGCTTGAGATCGGACCGAGGAGGGAGGACATCGCCGCTGCCGAGGCCAAGCTGAACTCCCTTGAGGCCAGGCTCGCCCTTGCCAGGAAGGACCTGGCAGACACATGGCTCCATGCCCCGGACGAGGGGACCATCAGGGATCGCATCCTGGAGCCTGGTGACATGGCATTTCCTTCCAGGCCGGTCTACACCCTGGCCCTGGACAATCCGGTATGGGTGAGGGCATACCTGCCGGAACCCTTGCTCGGACGTGTGAAGCCAGGGGCCACTGCCTGGATCACCACGGACAGCTATCCCGGAAAGCGCTACAGGGGCTGGGTGGGATACATATCGCCCACCGCAGAGTTCACACCGAGAAATGTCGAGACCCCGGAGCTTCGGACAAGGCTCGTCTACCAGGTGCGGATCTACGTATGCAATCCGGAGAACGAGTTGCGGCTCGGGATGCCTGCAACAGTTACCATCGAAGAGACGGATGGCTCGGCCTCAGACAGTGGCTCCGGCAGCCTTGGGCCTGAGGCCTGCCGCTGATGGCGCCTTTCAATGGAGTTTGATGGCCACTTTGCCCGGCCAGGGCGGAGTCCAGGGCAGACAGCGATCGAAAAGAGCGTGGCAGATCCCTATGTGATAGAGGCAAAGGGGCTGAAGATCTCCTTTCAGGTGGGCCGCAGGAGCATCAGGGCCCTCAAGGGAATCAGCCTTGGTGTAAGGCCCGGGATCGTTACCGGCCTGATCGGGCCTGATGGGGCGGGAAAGACCACATTCATGCGCCTTTGTGCAGGGCTCATGGCCCCCACTGCCGGTGAGCTCAAGGTGCTCGGCCTCGATCCCGCTCGCCAGGAAGATAGGCTGCACCAGCTCATAGGGTACATGCCCCAGCGCTTTGGCCTGTACGAGGATCTCACGGTCCAGGAGAATCTGGACCTCTATGCGGATCTTCAAGGATATCCCCTGGAGAAGCGCCCGGAACGATATGGCCGCCTCATGGAGATGACCGGCCTTGCCCGATTTACCGGCCGCCTTGCAGGCAGGCTATCTGGTGGCATGAAACAGAAACTTGGCCTTGCCTGCAGTCTCATCCGTCCGCCAAGACTGCTCATCCTGGATGAGCCTACAGTGGGGGTGGACCCGGTCTCAAGGCGTGAGCTCTGGCAGATCATCTACAACCAGGTGGAGGAGCTTGGAATGAGCGTGCTGGTCTCTACCGCCTATCTGGATGAGGCGGAGCGGTGCCAGGAGGTGATCCTCATACATGAGGGCCGGATCCTCGGGATCGGTGAGCCGGACTCCTTCAGCAGACCCCTTGCCGGCTACTGTTTCATGCTGACCCCTCCACTCGAGAAGAGGCGTGCCCTTCAGCTCAGGCTCTCTGCCATGGACGGTGTGGTGGATGCATTGATCCTCGGGGCACGCGTGCGCCTGGTCACCCAGGAAAGGATGGGGCCAGAGGAGGTCAGGAGGGTGTTCGAGATCCCAGACGACGTCTCTATAGAGCAGGTCCCTCCCCGGTTCGAGGATGCGTTCATGAGCCTTTTGAGGGCCCAGATGGCCGAGGCCCCCAGGGTCTCCGAGGCAAGGCACAGGAGGGTTGCAGGTCCGCGGGACCAGGTAGTGATAAGGGTCAAGGATCTGAAGAGGCGTTTTGGAGAGTTCTATGCCGTCTCCGGCATCAGTTTCGAGGTGCGGCGTGGCGAGATCTTTGGCCTTCTGGGGGCAAACGGCGCTGGCAAGTCCACGACCTTCAGGATGCTCTGCGGACTGCTACCTCCTACCTCCGGCACCGTGGAGGTTGCAGGTGCCGACCTCGGACGCTCCGGGCCAGAGGCGAGAAAGGGCGTAGGGTACATGGCACAGAAGTTCTCCCTCTATGAGGATCTGACCTCCCTTCAGAACCTGGAGTTCTTCTCAAGGGCATACGGCCTGGACGGGGAGCGCAGGAGGGAGCAGATCGCATGGGCCATGGAGACCTTCGAGCTGAACAAGATGGCGGGTATCAGGAGCAGAAACCTGCCCCTTGGCTACAAGCAGCGCCTACAGCTTGCAGCCGCCCTCATGCACGAGCCGGACGTGCTCTTTCTGGATGAGCCCACGAGCGGGGTCGATCCCATTACCAGGCGCGAGTTCTGGCGCCACATAAACATGCTGGCAGAGGCCGGGGTCACCATCATGGTAACAACCCACTTCCTCGAGGAGGCAGAGTATTGTGACCGCATGGTGATCATGGCGGATGGCAAGATCCTGGACTCGGGCAGCCCTGAGGAGATAAAGGCCAGGTGTGCAGATGAACGCCATCCATTCCCAACCATGGAGGATGCCTTCATAAGGCTTATAGAGGAGTACCAGGGCACGGGGCGGAAAGAAGATGGCCACAGGGAGGGGAGGGCGGCCTGAAGATGTCATACGGTTCCGGAAGCAGGAGGTTATGGGGCCTCATCAGAAAGGAGGCCCTTCAGATATTGAGGGATCCATCCAGTATCGGGATCGCCTTTGTGCTGCCCATATTGCTGCTCTTGCTGTTCGGCTACGGGGTCTCCCTGGATGCAGAGCACGTGCCTGTGGCCATCGTGGTGGATCATCCATCTGATCTCACCCAGGAGTTTGCCTCGAGCTTCTTCGAGTCGGACTTCTTCGAGCCTGTGATGATAGAGGGCATAGGCCAGGCAGAGGAGGCCATGATGCACAGGAGGGTGGATGGCATCATCTGGATACGATCAGACTTCTCGAAACGCCTGCTCTCCTCGGCTTCGGCTCCGGTTGGGCTCATCCTGAACGGTGTGGATGCCAACAAGGCCAGGATCATAGATGGTTACGTGCAGGGTGCATGGGCGAAATGGGCCAAAAGGCGCAGCGAGGCCCTGGGCCTTACCGGCCCTGCCGGGGTGGATGTGGAGTACAGGATCTGGTTCAACTCTGCGGTAAAGAGCAGGAATTTCCTGGTCCCGGGCCTGCTTGCCGTCATCATGACACTCACCGGTGGCATGCTCACTGCCCTGGTCGTGGCCAGGGAGTGGGAGCGGGGGACCATGGAGGCCCTGATAGCCACACCTGTCACCAAGAGGCAGATCCTGGCAGGCAAGGTGATACCATATTTCGTGCTCGGGATGATAGGGATGGTGCTCACGGTCTTCATGACCATAGAGGTGTTCGATGTCCCCTTTCGGGGCTCCTTCTGGGCACTTGCCATCTCTGCATCGCTCTTCATGCTCTCATCCATCTTCATGGGGCTCATCATCTCCATCGGGGCCGGAAGCCAGTTCGTTGCAGGCCAGATCGCCATAGTGATCACCTTCCTGCCCGCCTTCATCCTGTCAGGCTTCATATTCGATATAGGCTCCATGCCGCTTCCCATCCAGTTCATCACCTACATAATTCCGGCCCGTCACTTCGTGAGCATCCTCCAGAGCATATTCCTCGCCGGGGACATCTGGCCGGTCATCAGGGATGGATGCCTCTGGCTGGTGGTGCTGAACCTGGCCTTTTTGGGGATCATAATCAGGAAGTTCAGAAAGAGGCTGGTATGAGGGAGTCCCTGCTGCGCATACTGGCCCTAACCAGGAAGGAGCTGATAACGCTCCTGGTGAACAAGAAGTCCAGGCTCGTGCTGGTCCTGCCCCCCATAGCGCAACTCATAGTCTTTGGCTATGCCGCAAATTTCGAGCTGAACAACGTGCCGGTGGCCATATACAACCAGGATCAGGGCAGCTATTCCAGGCAGTTGTTGTCCCATTTCCAGAAGGCACAGACATTCCACGTGATAGCACACCTGGAATCGGTAGGGCAGATCGCCCCTGTGATAAACGATCGCAAGGCCCTCATGGTGATCCACATCCTGCCGGATTTTTCCCGGAAGATCATGACCGAGGCGGGCGGAGATGTACAGGTGGTGGTGGATGGCAGGAACTCCAACGTGGCACTCATCGCCCTCAACTATCTCCAGCACATAATCGCCGATTTCAATATGGAGCTCAAGGAGGATCTCTCGTGGAAGGCACAGGCCGCAGACTCGGCAGGCCGCGCCTTCATGACAGGTGCAGGCTCTGCCCGGCTGGTCGTGCGTTCATGGTTCAACGAGATGCTGGACTCCCACTGGTTCATAATCCCTGGGATAGTGGCCCTGCTGACCATCGTGGTCACCCTGGAGGTAACAGCCCTTTCCGTTGCCAAGGAGCGTGAGGCCGGAACCTTCGACCAGCTTCTGGTCACCCCCTTCTCACCCCTTGAGATCCTCATAGGCAAATCGCTGCCAGGCATCCTGATAGGTATCGTCGAGGCCACCTTCATCATCGTCATGATAGTCTTCTGGTTCAAGATCCCCCTTCGTGGCAGCATTCCGGCCCTCTATCTTGGGCTGTTTACCTTCGTCCTGTCCGCCGTGGGGATCGGTCTTATGATCTCATCCATCTCTGTAACCCAGCAGCAGGGGCTCATGGGGGCTTTCCTGTTCCTCGTGCCATCTGTGATCCTATCAGGTTTTGCCACCCCCATCTCCAACATGCCCGAGTTTGTCCAGGACCTCACCTATCTGAACCCCATGCGCTATATCCTGGTGATCGTAAGGGCGGTATTCCTACAGGGAGCCGGCCTGGAACTGCTCTGGCAGCAGTATATCCCGATGGCGGCAATAGGCATCATCAGCCTGGCACTGGCTGGGTGGCTCTTTAGAAAGAGGCTTTACTGATAAGCTCTAACTGTGCGCCATGGCCAGATCTCCCCTCATCCTGAGATCAGCCGCAGTGTGGCACTTCCCCTCTCATCCCTCTCTCTAAGGGGCAGATAGATGGTTGTGGTTGTTCCCTCAGACCTCTTCGACACCATGCCCACATAGCCCTTGTGGGAACGGACTATTCCAAGCACGGAGGAAAGGCCTAGGCCCCTGCCGAACTCCTTTGTGGTGAAGAAGGGGTCAAAAGCCCTGCTCAAGGCCCTCTTGTCCATGCCCGGGCCGTTGTCAGATATGGCTATGGAGAGGAACTTTCCCTTTATGCCACCCCTTTCCATGAGCGGCAGGGAAGGGGGTGCGATCCGTGATCCGGACAGGGCCTCCCATGCGATCCCTATCTCTCCCTCTTCGTTTCCAATGGCCTCCAGGGAGTTGAAGATGATGCTCCTTATGCACTCGCCGATGAGTGCTGGATCGAACCAGGCATGGAGCCGTGCATCTCTCTGTGAGGCCTTTATCTCTACCTTGACGTGCTTGGGGATCTGCTCCTTTATGGATTGGACTATGTGCGCCAGGAATCTATCGACCCTTACCCTCTCCTCTCTTATATTGTTGTGGCCGAGATATGAGAGCATCTTGTAGGTGAAGGCCATGGCCTCATCCACGAACCCCTTCGATCTTTCAAGATATTTGTAGCATCTGTCCGCGTCCTTCCTCTCGAGCATCAACTGGGCAAGCTCCAGGCTGCTCATGATCGTGAAGAGGTGATTGTTGACATGGTGTGCAACAGAGCCGGCCATGAGCCTGAGGCTCTCACTCTTTTCCCGCTGCATCGCATGGGCGAAGCCATTAAGTTGCTGTTCATGCCAGGAGCTGTTTGGCAGTACCTCCCTGAAATACCATAGCCGGCCAGCCGGATTGCCGTCCGTGTCGTAAAAGGGCCTGCTTATACGCTCGATCACCCTTCCATCCTTGAGCCGGACCTGATCAAACAAGAGGCGTTCGGCATCTGCCCGTAGCCGTGCAATGGAGTCGTCAAAGTAGTCCAGGTCTTCGACCTTCTGCCGGAACGCCTCAAGCTTCTCCTGGACAGATATGGTCTTGTCCAGGAAGAACTCCTCCGGAACCCGCCACAGCTCCAGGAATCTTTCGTTGTACTCTATCAGCGACCACGTAGAGTCGGTAACCAGGATGCCGTGCTGGGAGGAGTCGAGAAGGGCATTCAGTATGGATCTTGGCGCCGTGCTCCCCTTTGATCGATCCGCCTTCTTTCTGGCCCTTCCCCTGTCCTTTCGTCCACTTTCCTCCCCATGCCTCTCGTTTCCATGCCTCTCATTCCCATGAAGGATAACGGCCTTCATTGGCATAAACCCCACCTCCCAAGCTGAAATGAGCTATATTAAGCTTTATATGAAATTTGAAATATTGCAAATTGTAAAGATTTCGGCCTGCTCAAGGGGCCTATGAAGGGCACGGTGGGCTTAAAAAGGGCAATAAAAAGGGGAAAGAGGCCGGATTTAGGCCCCTTTCCCCGTTGCTTGTCTTGAGGATTTTGCTCGTTTGATCGGAGTCTTTTTTTTACCCCTTTTTTGCAAATGGTATTTTCCCGTCTATATGGCTGCCTTTTCCGCCTCCTGCCTCAGGGATGCGATCTGCTCGATGGTAGAGTCCGGGAGCATCGCCCTTGAGTCTTCAAGCACTGCATCCCAGGCAGCGGCTGCATAAGCGGCGGGTTTGTCCGAAAGCTGGTTCCCTATATCCTTCACATAGCTGTAACCAAGATAGTCGATGAGCTGGTAGAACTTTTCAGAGGGCTTTCCCGCCTTGGGGCAGGGCAGCTTGTCCTTGATCTCCAGCAGCCTCTGAACGAGTTCGCTCTTGAGCCCCCTCTTCTTGAGCCCGAACTTCTCACACAGCTCCCTGAGTTCATGGACGGTATGGGTCTCGAGGATCTCCGTCATGCTCTCCTCGGTGCGTTCCGTCTCTGCCGCCTCGAGGAGGCCGAGCTTTGCCAGGGTCTCCATGTCAGAGCCTCCGATGAGCCATGTGAGCTCCTCGCCAGAGTGCTTCTTTTCCAGGAACTCTTCATAGAACTCAAGGAAGCTGTCTGGCAGGCTGCCGTACCCGAGCTTGGTCAAGGTCTCCTTCCTGAACATGGCAGAAAAGGGCTCCACCTTGAGGTCCAGCAGATACGGGACAAGGTCATAGGCGAAATCCTCATAGGTGTATCTGCCCCAGGTCCTGCTCACCATGAGCTCCGAGTACTTGGTATTGTCGCGGATACGTACCAGGTTGCCACCGGCAGCGAATACAGGCCTCTTGCACCGGGCACGTGCACGCTTGCCGTTGAACCATGGGTCAGGATGGGTAATGGTGCGAAATCTCTGGTAGCAGTGACAAATGGCAGCCAGTATCAGGGCGCCAATCAGGATGTAGAGAAGTGGGGCCATAACTATTCCTTTTCCGGCATGCGTCATGTCGGTTCGGGCAGGTCAGTCTGGCTCTGGACCATGGCCCATGAACCAGCAAAGACGGCAGGTCTCCGGAGCCCTGTTTCCGGCGCCTTTGGTCTGGCTGGCGGCCTGTCCTGAAAGGGGAGGCAGACCAGGGCCTACTGGTCCCAAATTTGACCATTTCAGGGATTTTTGGCGCACTTTGGGCGCAGTGTCAAGGTAAAGTTGTATTTTTCGGGCACAAAAGCGGTTTGAGCCAGGGGATATGAGGGGCGAAAAATGAGCTCAAATACAGTGGAGAAGGAGATAACTGTCTGAAATCATTGGTGCCGGAGGCGAGACTCGAACTCGCACGGGCATGGCGCCCACCAGATTTTGAGTCTGGCGCGTCTACCAGTTCCACCACTCCGGCACCGTGTCTGTCACCACGGCTCTTGTTAACATTTAACCCAATTGGTGTCAATTGAGCCAAGGGAGAGATCCGGCGTCCCGCCCTTTCGTTGCCTGTCTCATTGAAAAAATGTATTATTTTTATCATGAAAAGAGATGATACGAAGTTGCTGGACATGGAGGCCATGAGGCAGAGGCTCAAGGAGGCCGCAGGCGGTGGGGCCGGAATGATCCTCCTCCACAACGGTGTGGTCCGGGCCTCTTCCAGGCAGGGAGAGCCGGTTTCCGCCATTGAGGTGGAGGCCGATCTCGAGAGGCTTGAGGCCATAGTCTCGGAGGCCAGGGCCATGGATGGCATCCTCGCGGTAGAGGCCGAACTCAATACCGGCAGACTGGAGGTCGGTGATGACATCATGCTCCTCGGCGTTGCAGGAGACATCAGGGAGCATGTGATCTCCTGTCTGTCCATAACCCTGGATAGGATCAAGGCCGAGGTCACCAAAAAGAGGGAGTTTCGGCCCTGATAGCCGCTGGGAGTCAAAGGTGTCCGGGCAATGGTGGACTTGAGACAGTTCAAGATATTTCTGGCCATCTGGGAGACCAAGAGCTTCAGTAAGGCCGCCGAGCAGGTACACCTCACCCAGCCCACTGTGAGCGCACACATAAAGTCCCTCGAAGAGGAGCTGGGAGTCAGGCTCTTTGACCGAAAAGGGCGTGAGGTGGTCCCCACGAAGGCGGCAAAGAGGCTGCTGCCAATGGCAAGGCAGATAGTGCGCCTGGCCTCCCAGGCAAGCGAGGAGATGCGCAGGTTTGCCGGGCAGGAGGGGGGCAGCCTCGAGATAGGAGGGAGCAACATCCCAGGCCAGTACATCCTGCCGAGGCTCTTGGGCCGTTTCAAGCAGATCCATCCCGATATCACCATCAGGCTCCAGATTGCAGACACCGCTGCGGTGATAGCCGCCGTGGAGTCCAGCACACTTGAACTCGGAATGGTCGGGGCGGTCATGGACAAGAAACGGCTTGTCTTCCTGCCCTGTTTCTCTGACGAGCTCATCCTGGCCGTACCGCAGGGGCACCGGCTTTACGGCAGGCAGCAGGTCGATCCGGCAGAGCTTCTTGAAGAGCCCTTCGTCATCAGGGAGACGGGCTCCGGCACAAGGGCCACCTTTGAAAAGAGCCTTTCACAACAGCTCGGCATCCAGATCTCCCGCCTGAACATAGTTGCAGAGATGGGCAGTACCGAAGCCATACGGCAGGCGGTAAAGGCCGGGGTGGGGCTGGCGGTCATATCCGGCCTTGCCATAAAGGAGGACGTGGAGAGCGGAAGGCTCCATGCCGCAAGGATAGAGGGCCTTGAGCTCAAGCGGAATTTCTATCTGGTCTGGCACTCCATGAGGACGCTTGCTCCCATCACTGATGCCTTCAAGGAGTTCATCCTGGAGCAGGGCGGAAAGGAGGCGCGCGGGTGATGGCCGCGGCCCAATATCTCAAAGGGCAGCTGTCACGCATTCTCATAGCCGGCTCAGGTGCCCTCAATCTCGATCTCATCTATGAGGTGGATAGTATCGCCGGGCTCAAGGTGAACGGAAGGCCGCTTGAGCCGGGAAGGGAGCTCTGGGGAGGCAGGAGGCAGGCCCAGGAGCTCCTTGAACAGCTGGAGGCCCGGGGGCGTCTTGTGGCAAAGGTGGGCGGTGGCTCCTGCGCAAACACCCTCTCCATCCTTGCCTATCTCGGGGTAAACTGCGCATTCATAGGTGCTGCTGGTGACGACCCTGAGGGTGAATTCATCCTGAACTCCATGGTCGGGGTGGATGTAAGCGGGGTGGTCAGGAAGGGCAGCAGTTCCATCTGCTTGGTGATACTCGATGCCGGAACCAGGGATAGGGCCATGTTCGTGGCGGCCGGACAGGGCAGGATGGATTCTCCAACGGATCGCATGGAGCAGGTGTTGAGGGAGGCGGGGCTGTTTCACTTTTCATCCCTCGCCATGGATGAGGGGCCAAGGCTCCAGCTTGAGCTCTTGGACCTGCTCGCCCACGATGCCCTGGCCTCCTTCGATCCGGGCGAGGTCTATGCCCGCCGTGGCCTTTCGGATATGGAGATGCTCATAGAACGGTCCAGGCTGGTCTTCATGACGGATTTCGAGCTTGAGCTCCTATTCGGTGCCTCTTCCGGGCGGGTGAGAGAGTGCCTCGGTATCATGGAGCGCGCACGCCCTTCGGCCCTGGAGAAGGAGATGGCCCTGTGCCTGCCTCTGTTGGTAGAAAAGGCAGGAAGCAAGGGGGCCTGGCTCCACGGCAAAGGGCAGGAGCTCTTTTCTCCTGCCGTTCAGGTGGACAGGATCGTGGACAACACCGGGGCTGGTGATGCCTTTGATGCAGGCTTCATACTGGGCATGCTCTTGGGGCTTGGCCCTTCCTCGTGCCTCGGTCTTGGCCATATGGTGGCCTCAAGGAGCCTCAGCGGCTATGGCAGGCAGTGGTTCCACAGGCTGGATGATCTCTATGACGAGATGAAGGAAAGGGGGATGGTGTGAGCAGATTCAGGTTTGGCTGGTGGACTACAGGTAGGGATCAGGCTGCCATCGATCTGTTCGATACGGTGTGGCAGGCGGTTGACTCAGGCCATATAAGGGGTGAGTTTGCCTATCTCTTCTCATCCCGTGTGCCCGGAGAGTCGGAGTTCAGCGACCGCCTCATCCAGCTTGCAGCTGAGAGGGGCATCCCGGTGGAGTCCGTCTCTGCAGTCAACTTCAGGCCGGATCTGAGGAAGAGTGACAGGGAGGCCTGGCGCAGGCTCTACCATCAGGAGGTCTATGATGCCATAAAGGGGTATGGCACAGATATCGCCATCCTTGCAGGCTACATGTGGGTGCTCAGTGCCGATATATGCCAGAAGATAAATGCCATAAACCTACACCCTGCACTCCCCGGCGGGCCGGCAGGGACCTGGCAGGAGGTGATCTGGCAGCTTCTGGAGCAAGAGGCACAGGAGACCGGGGCCATGATGCACCTGGTCACCCCGGAGCTGGACAAGGGGCCTGCTGTCACATTCTACCGCTTCCCCATCAAGGGCCCCGGGTGGGACCTGCTGTGGGAGGAGTTCAGACGCCAGAGGGAGGAGTTCGGCATGGAGGGGGTCAAGGAGCGGTTCGGAGAGGACCAGCCCCTGTTCAAGAGGATAAGGCAGGAGGGTGTGAAGCGGGAGCTTCCTCTCATCGTTGAGACGATCCGGGCCCTTGCAGACGGGCAGATCTCCCTCAAGGATGGTGTGCTCTATGGCCGGGACGGCCAGGTGCTTTCAGCCCCCTATGATCTCACAGAGCAGATAGAAGAGGCCATATCAGCCTGAAAGGACGGGGAATAGGCCCCGCATGCCAGTGGCGATGAACTCTACGGCTATGGCCGCGAGTATGAGCCCCATGATCCTGGATGCTATGTTGATACCCGTGGCCCCGAGGCGGCTGCCTATGGGAACGGCCAGCCTCAGAAACAGCCAGGATATGGCACAGACCAGGAGGATCACCGCCTCCACTGCGGCAAATGTTGCAAGATGGGCGGCTCCGGCCACCCTGGCCGCATCGTTTGAGTAGAGGATCACGGTGCTTATGGCCCCTGGGCCTGCAAGGAGCGGGATGGCAAGGGGGACCACGCTTATGTCCTCCTTGATCGCGGCCTCCTGGGCCTCGTCGGGTGTGTGTTTCATGTGGCTCGTCTTGGCATGGAGCATGGAGATGGCCATGAGCAGTATGAGTATGCCTCCCCCTACCCGGAAGGACTCTATGCTGATGCCGAAAAAGTGAAGGATCTCATCCCCTGCCACTGCGGATATGGTAAGTATCACTGCCATTGCCGTGGCGGCCACCCTGGCGCACCGATTTCGCTCCTGATCGCTCATATCTCCGCTGAGGCTCAGAAAGACAGGCACGGAGCCTATGGGATTCACGATGGAGACGAGGCCTGCAAAGATCTTCAGCAGATAGGTGACAGAGGGTTCCATGCCCCCAGATGATATCTCCTGTGGCTCCCTTTGCAAGGAGGTTTTTCCCCTCGGCCCCAAGGCCCATGCACCACAGTTTTTTTTAAGCCCCCCTTTTCACATGCATCCAGATGGCCGGGCTGCTATTATATTCATGCCATCTGCTTGGTGTCGTTTGGATATTTCCGTGGTGGGGGCTTTGATTGGCAGAGATGAAAAGATGCGATCTTTAAAAGGGACGTGGGCCCGGGTATCGATCCTTAAGGCCCTTTTCCTGTGTGCGGCCCTGTCCGCGGCAGCCCTCTTTTCCTCAAGTGGCTGCTCCGGGCCCGGTGGGGACATGGGCCGGAAGGCGGGTGCCCTTGAGGCAGCAAAGGCCCCGGGGCCCGGCAGAATCTTTCGCCCTGGCGGCTCCAGGCGTGATCATGCCTGTAGTGACATAAGGCGGAAGATGCTGGCAGCCGTCAACAGGGCGCGATCCAGGGCCAGGATGTGTGGCCGAAAGAGATTTGGGGCCGCAGCCCCACTCAGGTGGGACAGCAGGCTTGAGGCTGCGGCATACGAGCATAGCAGAGACATGGCCGGCAAAGGGTTCATGGGGCACAAGGGCTCTGATGGCTCCTCTGTGCGGCAGAGGATCGTCAAGAGGGGCTATCTGCCCTGGATCTGGGGCGAGAACGTGGCCTACGGCCAGATGAGCGTGGACGAGGTGGTAGGGGCCTGGCTAGCCAGCCCCGGACACTGTGAGAATATCATGACCCCGGAGTTCAGAGACATGGGTGGCGCCTGCGTCATGGGAAGTCGGAAGAAGGGTTCCGCCGAAGGGGAGATGGTCCCGTACTGGACCCTGGTATTTGCTGCAAGCAAGAGATAGCAAATGGGGTGATAGTAGGTTGGCTTCGCCTGTCCTCTGCATTTTGGCGAGCAGAGAGATGGAGCATTGATGGTTCGAGGTCCAGAAAAGATGTCCGTATTTGATATCCTCAGACAGACCCCAAAGAACAATTGCGGAGAGTGCGGTTTCCCCACATGCATGGCCTTTGCCGCTGCCGTCCATTCGGGTACGGCAAGGAGGTCTCTGTGTCCATATATCGCCCCGGGAGAGGATGATGGCGATGAGGCCAGGGCCCCGAAGGCCGATCCGGATACGGCCCTCGTCCAGGAGCTCAGGCAGAAGGTCGCATCCATAGATATCTCCAAAGATGCCGCCCCACTCGGGGGCGAGGTGGTGGAAGATGGCGGGCACCGCAGGCTCAGGCTCCCCTACCTCGGCAGGCATGTCCTGATATCTGCTGAAGGGGCCTTTTCCGACGATGGCCGGGAGCTCGATCCCAGGGATCAGATCCTCCTCTACAACTATCTCTTCTTCAGAGGGGGCAAGGGGTTGAGTGGCAGATGGGCCGGGCTCGAGTCGTTTCCCAACTCCATCTCCAAGGTCGTGACCCTGAAGCGCTATACGGAGGAGAAGATCGCGTCCGCCTTCGAGGGCAGGGCCAGGGATCTTGAGGAGCAGCTCATGGCCTTGGGGGCCAGGCCGGTCTCCCCGTGCCACGCAGATCTGTGCTATGAGGTGTCCGTTCTTCCAAGGGTGCCGATCCAGCTCCATTTCTGGGATCGGGACGAGGAGGACGGTTTCCCCGCCAAGGTGAAGGTGCTTTTCGATGAAAACGCCTTGACGATCCTTGACATTGAATCCCTCATATTTGCAGCCGAACGGATGGCAGAGGTGCTTACAGGGCAGGAGGAGGGAGAGGTTTGAAAGGCGTGATGCCAGAGATAGTCGTCGTTGGAGGAGGCCTTGCGGGCTCTGAGGCGGCCTGGCAGGCGGCCAGGCGCGGGGTGCGTGTGCTCCTGTATGAGATGAAGCCCAAACGCTTTTCGCCTGCCCACAAGGAAGAGGGGCTTGCTGAGCTGGTGTGCAGCAACAGCCTGCGTTCTGAAAATCTCGCCTCGGCAGTTGGTCTTCTGAAGGAGGAGCTTAGAAGGGCGCACTCCCTCATAATGGAGGCGGCCGATGCCACAAGGGTGCCTGCAGGCAAGGCCCATGCAGTGGACAGGAGGCTCTTTTCGGCCTATGTGACAAAAAAGGTGGAGGAAGAGCCCTTGATCCAGGTGGTGCGCCAGGAGGTTGAGGCCGTCCCTGATCCGGGTTGTCCGGTCATCCTGGCCACAGGCCCCCTCACCTCGGAGCCGCTGGCCGAAGACCTAAGGAGGCTGATAGGCCAGGATTTCATGGCCTTCTACGACTCCATTGCCCCCATCGTGGCTGCCGACTCCATCAACATGGAGGTGGTCTTCAGGCAGTCCAGATATGGCCCGGTAGGGCAGGGCGACTATCTCAACTGCCCCATGACCAAGGAGCAGTACGACGCCTTCTATGAGGCCCTCATCAATGCAGAGAAGGTGCCCCTGCACCAGTTCGAGGAACCGCGCTATTTCGAGGGCTGCCTGCCCATAGAGGTCATGGCCGAGCGGGGCAGGAAGACCCTCCTCTACGGGCCCATGAAGCCGGTCGGCCTGGTGGACCCGCGCACAGGTGAGCAGCCCTATGCGGTGGTACAGCTCAGGGCCGAGAACAGACAGGAGACCCTATACAACATGGTGGGATTCCAGACCAAGCTCAAGTATCCGGAGCAGAAGAGGGTGTTCCGGATGATTCCAGGGCTTGAGGAGGCAGAGTTCGTCCGCCTCGGGAGCATACACAGGAACACCTTTGTCTGCGCCCCGCTGGTGCTGGATGAGCTGCTGAGACTTAAGGTGAGGGACAATATCTTCCTTGCCGGCCAGTTGAGCGGGGTGGAGGGCTATGTGGAGTCCACTGCAATGGGGCTCCTGGCTGGCATCCATGCCGCCAGAGAGGTGCTCGGAGAGGAGATGATCCCGCCCCCCAGGGTCTCTGCACACGGTGCCCTTGTTGCACATCTTACACAGGCCGTGCCAGAGCTGTTTCAGCCGATGAACGTGAATTTCGGCCTCTTTCCAAGGCTGGACAGGCGTATGCCAAAAAGGAGGCGCTATGAGGCCTATGCGGAGCGTGCCCTTGCCGCCTGGGACGGTTATGTAAGGGCCCTGATGCCATAGGGATCAGGACAACTATCCGGATATATCGAGGCGCACCTGTTGCCTTTCTGTCTGCCTCTTGCCGGAGGGCAGCCTTATTCCCCCCTTTCCATATAGCCTCTGTTTGAGGGATTGGCCCGCTTTGTCGATTCCAAACCTAGGGGGCAGTTTTTTCCACCCATTGGCTGAATTTATTGCCCCAACAGGGGTGCAGGACCTTGCCATGCACCATGTTGTCTTCTGTAACTATTTGTAATTTCAAGATTTTTGATTCAAGGTCTGTTGTGGCAAGGGCATTGCTATTTCATCCTTGAAACCCGGAGGTCCATGATGAATGGAAGGAGACTATTGGCCTTGGGCCTTGCCGTCGTTTTTGTTGCGCTCTTTGACGGGGCGGGGCACCCGGCCCCTCTTTTTGCCCAGGAGCCCGGAGAGGGCGTGCTTCACAACTTGGCAAGGGCCATCATAGCGGTCCCGGCCGCCTTGGTAGATTCCCTCAAAGGGAGCCAGGGCGGAGGCTACTATGCAGGCTATTACGGAAACAGCGCTGCCTATGGGGTTCGTTTCCCAGGAGACGGGCTTTATGGCTCGGCGGATGCAGGAAGCGTGAGCGCCCCCTCGGAGGCAGTGGCACCCACTGTGGGGCTGAAGAGGGTGCCGAGATACATCACCTACAGCCTCACGCTCCGTGATGGAAGCCGAGGGGAGCCAGGCCAGGGGCCTTCAGGAGTGGCCATAAGTGGCCCAATATCCTTTGGCCCAGGAGGCCCGGGAGGCCCAGGAAGCATTGATTGGTGATGGCCTTTTGGCCTCCCGTTTTATCCGGGATCGATGCACGGGAGGCCTGCATCTGACAGACGAGCATGGCAGATGGAACAGGCAGATGGGCTGGCCAGATGGATTTGGCAGATGAATTGGCCAGATAAATTGGACAGGCCCAGATGCTCGAGAATCTTTGGAGGTTTGAGATGTCCCTTTTGTTAGATGGAAGAGTGATAAGATGCGGGATGGCAGCCCTTTTGGCAGGCTCTTTTCTGCTGATATCTGGCTGTGCCCAGCCAGGAGGGCCACGCAGTGCTGAAGGCACCGCATGTCTCCAGGATGAGCCGGCAGTAGGCCAGGAGGAGATGAAAGAGGCCAGGGCCGAGGTGCCGGCCCCGGCTTCTTCCACCCAGCAGATGACAGCTTCCCGCCCGGGCGACAAGGGGCCTGCCCCGGAGCCGGTGCAGCTTCTTGATCCAATGGATGAGGCCTCGCACCTAAATTTTCAGATACACGATATGGCGGTCCAGCTCCTTGAGAACTTCAGTGGCGAGCTCGTGCCCGAGTACCCCATAGCCGTTGCCACCTTCGTGGACCTGAACGATCTCTACCGCACCTCCCCTTACGGACGCTACGTGGCAGAACAGCTCATGGGAGAGCTGCAGCGGGCGGGATTCCAGGTGGTGGAGCTCAGGAGGACCGACTCCATACTCATCAAGGAGCGCTATGGCGAGTATGGACTCTCCCGCCAGGTGCGTGAGATCGCCAGGGACTCCAAGGCCCACTACGTGCTTGTGGGCACCTATGTCACAAGGGGCGGCTATCTGTTCACCAATGCCAGGCTCATATCGAGCAGCACCAACACGGTGGCCTCATCTGCCCTCAAGATCATGAGAAGAGATCACCTCTTGGACAGGATGCTCTGGCCCTCCGCCGCCCCTGTTCGGCAGAAGGCCATCAAGGTGCCCATCAAGCAGTGGGGTGAGTTAACCGATGTGCAGGTACTGTCGGGCTCATAGGAAGTGACGGACTCTTATAGGAAAAGGAAGAGGGCGATCATGGGCAGAAACAGGAGCCAGGATGGACAGCGCCCCTGTCTGAGGGCGTTTTTGAAGGCAGCCCTGCCGCTGGCGCTTCTTTGGGCCATGGCCTTCCTTCATGGCTGTTCGGGCCCAGGCAACAGCGCTTCGCTCTCGAGGGGCGCCATGCCCCCAGTGTCGGCAGCACAGGGGGTTGCGCGTATCCATGCCCTGCCAACCCTGTTCAATCTGGCAGAGGGCCTGGTCTATCAGCTCGAGGAGAATGCCAGGCAGGGATCCCTGAGCGGCATGCCTGTAGTGGTTACCAGCTCTGTCTCCATAGACAACCTGGCCGAGACCTCGAGATTTGGCCGCCTCCTTGGCGAGGCCATCGGATCGGAGCTGTTCAGGCGAGGCGCAGACGTAAGGGACATCAGGAACACCGGCAGCCTTCAGGTCATGCCCCTTGAGGGCGAGATGGCCCTCAGCAGGCAGGCCCAGATGCTTGCCAAGGAGGTGGATGCCCAGGCCGTTGTGGTGGGCACCTATGGGCTTACCGATGCCTCGGTGGTGGTGAATATCAGGATGCTCGATATCGCAACAGGCAGGATCTTCTCTGTTGCCATGTCAGAGATTGCACGCACCAGCACCATAGAGTCCATGCTCCACCCGGAAGGGTTCTCAGCAGGTGGTGAGCTCGGCGGCCCAACCACCTTCGACAGGCTTCAGGAGTAGAGGAAGAAGTAGATGGAGGAGGAGTACATGGCCCCTTTCGAGAAGATTTCAGTGAGATTTGCCCCAATCTTGATCGCTGCGGCATCCCTGCTGCTGACATGGGGCTGCACTGTGAACGAACCGCCGGTTGAGCACCTGTCCCGCCATGTGCCAAGGCCGGTGGTGGATGTCCAGATCGCACCCAATGCACCGGTGAATCTCAAGAAGGCGAGCGTGCTCATGGCCCCGGTCTTCCTGGCTGACAGGCAGGAAGAGCTATGGCGCGACTCGGTGACCAGGCTGGTACACTCCATACTGCTCCAGTCCAGCATCTTCGGGACCCTTGAGGTCTCCCAGGATGCTGTCCCCACCCTTGAAAAGCTCTACCGGGAGGCGGAGAACCGCGGTTTCGACTACCTGCTGCTGGTGGACTTTTCCCCCATCCTGGTATCTGCCTGCAACACCCCGGGATGGCTCGGGATCACTCTGAAACTCGTGAATACCAGAAACGAGCGTGTCTATACGCTCTGGCAGATCTATGGAGAGGTGGTGCTCTCACCCACTCCCACCTACCAGGGGCTGCTCGGCCTTGCCCAGCCAAGGCTTGCCCCCACTGTCGGCCAGGGTATCAGCGAGATCACCCGATCCATGGCCCATATCATGAAGGCTGGCCTCATGGCCAGTGGCCACGGCAGGCTGTTCAGGCAGGCATCCCTGTAAAAAAGAAAAAAAAGAGGCCCGCACCGGCCTTTTCCAGTGCGGGCCCCTTTTTTCGTTTCAGCTATTTTTTTTATGAGCTCTGGTGCGGGCTTTGGTTGATTGCGGTTCTATGCAAAGTGCCTCTTCATGAACTCTTCAAGCCTGTCATAGGCCTCGTTCAGGACATCCTCCTCCGGCAGGAAGACTATGCGGAAGTGGGGGCTTTCTGGAAGCTCGCCAAAGCCGCTTCCATGCACCACCACCACACCGGTCTCCCTTATGAGCATCTTCACGAACTCCTTGTCCTCCATATCCACATCCACCCTTGGAAATGCATAGAAGGCCCCTTCAGGCTCATGGCAGTGGATGCGGGGGATGGCATTTAGCCTTTCTACCGTCACGTCCCTGCGGCTCATGAGTTTGCGCCTGGCCTCTTCGATATGTCCCTGGGCACCATTTAGGGCGGCCGGGATGGCAAACTGTTTGGGATGGCTTGCACAGAGTCTTGCCCTTGCAAGCTTCTTCATGGCCTCGGTATAGTCCTCCACCAGCTCGGGCGCCCCGCTCACGATGGACCAGCCTATGCGAAATCCCGGTGCCAGGTAGCTCTTCGAGAGCCCGTTGAAGGTGATTATGGGCAGCTCCTTGTCCAGGGCCGCAATGCTGATGTGCTTCTTTCCATTGAGGATGAGCTTGTCATAGATCTCATCACTCATGATGAGCAGGTTGTGCTTGCGTGCAAGCTCTATGACCTGCCTCAGCGTCTCTTCGCTATAGACCGCCCCTGTGGGATTGTTCGGATTTATGAGCACTATGGCCCTGGTATTCTCGTCTATCTGGGAGGCCATGTGGTCGATGTCCGGCTGCCAGCCCTTTTCCTCGTTGAGCAGATAGGGCCTTGCCTCTCCGATGAGGCGGCTCAGCAGCGCGTTGTAGAGGGGGTAGCCCGGCGATGGCACAAGCACGTTCTCACCCTTGTTTACAAGGGCGGAAAGGGCAAAGTCTATGGCCTCGCTGGCACCTGTGGTCACGAGGATCTCGTAGGGTTCGATCCCCTTTGACTCCGCCTCCTTCTTTATGGCCTCGATGGCCTCCGGCACGCCCTCTGAGGCGCTGTAGTTGGTGTGATCCTCCAGCATGGCCTTGTAGGTGGCCTCTTTCAGGTGGTGAGGGGTCTTGAAGCCATAGAGGACAGGGTCTCCGATATTGAGGTATATGAGATCGCCGCCTCTTGCCTTTCTCTCTTCCGCAACCATGAGAATATCCCTGATGGCATATTCGATATGCTCGGTGCGGCGGCTGGGGACTATCTTTTTGAGTTCGGTCATGTTCTAAAGATTCCTTGACGATTCACTGATCTTAAACACATACTCTTTGCACCCGCAGCCCTTTATTGTCAACTGATTTTTTGGATCATTTTTAAGGCACTAATGGTGATGCAGGCCAGAAAACCCGTGGTTTCTCGAGTGCTGGTGAGGAAAAATGCAAATTGCAGACCGATTTCTCCGGGTTTTCCTGTCAAATCTCCCGGTTGAATTGAGGCCCCAGGCAGATTTAGCTATGTTGCCATAGAGTCTGAAAAGGGCTCTTCTCGATACAGGTTTATAGGAGCCGATATGGAGCTGAAAAAGTGGCCGCCTTGGCCAAGAAAAGGGGTATATTTTGCCGATTTTCACATCCATTCCAAGTACAGCAGGGCCACCTCCAAGGAGATGACCCCTGCAGGCCTTGCAGATGTCGCGGCCAAGAAGGGCCTGTCCGTTGTGGGAACAGGCGATTTCACCCATCCGGGCTATCTGAGGGATCTGAAGCAGCAGCTCGATCCTGCACCGGACAGCCCCGGCCTTTACGTGCTCAAGCAGTGGCCGGAGGGGCCGCGCTTCATCCTCACCGCAGAGGTGTCAAATATCTATACGGCCAGGGGCAAGGGCCGTCGGATCCATACGGTGCTCTTTGCCCCGGACATAGAGACGGCAGAGGGGATACAGGCCAGGCTCAAGGAGATTGGGAATATATCGTCGGATGGAAGGCCGATATTCGGTTTTTCGGCCAAGGACCTGGTCCGCCTCGTCATGGAGGAGAATCCGGCCTGTTTCGTGGTCCCGGCCCATGTCTGGACACCCTGGTTCTCGCTCTTTGGGGCAAGGAGCGGCTTTGACTCCATAGAGGAGTGCTTCGAGGAGCAGACGGAGCAGATCCATGCCCTTGAGACAGGCCTTTCGTCCGATCCCCAGATGAATTGGCGCCTCTCCGCCCTCGACTCCTATACGCTCATCTCCAACTCCGATGCCCACTCGCCCTGGAAGCTTGCGCGCGAGGCCAATGTCTTCTCGTGCCCCATGGACTATCACCACATGATAGAGGCGATGAAGGAGCCGTCAAAGGGGTTCCTTGGCACCATCGAGTTCTTCCCGGAAGAGGGCAAATACCACTTCGACGGCCACAGGGCTTGCGGTGTCTGCATGGACCCCAAGGAGGCCATCTCTCACGACAACGTCTGTCCGGTCTGCGGCCGCCCCCTGACCATGGGGGTGGCCCACCGGGTGGAGGAGCTTGCGGACAGGCCTGAAGGGTTCGTGCCTGAAGGCGCACTTCCATGTGTGCATCTGATCCCCCTCGAGGAGATCATTGCAGAGGCCTTTGGGGTCAAGAGCATCACCGCCCGGGTCAGGAGGGAGTATCTACGTGCCGTGGAGATGGCAGGGCCTGAGCTCGAGATCCTGCTTTGGATGCCGGAAGAGGAGCTCAGGCGGATACTGCCCGGAGACGTCGCCCAGGGCATCGTGAATATGAGGAGCGAGCGGATAGAGGTGGCCCCAGGCCATGATGGGCTGTATGGCAAGATAAGGGTGATAGTGGAGGGGGATGGCGAAAGGGGCAGGGGGCCTGAGAAAGAGGCGCATGGTGTGAAGGGGGCCAAGGGCCATGAAGGGCGCCAGAGAGGGCTTTTTGCCCCGGACAGCCCTGAGGCGGGCGACAGCTCCAAGAAGGATAGGAACAGAGGGATCAGGCAGTTGAGCCTTTTTGATGAGTAGATGGATAGGGCAGATAGATCCTACAAGCTGATTGAGACCATGAGGTTCGGCCCCTTTCCAGCCGGATTTGACACCCCAGAGGGTGCAAGCGGGCCGTATGGATGGCCCCTTTCTGGATACTTCCTGCTCGATCTTCACATGGAAAGACTCCTACGCTCTGCGGCCGAGCTCGGCTTCAGGGCATCCGAGGGCAAGATCCTCAAGGCCCTTTCAGAGGCTGCCTCGTCCATCTCGGCCATGGACGAGGAGGCGGCAGGGGCAGGAGGGGGCACAGGTGAGAAAAGGGGCCCCAGACACCCGTTCCGGGTAAGGCTCCTACTGTCTGAAGCAGGTGAGGTGGAGCTCTCATGGATGAGTCTTGGTGAGACAGTCCAGCCTGTCTATTTCGACATATCGCCTGCAAAAAGGCCCTCTGAAGGCCGGTTCATCTTCCATAAGACCACAAGACGCTCATTTCTTGATGAGCAGCACGCTCTTGCCCAGAAGAGGGGGCTTTTCGACACGCTCTTTTTGAATGACTCTGGCATGGTGACCGAAGGGACCATAACCAATCTCTTCATCGAAAGGGCCCAGGGGGAGGCAATGATCACCCCGCCTCTGTCAGCAGGCCTCCTGCCCGGGGTGCTCAGGCAGCACCTTCTGGACCAGGGCAGGGCCATAGAGGCGGAGGTGGGCCCGGACGAGCTGGCTGCAGCACGAACCATCTATCTTGGAAACTCCGTAAGGGGCCTTCTAAGGGCCAAGATGGCCAGCTCTGGGTTGTCCCCTGCCTGATCCCGGATGGGGATGGAGGTGGCAAGGGGGAAGGGTGCGGAGCTCGCACTTGCGGCCTCTTTCAGTCTCCTCCACCGCCGCTTCCCCGTTTCCCAGGCATTTGTGGTGCACGACTTGGGCGGATCGTTCGGTAGCGGCTCCAGGTGAGGTATTAGAATTCCAGGCTCTCACCTGGCGCCATCACCTCAAGCGTTGCATCTGCATGCTGGGCCTTCAGCTCACGCTCGAACTCCTTTGCAGTGCCGGTGAGCACAGGAAAGGTCCCGTAGTGCATGGGCACCACTATCTTGGGTGCAAGGAGCCTGCATGCATAGGCCGCTTCCTTCGGCCCCATGACATAATGGTCCCCGATTGGCAACAGGGCCACCGTTGGCCTGTAGAGGGTGCCGAGCATGGCCATGTCCCCATAGAGTGCCGTATCCCCTGCATGATAGACCTTGGTGGCACCGTCTTCGAGGGTGACTATGAACCCTGCCGCCTCCCCTCCATAGAGCAGCTCGTTGCCCTCCTGTATGGAGGAGCTGTGGATGGCGGGCACCATGGTTATGGTGATGCCCTTGGTGGAGTAGCTGCCCCCGATGTTCATGCCGGTCACGTTGGGGGCGCCCTTTGTGAGCAGGTACTGCTGGATCTCGTGGATCGCCACCACCTCTGTGGCCGGCCCGGAGGCCATCTCGAGACAGTTGCCAAGGTGATCGCCGTGGGCATGGGTGATGAGGATTATGTCCGCTGCCATATCCTCCCGCACGTTTTCCGGGGCCTGGGGATTGTCCAGCCAGGGATCTATCCAGATCTTGAGCCCGGCCTCTGTCACTATCCTGAACGCAGCGTGTCCAAAGAAGGTGAGTCTGTTCCGCTTCACGATTTGTTCCTCCTCCTCGTTTGAAATAGGCCTGTTTTTGAATGGGCAAAGAGGGCCTCAGACGAGAGCAGGCCCCTTCAGGGCTTCAGCTCATCAGGTCCACAAGGCCCATAGTTCTTCAGGCCCGATACCAATTATATCAAATATGAGCCGTTCCATTGTCAAACTCTCTTCATAGAGTCTTTCGATCCGCTTTATGGCTGCTTCATCCCTGCCGTATCTGACCAGCAGGTCATCGAACCGCTCCTTGAGGCCCACGATCTCGGTGTGTTTTACCCGCTTGTCGGCGTAGTTCACTATCAGGGCCTCATCCGGCACCTCATAGGCGGAAGCGGGCCTGTCCAGGACCACGTGCTGTCTGATGATATCTGCAACCTGCGGCCAGCCGAGCCCTCTTACGATCTCGGCCCCGAGCTCTGCATGCCTGAGGCCGCCTCCTGCCCCGAGCGCCTTCATCTTTGCGATGTCGTGAAGGGCTGCCCCGCAGCTCACGAGCCCCGGATCGAGCACGACGCCCTTTTTAAGCAGGCCCTCACTCAGTGCATCCGCCACCTTCCTTACCTTCATGCAGTGGCGTATCACGTGGATAGGCACGTCATGGAGCCTTAGGAGCCTGAGGGTCTCCTTGATGTCAGGAAGCCGTTTCATGGCCCTGAAGAATATGCCAGAATCCCTCTGGTGTCATCCGGGTTGTGTCAGGGTTGTATCAGGCATTTGGGCACCTGACCATAAGCTGAAAAAAAAAGCTTGAGAGAGATTTTGAGAATTTTTGAAAGGTGGCAGCGAATCTTGAAACTGTTGATTTTTGAGGTAACAGACTGAAATAAAAGCTCTTTTTGTTTCAGGAGAAAAATTGCCTTTTCACAAGGGGTTAGCGTTTTTTGACATGTAAAAATAGCGATTTTTTTGACACTTACGTCCCTGTTGAAAATCGCTCACATGTGTGTGTCTAATTACCCATAACCCTCTTTGACAGCCCATCGGGCCTATATTACAAAATAGGCACGTTTTCGAGATGAAACTTAATTTTATTAACAAATTTTTTTCCATTTTTTCCATAAAGCTCAAATAAACGGAAAGTTTCTTACCCTGTGGAGAATGGTGCAGGCAGGTGGGATCTTGTTGTGTCACGGGTCTATGGCAGACTCGGCGTTGCCTGCTTGAGGTCTCCTGTTTTACCTAACGTCTGTCAGTTTCGAGCAGGAGTGGTTTGAAGATGAGGGATTTCTGGGAAGGACTCAAGGAGAAGCTCAAGGCCAGGATCAGCGAGGCCAGCTACAAGATATGGATCGCACCCATGGTCTTCGACAGGATGGAGGGCGATACCCTGGTGATCAAGTGCCCGAACCAGTTCTTCTGCACCTACGTTCAGGAGCACTACCTTCCATACCTGCGGGAGGATCTGCTCTCCGGGCCAAGCCCGCTTAAGATAAGGCTGGAGCCCATGGAGAAGATCCGCCCATCTGCAAGAGGTCAGCTCCATCTGCCCAAGTTCTCTCCCACCGAGATCGCCCAGCCCATGTTCTGCGAGCGCTACACCTTCGACGAGTTCGTGGTCGGAGACAGCAACCGATTTGCATATGCCGCCTGTTGGGCCGCTGCAAACGAAGAGCCCCAGGCCAGCCGGGTGATCTACCTCCATGCCCGCTCAGGGCTTGGAAAGAGCCATCTGACCCAGGCGGTGGGCAGGAGGTTCAAGGAGAGGGAGCCAGCCAAGAAGCTCTGCTACATGACTGCCAACGACTTCACCCAGCAGATGGTCTCTGCCATAAAGAACAGCTCCCTTGAGAGATTCAAGGAGCGCTTCCTGAAGTGCTGTGATGTGCTCCTGATCGAGCAGGTCAACTGCCTGGCAGGCCGTGAGCGCACCCAGTCGGAGCTGGCCCTGGCCCTGGATCCCCTTATGGACATGGGAAAGACCATAGTGTTTACGGCAAACGAGTTGCCAAGGCGCATCCCAAAGCTCTCAGATGCCCTGCGCTCACGCCTTTCAAGCGGCATGCTGGTCTCCATAAATCCCCCCGATTTCGAGACCAGAAAGAGGATAGTTGCAAGAAAGGCCAAGAACCAGGGGGTGGAGCTGTCGGCAGATACCATCGAGTACCTGGCCCAGTACCTGACAGGTGACATCCGCAAGATAGAGAGCGCTGTCATAGGGCTCATCGCCAAGTCCTCCCTTCTCAAGAGGCCCATCAATATCGATCTTGCCCGTGAGGTCATCCACGAGCTCGTGGGAGATCCCGGGCCGCTTTCTATCTCTGCCATAACCGAGCTGGTCTGCAGCCACTTCAACATCACGACCCAGCAGATCAGGTCCCGCTCGCGGCGCAGGGCCGTGGCGCTGCCCAGGCAGATAGCCATGTATTTTGCCAGAAAACACACCGACTCCTCCCTGGAGAGCATAGGAAAGGAGTTCAACCGGGATCATGCCACTGTGATACACTCCATCAAGAAGATCGAGCGTCAGATGAAGGAGTCCGTCAGTTTCAGAAACCAGCTGAAGTACCTCATGGACCAGCTGGAAAAACAGAAGTGGCGCACAAACAGGGGTTAGCCAGATCCCTCATCAAGAGGCTCTCTCAGGCGGTAGGCAAGCAGTGGCTCCTCACTGAGCCCGCCGACCTGATATGCTATTCCACTGATGCAAGCGGCTTCAGGGCCATGCCCCAGGCCGTGGCCCTGCCGGGGAACACCGAACAGCTCTGCGAGCTGCTCTCCATCTGTCACAGCGAGGCCATAGCGGTATACCCCAGGGGGGCAGGCAGTGGCACCGTGGGTGGGGCCGTCCCAGTGCAGGGCGGCCTGGTGGTGGCCACGGTCAGGATGAACCACATGGGGGAGTTCTCCCGGGTGGATCTCTCCTGCCGTGTTGGCCCGGGCGCCATCACCGGCCAGATCCAGAAGAGGGCGGAGTCCATGGGCCTGTTCTATCCCCCGGATCCCGCAAGCCTTGCCTTCTGCACCATCGGGGGCAATGTGGCCACCTGTGCCGGCGGGGCCAGGGCGGTGAAGTACGGGGTGACGAGGGATTACGTGAGGGCTCTGGACCTCGTGCTGCCATCTGGGGAGCTCGTGCATCTTGGATCCGAGGCGGCGAAGAGCGTTGCCGGTCTGGATCTCGTTCGCACTGTTGTGGGATCCGAGGGGCTCCTTGGCATGATATCGGGCATCACCCTTCGCCTGTTGCCAAGGCCAGAGGCCGTGGGTACCTCTGTGGCCCTGTTCAGCCAGGCCCCTTCTGCCCTCATGGCCGTTACCAGGCTATTTGAAAGGGGGATCGTGCCGAGGTGTGCCGAGTTCATGGACAGGATGAGCCTCGATGCCATAAGGGGGCAGCTCCCCTTTCCCGTGGAACAGGGTGTGGGCGCCATGCTCCTTGTGGAGGTGGATGGCACCCGGAGCGCGGCGGCAGAGCAGGCTCGCCTGGCCGCCGAGGAGATGAAGAGGGCTGGTGCGGTCTATGTGGAGGATATCACCGGCAGTGCCCGGGTGGATGAGGTGTGGCGGGCAAGGAGGGGGCTTTCTCCTGCCATAAGGCGGCTCGGCTTTTCCAGGAAGGTGAGTGAGGATATCTCGGTTCCAAGGTCACGTCTCTTTCAGATGCTCGAGTTCTTGGAGGAGCTGTCCAGGCCGGAGGCTGCCATCCTCACATTTGGCCATGCCGGAGATGGCAACCTGCACGTCAATCTCCTCCTGACCCAGGCGACATCTGGTGATGATGCCCTGATCCATGATATAGTTAAGCAGATAATGGAGAGATGCCTCGAGCTTGGAGGCACCATATCAGGTGAGCATGGAATAGGCCTTGCCAAGAGGGACTTTCTTCCCCTTGAGCACGGCCCCAGGGTGCTGGGCCTTGAAAGCTCTGTAAAGGGGCTCTTCGACCCCAAGGGCATCATGAATCCAGGAAAGGTGTTTGAGCCCGGCAGGTCCGGTTAGATCCGTCCTGTTGGGTTCCACTGTTACAGGGAGAGTCCATGACCGTAGCAGCAATAATAGCAGCAGCCGGCTCTGGGACCAGGATGGGGGTGGATACACCCAAGCAGTTTCTGGAGCTGATGGAAAGGCCTATCGTGGCCTGGAGCCTTGAGGCCTTTTCAAGGGCCAGGGAGGTGACAGAGATGATCCTCGTGGCCCATCCCGCCTACATGGATCTCTGCAGCGAGACCGCCAAGCGCTATAGCAGGGGGCTCGCCGTAAAGGTGGTCCCAGGCGGCCACACCCGGCAGGAATCGGTGCTCAACGGTATCAAAGAGGTCTCCCCGTCCATCGAGTGGGTGGCAGTGCACGATGCCGCAAGGCCCTTCATCACCCCCTCCCAGATAGACTCCACCTGCCTCATGGCCATGGAGATCGGTGCCGCCATTGCCGGCGCCCCAATAGTGGATACGGTCAAGGAGGTGGAGGCAAACATCATCACCCGAACACTCGACCGAACACACCTGGTTGCGGCCCAGACCCCACAGGTGTGCAGGAAGGACGATCTCCTGCGCGCCTATGAGCAGGCGGCTGCCCAAGGGGTCACCGCAACGGACGAGGCGGCCCTTCTCGAGCTCACGGGTGTGACCATAGGGGTAAATATCGTCTCCGGGCTCAACTTCAAGGTGACCACCAAGGCGGATCTTGCCCTGGCCAGGGCGATTGCGCCTGTAATCGCAAGGGAAGGGGAGCATTTTCTGGAGCTGGATGAAAATGGCTGATTTCAGGGTTGGCCACGGATATGACGTGCACCGCCTGGTGGAGGGAAGGCCTCTGGTCCTCGGCGGGGTGACCATCCCGCACGAGTACGGGCTCCTTGGCCATTCCGATGCAGACGTCCTGCTCCATGCCATATGTGATGCCCTCCTTGGGGCTGCAGGGCTCGGGGACATCGGGCTGCACTTTCCGGACACCGATCCCGCCTACCGGGGGGTCTCGAGCCTGAAGCTCCTTTCCCGCACCTGCCAGCTCCTTGAAGAGGCGGGCTTCAAGGTGCACAACATCGATGCCACTGTTGTCGCCCAGGCCCCCAAGCTCAGGCCCTTCATGGATGAGATGAGGGCAAACATCGCATCTGTGTGCTCCCTGGACCCTGGCAGGGTGAATCTCAAGGCCACAACCACAGAGGGTCTCGGCCCTTTTGGAAGGGCGGAGGGCATGGCAGCCCACGCCGTATGCCTGATCAAGAAAGGCGGTTGAATCGGGACGAAGAGACAAGGGGGGCGTGTGCCAGATGGCACCTGTGCAGGGGGTAAAACTGTCGTGGAAACTGCCGGCCAATCTGAAAGAGCGCCTCTATATACTGAACTATCTGGGTTCGCTCCTCTGGCTCCTGGGCATGCTGATGTTGCTGCCGCTGCTCCCCTGGTACATCTATGACGAGGCTGGAAGCGGGATCTCGGCCCTCTCCTTTCTGGCCCCTGCCATATCGTGCATGGCCCTCGGGCTCATCATCCAGCGAGAGTTCAGCTACAGAACACCCTCCATTCGCGGGGCCATGATCATAACGGCCCTTGGCTGGATGGTGTGCGGCATTGCAGGGGCCATCCCCTATGTCCTGGGACTCCACAAGGGCCTTGTGGATGCGCTCTTCGAATCTGTAAGCGGTTTCACGACCACCGGGATCACCCTGCTCCAGGGGCTTGATGAGATGCCAAGGAGCATCCTCTTCTGGCGCTCCCTCACCCAGTGGCTCGGAGGGCTCGGGATACTCTCCTTCTTCATGGCTGTGGGGTTCAGGGGGCAGGCCGTGGGCGGGGCTAGCGTGGCCGCAGCCCTCTTCAGCGCGGAAGGCCACAAGATGGAGGTCCCCCGTCCGGCACCGGGCATCTTCCACACCCTGCTGATCCTCTGGTCCATCTACTGCGGCTTCACGGTGGCCTCGGGCCTCTGCTTCTGGGCGGCAGGCATGAGCGGCTTCGATGCCCTCAACCACAGTCTCACCTGTATCTCCACCGGCGGCTTTTCCACCCACGATGCCAGCCTCGGCTACTGGCAGAGACAGGCAGGCTCCTCGGCATGGCTCATAGAGCTCGTGGCAGTCCTTTTCATGCTGGCAGGCGGCACGAGCTTTCTCATCCACTTCAGGCTGATGACGGGCCGCTTCAGGCAGGCCCTTGGGGATTTCGAATTCCGCATCTTTTCAGGTGCCCTGGCCATATGCGTGGTGCTGGTGGTTCTGGATCACCTGATCAGGGCCCCTTGCCCGGAGGCAGGGGTGGAAAGCGCAGGCCCATTGGGCTACATCCTTTATTCCATAAGGGTCTCTGTCTTTCAGGTGAGCTCCCTCATCACCAGCACCGGATATCTGACCACAGACATAAACAGCCCCTTCTTTCCGGCAATGAGCAGGCAGATACTTCTCTTCCTCATGGTGGTGGGAGGGTGTGTCGGCTCCACTGCCGGCGGGATAAAGATGCTCAGGGCCGGGGTGCTTGCCAAGCTCATGGGCCTTGAGGTGAAGAGGCTTCTGCTTCCGCGCAGGGCGGTGATGCCGGTTGTGATCTCTGGCAGAATCGTTCCCGACTCGGAGATCCACAGGATAGCCGCCCTCAGCGGTATCTGGTTCCTGCTTCTTGCCATCGGGGCAATGGTGACGGCCATGCTCTCCGATCTCGGGCCCTGGCAGGCCCTTTCCGGCATGGCCTCCGCCCTTGGCAACATGGGGCCATGCTATTTCTCGGTTGATGAGATGGCCCGGCTCCATCCTGTGATAAAATGTACCTATATCGCCGGTATGCTTGCCGGCAGGCTGGAGATAATGCCCTTGGCCGTTGTCTCTGCCATCGTGTTCCGGAGGATCTGATGTACATAATCGTTGCTGGTGGCGGAACCGCAGGCGCCTCCATATCGAGGCAGTTCATGGACAGGAAGCATGACGTGGTGGTGATAGACCATGACAGGGAGCGCTGTGCCGAGCTCTATGCCCACAGCGGCATCGTCACCGTCTATGGCGATGCAAGGGATGTGGAGGTCTTGAAGGAGGCTGGCATCGACAGGGCAGATGCAGCCGTTGCCGCCCTGTACCGTGATACGGACAATCTCACCTTTGCCCTTTTGGCGCACAGCGAGGGGGTCGGGCGCATAATCGTGCGCATGAGGGACCCTGCCTATCACCATGCCTATATCATGGCTGGGGTGACGAGCGTGTGCGACATGAACTCGCTTTTCACCACAAAGGTGCTGACAGAGCTCGAAAGCCCAAGGATAAAGGTGATCACCGATATCGAGGGGGGAAAGGCCCAGCTCATCATGTTCGAGCTGCCAGAGAGTTTCCCCGCAGCAGGCATCAGGGTGCAGGACATGGTCAAGGCGCCGGTGTTCTCGAAAGATTGCGTCTTTGCAGGGGTCATGGACGAGAGGGCGGAGAAGATCGTGCTGCCTAGGGGAGGCGACAGGCTGTATCCCGGAAACAAGGTCTTCATGGTGGTACGAAAGGAGACCATCCCGGAGATAGAGAGCTATCTCGAGCAGATGGATGGAAATGGCGGCTGACTGCCTGCCCTAATCCCACTCCATCCCCTTTTTGGCCCTGAGCCTTTTGATCTTGCTCCGGTGCCGTTTGGCCCTGAGCCGCCGCTCCTTGGCCGCCTTGGGGACGGATCTCTTCTTCCTTGGCACCTTGGGTCTGAGCGCCTCTGCCAGCAGCCGCTCAAAGGTCCTGATCGTCTCCTGCCTGTTGGCGTGCTGGCTCCTGTGTCTGTCCGAGCTGATCAGCAGCACCCCGTTTCTCGTGAGCCTTGAGGCCAGGCGTTTTTTGACGATTGCCTTCTGCTCTGCGGTAAGGGCCTTCGAGCCCTCCACATCAAAGTGAAGGGTGGCCCTGGTATTGACCTTGTTCACGTTCTGGCCGCCTGGGCCGCTTGAGCGCGAGAAGGTGAACCTGAGCTCCTTTGAAGGGATGGCGGCATACCGGCCTATCTCGATGGTCTGTGACCCTTTCTTCATGGGGTTCGCTAGATCCTTCTTCTACATGTAGCTGGTCTATACCAGCAGGGCAGGGGGGCTGGTGTCAAGCTCCGTTTTTAGCCTTCGCCAATCCGGCAGGAACCTGTCCATGAGGGACTTGAATCTCCTGTTGTGAGAGGCCTCCAGCAGATGGACCATCTCGTGTACCAGCACATACTCGATGAGCTCGACCCTCTTTATGGAGAGCTCGAGGTTGAGCCATATCCTGGAGGCCCTGGTGTTGCAGCTGCCCCATCTCGTCTTCATGCGGCGGATCCTGAACTGCCTGACGCTCACGTTCATCTGCCTCTGCCAGCCGGGGATCATATCCAAGACCCTCTGCTTGAGCATGAACCTGTGCCATCCCGCCATGATCTGCCACAATTCGTCCTGCTCAAGCCCTGGAGGGAGAAAGAGCTCGATCCGGTCATCCCTGAGTTCCACCTCGGCAAGCCCCTGTCTCCTCTGGGGATGTATTTTGATGGGATAGAGCCTGCCAAGAAATGGGTGTAGTGCCCCCTCTTCGATCCTGCCGCGCTCAGGAGGGCGTATCTGCTCCATCCTCTTTAGCCCCCGTTCGATCTGTGCAAATCGCTTTTTGACAGCCCTTTCTATATCTCTGGCACTGCATCCCAAGGGTGCAGATACCCGGAGGCCCTTGGTGCGGGAATCTATCCGTATGTAGATATACTTGACGGCCTTTTGTGTCACCTCAACATCGAGGCCACATACCTTGAGCCTGTAGCTTTTTATCTCTTTTCTTTCATTTCTTTTCGATTTCGCTTTTTTTCGCATCTTTTCACGTCTTTTTGAATTTATCATATCGCGACAGTGAAGGTTGTCGCGATATGCCAGGACATAGATATCTCCTTGTGCTAAGGTCATCTTTCAAAAGGCGAAAGACAGGGGCCCGGGCCTCCACCAAGGAACGTATGGGCTCAAGGCAGGGTTTAAACCCGCTACACAATACAGGGTTTTGGAAAGCAGGTGAAGAAGATGGTTGATGTAAGAGACAGAAAAGAAAAGGGGCTCACCCTGCAGGATGTCCCATTGCCAGAGGCAGACTGGAGTGAGATAGCGGCCTTTGCACGCTCTTTTGATGCACCGGCCTATCACGGCTCCTACAGGGCCTGTGTGGAGATCGGAAGGCAGAGGAGACACGAGACCCTGGAGGATCTGAGGACATGCCTCTATTTCGAGGAGAGGAGATGGAGGCAGTGCGCCTTGATCGGGATAGAGATGGGGGAAGAGGATATGGAGTATATACGGCAGCTTGTCCGGATGATCCGGCAGCGGCTTGGAAAAGGAAGCAGAAGTGATTTGGCTCCAGAGAAAGTAGTGGGTATTTCCGGTGCTGGGAGATGGTACAGTTTGATAAAAGAGGCTGGCATCGGGAAGTAGCCTCACGTAGGGCCTGCCCTTTCGGGCTGCCTGTGGTTCAGGGATGCGGAAGTTGCTTTTTTGCATCCTTTCGCATCCCGTGGATCACGAAGATATCCTTTTGGTCTCTGCCGTTTGGTTTCTTATCGTGTCTTGACAGGTAGGTAGGAGGTCTTGGTGCATGCCCTCTTTAAAACAGGGCTAATGGCCCGAACAGCTTCTAAGGCTTGCTTCGCTGAAATGGCCAAGGGCCGCCTGTTAAACCCGGCAGAAGTGCGCAAAGGCCCCCCTGCAGATGTGGTAGCTGGGTCTAAAGGCGGCCTGAAGCCCATTTCAGGCGCTTCGCTTCGCCAAGAATCTGTAACGGCCCAAGCCCAATCGTTTTCAAGAGGGCATGCACCAAGACCTCTTCATCCAGAAATGGATTAATATAGAAGAAAGTCATGCATGCTGATGAGAAGAATTATTACAAATTAAATTTTATGAAAATGAAAAACAATACAATTCTAATTGTTATTTTGGTGTGTATGTTGATGCAAGGATGTGCCACTAGCAAATTTACACAAACCGGAGATAACTATCCTCCATACAAAGGGCTGGTTAAGGTCTTTACATGCAAGCCCAAGAATATCGAATATGAAGAAATAGGTTGGGTTTCATCATCTGGCGGAATGATTCATGAGTGGACAGATTTAATTGAAGCTATGCAAACAAAAGCAGCTGCTAAAGGTGCTAATGCAATAATACTTATAGAATCTGAGCGTCCTGATTCAGGAATCATTACATATAATCAACATATTGGAATGATTGGTGGATATGGAAATCAAAAGTCAATGACAGCAATAGCAATAAGAATAAAAGACAAATAGATAGAAAGACAAACTCAAACCATCTGCTAAGTTCAGCCTGCGAGCAGCTCCTCGATCCTGTGCCAGATGGCCTCTGCGATCTC
>CAZNKD010000039.1:0-24531 GCA_964573615.1 uncultured Desulfobacterales bacterium | reverse complement strand
TTAAGCCAGCAGCACAGCGATTATTCCGGTAAGAAAGATCCCGTCGAAGGTGCCTGCCCCTCCGATGGAGATGAGGGGGGCCTGTATCTTCGGGATATCTTTAAGGTGCAGGATGTCTGCTCCGATCAGGGTGCCCATGGTGCCTCCAATATAGGCCACCACAGGGGCATGGGCACTGTCTGAAAATATCAGCGCAATCAGGGCCGCCATGAGCGGGGCCACGAAGAGGGGAAGCGCTATGCCGATGCCGGGCACGGGCCGAGCCAGGAAATAGCAGATGGAGGCCACTGCCAGGGTGGCCATCAATGGCTCGAAAAAGAGCCCCCACTTGAGCATCAGATGGAGTGATAGCATTATCGGCACTATGGCACCGCCAAGATTTATGGCCACCACGGTCTCGCTCTCCATGTGCGGGGGGACCCGGTAGCTGATGCCAAAGTAGCTCACCTGGGGCGGAAGTGCGGGCGGGGCCCTTCCTCTGAGCCTTTTTACAGGGATGTTGATGTGGCTGCCCACCAGGGAGACCAGTAGAAAGGCGAAGACCTGCCCTTCCGTAAGGCCGATCTTGCTGAAGGCGATGGTGATGATCCCCACATGGATGAAGATGAACAGGAAAATGAGCCCGAGTAAAAAGAGCAGGAAGAACAGGATCGTAAAGGGGGAAAAGAACATGGGGGCACCTTATGACCTTCGGCGGTCTATGAAGTAGTTGCTGCCCTCCATCTCCTTGACCTTCTTCTTGACCTGGGCAGCAACCTGGGCCACCTCCCCGTAATGCAGAAAGCGCCCGCGAGGGCATGGCACCACTGCAATGGATAGAGAGGTCAGAGGGAATCTCTGCTCCTTGCCCTGACGGTCCTTTGAGAGGAAATAGCCGCGGGTCAGGTCCTCCTCGTCGAGAAAGAGCGGTATCAGGGCATTGAAGTTCTGGATGACGGAGTTGCAGGTCTCCTCCACGCGGTCGAGGGGGATCAGGAAGACGAAATCATCGCCTCCCACATGGCCGACAAAGCTCTCCTTTCCGGCCGTCTCCTGTATCACATTCACCAGGATGCGCGAGACCATCCGGATCACCTCGTCGCCGCGGGAAAAGCCGTATCTGTCATTGAAGGGCTTGAAGTTGTCTATGTCCACATAGGCCACTGCGCAGTCACGTTTGGCATCCAGGGCCTGCTGGATCGTCTTGAGTATGGAGGAGTTGCCGGGCAGCTTGGTGAGCGGGTTGTTGTCGGCAACCCGGTGGGCCCTGGCCAGGGCCAGCTCCACCCTGGTGATCACCTCCTCTATGGGGGCGTGTTCAGAGATCAGATCGTCCACAGGATAGCGCTCCATGTCCACACCAACTGCCAGATCCCGGTCTGTTACCAGGAGGATCACGGGCATGAGGGCAAGCTGCAGATTGTTCTTCAGGGCCTGGATGATCTCTTGATCCAGATGCCTGTGAAGCCCCTTCTGCACTATCATCAGATCTGGCGGATCAGAGATCACCGCATCTATGCCTATGGAGCCGCTGGCATCCCTGTCATCTGCCCTATCCTTGGCGATGATCAGTTTGTGTCCCTTTGCCTCGAAGCAGAGCCTTTCGTCCTGCCTCTTGAAATAATCGGGTGTGATGAGGGCTATTCTTGCCATGAATCTCTTATCGGAATCCTGGGGCCATCACCCCAGGGCCAAGGCCGTTAAGGCCTATGGCTGGGCCTCATCCTGAGGCTTCAGGTTGAGTGTGAAGTCCTGCAGCTCCAGCAGCTTTTCGTCCAGCTCTTCCAGGATCTCCTTCATCTCGGAGCGAGAAAACTTTATGAGGCCCCAGGCCTGGTGATCCAGTGGGGGGACCCAGGGATCCCCTCCATAACCGAAGCCCACGGCCCGGATGAGTATGTCTGCAAAATGGACGCAGGCAGAGACCTCCTTGAAGTCAGGGCTCCTGTCCGGGCGGTGATGGTACTCGACCGGGATCACCAGCCGTTCCGGCAGATTCCACTGCCTTGCTACCATGGCCCCGATCTCTCCATGGCCGAGGCCAAGGATCTCTTTCTCTTCCTGCCTCATGCTCCTGGCCTCCTTCTGGGCCTGGTCTATGATCTGCTGGTAGATCTCCGGCAGCTCTGCCCGCACCACGATCTTTCCCAGGTCGTGGATGAGGCCGGCTGTCGAGACCTCCTCCGGATTCTTGATGCCAGCCCGCCTTGCAAGGATGCCTGCGGCAGTGGCACACCCAAGGGAGTGCTCGAAGAGGCCCACGTCCGAGGCCTGCATCACCTCGAATATAGATGAGGTGACTATCAGGGTCTTTATGACATTGAAGCCGAGCAGCACCAGGGCATTGGAGACGGTGCCTATCCTCTGGGGAAAGCCGAAGAATGAGGAGTTGACCATCTTCAGCAGCTTGCTGGTGAGTACCTGATCCTTTTCGATCACCTTGCCCAGCTTGACGGCGGTGACGTCCTCGTCTGCCACCATCTCGTTCAGACGGCCCACTATGGGCGGCAGGGTGGGCAGGGACTGCACCTCCTTCAGCCGCTGTCTGATCTCTTCCTTGGAAAGCCTGGTCATTTGCCTGCCCTGCCCTTGAGCTCCCGGAGATACTCCTCACCCTTTTCCTGCACTATCCAGTATTCGGCGATGAGATTCTTGAGGGCCTTCAGAACAGGGTCATCGCCTACGGGCTCGAACCTGGCGGCAAGCTCCTTTAGCCTCTGGGACAGGGGCTTTTCCCCGGGCAGCCTTACCGGATGGCCCTCGACCGTGAGGACCAAAACCCCCTGTTTTGAAAGGCGCAGGATCAGATCTTCGGTGAGCTCGGTCCCGGCCCCGCACAGCACCTGCCCCTCAGGCGTTGCAGCCTCCTTTGCCAACTTCATGCCGGCTGCTGCAAGTTTTATGGGTATGCGCTGCAAGTGTCTGTGCCTCCTGATACCGTGTGTGTCGTCAATTCAGTTTCGGCCAGTTTATCTGCAAATCGAGGGCCATTTCCAGATTGTAGGCGGCCTTGAACAGGGTGGCCTCGTCAAAATGTTTGGATATGAGCTGAATCCCTATGGGAAGCCCCTTTGAGTCGAAACCGCAGGGCAGGGATATGCCTGGCACCCCGGCAAGATTCACCGGAATGGTGAATATATCGGACAGGTACATCTGCAGGGGATCGTCGGTCTTCTCCCCGAGCCTGAAGGCAGTGGTGGGGGCAACCGGTGTGGCGATCACGTCACAGTGCTGGAAGGCCTCCTTGAAATCCCTGATGATGAGGCCGCGCACATGGGATGCCTTCTTGTAGAAGGCGTCATAATAGCCTGCCGACAGACAGTAGGTCCCGAGCATTATCCGCCTCTTCACCTCCTGGCCGAACCCCTGGGACCTGGTCCTCTTGTACATCTCCATGAGGTTTGAATACTCTTTTGCCCTGAAGCCATATTTCACCCCGTCGTAACGGGAAAGGTTCGATGAGGCCTCTGCTGTGGCCACTATATAGTAGGTTGGAACCGCATACCTGGTATGTGGAAGCGAGATCTCCTCGACCGTGGCGCCGGCATCCTCCAGGGCCTTTATCGCCGCCCGGACAGCCTCCTCCACCTCACTGCTCATCCCGTCCACGAAATATTCGGCCGGCACCCCCACACGCAATCCGTCTGCCCCGGCTACACAGGAGGCTGAGAAATCCTCGGCCTCCATTGGGGCAGAGGTGGAGTCCCTCCGGTCATGACCACAAATGGCGGAAAGCAGCAGGGCAGAGTCCTTCACATTCCGGGCAAAGGGTCCTATCTGGTCCAGTGACGAGGCAAAGGCCACCAGTCCATAACGGGAGACCCTGCCATAGGTCGGTTTCATGCCAACCACACCGCAGAAGGACGCCGGCTGTCTGATGGAGCCGCCTGTGTCGGAGCCCAGGGCTGCTGCACACTGCCGGGCAGCCACTGCGGCAGCCGAGCCACCGCTTGAGCCACCAGGGACCCTTTCCAGATCCCAGGGGTTGTGGGTGGGAAAGAAGGCGGAATTCTCTGTGGACGAGCCCATGGCGAACTCATCCATGTTCAGCTTTCCAAGCATTATCGCCTTCTGCCCCTTTAGCCTCTCCATGACCGTGGCGTCATAAGGGGGCCTGAAATTTTCCAGCATCTTCGATGAACAGGTGGTGGGTATCCCCTTGGTGCAGATGACGTCCTTGATTCCCAGAGGGATGCCTGTAAGAGGCCCTGCCTTGCCGGATGAGATGGCGGACTGGGCCTGTTCCGCCTGGGCCAGGGCCTCTTCCTCCGTAACGGTGACAAAGGCCTTGACCTGCTCGTCGGTGCTGGCGATGCGATTGAGATAGGCCTGTGTCACATCCTTGGCCGACAGCTCGCCGCCATCCAGCCTGTCCCTGAGCTCGGATATGGAAAGCTCTATTATCTCAGACATGTATGGTCTTCCTCGTTACCTTCTGCTATTTTGAATATTTCACTGTTGTATCAACAGGATTTGTCACCGGTGATAGCCCTTTTCAGATGATGCGCGGAACCACAAAGGCCCCCTCTTCGGCCTCCGGGGCATTTTTGAGCGCCTCCTGCCTTGGAAGAGATGGTTCCACCCTGTCTTGTCTGAATACGTTTTTGAGCTCCAGGGCGTGGTATGCGGGCTCGACCCCGGATGTGTCCACCTCTTCAAGCTGGGCCACGAACTCCAGGATATCGTTCAGCTCCTTGGCAAAACGCTCCTTTTCCTCCTGATCAAATTCGAGACGGGCCAGATGGGCCACGTGTTCCACTTCGCTTATGGTTATTCGTGCCATGAAAAGCGTACTCCCTCCTAAAGAGATCGATCGTGAGAAACCGGCGGAAAATCCCCATCCATGGGCCCTTGCATCTTGCCCATAGAGTGTCGGATCTTTCCTTTTTCCTGGCTAATCTTATACAAAAAGCCCCCGATGCGCCATAGCTGTGTGGTGCAGGGCCAAGGGGGAGGCGGGCCCAAGTGGGGGAGCAGCAGGATCAGAAGAGGGATTTTTGTCTCTTTCTGCGTCTTTTTTTCTGGCCCTTGACAGCTTTTTTCACCTCTGGGATCAAGGAAGAGATGGGGTCCAGCAGGGACGAGGGCTGAAGCCTGCCCTGGCCGAATGCCGACCTCCTGGCGGCACTGGTTATGACAAGCTGCTCCGAGGCCCTGGTGATGGCCACATAGAACAGCCGTCTTTCCTCCTCTTCATCGCCCTTTTCCCAGGGCAGCACCCCATCTTCGAGACCGACAAGGAAGACGATGGGAAACTCCCTGCCCTTCGCTGCATGGATGGTCATTAGGGTTACGGCCTCTGTCTCGATTCCAAGGGCGTCCGGCTCCGATCTGAGGCAGACAGGGAGGGGAAGGCCCTTTTTGTGCATCTCGACTGCCCGTACGGCCTGCTCCAGGAGGGGACGGTCAGGGGCGGGAAATCCCATGGCCTCCAGGGCCGCCCTGACAAAGGTCTCGGAGCCGGCCTGTCTGTAGATGGAGTCGAGCTTCAAGATGGCCCCACGGGCAAAAGGGGCCTTGGCGCGCCTTGAAAGCTGCATGAGATGAAAGCCCTCAGGCCCCTTCAGGGCATCTCCTTCCAGCCCTTTGTCGGACATGAGGCAGATGAGGCTCAAGAGGTGGTGCAGGCACTCCAGCTCCGGTTGGGCCAAGGGGCTTTTCCTTTCACAGCTCTGAAAGGGGATTCCTGCCTCTTCAAGGGCCTTTGAAATGGGCCTTGCCATGCGGTTGAAGCGGTAGAGCACTGCCACGTCGGAAAGGCTCCTGAAGGATGATCCGTCAGACAGGCCGGAGTCTATGGCATCGAAGCTCAAGGCGCCCACTGCCCGCTCTATGGCAGCAGCTATCCAGGCCGCCTCCTGCCTGTCATCCTTGAAGAGGCGGCGTTCCACCTTGGCCGGCACCTTTCTGGCAGAGACCAGGCCGGCCTTGCCCTGGCCCGGGCCATTGATCACCGCCTGGGCAGCGTCGAGGATCAGTTGAGGGCAGCGATAGGCAGTGTCGAGCCTTATCTCCTCCGCGCCGGGAAACCGGCTCAGGAACCGGTCCATCGATGCCCTGGAGCCACCCCTGAATCCATAGATGGCCTGGTTTTCATCCCCAATGACTGTCACGTGGCCGCATCTCATGTAAAGGAGCCTTACCAGCTCGAACTGGGCCGGGCTCACATCCTGGAATTCGTCCACAAAGAGGTGGCCGGGCAGAGGGACAGAAAGGGCCTCCTTCTGCCCGTCTGGCCTCTCATCCGGCCTCAGGAGGGCCAGCACATCCAGGATGAGATCGTCATAATCCTTGAGCCCAAAGTCCCTGAGCCTTTGGTGATATAGCGCCCAGATCCTGGCACTGTCCTGGTCGAGCCCTTGGGGGTCCGGCTCTGGCTGCTGCTTGACAAGACTGATGGCAGAGGCAAACTGCTGAGCCCTGCCCTTCACCCCGGCCTCCTCCATGGAGTCCTTTATGAGTGCGAGCTGTTCCGCCTCCGATACCACTGCCGGGCGGGAAAGGAGCCTCCAGGCCCAGCTGTGGAAGGTGGATGCCGTAACGGAAGACAGGCCCCTTGCCCCCCTGCCCTCCATGGAGCCGAGGCGCTCTGCCATCTCCATTGCGGCCTGGTTGGTGAAGGTGATGGCCAGGACGGCCTCAGGGGGGCAGATCCCAGTGGCGATATGGTTGGCAATCCTGCAGGTGAGTACCCTGGTCTTTCCGGTCCCCGGCCCTGCCCTCACCAGCAGGGCATCAGCCTCGCTCTCCACTGCCAGGCGCTGCTGGCGGTTGAGCCCCTGGAGCCAGAAGGGTTCTGTGGTCATGGCAGGCTCAGAGTTTCAGCATGTGGCGCTTTATCTTCCTTGTGGAGGTCTTGGGCAGCTCCTCGTTGATGATCTTGAAGCCCTTTATCCGTTTGTAGGAGGCCATCTGCCTGTTGACCGCCTTTACCTCTGCGGCCATGAGATCGTAGAGCTCCTGGTCGGACAGGCTCTCCCTGCCCGCCTCGGCCAGGGCTTCGTGATCGGGCACTATGACGGCATGCACCTCCTCACCGCCGCTTCTGTCCGCCTTCTTGCCATACACCATGGACTCCAGGATGAAACGGCTCTTGTTCAGGAGCGCCTCTATCTCCTCTGGATAGACGTTCTTGCCGGCGGCCGTGACAATGATGTTTTTGGCCCTGCCGCAGATATAGACATAGCCCTGGCTGTCCACATAGCCCAGATCCCCTGTGTAGAGCCATCCCTCACTGTCCAGGGTCTGTCTGGTGGCCTCTTCGTTCTCATAATAGCCCTTCATGATCATCGGGCCGCGAAAGGCCAGCTCCCCCACACCATCTTCATCAGGGTCCACCACCCGGACCTCCACGCCCTTCAGGGGCTTGCCCACACTGGAGTCGATGGGGGCATCGGCCGGGTTTATGGTGAGTACCGGGCTCGATTCGGTAAGGCCGTAGCCCTGGAGCATGGTGAGGCCCAAGCGTCTGAAGAACTGGGGTACATAGGGGGGCAGGGGGGCGCCTCCGACTATGAAGTACTTTATGGAAGAAAGGCCCGCCTTTTCCCGAAACGGCCTGAATATGGCCTTGCCGGGGTTGGCAGCACCAAGCTTTTCGGCAGCGAGCACCGCATTCCAGAGGGATTTGAACATGAGCCTTCTGGCAATGGGGGCCTTGTCAACGGCACGCAGGATCCCCTCCATCATCTTCTGGAACAGCAGCGGGACTCCGAGCATGATGGTGGCCCGGCACCACTTGAGATCCTCTATGATCTGCTTGGACTTGAGACTCCTTGCATAGGTGATCCAGGCACCGTAGTAGAGGGGCAGCGCAAAGCCGGCGGTGAACTCGAAGGTGTGGTGGATGGGCAGGACAGACAGAAACCGCTCCCTGCCCTCCTCCAGGAACTGGCCAAAGGTGTCAGCACAGGCCAGTACGTCTGAGACGATATTCCAGTGGGTGAGCATCACCCCCTTTGGTGCCCCAGTGGTGCCGGAGGTGAATATGAGCGAGGCAAGATCGTCCGGCCCTGGACCAGCGGCCTTGCCCCTCAGGGACAGCTTCTTGTGTTTCTGGCCCTGCTTGGCCCCTGACTCTGCCAGCTGCTCCAGGGTGACCACGCCTTCCGGGATATCACGAGGGTGACAGGCCAGGCAGATGATCTTCTTCAGCCCCTTGAAGCTCTTTGGGCTGTCCAGGAGCACATCCAGGAATCTTGGGGCTACAAAGGCGGCCTTGACCCGGGCGGCAGCGATGAGCTGTTGCATCTCGTTCCTGCTCAAGAGCGAGTCGATGGGGACATTCACCGCCCCTATCTCGCTTGCCGCCAGATAAGCACGGGCCCATTCCGGGGAGTTGTTCCCGAGGATGGCCACCTTGTCTCCCTTCTTGATGCCCAGGGAGGCAAGGCCCCTGGCAAGGAGCCCTACCTGTTCGTAGAGGGTGGCATAGGAGATGGTCCTGTCACCACTCTTCTCCCTGGCGGTCAGGGCGGGAAGATCCCCGTAGAGCTCGGCAGACCTCTTTAAGAGCTCAGGGATGGTCTTGGGCCTTGCTGAGGTCATTTTGCCTGTGGCCATGCGGTCTCTTTCCTGCCTGTCAATCCTTGATATCTCCTTGATATCCTAGAAGGTCCAGCGAAGGGAGACGTTGAATATGTGGGCATCTCCCTGGTACTCGCCATCCAGGGTGGGGGTGGCATCTTCGCCTGGATCCCCGTCCTCCACATAGACATAGGTATAGCCTGCATCCAGGCCGAAGTGCTCATCCATGTTCCAGCCCACGCCAAAGCCGAATACGTGGCGATCGTTGGTGGGCAGGCTGGGATCGCGATAGTCGTCTGGGATGGGGCTTTCATCATAGACATACGATGCCCTGAACTGCCACTGGGGATTCATGGTGTACTCCACGCCAAAGCGGTAGGACCAGACATCGTTCCACTTCTTGGGCACACTTGAATAGTAGGGGGAGTTTTCGAACTCGAAATCGAGCGAACGGTAACAGCCCCAGCCGGTCCACATGAAGTCTGCAGAAAAGCGCCAGTTCTCTATGATCGTGGTGGTGAGCCCGATGGTAAAGGTGGAGGGCAGGGTTAGGTCGAGCCACATGTCGCCATTTCTGAACATGGCTGCCAGAGTGGGCTGGAGGGCCGGATTGCCCGATATGTCGAACTTGGCATCCCCGCTCAGGTCGAGATCCACCTCGGAGTGATATGTGAGCCCGATCTGGAACTTTTCCATGGGCTTGATCATCATGGATACCTGATAGCCATAGCCCCAGTCATCGCCCTTGAGCCTGGAGTAGACGCTTGCCAGTACAGGCACGGGCAGCCCGAGGGAAGGGCCGAAGTCACGGTTGTAGAAGGCATATTTTTTCAGCTCGGCATCGGCGTACACGAAGTGAGGCCCTGCACTTATCGAGATGAAATCACAGGGTGAGAACGCAAGAGATGGCGAGATGTAGATGGTCTTCAGGTCCGTATAGACCGCATAGGTGTTTCCGGCCCAGTCCCTGTCCCAGTCCGTGGTGAGCCCATAGGGGGCGTTTATGGCCAGGGAGGCCCCGAAATATTTTCCAAGAGGTGTGGCCATATAGACGTGGGGCAGAGGAAAGACGTGGTCCTTCATCTCCCAGTCCTTTCCGTTGTCGTTATCGAACTCCATGGATGGCACCACAAAGGACATGCCGGCCATCACCTCGGCCCTCTCCATCATGGCGGCCCCTGCCGGATTGAACCAGGCAAGCTCTGCGATATCAGACCTTGCCACCACGGCAGAGCCCATGGCTGCACTCCTTGCAGACATCTCATTGAAGAGCTGGAAGCCTGCACTCCATGCGCTTGTGCTCAGGCCCAGCAGCAGGATCATCAAGGTGGCGACGGACAGCAAGTTGGCTTTTTGAGCTTTCATCTTATCCCTCCTGTCTATTTTGCTCGATTTTTTCATCCTCTCCCTGGATCGGTCTAACCTGTTATTGTTTTTAACAAAAGTCAAGATTGGAAGTAAAGGAAACAAATATAGCAGAGATATGCGCCGAGCAGGGACATACCCTCCAGCCTGGTAATCCGCTTGCCGCTCTTCATGATGGGCACCAGGGCCAGGGTGAAAAGGGCCATCACCGGCATGTCCCTTACGATGACCTCATGGTTTATCGGAATGGGATGGATGAGGCCGGTAATGCCCAGCACCCCGTAGACATTGGCAAGGTTGCTGCCGAGCACGTTTCCGATGACCAGGGCGCCGTGGCCCTGACGGGCAGCCGAAAAGGTGGTGGCAAGCTCTGGCAGGGACGTGCCTATGGCGGTCACGGTGAGTCCGATGATGAGCTCCGGACAGTTGAAGTGGTGAGCTATGAACACGGCCCCTGAAACCAGGAATTTCGATCCATAGATCAGGGCTGCAAAACTCGCCACGATTATGGGAATCTGGAGAAGGAGCGACAGGGGGGAGCCTGCTGCCGCCTCCTTCCCATCCATCTCATCCATATAGGGCTCGGATAGGGCCTTTTTCTGGAGATAGAGATAGTAGAGGTAGCCGGAAAAGCCGGCAAGAAATGCCACCCCGTATCCGCGGCCCAGCTCGTGGTACCATGCAGCAGCGGCCAGGGCCGCCACCGACACCATGAGAAACGGGATCTCCACCTTCAGGATGCGCCGCGGTATGCCCAAGGGGGCTATCATGGCCCCAAAACCCAGGATGAGGCCGAGGTTTGCTATATTGCTCCCGACCACGTTTCCTATGGAGATGTCGGGCTGGCCGTTGAGGGCAGCTATTATCGATACGCTCAGTTCAGGGGCAGAGGTGCCAAAGGCCACAATGGTAAGTCCGATCACCAGGGGGTTGATCCCGAGGCCCTGGGCTATCCGGATGCAGGCCTTGGTGAGCAGCTCTGCGCCTCCCACCAGGAACACCAGCCCTATTATGAGTTTTGCTGCAGCTAAAAACATGGTTGAATCAGAAAGATCCGGTTAAATTTCGTGCAGGCCGCCGCCCCTGCCTGGCATTATCTGAAGAAAGCGGCTGAATCAAGGAACAATGGACGAGACTATAAAACAGAAGCCCCGCCATGATAAGACCAGATTGGCCGTTTTCGAACAGGACGGCTCCGGAGACTACAAGATAGCCGGAATAGAGGTCTATGGGGGAGATGGGTTGGAGATTGTTCATGTGGTGAACATAGAAGGGCCTCTCCCCGAGATCATAGACGAGCCGGAAGAGTATCTGGATTCAGGGTTTAAGGCAGATGTGGTCCTCGATTTCCTGAGGCATCCGGACCTTTCGGAACATCTGGTTAAGCTCTGTCGGGGCAAGGGGCTTCCGGTCATATCGGCAGGAAAGCGCATCGAGGGCGCTATCTGTCCATTTACATGCTGCGGGCTCGGGAGGAGTCAGGGCCTTGGGGCATATGGGCGCAGGTTTGGGCTTCCGCGCTACGAGGTGGAGGTGCGCCAGGGCAGGATCGCCGGGATGGAGGCCATCCGAGGGGCATCGTGCGGGGCCACCTGGCAGGTGATTCCGAGGATGATCGGCACCCCTATAGACGAGGCGGTGGCCAAGATCGGCCGGGAGGTGCAGTTCGCCTGCCTTACAGATCCGTCGGCCTTTGATCCTGTTACAGGGAAGAGCGCCCTTCATTTCGCTGGTGAGGTCCACCAAAAGGCCCTGGAACAGGCCATCAAGGAGGCCCTTTCCAGGTGAGTCATGGCACTTGTCAACATAGAGTCTGCAATAAAAAAGGTGCTCAACGCCCTTAAGAAGACCCCGCCCGGGCAGGGCTGGGAGATGCTCTCCTACAAGCGGAACCGGGGGGTTGCCGTGATCAAGGAGGCAGAAGGACTCTTCTGGGTGCGTGAAAGGGGCTATCAGCACCAGGAGTGGCAGGTGGATGAGAGGCAGCTTCCAAGGCTGCTTAAGGGTATCGTCAAGAGGGAGTTTCCAAGGAGTCGCAAGCTGAGGATCTATGCCGTTGCCCATCGCAACGACCTTGGCAGGCCAAGGAAGGTGCTGTAAGGGCCTCTTGGCCCCTTTCCCCGACAGTTCTTGACAAAGATAATTGGTAAAGGTAAACAGTGTCCACTGTGCCTTTTAGCAGGCGCGGAGGTCATGTTGCCCCTTTTTAACGCAGTTTCCTTCATGCTGACAGTGAATATCTGTCTAAGGGGTTAATGTAACTTAAAAATCATTAATTATAGGAGACCACTGAGATGAAAGAAGTAAGACTTCATGGTCGAGGCGGACAGGGTGCCGTCACCTCAGCAGAGCTGGTGGCCATTGCTGCCATTGACGAGGGCAGGTATGCCCAGGCATTTCCCAGCTTTGGTCCTGAGCGGCGCGGTGCACCTGTTGCAGCCTTCATCCGGGTTAGCGACAAACAGATCAGGACCAGGGAGAAGGTGTACACCCCGGATATCGTCATGGTCCTGGACTCCTCCCTGCCATCCCTGGTGAACGTGGCAGCAGGGCTGAAGGAGGGGGGTATCGTCATCCTCAACACGGACATGTCTGAGAAGGAGGTCAGAAAGACCTTCAATCTCGAAGGATGCAAGCTGGCAATGGTGGACGCAAACACCATCGCCAGGGAGGTCCTGGGGCTGCCCATCACCAATACCACCATGCTCGGGGCCCTTTTGAAGGCCACCGGCATAGTGGGCATCGATGCCCTGGAAGAGGCCCTTGACCGCCGGTTCGGACGCCTGTCCGAAAAGAACAAGGCGGCCTTGAAGCGCGCCTATGACGAGACCGTAATCACAGGATAAATATCAATTTCGAGAAGGAGTGATAGAGATGGCTAATTCTGACGCCATAGTAAGCGTGAAGAGCCTGACCTTCGGGTGTCATATACTCGAGCCAGGAAACGCCGCAAATTTCAGGACCGGCGACTGGAGCTCGCAGACACCTGTTCTGGACAAGGAAAAGTGCATCAAGTGCGGCATGTGCTGGATCTACTGTCCGGAGATGGCATACAATCAACAGGACGAAGAGGGATATTTCATCGTGGATCTTAACTACTGTAAGGGTTGTGGCATCTGTGCCCACGAGTGCCCCAAAGACGCCATCACAATGGTAGAGAAGGAGGGGTAATCATGGCCAAACGCGTGGGAATGGAAGTTTCGATAGCAATAGCCGAGGCGGCCAAACTGGCAAGGAGCGAGGTCATACCGGCCTATCCAATTACGCCTCAGACACACATAGTGGAGCATCTGTCGGAGATCGTTGCGAATGGGGAGCTGGATGCCGAATTCATTCCTGTGGAGTCGGAACATGCGGCCATGAGCTGCTGTTGCGGTGCCTCTGCCGCCGGTGCCAGGGTGTTCACATCGTCCAGTGCCCAGGGTCTTTCGCTCATGAGCGAGGTCCTCTACATACCGAGCACCATGAGGCTGCCCATGGTCATGGTCGTGGCCAACAGGGCCATGAGCGCCCCCATCAGCATCTGGAACGATCATCAGGACATCATGATCCAGAGGGATATCGGCTGGATCCAGACCTTTGCAGAAAACGGCCAGGAGGCCGTGGACCTCACCCTTCATGCCTTCAGGGTATCCGAGGCCAGGAGCGTGAGCCTGCCCATGATCGTCAACATCGACGGATTCACACTGAGCCATGTGATCGAGCCCATCGAGCTGCCCGATCAGGAGAAGGTGGATGAGTATCTGCCGCCATTCAAGCCCAGATACAAACTGGATCCAAGGCGGCCCATCACCATGGGGCCTGTGGGTATCCCTGAGATCTACACCGAGGCCAAAGTGGTGCTGGATCGCGCCCTCAAGAACTCCAAGAAGATGGTCGTCAAGGCCTGGAAGGAGTTTGCCGAGATCTTCGGGCGTGAATACCATCCGGTGGAGTCCTACAGGACAGAGGATGCCGAGGTGCTGCTGGTGACCATGGGAAGCATCTCCGAGACCGCCATGACCGCTGTGGATGCCATGAGGGATCGCGGTGAGAAGGTGGGTCTTCTCAGGATCAGGCTCTGGAGGCCATTTCCTGGCCCAGAGTTCCGCAAGGCCGTAGGAAAGGCCAAGGTCCTGGCGGTGGTTGACCGCTGCCTGCCTCCGGGTGCCGTCTGCGGGCCTGTGGGTGCCGAGATCAGGTCCTTCTTCTACAAGATCCCCGGCGCGCCCAAGGTCTTCAGCTTTGTGGCAGGGCTCGGCGGACGCGATGTTACCGTCAGCCGTTTTGAGGAGATGGTGGACAAGGCAAGGGCCTATGCCAAGAAACGGCCCAAGGAGCTCTACGAAGTGATCGGAGTGTGCGAAAAATGATACCAGAATTCGAAAAATTCAAAGGTTTTAAGGCAAAGAGTATTCCCAAGGAGGAGATCCTCTCCTCTGGCCACAGGGCATGTCAGGGCTGCGGCGAGATCCTGGCCCTGAGGATGGCCATGAAGGCCCTGGGAAAGGACATAATCGTATGCAATGCTACCGGATGTATGGAGATCGTCACATCTCCATATCCGCATACGGCATGGAATGTGCCATGGATCCACATCGCTTTTGAGAATGCGGCCTCGGTTGCCTCTGGTGTGGAGGCAGCAAGGAAGGTGCTTCGCCGCAAGGGCAAGATCCCCAAGAAGCATGTGGACATCGTGGCAGTGGGTGGCGACGGGGCCACGGGAGACATCGGTCTCCAGTGGATCTCAGGGGCCATGGAGCGTGGCCATGATTTCGTCTATATCTGTCTGGACAACGAGGCCTACATGAATACGGGCGTGCAGCGTTCAGGCTGTACCCCATATGGTGCCATGACCACCACCAGCCCTCCGGGCAAGGAGAGCTTCGGCCAGGTGACATGGAAGAAGAACGTGCCCCAGATCATGGTGGCCCATAACATCCCCTATGTTGCGACTGCATCCCCTGCCTACTTCCTGGACCTTATGAACAAGGTCAAGAAGGCCGCCCTGGTAAAGGGGCCTGCATACGTGCATATCTACTCCCCCTGTCCCACCGGCTGGGGCTCAGCAGGCGAGCGTTCCATCGAGATCGCAAAGCTGGCCGTGGAGACCAGGGTCTTTCCTCTCTATGAGGTCATAGAGGGGCGCTATATAATCAGCAGGAAGATAACCAAGCCCAAGCCGGTCACCGAATACCTGAAGGGGCAGAGGCGCTTCCGCCACCTGACAGAGGAGCACATCGAGTACATCCAGAAACGGGTGGACGCAGAGTATGAAAAGCTCATGAAGCTGGCGGAATTGACATAACGCCAAGGTCGGATTCAAAAGCCTCCTTTCGAAAGAAAGGGGGCTTTTTTTTGGAAGCCACATCCTGAAGGGGCATCATGTCAGGCTTCAAATTCAAGCACATACTTGGTCTGAGAGGCCTTTCGAGGCAGGAGATCTCCTTCATCCTGGACACTGCCGAATCGATGAAGGAGATACTGGACCGGCCCATAAAGAAGGTCCCGCCCTTGCGTGGCAGAACCATTGTCACCCTCTTTTTCGAGCCGAGCACCAGGACCAAGCTCTCCTTTGAGCTCGCGGCCAAGCGCCTCAGTGCAGACACCGTAGGAATATCCAAGGCCATGAGCAGTGTCGTCAAGGGTGAGACCCTAATCGACACGGCCAGGAATATCGAGGCCATGCGGCCAGACATCATAGTGATGCGCCACTCCATGTCCGGGGCCCCGCATCTCATCTCCAGATATGTCGATTCCGCTGTCATCAATGCCGGTGACGGGATAAACGAGCATCCATCCCAGGCCCTTTTGGACATGCTCACTGTCCGGGAGCATTTCGGCACCCTTGAGGGGCTGAAACTCGCCATCATTGGGGATATAAAGCACAGCCGTGTGGCCCACTCCAATATCATCGGATTCAACACCATGGGGGCAGAGGTCGTGGTCTGTGGCCCAGGGACCATGCTGCCTCCGGACATCGAGGCCATGGGGGCCAGGGTGGCCCGGAGGGTTGAGGATGCCATAGATGGTGCAGACGTGATAATGGCCCTTCGCATACAGAAAGAGCGGCAGGGGGCACCCCTTTTCCCTTCCGAGCGGGAATATGCCCAGAAGTTTGGCATAAATGCCCGTATCTTAGAAAAGGCAAAGGATACGGCCATCATCATGCATCCTGGACCAATAAATCGTGGGGTGGAGCTGAGCCCGGACATTGCAGACTCTGGCCGTTCTGTCATACTGGAGCAGGTGACCAATGGCGTGGCCGTGCGAATGGCCCTGTTTACCCTGATATTCGCCGAGGTCTCCTGAGCCGGAGCCCAATCTGCAAGGGCCTCTGGCATGGGTCAACATGAATAGACACAGGAGCCGCTGATGAGCCGAAATCCCGACATACTCCTCAAGGGCGGAAGGATCATAGATCCTGCACAAGGGCTGGATATGGAGCAGGCAGATCTGCTCATAAGGGATGGCGCCATCCAGGGTATCGAACGAGGAATCACGCCGCCAGAGGGTGCAGAGGAGGTGGACGCCTCCGGTCTCTGGATAGTGCCCGGCCTCATAGACATGCATGTGCATCTGCGCGAGCCCGGCCAGGAGTACAAGGAGACCATTGCAAGCGGCACCAGGGCTGCAGCCGCTGGCGGATTCACTGCTGTCGCCTCCATGCCCAACACCACACCCCCAAACGATTCTGCGGACACCACCAGATTCATCCTGGAGCGGGCTGCAAGTGAGGGTTCATGCCTCGTATATCCAGTGGCAGCCATCACGAAGGGCCAGGAGGGCCAGTCCCTTACAGAGTTCGGAGACCTGCTCGATGCAGGTGCCGTGGCCTTTTCCGACGATGGCCTGCCGGTGTCGGATGCCGGAATGATGCGTCTTGCCATGGAGTACAGCCTGAACTTCGATGCCCTGATCATCTCCCATGCAGAAGAACTCTCCCTTACGGCCCAGGGCTCCATGAACGAGGGCAGGGTCTCCACCAGACTGGGCCTGAGAGGCATCCCTGCCGTGGCCGAGGAGATAGCAATCTTCCGGGAGCTGAAGCTTGCAGAACTTACAGGTGCCAGGCTCCATATAGCCCATGTGAGTACGAAAGGGGCCGTTGAACTCATCAGGCAGGCCAAGGAGCGAGGCATAAGGGTCACTGCCGAGACCGCCCCCCATTACTTCTCCCTGACAGAGGAGGCCGTGGAGGGCTACAATACCTTCGCCAAGATGAATCCTCCTCTACGCACCGAGGAGGACAGGCAGGCCATGATCGATGCCCTGGCAGACAGCACCCTCGACGCCATAGCCACCGATCACGCCCCTCACAGTGTGCTGGAGAAGGAGTGCGAGTTCGAGATTGCGGCAAACGGTATCATCGGCCTTGAGACCTCGCTTGCCCTGGGCCTTGAGCTTGTGCGTCAAGGAAGGCTCACCCCGGCCCAGCTCATCCGGCTCATGTCCACCGCCCCTGCCGGAATCCTGGGGGTTCCAGGGGGCACTCTCAAGCCGGGAAGTCCCGCCCATGTAACGCTCATAGACCCTGATTCCAGGTTCGAGGTGACCAGGGATCTATTCCAGTCAAAGAGCCACAACAGCCCCTTTCTCGGCCGCATGCTAAAGGGCCGGGCTGAAATGACCATCGTCGGGGGCAGGATAGTCTTCAGGAGATAGACAGGGCCGGAAAAGCCCACGCACCCTGTCTGCCCCCTCGTCTTTTCCCATCTCCTTTTTCTCTTTCTCCTATCTGTCTTTATCTGTCCTCTTTTTTCGCCTCTTCTCCCCTCTTGTCGGCCCAGGCATGTGCTACTGGCACGCAAGCTGCTTTTACTCCACAACCAGGAGGGCTGAAAGATGCGAATCGAGTCAGGACTTCATCCATATACGAGATTGGGTCACATGGAGGCCCTGGAAGGGGCCATCATGCTGGAACGCAAGCTGGAAGTGGTATCCAACAACACGGCCAACATGCGGACAAACGGCTTCAAGCAGGCCATGGTCACCTTTCAGGAGTTCATGTCCCGGGCTCAGGATGGCACACCTCGCACCGGAAAGCAGGAGACCGGCTGGGCAGATTTTTCCCAGGGGCCGGCACGTTTTACTGGAAATCCCCTGGACATAATGATTGATGGCGAGGGCTTTTTCGTGGTCCAGACCCCTGACGGGCCCATGTATACCAGGGCGGGAAATTTCAGGCTGGACGATCAGAAGCAGCTTGTGACCGCTGAAGGGTATCCGGTCCTGGGGGACGGGGCCCCCATAGTGCTGGATGACACCACGGGAAAGGGAATATGGCTCAGCGATGACGGTCACTTCTGGGTGGATGATACCGCAACGGCCAAGCTGGATGTTGTCAGGTTCAAGGATCACCAGGCCTTGAAGCGGATGGGTAGCAATTTCTTCAAGCAGACCCCTGGCTCCGGGAATGCAGAGCCCATGGAGCCAAGCCTGCGCCAGGGCTATATCGAGGGATCAAATGTGAACCCGACCGAACAGATGGTCCAGCTCATCGATCTCTACAGGGCCTACGAGATCCAGCAGAAGACCCTCCAGGCAGAGGATCAGCTGGATGACAAGGCCGTCAATCAGGTGGGTAAGGTCCAGTAAGGGGACAAACAGCAAAAGAGTATCAGCGATCAAGGAGAGGATGACATGAGAGCACTCTGGACCGGTTCAACCGGCATGAACAGCATGCAGACGAACCTGGACGTCATAGCCAACAATCTGGCCAACACCAAGACCACCGGTTTCAAGAGGAGCAGGGCCGATTTCGAGGATCTGATCTATCAGACCCTGCGTCAGCCAGGCACCGAGAATGGCGATGGCTCCCAGGTGCCGACCGGGATGCAGATCGGGCTCGGCTCACGCCCTACATCCGTATACAAGATCTTTACCCAGGGAGACTATCAGGCCACTGGCAACGAGCTCGACTGGGCCATCGAGGGCAGGGGCTTTTTCAAGGTCCTGAGCAACGGAGAAGATTATTACACAAGGGCAGGGGCATTCAAGCTGGACAAGGATGGATATATCGTCACCTCCAATGGGGACAGGCTCCAGCCGGAGTTTGCCGTACCTGAAGGGACCACGGTCATCTCAATAGATCCTTATGGGCTTTTGACCGCAACCGGTCAAGACGGCACCCCGCTCGCCTCTGTTCAGCTTACGATCACCGATTTCCCAAATCCTGCCGGTCTCAAGAGCATCGGCCGCAACCTGTTCGCAGAGACAGAGGCCTCCGGTGCGCCTGTGGAAGGAAACCCCGGCACTGAAAACTTCGGGACCATCGCCCAGGGCTTTCTCGAGCAGTCGAACGTGGACGTGGTCCTGGAGATGGTGGACATGATCGTTACCCAGCGCGCCTATGAGCTCAACTCGAAGACCGTCCAGACCGCAGACGAGATGATGGCCATTGCCAATAACCTGAAGAGGTAACAGGAGCGAGACACCATGATTGGACCGGGAAGATGGGCCGCAGCCACTCCGCTTGCAACCCTGCTCCTTACAGCAGCCATGTTGATGATATCCCTTTTGTCGGCATATGCCTCAGGGCCTGAGGCCAGAAGGGATGCCGCCAGAAAGATAGATGGCTCCATGCTGGCGGACAGGTTCGTGGAGTTCCTCGAAAAGAAGGCGCCATGGCCACAGGAGGCCATGGAGATTTCGTCTGTGCGCATCTATCCCAGCAGACTGTGGGTGCCTGAGGGGGAGCTCTTCATCGAGATATTGCCTCCGCGGACAGATACCTTTCTCGGCCGGGTAACCTCCATGATCTCCATAAAGGTTGACGGGGTGGAGGTCAGGAGGGCCAGGGCCTCTGCCCACATAGAGGTGTTCATGCCGGTGGTGGCTGCCACGAGGTATATCAGAAAAGGCGAGGTGATCGCTGAAGAGGACCTGGTCCAGCGGGTCATGCCCATATCAAGGCTGAAGGGACGCTATCTCGACGATCCTGGCAAGGCGGCCGGCAAGGCGGCAAGGCGTACCATCCGGGCCGGACAGGTGGTGAGTGCAGACCTCTTGCGAGAGCCTGTTGTCATGAAGAGGGGGCAGAAGGTCATGATACTTGCTGCCAGCGATTGCCTTGTGGTCAAGGTGCCTGGAGAGGCCCTGGAAAATGGCGGCCTTGGAGATGCAGTAAGGGTCAGGAACATCATGAGCAGAAGGACGGTGATTGCCCGGGTCAGGGATAGCCGGACCGTGGTGGTCAATTTCTGAAAAGGGGCTGACAACAAGGAGGAGTAGATGGAAAGAGGATTTATCTGGCAGATTCTTGCGATTTCGGCCGTCATACTGGCCCTTTCTGGCTGCATTGCGCCAGAGACCACCAAACACGCTGTCAGACAGGATCTCGACAGACCCCTCTACACACCGATTCCCGTGGTGCCACACACACCCAAAGAGGGATCCATCTTCGATCCTGACAGTGTTGGCAACCTCGTGGCCGATTTCAGGGCCAAGAGGATAGGAGATGTGCTCACTGTCAAGATCGAGGAGGATCTCAAGGGGAGCAAGAATGTGGACACCAAGACGGACAGGAAGTCCGATGCCACTCTCGGCCTCACCGGCATTTTCGGCCTGGAGTTCGAAAAGAGGCTGGATGACCGGTATCCTGAGGTGAATGCCAAAAACGCCCTTGGCGGAAGCGGCAAGAACAACTTCCAGGGAAAGGGGGCCACCACGAGAGACACCTCTCTCAAGGGAACGATATCCGTGCGGGTGATGCAGGTGCTTCCAGGAGGCAATCTGCTGGTCCGCGGCACCAGGGAGATAAGCATCAATAACGAGACTCAGTATATAATTCTTTCAGGCATAGTGCGGCCGGCTGATATAGAGCCAGGAAATGTCATCTCATCCACCAGGATAGCAGATGCCCGCATCGCCTATACCGGCTCAGGGGTACTGGCAGAGGGCCAGCAACCGGGGTGGATGACCAGGCTCATGAGCCGTTTCTCCCCGTTTTGATCAAAGGCGGAAGGGCCGGCCCGACACTGTTCGGTACTGGTCCGGTAATTGCTCTATACATAGGGCAGGCAGGGGGTCAGACTTTGCCTGCCCTATCTGTTTTTTATGTTAAAACACAAGGTTAACAGCCCTTTGAGAGGAAGCAGACCATGAAGGACTTCTTGAAGAATGCGGGAAATATCGGCCGGGTGCTGGTCATTTTTTTCCTGCTCACAGCCACTGCCAGCCCCGCCCTTGGTGCAAGGCTCAAGGATATCGTGGATTTCGAGGGGCTCAGGGAGAATCAGCTCGTGGGCTACGGAATAGTGGTGGGTCTAAACGGCACGGGTGACGGCACCCAGGCCAAGTTCACCATCCAGTCGATAACCAACCTCATGGAGCGCATGGGCATCATCAACGTGGACCCCCAGCAGATCAAGGTGAAGAACGTGGCAGGGGTGATAGTCACTGCCAACATGCCGCCCCTGGCCAAGATCGGCCAGAAGATAGACGTAGTGGTCTCCTCCATCGGGGATGCCAAGAGCCTGGCAGGAGGGACCCTGCTCCTTACACCGCTAAAGGGGATAGATGGAAAGATCTATGCCGTAGCTCAGGGCCCACTCAGTGTTGGCGGATATGCAGCAGGAGGGGCCGGGGCCTCTTCACAGAAGAACCATCCCACAGCCGGGCGCATCCCCAACGGGGCTACCATAGAGCGCGAGATCCCGGTGGATCTGAACGGCAAGGACGAGATCAGGCTGAATCTCCAGCGTTCGGATTTCACCACTGCGGTTCGGATAGTGGAGGCCATAAATGATGCCATAGGCGCCAGATTTGCCCGCTCCTTGGATGCGGATACGGTGGCTGTGGAGGTCCCGCCGGAATACGAAGGCGATGTGGTCTCTTTCATGGCCGCTATCGAGGGGGTGGAGATCACGCCCGATACCAGGGCCAAGGTGGTCCTCGATGAACGCACCGGCACAGTGGTCATGGGGAGTAACGTACGCCTTTCCACCGTGGCTATCGCCCACGGCAATCTGAGTATCCAGATACGTGAAACCCCAGAGGTCTCCCAGCCAGGGCCCTTTGCCAGGGGCGGGACCACAGCGGTGGTCCCGAGAACCGAGCTGGAGGTGAAAGAGGGAGGAGGCGAGATGGTTCTCCTTAAGCCGGGGGCGACCATAGGGGAGCTGGTGAGCGCACTGAATGCCGTGGGGGTTACCCCAAGGGATCTCATTGCCATCATGCACTCCATCAAGGCTGCAGGGGCATTGCAGGCCGATATCGAGGTGATCTGATCAAAAGGGGGGAACTGCGAGATGAAGCCATTGGCCCTAGCGGGAGAGACAGGATTTTCTGCCATGGATGCAAAGATGGATGCAAGGACTGAAAGGATCAGGAAAGGGCTCGAGCAAGGACAGGACAAGGAGCTGAGGCGGGCATGTCAGGACTTTGAGGCAATGTTCATCTACAAGCTGCTCCAGCAGATGAGGCGGGCTGTGCCAAAAAGCGGGCTCTTTCCGGACAGCCACCAGAAGGAGATGTATCAGTCCATGTTCGATATGGAGGTATCGGAACAGATGGCCAGGGCCAAGGGGATCGGCCTTGCGGACAGGCTCTATGAAGACATATCCCGCAATCTGAATCAGGACAAGAGCCATGACGACAATAGAGGAGAGTTGAAAAATGGCACTCGGCGATGAGAGTAAAAAGGCCCTTTTGGACGAGTTCTGGAGGCGGGCAGAGAGGATAGAGTCCGCATGGGCCTATCTGGAAAGGCTGACAGAGGCGGAATGGCAGGTCCTGCTAAAAGAGCAGCTCTTTCAGATCCACAGGTTTGCCCAGAAAAAAGAGGCCCTGGCCGCCTTCATAGAGAGGGAGGAAAGGGCCCTTGAGGGGATCATCCAGGCCTTGACGGAAAGGTGCCAGAAGGAAAACGGGGAGGCTTTGGCCTCTTCAGGCACCCTGGATGCGCTCCTTTCCTTCCTCGATCACCACGATGCTGTAAGGCTCGACAGCTGGCGGATAAGGAGGCAGCAGGCAAGAAGGCGCGTACATGCCATGAACCAGAAGATCGTCGGATGGTCCCGGGACAGGCTCGCCTTTCTGGAAGGTCTCGAGTCGATATTCCTGGCGCGGCGTAAAGAGGAAGATACCTATTGCAACATGGCAAGAGAGACGAAAGGTCCTTTTCTTCAAAGGTCTTCTGGCAATATGGACGGAAGCGGCAAGCAGGGCCTTGGCCGTTCAGGCACTGGCCTTAGCGGTGCGGAGTTGAGCTATGCCCTTGGACGCTATCTGGGATACATGGCACAGGGGCAAGGGAGGTAGCAAGCCATGGCCGGACTCACCAATCTGTTGAACATAGCCAAGGTTGGGCTCATGACCCACCAGACCAATCTTCAGACCATCGGCCACAATGTCTCTAACGTCAATACCCGGGGCTATTCCAGGCAGCAGGTTATGATATCTGCGGCAACCCCTACGCCGACCTATATCGGCCCCCTGGGAAATGGCGTTGAGGCCAAGGAGATCATCCGCTCCTATGACCAGTTCATCACCCGTGTGCTCTTCGACAAGGTCTCCGTACGCTCCGGACTGGACAGCCGGATCTCGGGTATGGATCTCATAGAGGGGATACTCAACGAAGTGGATGAGAATGGCCTGAACGGCATAATGGATGAGTTCTGGAATGCCTGGGACGACCTTGCCAACAATGCCGAGGGTATGGCGGAACGCTCCACCCTGCTTCAGCGTGCCTCCCAGCTGGTGGATGCCATAAGGGACAAATACAATACTCTGGTTCAGCTCTCCAAGGATGTGGATCTGAACATTGCCTCGAGCATCAATGACATCAACCGCATCAGCCAGGAGATCGCAGAGCTGAATGTGCAGATAGTCTCCACTGAGGCCAGCGGACATGTGGCCGCAGACATGCGGGACCAGCGGGATCAGCTCGTCCGGGAGCTGTCGGAGCTGATAGATATCCACTACTTCGAAACGGAAAGGGGTTCCTATACCGTCATGGTTGGCCAAGGCAGTCCCCTGGTGGAGGATGACCAGGCCTGGCGGCTGGAGTTTTCCAATAGCGATGTGTACTGGAAGGGTCCAAATGGCCAGAGTGTCCTCATGAAGGACGAGGACCTTGAACATGGAGAGCTTGGCGGCTGGATAGAGATAAAACGACTGGTCTCGCCCAATGATCCTACCGAGTTGATAGGCTCTGCAGTGAATACCAGTGGTGGACAGGCAATCAGTCCCGCCACCCAGTGGGGGGATATCGATGGGGTAAGCGATGATCCTGCAGATCCAAGCGGCACATTCACCATATCTTTTTCAGGGACCGCTGCGGATGGTTCTGCAATAAACGGCACATATACAGGCAGTCTCACCGATAACGTGGATGATCTGCTGACAGCCATTGAAAACGCATATGCGGCTGCGGGATCGACCGTAGATGCCACCATCACGGAAGATGGACGAATAAAATTGGTGGATCTGGATCCAGACACCTTTCCCATCTCGTTTCAGATAGATGATATCTCAGGTGACATAATCGGTCTCGATTTGGGAAGATTTACCGGCTCCTATCCTCTGAACTATCTCGAGACCCTGAATACCATTGGCACAGAGCTGATCAAACTGGTCAACTCTCAGCACTCTCAGGGTGTTGGGCTCATTCCTCTGCAGGAGACCACAGCAGCCTACATGGCGAGCAATACAGCGGAACCGATAAGTGCAAGATCCTCG
>CAZNKD010000038.1:0-14919 GCA_964573615.1 uncultured Desulfobacterales bacterium | reverse complement strand
AATATCATCTTATCCAAAATGTCCTTCTTCCTACAGAAGATGGAACTACTCAAATAGATCATATAATAGTTTCTAAATTTGGTATATTTGTAATAGAAACAAAAAATATGAAAGGTTGGATATTGGGTAGGGCTAATCAGCCAATGTGGACTCAAAAGATTTATAATTATTCAAAAAAGTTCCAAAATCCTTTATATCAAAATTATAAACATATAAAAACTATTCAATCATTATTAGGAATAAGAGATGACCAAATTTATTCAGTTATCGTCTTCGTTGGCGGTAGCACATTTAAAACTGATATGCCAGAAAATGTTATTTATGGTATAGATTTTATACATTTTATAAAATCAAAAACTAAACCTGTATTTACAGAAGCAGAAGTCAATGAAATAAAAAAGAAGATTGAAGATGGCAGATTGGCATCATCTTTTAAAACAAACCAAGAGCATGTGAAACATGTCAGGAATATTATCGCAAAAAAAGGAGAAACTCCTAATAAGATTTGTCCCAGATGTGGAAGACCAATGGTAATGAGAATGAGCAAGAAAGGCAAAAATATTGGAAAGAAATTTTGGGGGTGTTCTGGTTTCCCTAAATGTAGATATGTGGTTAATATCCAATAGAAAGACAAACTCAAACCATCTGCTAAGTTCAGCCTGCGAGCAGCTCCTCGATCCTGTGCCAGATGGCCTCTGCGATCTCCTCCTTGGGAAGGAGGGGGAGTTCGACCAGATTCTCCTCCCGATCAAGGATTATCACACGGTTTGTGTCCACGTCGAAGCCTGCGCCCTCTTCAAGGATGTTGTTGCCCACTATGAGGTCGAGCCCCTTTGAAAAGAGCTTCTTGCGGGCATTTTCAACCAGTTCTTCCGTCTCGGCACAGAAGCCGACCAGAATCTGTCCGGGCCTCTTGCCCGAACCCAGTTCAGAGAGTATGTCCACCGTCCTTTTGAGCCTGATGGTGAGCTCTTGGTGCGGTCCCTTCTTGATCTTGCTCTCTGCCCTTTCTTCAGGGGTATAGTCGGCCACTGCCGCTGTCATCACGATTACATCCATGCCTTCTGCCCCGGACAGGACGGCCTGTGCCATCTCGGCTGCGGACTCCACACGGATCACCTTGGTGCCAGGGGGCGGCTTTATAGAGACCGGGCCTGTTATCAGGGTTACCTCCGCCCCCCGCAAGGCGGCCTCCTTGGCAACGGCATAGCCCATCTTCCCTGAAGACCTGTTGGATATGAAGCGCACCGGATCTATGGGCTCCCTGGTAGGGCCGGCGGTCACCATGACCTTTTTGCCCTCGAGGCCCTGCCTGGTTACTGCCCGTCTTATGTGAAAGTGCACCGTGTCATAGTCCGGCAGCCTGCCCGGGCCAAAATCTCCGCAGGCCACACTGCCAAGGCCCGGCTCCACAACGGTATAGCCAAGGGATTTGAGGCGCTGGATATTGGCCTGGGTGGCCGGGTGCTCATACATGGCCGGATTCATGGAGGGGAAGAAGAGTACCGGGCCTCGAAAGGCGAGGAGCATGGTGGTCAGGAGGTCGTCTGCCATGCCGCATGCCGCCCTGGCAAGCATGTCGGCAGTGGCTGGCAGCACCAGGAATATGTCCGCCCTCTTGGCATAGGATATGTGCGGGATCTTCTCCTGCTCCTCTTCCTGGAACATCCCTGTAAGGCATCTGCTGCCGGTGAGGGCAGAAAGGGTTAGAGGGGTGATGAAGCGGGCCCCGTTTTTCGTGAGCACCGGGACTATCTCTGCCCCCTCCCTGTATAGGGCCCTTGCAAACTCTGCGGCCTTGAAGGCGGCAATGCCACCCGAGATGCCGAAGATTATGCGCTTTGATTCGAGCGGCTTATATATGGCGCACTCGTGGGGCCTATCTCTTTCAGCCCTTTTGTCCTCACTCATAGCCCTGTCTCCACTGCTTCGCTCAGGGGCTCTGCAAGCCAGATCTCCACCTTGCTCCGGTTGAAGGCGAGCCCCTGGTACTTTATGAGACACTGGCCGCCTCCATCCTTTCTGAAGGCAAGGAAGCTGGCCTTGGACGAGAGAGAGCTGACAAAGCGCCACCCCCTCTTTGGGAGCTCGGCCAGGAAGAAGTTCTGGACGGATTCGGGGGGTATCGAGCCCTTGAGCACTATGATGCCGCCCCTGAACTGGGGCAGGGAGAGTATGAAGGACTCATCGGTCATTACCTCGAGCTGTCTCGGCACCGGAAAGTCCGGAAATATCATGTTGAGTGCCCCCTTGTCCTTGGGGGGCCCTGCCGACACCCCGCCCGCCTGTCCGGTGGCGCCCGTGCCCGTTGTCGTCTGGGCACAGCCTGCAAGGGCCAGGGCCGCGGCAAGACTCAGCAGGAGAAACGGGATGAGTGGGGAGTTGGTCTTGGCTTTTCTGCCATCTGGATGATTCATGCTTTTTGCCCTCTTTCCTATTTTCTGAACACTATCACCTCTGCCAGATCCTTCCTGGTGGAGCTCTGATTCCTGTGGGCCGGATGGCCAAGGGCTATCACAGCCATGAGTTCCAGGTTCTCCGGAAGCCCCAGCAGCTGTCTGACCTGGTCTGCGCTCTTCAGTATCTCGCCGAGCCACACTGCCCCGAGTCCGAGGCTGTGGGCAGCAAGGAGCATGTTCTGTATACAGGCGCCCATGGCCTGATGGTCCTTTACATCATTGTACATGGCCTTTCGGTCCACGAATACCGGAATCAGCACCGGGGCAGCCTCGATCACCTTTCTGTACTTGGTCAGTGGCTCGAACTGGCGTTTTAGCTCCCTGTCCGTCACCACGGCAAAGCGCCAGGGCTGGTTGTTGAGGCCGGAAGGGGCCCAGGTGCCGGCCCTTATGATCTCGTCGATGATCTCCGGGTCCACAGGCTCCTGGGTGAAGTGGCGCACACTGCGCCTGGAGTATATTGCATCGAGTACCGGATTTTTCACTGCAGCCTGTTGCATCGCTTGCTCCTCCCTCTGTCCTGTGCCCTCTTTTCAAGGGGATCAAGAGCTTTCTTTTTTCCCCAGGATCATATTATAATGAGGCACTTTTTCATTCCGTCGTCACTAAACCTAAAGTCTCGGCGGCCGCCATTCAAGTGCCCTTTGGCAACTGTGTGCAGACGGACGGAACCGGCGGCATCCCTGCCGGGATCATGGAGCTTGAAGAGAAATGGAATTCGAACTGAAATGGCTCGCCTGGGAGATCACCAGGCGCTGCAACCTTCATTGCGTTCACTGCCGCTCCTCCTCGGAGCTGGAGGTGGCCGAACATCCCGATTTCACGACCGAAGAGGGCTTCCGCATCATCGATGACATCGCAAGCTTTGCCAAACCGGTGGTGGTGCTGTCGGGGGGAGAGCCGCTTCTCAGGAGCGACTGGAGCGAGTTTGCCCGCTACGGCACGGAAAGGGGCCTCCGCATGTGCCTTGCAACAAATGGCACCCTTGTTACCCCTGAGACCTGCGAGAAGATAAAGGCCTCCGGCATCAGGATGGTCTCCCTCAGTCTCGACGGATCGAGTGCGGAGATCCACGACAACTTCAGGAATCAGCCCGGGGCCTTTGACGGCACCATCCAGGCCGCAAGGCTCTTCAAGGAGCACGGCATAGATTTTCTGATCAACTCATCCTTCACCAAGAGGAACCAGGACGACATCGTAAACGTCTATCGGCTTGCCAAGGAGCTCGGCGCAACCGCCTGGTACATGTTCATGATAGTGCCCACGGGCAGGGGGGAAGAGATCATGGCGGAGCTCATCTCGCCGGAGGACTACGAAGAGATCCTGAAGTGGCACTACGAGATGGAAAAAAGGGAGAGGGATATCCTGGTAAGGCCCACGTGTGCGCCCCACTACTACAGGATCAGGCTGCAGATGGCCAAGGAGCAGGGGGAAAGGGTGGAGGCGAGGACACTCAAGTTCTCCACCGGAGGCTCCAAGGGCTGTCTTGCCGGCCAGCTCATAAGTCTGATAGATGTCGATGGAAACGTGCTTCCGTGCAGCTATTTCCCCCTGGCTGCCGGCAACATTCGCCAGAACTCCATGAAGGAGATATGGGAGAACTCGACCCTGTTCAAGGAGCTTCGCGATTTCTCGAGCTACAAGGGCAGGTGCGGGGCGTGCGAGTATATCCGCATCTGCGGCGGATGCCGGGCCAGGGCCTATGCCGTAAGCGGAGACTATCTCGCCGAGGAGCCCTTCTGCAACTATGTGCCCAGGAAGCTGGCCGGCCACGAGTGATCCTGCCCGCTTTGGGGCCATCAAGGGCGGAAGGACAAACAAAATGGACAGGAAGTGAAGATCAGGAAAGGAAAGGGGCTATGGCGTTCAATGACAGATTTTTGAGGGCCTGCCGGGGCGAGAAGACCTCCCCTGTGCCGGTTTGGTTCATGAGACAGGCAGGGCGCTATCTGCCAGAATATCAGGCTGTTCGAGGAAAGCATGACTTTCTCACCATGTGCAAGACCCCGGAGCTTGCCGCTGAGGTCACCCTTCAGCCCGTGGATCTGCTCGGTGTGGATGCGGCGATACTCTTCTCCGACATCCTGATCCCTCTCGAGGCCATGGGCACCGGCCTGTCGTTCCAGGAGGGCAGGGGGCCGGTGCTCGAGCCACCAGTGAGGAGCAGGGACGAGTTTGAAAGGCTCCATGACATAGACCCGGAACAGGACGTGCCCTTCGTGCTCGATACCATAAGGCTCCTCAGGAGGGAGCTCGAGGACAAGGTGCCCCTCATCGGCTTTGCAGGCGCGCCGTTTACCATGGCCACATATCTCATCGAGGGCGGCACCACCAAGAGCTTCGTGCACATAAAGCGCATGGCCTTTGAGGCCCCTGAGCTGTTTCACGACATCATGGATCTCATCACACGGGTCACCATCTCATATCTGTCTGCCCAGATAGATGCCGGGGCCCAGGCGGTCCAGCTCTTCGATACCTGGGCAGGCATCCTGGGCCGGGCCGATTACGAGCGCTTTGCGCTCCCCTATGCCAGGCGCATCCTTGAGGCACTGGAGAAGAAGGGGGTGCCGCGCATCTACTTCGTCTTCAACGGCGGCCACCTGCTGGATCTGGTCCGATCGGCCGGGGCCGATGTCATGGGGCTGGACTGGAGGACGGATATAGAGATGGCCCTGTCCGTCCTCGGGCCAGAGGTATCCCTCCAGGGCAACATGGACCCTTGTGCCCTGTTCATGCCGGAAGAGGGCCTTAGGCAGCGCATAGCCTCCATCCTCGATCAGGGCCGCAGGGCCAGGTCCCACATATTCAATCTGGGCCACGGGGTGATGCCGGAGATCCCGCCCGAGAAGGTGAAGATGGCCGTGGCAATGGCCCATGAGCTCTCGGCAGACGGCTGATATCAGATGAGCGGAAAAAGCCCCACTGCAGTTGTGCTGCTCAATATGGGCGGGCCGGACAGCCTCGAGGCCGTGCGGCCCTTTTTGCTGAATCTCTTTTCGGACCGAGAGATAATAAGGCTCGGCCCGCCCTTCCTCCAGGGCTTCATCGCCCGGATGATCGTGAGAAGGCGGGCACCAAAGAGCATAGAGAACTACCGGAAGATAGGGGGCAGGTCCCCACTGAACGAGATCACAAGGGCCCAGGCAGAGGCACTGGAGGCCCTCCTTTCAGAGAGGGCAGGCCCAGGCAGATATGTCTGCGATGTGGGGATGCGCTACTGGCATCCAAGGACCCCGGATGTCCTTGAGGGGCTGGCGGAAAGGGGGATCAAAAGGGCGATAGCCCTATCGCTCTATCCCCACTATTGCCAGGCCACGAGCGGGTCGTCCATCAACGATTTCGAGGCGGCTGCCAGGCGGCTTGGCATGGAGTACCGGGTGATAGACCGCTATCCTGATCATCCGGGCTATATAGAGGCCCTGTATCAGTGCCTTATGAAGGGTGTTGACCGGATAGGCCCTGGCCAGGAGTTCACACTCGTCTACAGCGCCCACAGCCTGCCACAGGAGATGATCGACAGGGGAGATCCCTATCTGGAGCAGATCCGCAGGACCATATCTGCACTGGAGGCCAGAAGCGGCATATCGGGCAGGCTCTGCTTCCAGAGCAGGTCCGGGCCGGTAAAGTGGCTGGAGCCTGCAACGGACCAGGTGCTGGAGGAGCTGGCGGACCAGGGGGTCAAGAACATACTCTGCATGCCATTGAGTTTCGTCTCAGACCACATCGAGACCCTATATGAGATAGACATGCTCTTTGGGGAGATGATGAAAAGGAGGGGTGTGCGCCTGGTGCGCACCCCGTCAATAAACGATTCCAGGCCCTTTATAGAGGCCTTGTCAGACCTGGTATTGCGGGCAGGGGAGGCGGCAGACCAGAGTCAGGAGGATCAGTGATGGCTAGAGTGGTTGTAGTTGGCGCAGGCATGTCCGGGCTCTGCCTTGCGTGGTATCTGAGACGCCTCAAACCAGAGTGGGATCTGGTGGTCCTGGAGGCCGAAGACAGGGTGGGCGGCAAGGCCTATACTGTCGAGGAAGAGGGCTACCTGGTGGAGAGGGGGGTGAACGGGGTGCTCGACAACAAGCCCGCTACCCTGGCCCTTGCCTCTGAGATCGGGGTTCCTGCCCTCAAGAGTCTCGATGCATCGAGGCGCAGGTTCATCGTAAAGGATGCGGATCTGAAGGAGCTTCCAGACTCCCCCAAGGCCTTTTTTAAGTCGGATATCCTCTCTGCAACAGCAAAGGCAAGGCTGATGGCAGAGCCTTTCATCCCAAGGTGCACAGAGCCTGACGAGTCCCTGGCCTCCTTTGCCAGGCGGCGGCTCGGCCGGGAGGCCTACCGTTATCTCATCGACCCCATGGCCTCGGGCATCTTTGCCGGTGACCCTGAAAGGCTCTCTGTAAGGAGTGCCTTTCCCAGGGTGTGGGAGCTCGAGCAGGAGTTTGGAAGTCTCATAAGGGCCATGTTCGCGCTTAAGAGACGGGCCAGAAGGCAGGGGGGCAGTGGTCCTGCCTCTGCAGGCCCGGGCGGGGTGCTCACCTCCTTCAGGCGCGGTATGGGTGAGCTCGTTCAGGCCCTTTCAGGGGCGCTTGGGGAACATATCCGCTGTTCAAGCCCGGTCGAGGCCATAGAGCCCGGCAGGGATGGATGGAGGGTGGCGGTAGAGGGCGGCAAGGTGATAGAGGCGACTCATCTGGTGCTTGCCTGTCCCGCCCGTCAGGCATCGAGGCTGCTCAAAGAGGTGGCGCCCGAGGCCTCGGAGGCGGCAGGGGCCATCCCGTATCCGCCCATTGCAGTGGTCGCCTTCGGGGTGAGGGCAGCACAGGTGAAGCGGGACATGAACGGTTTTGGTTTTCTCTGTCCCCATTCCGAGGGCAGAAGGATACTCGGCTGTCTCTGGGATTCGTCTGTCTTTTCCCACAGGGCCCCTGAAGGGCGCCATCTGCTCAGATGCCTGATGGGAGGGGCAAGGATGCCCGAGATGGCAAGGCTGCCGGACCGGCAGCTTGTGGACACGGCGCTTGAGGAGCTCAGAGGGCTCGTCGGTCTTACCGGTGAGCCGGAGTATCTCCATGTATTTCGCTGGCAGGAGGCGATCCCTCAATACAATGTGGGCCACTGGAGGCTCATGGAGCAGGTGAAGCGCTCCCTTTCAGGCAGGGCCCGGCTCTATGTGCGGTGCAACTGGATAGGAGGGGTGGCCCTTAACGACTGCGTCGCCAACTCAAAGGCCCTGGCCGAGGAGATGGCCGGGGGCAGGCCAGAGTGACAAGGGGGAGATCATGGGTGTAAGTCCAGGCATATTCAGGGAGTATGACATCAGGGGGGTGGTGGATCAGGATCTTACGGAGGAGGCTGCCGAGCAGATAGGCACGGCCTTTGGGACAATGGTGAGGCGCAAGGGCGGCACCAGGGTCACCAGCGGCCGTGACGGGCGCCTCCACTCCGAAAGGCTCCAGAACTCCTTGATCAGGGGGATATTGAAAAGCGGCATAGATGTGGTGGATATCGGTGAGTGTCCGACACCGGTGCTCTATTTCTCCATATTTCATCTCGGTGCCCACGGGGGCATTCAGGTCACGGGTAGCCACAATCCTCCGGAATTCAACGGGCTGAAGATGTGCGTCGGGACCTCGACCATATATGGAGAGAGTATCGCCAGGCTGAGGGAGATGATTCTGGAGGGGGATCTCGACTTCGGCTCAGGGCAGCTGACGAGCCAGGACGTGATAACCCCCTATCTTGCCTACCTCAAGGAGAACATCAGGATGGAAAGGCCTCTCAAGGTGGTGCTGGACTGCGGAAACGGGGTGGCGGCCCTCACTGCCCCCAGGGCCTTCGAGGATGCCGGATGCAGCGTAAGCCCGCTCTACTGTGAGGTGGACGGCACCTTCCCCAACCACCATCCCGATCCCACGGTCATGGAGAACCTGGAGGATATGAAGAAAAGGGTCCTGGAGGTAGGGGCCGATATAGGGATCGCCTTTGACGGGGATGGAGACAGGATAGGCGTGGTGGATGAAAGGGCCCAGGTGATCTATGGAGACAAGATCCTTCTCTATCTTGCCAGAGATCTGCTGAGGCACCATCCAGGCGCAACGGTGATCGGCGAGGTGAAGTGCTCCCACATCCTCTACGACGACATTGCCAGACATGGCGGAAGGCCCGTGATGTGGAAGACCGGCCACAGCCTCATAAAGCAGAAGATGAAGGAGACCGGAGCGCTGCTTGCCGGTGAGATGAGCGGACACATCTTCTTTGCCGACCGTTTCTTCGGTTTCGATGATGCCACCTATGCGGCACTCAGGGTGGCGGAGATCCTGTCCAGGTCCGACAGGCCCCTGTCTTCCTACTTCAGCGATCTGCCGAAGACCTGGTCCACCCCTGAGATAAGGGTGGATTGCCCCGAGGAGTTCAAGTTCCAGATAGTCGAGCGTGCCAGGAAGTGGTTCTCCAGGCGCTATGAGACCATAGATGTCGATGGTGTCAGGATAGTCTTTCCAGATGGCTGGGGGCTGATAAGGGCATCAAATACCCAGCCGGTGCTGGTCTTGCGGTTCGAGGCAGACAGCCCCGAACGCCTGGAGGAGATCAGGGGCCTTGTCGAAGGGCGGCTGAAAGAGATAAGGGATGAGGTCGAAAAGGCCTGATAAGGGCGGTGATATATCGGGCCTTTCCTCCCTGCTCGGTGGCGTGGTGCCAAACAGGGCCTGGCCCAGGAACCTTGCAAGGGCACCGATATTCACGGAGTGGGACCGTCTCGTAGGGCCGGCCATCGCCGCCCAGACGCAGCCCTGGTACTTCAACCGGGACGACTGCCTGGTGGTGGCCGTCTCGGAGCCGATCTGGATGCAGCAGCTCTCCTACGAGAGGGACAACCTCCTTGAAAAGGTCAATTCCTGTCTGCCCAAGGAGGCTGCCATAAAGGGGTTGTCCTTCCGGCTGGCCGACGTGGCGGAGGTGCGCCGTCTTCTAAGAGGCAGAAAGGGGCTGATGGAGGAGGCGCTTGCAAGGTTTCTGGATCAGCGGGGCCGCGGTGAGCCCACCGGGCGGGCCAGGTCCGGACAGACCAGGAAAGGTGACGGCCATCTCGAAGAGCTGGAGCAGGCCCTTGGCCAGCTGGATGATGAGGGGCTGAGGCAGGCCTTTGCCTCTCTTGCAGACAAGGCCCGCCTCGACTGAACGACCCCGATCGAGGGCTCTGATCTCCTTTGTGCCCTGACAGAGCCCCTGGCTAATTGGCCCCTTTCACAGAGGCGTCTTCCACGATGACCCTGTAGAAGTAGCCTGCGCCAAAGTCCTTGTCGGCATGGAGGGTCCCTTCTGCTATGACCACATCCCCCACCTCAGGCATGTCCTTGGTGGTGACGGTGAGATCGAAGTCTCCCGACTCCACATCTCCTGTGCCGTCCTGTATGTGTACCCAGTTCTTTCCCATGATATTGGCCGAGACCTTGACCACCTGACCCCTGACCTTGACCCTCTTGCCATCGAGCTCCTTGGCCCTGCTGTAGGCCTCCTGGACTGAGACTGCATTGTCGCCCTTGGCCTTGGCCATGGGCTCTGTCACGGCCTTTTTTAGCCGGGGAGACCCCGTGTGGGCAGATGCCTTGTGGGCAGAGGCAGCAGCTTTTTTCCCCTTGTCCTTCGCCCCTTCAGCACTGTCCCTGGTCATTGGGCCCGGTGAGAAGATTATGGTCTCAAAGGTGCGGTTCAGGGTCTTGCTGTGGAAGTTGTGCATCACGTCCCCAGGCTGGAGCATGAGCTCATCGCCGACGCTTACCGATGTCTCCGGCATGGCCACCCAGGTCTGCTTGCCCTCGAACTCCAGCAGCACATAGGTGTAACCGCCACTGTTCATGGCCTCCTTGACGGTGCCAAAGATGAATTCCGGCCCCTTTGGTGCCTGTTGCTCTGCCTTCTGCTCCTGTGTGCCGGTCCTCTGTTCATGGCCCCCTTCCTTCTCTTCACCCTTCTGGTTCTGGCATCCTGCCAGACAGATGAGCGCTGCCGCCACCAGAAGCATTGCCGTTTTCAGGATGATCTTTTTCATGGCTCTACTCTTCTCCTTGTCCCATTTTGTCATTTTTTCAGCCTGACCAGGGTGGCTCCCCAGCCGCCTCCATCCGGCCCTGCCAGGCGGAACGACTCTACACAATCGAGCCCCTTCAGTATGGCGTGCACGCTCCTTCTGAGGGCGCCTGTGCCCTTGCCGTGGATGATCCTGACGTCACGGATTCCCTCCTTCCTGCACTGGCGCAGATATTCGGGTATGAGGGAGCCCAGCTCTCTGGGGCTGAATGTGTGAAGGTCGAGCTCTCCGTCTATCTCTAACCGGATGATACTGTCCATATGAAATGAGGCGATTCTACTAAATGCCCTCTGTGGTCTCAATGGGGATTGTGGAAAAAGCTGCCACATGTCGGCTGGCTCATGTAATAATTTCTTGTTCAAACCGGGCAATTCTGCTCTAATTTTAATCGGAAGCCGGTTTAGGGCTTGTATCGAGGGCAAGACCATCTTTTCAAATAGGGAGGGAGACAGAGTTGCGCCAGTTCGTGATAGATGAGTTGCGGCCGGAAGAGGTCGACAGGATAGAGGAGTTCATAAGCCAGAGTTGTGAGAAGGCAAGCCTTGGAAGGCTCTACTGGCTGGACATGCCGGATGATCTCCTGGCGCCCATGCAGTATGAGCACCGGGATACATGTGCCCCCTACAGCGCTGCCATCGAGCTTGCAGACAGGAAGGTGATCTTCGAGCTGCTCATAAGGAGCAGGCAGAAGCTCAGGTGCTCATGTATAGGCTATGCCAACGAACACCAGAGGCAGTTCATCCTGAACTTTGCAGACACGGTGATAAGCCAGTGCGGAATAAAGGCGTAGCGGGTTTGTGGGGAAGTGGTTTGGCCCCCAGGCCTTTTTGAAAAGATAGGCAGAAGATTACGATAAGATAATGGACAGGGAAAAGCCATGTATCAGCTCAATATAGATTGCGAAGGACCAATAACACAGAACGACAATGCATATGAGCTATGTGAGGCCTTCATCCCGGATGGAGGGAGCTTCTTTGCCGTAGTGAGCAAGTATGACGATTTCCTTGCAGACGTTGAGCGCAGGCAGGACTACAAGGCCGGCGACACCCTTCGGCTTATCCTTCCGTTTCTGAAGGCGCACGGGGTCACAGACAGCCAGATGGAGGAGTTTTCAGAAAACACCCTGGTGCTCCTTCCCGGCACGGATCTCATGCTCCCAAAGGTCGCCTCACGGATGCCCACCTTCATCATCAGCACTAGCTATCGCCCATATCTCGAGGCCCTTTGCAGGGCGACCGGGTTTCCCATGGAGAATGTCTACTGTACCCAGGTCAGCCTTGACAGCTACGACATGGAAGAGGACGAGGCAGATCGCCTGAGGGAGCTTGCGCAGGAGATAGCCGCCATGGACATGCCTGAATGGCCGGAGGATGCCAGTGGCCTGGATGACCTTTCGGACAGGGATGCAGCGATCATCAGGAGGCTTGATGAGATATTCTGGGGCGAGATAGCATCCATGTCTGCAGGGCGCCTGATCCAGGAGGTCAATCCCATAGGCGGGGTCGAAAAGGCAAATTCCGTGAAGGACAGCCTCGGGCGGACCGGTCTGGCCCTGTCGAATGTCATATACGCAGGCGATTCCATCACGGACGTGCAGGCCCTTGATCTCGTGCGCCAGGGCGGAGGCACTGCCATATCCTTCAATGGAAACCGTTATGCCATAAGGTCGGCCACCTGGGCATGCCTTGCACCGAGCACCGCCGTGATCGGTGGGCTTGCCGAGTTCGTCGAGGCGAGAGGAGAGGCAGGCCTGAGGCAGGCCGCGCTTGAGGCAGGTGGCATGATAGAACATCAGGCCCTGGTTGGGCTCTTTGACGAGGCGGGCGTCAACAGGAGATTCATCGATGCCATGGAGCAGGCAAGGCAGAGTGACGGCAGAGGCTGTCGCCTCCATCTCATAGAGATGTCGGATGTGGAGGGGCTGATTGCCGAGAGCGAGGCATACAGAAAGGGTGTTCGTGGCGTAAAGGTTGGAAATCTGGGATAAGGACCAAAGATGGGAGGCATAAGGAAGAAGAGGGTCCTCATATTGGACGATGAGGAGATGATCCGTGAGCTGACAAGAGACATATTCCAGCTCATGGGATTTGAGGCAGAGACAGCGGGCACCGGCGAGGAGGCCCTGGCCATCTTCGAAAGGGCCATCAATGAGAAGAGGCCCTTCGACATGGTGATCTTCGACCTTACCCTGCCTGGCGATATGGACGGTGTGGAGACACTGAAGGCGGTCCGCAAGCTCGATCCAGAGGTTAAGGCCATAGTCTCAAGCGGCTATTCGGAAGACAACATAATGTCTGCATACAGGGATTTCGGCTTCGATGCCGCTGTTCCAAAGCCCTACACCATCACATCCCTACAGGAGGCCATAGCCTCTATCCTGGACTGAGTCCATTTGGCCGCTTTTTCCTGCCTGATACCCAGCCAATTTTTTTGAGTCTTTTCAATATGTTCTGTGGTTAGGGGGCCTTGGTGTCAAATGGTCTTGACATGTCGTGTTACTTCTGTTTTTATTTGTGTTATCTCAGGTGCCCAGGAAAAGGGAGAATCGGGAAGTCCGGTGAGAGTCCGGCGCTGGCCCTGCACCACTCGTTGCAGGGGCAACCGTAATCGGGGACGAAAGCTGCAAGATGGCCACTGTCATGCCGAAGGTGTGATGGGAAGGCGCAGCCGGTAGGGCGATCCGTCAGTCGGGAGACCGGCCTGAGGATGGAAGAGTTTCATCGGTTCCTTTCCCTCCTCTCCTTTCCAAGCATCCTGAAAGAGTCACTATAGTCGAATCTTTGAAAAAAAAAGGAGGAGCATTGCATCATGGGAGACAGAGTGAGGAGTTTTTGCGTCTTGATTGCGGCATTGGCACTGTTTGCCATGACCACAGGGCCCTGTCTGGCCGGTGGGATCAGTGACAGTGCTGTCACCCGGGGAGAGCTTGAAGAGCTGAAGGCGCGTCTTGAGAGGCTGGAGTCCATAGTGGCCTCACAGCAGAGGGTGATCGAGGAGCAGAAGCGGGTGATCAGCCAGCAGGAGCAGATGCTCGCGGGTGCAGGGCAGCAGGAGTCTTCCGAACAGGAGGCTGAAAGGCCCTGGAGCGACCGCATCCACATGGGGGGCCTGATCGAGGTGGGAGGAGGATGGAAGAACACCAAGAGCCAGAGCAGCAAGCATGAGGAGCAGAGCGACATCACCCTTGCCACTGTGGAGCTCCACGTGGATGCAGAGATCACGGACTGGGTCTCTGCAGAGGCAGTGCTTCTTTATGAGGACGCCCTGTTTGGCGGAGACGACCACGACAATTTTGATGTGGACGAGGCGGTGCTCACCATCGGCAACACGGACAGCTTTCCCCTCTATCTGGCTGCAGGAAAGATGTACGTGCCCTTTGGTGCCCTTCTCACCCATTTTCCAGACGACCCCCTGACAGACATCCCCCTGACCCTGCTCCTTGGTGAGACCAGCCAGAAGGCGGTGCTCGTGGGTTTTGAGAAGGCGGGTTTTTCAGCCTCTGCCTATGTCTTCAACGGAGATCTGGAGAAGGGGGAGGAGGACCACATAGACGACTACGGCTTTGACATCCACTATGAGGGGCGTTTTGTGCCAGGAGGGCACATCACCTATGCCCGCGGAGAGAAGTATGCCCATGAGGCAGAGGGCGGCTTTGACTATCTTGTGGGCTTTTCCTACATCTCGAACATAGGCGAGTCTGACGGGCTTTCAGAGGCCATAGAGGACAACCTTGGCGGAAACGAGATCCACGAGTCTGTCCCTGGCATAGATGCCTACTTTCATGTGGAGTACATGGGTGTCTTCCTTGATGCCGAGTACATGGCGGCCATACGGACCTTCGAGGAGAACGAGCTTTCCTACAGGGGCAAGGGAGCAACGCCCAAGGTGTGGAATTTTGAGGCTGGCTTCAACTACAACTGGTGGCGTAATCTGGAGGTGGTGTTCAAGTATGCCGGTTCTGACAAGGCCCCTGAGCTTCCAGAGACCCGCTTTGGCATCTGCTTCAACCAGGAGCTGTATGACAATGTCATAGCCTCTCTTGGCTATATTCATGACGAATATGAAGACTACGACCCCGCCGGGGATCCGGATGAGGTCCTGGACAAAAAGGACATGATCTTCTGGCAGCTCGCTGTGGAGTTCTAGGGTGAGATAAAAGGCGGACAAAGCGGCATGAAACAAAAAAGGCTGCCTGCCCCTGTATCGGGCAGACAGCCTTTTGCCTTCTCAGGCAAGTGTGTCTCTTAGTGACCGAGGTGCTTGTCCACGGCCTCGTTCGCCTGGCCAGCAGCCTGGTCAATGGCCTCATTGGCCTTGTCAGCCGCCTCCTGGGCCTTTTCAGCAGCTGCCTGATCGGCAGCATCCTTGGCC
>CAZNKD010000037.1:0-11740 GCA_964573615.1 uncultured Desulfobacterales bacterium | reverse complement strand
GGGACTCTTCCGGCCCCTTTTCATCTTCAGCCTCAGGCTTTTCAGAGCCGCTTATCTCTATGGCTTCATCTGTCAAGGCGATCTCGATCTCTGTAGGTTCCGGCTCTGCTGGTGCTTCAGCCTCGGCTTCTGGTTCAGCTTTCGCTTCTCCGTCGTCTCCTATCACCTTGACCTCTTGGGTAAGGGGATCGATCTCGATCTTCTTCTTTGGGGTGAACAGATCGTCTATCGTGTCTTCTATCTCGCTCGTAAAGATGTCGAGATCCGGTTCCACGGCCTGTGCCCTGTCTTTTTCACTCACGGCTCAACTCCATCGATCTTTTATTTTTTGGTCAAAAGATGCTTCGTGGCCACATGGCGCACGGTTCTCTTGCTTATCTCCTTCAAGGTCTCGAATACCCCAAGCCCCTTGGTGGCTGCTGCCTCAAAGGCAAGGGTATTGAGCTTTGAATTCAAGTCCTGTTCCAATTCATCTATGGTCAGCGTGGGGATCGGGGATGATGCTAGGTCCCGCTTGTTGTACTGGAGTATTATGGGAATGGAGTCCAGAGAGAGGTTGTAATCCCTTAAATTTTTTTCCAGATCATTAAGGCTTTCAACATTTTTGGCCTTTCTGACCCTCAGGGAGTCGGCTACGAAGACCAGCCCGTCCACACCCTTGAGCACCAGCTTTCTGGTGGCCTCGTAGATGGCCTGCCCTGGCACCGTGTAGAGCTGGATCCGTATGTCAAATCCGCTGATCTGGCCGAGGTTGAGGGGAAGCAGGTCGAAGAAGAGGGTCCTGTCCCCCTTGGTCTCGATGGTGAGCATCTTCCCCCGGGCCTTGTCCCCCATGGCATTGTAGATGTAGAGGAGGTTGGTGGTCTTTCCGCACCTGCCCGGTCCGTAGTAGACAATCTTACAGTGAACTTCGCGTTTGCTGAGATCTATGAGAGCCATATATCTTAATCGAGTCCGAAAATTTTCTTGATATTGTCCGACAGTTCAGCCACCCTTAACCGCACCAAACCGAGAGAGACGTCATCACCGAAGATGGTCACCAAGATCATGTTTTCGCCGATTCTTGCAAAATGGATGCTGTCTTTCTTGCCCTTGTGAAACAGCAAGGAAAAATCGTCTTCTCCGATGAGCTTTGCCATCTGAGAGGTGGCGCCGAAATTGGCAGCCGCAAGGGCTGCAAGAGAGGTGGTGTCCAGATCTCTCCTGCTCTTTCCGCAGTTGGCCACCACATTTCCTGCATCATCTATCAATAGGACTGTATGGACCCCAGCCTTTATCAAGGCCTCGTCTATGTGGCTTTTTGCCTTCTCAAGGGCCGGACCCGTAAGGACGATGTCTCCCATCTGTCTGAAACTCCTGTCTTTTATGTAAAGGAACCTTTATCCCTGTGCTGTCTGTCTAAGTGCGTTATCGGAAGGGAGTTGAAAAATATAAAAAATTTGGACAGCCATCCTCTCTGTACTGCTGCAAAAGGGGGGCAACTTTAAGGAGTGGCCAGGAGCCGACGATAAAAGGATAAGAGAAAGAGAGATCAAAAAATATCTCCAGCAAGGAGCGCAAAATATGATTTCCATAGCCAAGCGGCTGGATGGTGTAGAGGACCTGCCCGCCCTGCCGCACACCTTTCAGAAGGTACTTGAGCAGCTGGACAATGTCGCCGCCGATGCCAAGAGCCTCGAGGCTGTCATAGAGGATGATCCCGTGCTCGCGGCAAAGATCCTCAAGGTGGCAAACTCGCCACTTTTTGGGGTCTCGGGCCAGGTGACCAAGGTATCCCATGCCATTGTGGTCCTTGGTTTCGACGAGGTGAAGAATCTGGTGATCGGCCTTGCGCTTACCCAGTCATTTCCGGGAGACCTGAGTGCCATCGGTGTGTCGGCCAAGGATCTCTGGATGCACTCCATTGCCGTGGGCAAGACGGCCAAGGCCATCGCCGAGGAGAGCGGCAACGGCGTAGATCCAGACGAGATCTTCATAGCAGGGCTGATGCATGACCTTGGCAGGTTCCTGATCTGTCTCTATTTCGAGGATCATCTGCCCGGTATCAAAAAGATAGAAGAGGAGAAGCAGGTGCCCATGTTCAAGGCAGAAGAGCTCTACGGCCTCAGCCATGCAGAGGCAGGTGCATATCTGGCCAAGAAGTGGGAGCTCTCCAACTGGCTGGTGAATGTGATCCGCTACCATCACCAGCCCACAAGTGCCGGCAACGAGGCAGCTGCGGCCTCCATTATTTTCCTGGCGGACCAGCTCTGCCAGAAGCTCGGCATCGGCTGGAAGAGCCAGCACCTGCCCGAGAAGGTCATGGTGCCCAAGAGCCTCAACGTGGATGCCGGCCTGGTGAAGAAGGTGGCCAAACAGATGGCAGCGGAAAAGAGCCAGTTAGAGGCGAGCTGGTCTACTGCCCTGGGATAGAGCCCGGTATGCGGATGCCATGCTTCAGGAGGAATGTGGCGTGTCAGCACAGAACATAAGGGCCTTGGTGGTCGATGATGCGGCCTTTATGAGAAAGGCCCTGGTGGAGATCCTCTCGTCCCATGACGGGATAGAGGTGGTGGGTGTGGCCAGACATGGCCGTGAGGCCCTTGAGGCCATAGAGGAGCTAAGGCCCGATGTCGTCACCCTCGATGTGGATATGCCGGTGATGGATGGCATAACCACCATAAAGCACATAATGGTGCGTGGCCCGATCCCTGTGGTCATGGTGAGCGGGCTTGCAGACGAGGGAAGAATCACCTTCGAGGCCCTCCGCCTTGGTGCCGTGGACTTCTTCCCGAAACCCTCCGGGACCATCTCAAGAGACATAGGCCGCCGCGGGACAGAGCTTGCAAGGGCGGTAAAGGTAGCTGCTGCCGTGAACCCGATGGGGATCATCAGGGCAAGGACCCACAAAAAGGCCGTTGAAGTCCCGGGCCCGTCTCAGCAAGCGGACCTGCCCGCAAGGGCGGATGACGAGGGAGGGCTTGGCCAGGTGCCATCGTGTGCCGTGATGGTCCTTGCCACTTACGGGGCAGCGGGGAAGCTGTTTCGTTTCCTTTACGGTGTGCCTCCGGAAAAACGCACGTCCCTCTGGGCAGCAGTCGATCTGCCCGATGAGGTGATCATATCCTGTGCCCGCCAGATCCCTAAGTTTCTGGGCTGGCAGGTTGAGCTCCTTGGGGATGATATGGCTCCAGCCCAGGGCCTGTGTCGTCTCTTTTCGGCAGATCAGCCTCTGCCGCCTTCCGATGATGAAGGAGATGACGGGCAGGAAGGGCTCGGCTATGAGCCGAAAAAGGCCATCGAGGTCATGCAGGAGCTCTCGTCAAGTTATGGAGAGCGCCTTTTGGTGGTCGTACTCGGAGGAGAGCTCTGGACGAGCCTTTCACCATTTCGGCAGGTGCTCGATGCAGGAGGACGCATCCTGGCCCTCAACCCTGAAGAGTGTGTGCTTGGAAGGCTCTCTTCTGAACTCCTGGAGCATGGGCTTGCAGAGGCGGCTGAAAACGAACAGGAGCTCTGGGAAAAGAGCAGGAATTTCATAAGAAGGAGTGCGCTGAAGTCGGCGGCAGTTACATCTGCCCCATAGTGGAAGGCAAATAGGTGGCCGAGGGGATAATTTGAAATAGATGGAGAGATCTTATGTCTCAAAAGGGTCCTGAGATCAGGAAAGAGGACTCACCGCTCAAGGTGTTGGTGGTGGATGATTCGCCCATGATGTGCCGGGTTATCGAAGAGATACTCCTGGAGGATGGCCAGGTAGGGCATGTGGACAGGGCACTGAACGGACGAGAGGCGATAAGCCGAATAGGCAGTGACAGTTATGACGTATGCACCCTGGATGTACACATGCCGGGGATGAACGGGCTGTCGGTCTTGAAGAATATCATGGTCAGAACACCGGTGCCCACACTCATGGTGAGCGCCTTTACCGGGGATGGCTCACGGGTCACCTTCGAGGCACTGCGTTACGGGGCGGTCGATTTCTTCAAAAAGCCGTCTAGAAACGGGGATGAGGACCTGTTGGAGCAGGCCGAGACCCTTAGGCAGCGGGTGAGGCGGGCTGCAAGGGTGCAGGTGAGGGCTGCAAGATATCTGCGGCTAAGGCCCCGCCCAAAGACCGGCAGATTGGCTGGTGAGCCAGGCCTTTTTTCCCAGCTTGTGGTCATCTCTGCAGGTACGGGTGGCTATTCCTCCCTGCTCTCCCTGATACCTGCCCTTTCCGGGAGCGCTGCCGCTCCGATTGTGGTCTCCCTGACAACTCCGCCCCAATATCTGAATGCCTTTGTGGACTATCTTGCATCCTACTCCTCCATCCCGCTCAAGCGGGCCGAGAGTGTCCAGGTGCTCCAGCCAGGCACCGCCTATTTCCTGGCCTCGGATGAGGCTGCAAGCTTCGAGCAGGCAGGCGGCAAGTGGGAGATGGCAGTAGAGACAAGGCCAATAGATGCAGAGAATGAAGGGCCTGTGGATCTGATCCTCCTTTCTGCCAGCGAGCACTTTGGCAATGGGCTTCTGTCCATATTCCTGTCAGGTGATAGCCCCTACGGGGTGACCGGGGCAGAGGAGGTCAAGAGAAATGGCGGCACGGTCCTGGTCCAGGAGCCGGCAGAGTGCCTGAGCCCCATGACCCCAGATCTCCTGAGGCAGCAGGTGGAGGCAGAGGCCTTGGAGTGTTCGGCCCTCAGAACTGCGGTGGAGAAGTGGGGAGCTGAGGCTCGATGAGACAGGAGCTTTTTGGAGATATGATCTCGATTGGAATGGAGAGCCCCCAGGCGATAGCCCCTCCGGAAAGGGGATTCAGCGGCATCTGCACCGAGGTAGCCCTGTCCGATATCATACAGCTCGCCTGTCTGGAGGGCAGATCCAGGGCCATCAAGGTCTCATGTGGCACAGAGACAGGGGCCATCTACATAGAAAATGGCGAAGTGGTCCATGCCGAGACACCTTCCAGCAAGGGTGAAGAGGCCTTTTTCGAGATCATGTGCTGGCAGTCGGGCACCTTCCGCATGGAGGAGGCAAGCCCTGATGAGACCTCTATTTCCGTATCCTGGAACTTTCTCCTGATAGAGGCACTGCGCCGGCAGGACGAGATGGCCCAGGGCGGGGTCGGAAAGGCGGAAAAGCCCAGGATACTCCTGGTGGATGACTCCAATTTCTTCAAAAATCGCCTAAGAAAGCTCCTGGAGGGGGATCTTGACAGCAGAGTGATAGGTGATGCCTCAAACGGCCAGGAGGCCCTCAAGATCCTGAAGGATGAGGGCTCTGATCTGGTGCTCCTTGACATAAACATGCCTGTGATGAGCGGGGATGTGGCCCTCAAACACATAATGATCAGATCTCCGGCAGCCGTTGCCCTGTTGAGCAGCTTTGCCCCCAGCGACACACCAAAGCTCATGGAGTTCTTCCGTCTTGGGGCAGTGGATTTCGTGAACAAGCCCGGTATCGGCGAGGAGGAGTGGTCACTTTTCACCAGGCGTTTGAAGTCCCTGGTGGAGCGGGCTAGAAATTTCGATCTCAGGGGGATACGGCGGGCCCGCCTTCCCAAGGTCCCGCCTGCCAAGGTCCCGCCCGGCATGCCCTCAGACAGCCTCGTGGTGATCATCGGTGGGGCAGGCGGTCTCCTTGAGCTTCAGAAGATAGTGCCGGCCCTTGGCCATGAGGCGCCTGTCGAGAGCTCAGTTGTGATCTTTCAGGAGCTCTGCCCGAGCCTTGAGCCGCATGTGGCCGATTTTTTCGATCAGCACTGCCGCTGCTCTGTAAGGCAGATAAAGGCAGGGGCCCCTCTTCTCTCCAATCAGGTCTGGTTCACCAGCTGGTGCAGCTGTTGGGAGCTCTGCTCCGATGATGCAGGGGCAGCCATAACCGAATCATCCTGCAGCGATCCCCAGGAGGGGCTTAGCAATTTCCTTTCACTGGCGGCAGGTGTCTTCAAGGAGAGGCTCTATGTGCTCCTGCTGACCGGCACAGATCTAAAGATAGACTCGGGCCTCGATACGGTCATGGGATATGGTGGCCACCTGATAGTACAGCGCCCTGAGACCGCCGTATATCCCGGCCCGCTCCAGAGGCTCGTCAACAAGGAGATGGACGAGCTCTGTCTGGATGCAGAGTCCATGGCAGCTCTCATCAACTCCGGTGGAGCGCTTTGATGGGGGCGAGGGGGAAGATCAACGCTGTTTCAGTCTTCAGGAGATGAGCAGGTGAGGATTTTGATAGTAGATGACTCTAGTTTCATGAGAAAGCGCATTGCCAGTGCTGTCAAGGAGGCCGGCCACGAGGTCGTGGGCATGGCCTGTGACGGAGAGGAGGGGGTGGAGATGTACCGTTCCCTCCGCCCTGATCTCGTGATCATGGATGTGACCATGAGGGGTGTGGATGGCATAGAGGCCGTCCGCAGGATCAAGTCAGAGCACAGCGATGCGAAGGTGGTGTTCATGAGCCTGGTATCGGATCCGGAGGTGATCTCACAGGCGAAGGGGCTCGGGGCCCTGGCCTGGCTCGGCAAGAATGAGCACCAGCGTCTCAGAGAGATTTTAGCCGGCTGATAAGGGGTGAAGGCATGGCATCTATAGATATGGAAATGTGGCAGGACTTTGTGGTAGAGGCCCAGGAGAATCTGGACGAGTTCGAACCAAACCTCCTGCTCCTCGAGCAGCAGCCCAGCGATACGGCGATACTTAACGATTGCTTCCGTAACATGCACAGCATAAAGGGCGCTGCCAACTACATGGGCCTGGAGTCCATCGCAACACTCTCGCATCGCATGGAGTCCCTGTTCGATGCTGTAAGGCAGGGCAAGAAGAGCCTCGGGCCAAAGGAGTTCGACCTCATCTTCTCGTGTGTGGACCGACTAAAGGCCCTGATAGATGATGTATCCAGGAACCATGAAGAGACCCTCGAAATCAGGGATTTGATCACAGCCCTCGATTCTGCACTGGAAAGTGAATCCGATGGGGCTTCTGGTGCAGTCGAAGGGGCCAGTGGAGAGGCAGGTGCCCATGATGAGGGCAAAACCGGGGATTCTGGCGCGACTGGTCAGGAGAGCCCGGGTGCGGGTACTGCCGTTGCCGGCCAGGCCGAGGCACAGGAAGAGGAGTGGGATGAGGATCAGGAGCTTCTGGCAATCTTCCGCGAGGAGATGAAGAGCCTCTTTTCCCAGCTGGCGGCCCTTTTGAAGGATGAAGAGCCGGACGAGAGCGCCGTCTTCAGTCTCCTTGAAGACATGGAGCGCGTCACCAATTACGTTGGGCATGAGGGCATCAGTCGCTTCCTCAAGGATCTATGCCAAGGCCTGAAGGATGAAGGCGGCCAGGGGCTTGCTGGCGACAGGGCAGCAAGGCTCCTGTCAGAGCTCGCAGACAGGCTCTCATCAGAGCTCGACATCTCCTTTGAGATCGATGTGGATCAGGCCGAGGGCTCAGACGGCTTGATGGAGGAGGACCAGGAGCTCTATGAGATATTTCTCGATTTCTTCAAGCAGACAGGCGCCCCCCTTGCCAACGTGCCCAAGGAGCCGGACGGGTCCTGGCTCAAGGATGTCTCAGAGGCGGCGGAAAAGCTCAAGAACTCTGCCCACTATATGGACTATACAGAGGTGGTGGAGATACTGGAGCGCTGGCAGGAAAGGGCCAGTGAACTTCTGGAGCACTCTGGTGGCAGCAGCTCCGAGTGGGAGTCAGAAAGGGCCTTTTTCCTCTCCTTGTGGGATAGGCTGAAGGGTGTCCTGCCAGACCTCGATAACATCTTTGGTGACATCTTTGGTGCCGAAGGGGCCGAAAAGAGGCCAGGGGCGGCAGACGGACTTGAAGATGGCTCCCAGGAGGCAGGAAAAGAGGCTGCGGCCGATGGAGGCGATATCGAAGAGATGATAGAAAAGGAGGTCGAAGGGCTCTTCGATGAACTCGCCCCGTCCTTCGATGGTCAAATCCTTGAGAGCAGCGAAGCGGTCAGATCTGCAGGAGACGAGGGTGAAAGCCCCTCAAAGGAGGCAACAGCCGGTGCTACAGCCGGAAAAGACTCCTCGGAAGACAGGGCTGCTGCCAGCGTTTCTTCCAATGAGGAGCAAGAGGCCGAGGATCAAGGGGCCATGGACGAGCTGGACAGCGCGATCGATTCCCTGTTCGATCAGGCTGCGGTCAAGGCAACCGGGATGGTGACAGACCAGGCTCGCCCAGCCTCTTCCCACAACTCTCCCGCCAGGTCCTCTGGGGAAAGATCCGTATTTACCAGCCAGAAAGAGCACGATGCAGGCAGAGCCCAGCAGCCCCAGTTCAAGGAACCTTCCGGGCCCAGAGATAAGGCCCTTCCTGGCACGGATATGGCCGGGGCCGGTGTTGGCGATCTCATCAAGGTGGACCTTTCCAAGGTCGAGGCCCTTCTTGGGGATGTGGGTGAGCTCGTGGTGCTTCGCTCATCCTTGGTCCAGGCAGCAGAGCAGCTGAAGGCCATCTATTCCCAGTGGCTGGATGAAAGGCTCCTTAGCACCTCAGAGCTTAGGCCGCTCAAGGAGATCCTTTTAAAGGTCACAGAGAATGCCTCTGCCCTGGAGCGCGTGGTCCATCAGCTGCAGGATGGTGTCATGCGCATCAGGATGCTGCCGGTCAGCCACCTGTTCAACCGCTATCCGCGCATGGTTCGAGACATATCCAGGCGGCTCAAGAAGCAGGTGGAGCTCACCATCTATGGTGCAGATACCGCCCTTGACAAACAGGTCATGGAGCAGCTGGCAGACCCCATGCAGCACCTGGTGAGAAACGCCCTCGATCATGGCATCGAACAGCCCCAGGACAGGCTCCGTGCCGGCAAGCCGGCCCAGGGCCGCCTGGTGATCTCCGCAAGCCAGGAGGGGAACAACGTGGTGATAATGGTCTCTGACGATGGCCGCGGCCTCAACCGCGAGGCCATTATCAAAAAGGCGGTGGAGAAGGGGATAGTCCGGCCTGCAGAGGCCCAGGCCATGAGTGCGGCCCAGGTATGGAACCTCATCTTTCTGCCCGGCATGACCACTGCGGAAAGTGTCTCAGACCTGTCTGGCCGAGGGGTTGGCCTGGACGTGGTCAGGAGCAACATAGAGCGTATGGGCGGAAGCATATCCGTGAACTCCGAGCCGGGAAAGGGCACCATATTCATGCTGCGTATCCCGCTGACCCTGGCCATCATAAAGGGCTTGGTCGTAAGAGTGGGCTCTCAGGCCATGGTGGTGCCTGTGGCTGCAGTGCAGGAGACCTTCCGTATAAGCCCTGACGAGATCAGCCACATCGAGGGCTATGAGATCATCTCTGTCAGACAGCAGACCCTGCCGCTCATCAGGCTCGGAAAGATCTTCCGGGGCACTGGCTCAACCGGTGATGCCGATAGGATATTTGCCATCCGTATAAGCCAGGGTGAGGATGAGGTATGCCTGGGAGTGGACGAGCTTCTCGGCCAGCAGGAGGTGGTGATAAAGCCCCTCTCCGAATACCTGACAGACCAGCCCGGTTTCTCTGGGGCCACCATCTTGGGAGATGGCTCCATTGCGCTCATCCTGGACCTTCCGGCAATGCTCAACAAGGCCAGAAATTTTGTCAGAAAACGCCAGGAGCTGATGGAACAGGAGGCCCTTGCCTCGGCAGGCATGCCTACAGATGGGCTTACGCTCCATTAGGTTTGCGGCCCATCATGGGCTGCAAACCTGTTGCCGTGCAAGTTGCGCAAGTGGCTGGATCTCAGCCAGGCTGTCTGGCCCGTCTGGCAGCCACCAGCATCCCCTTTACGGGACGGCTTGCCTCGCGCCTGATCTCTGTGGAGGCAAGGGAGATGAGCTCAAAGTCCGTCTTTGCCAGTACTGATCGTATATAGGCCTCGCTGTGGGCGAACCTTCCGCTTTTATGTAGCTGCCAGCCCACCTCCTCGCCTCTGCTGTCCCGGAGGCCAGGGCCGTTTTCTGTCCTGTTCTTGGCCTCCGGTGCCGTGTCATCCAGATTTTCTACTGAAAATGCAAATAGCCCGCCTGGCCTAAGGGCCTGGTGCACCCTGGAGAAGACCCTGGCAAGGTTTCCGAAATAGACGAGGCAGTCCGAGCTATAGACGAGATCGAGGCCGGATAGCGCCCGGGGCCATGGCCTCAGTATGTCGTTACAGAAGAGCTCATCATAGAGGCCCTTTTGTCTGGCCTTTTCAAGCATCTTTTCCGAACAATCCATCCCTGCCAGAAAGGCCGAAAAGGGCCTGTAGTACTCTGCACCAAGCCCTGTGCCGCATCCAAGGTCCAGCACCCGCATCTCGTTCCAAAGGTGTGGCCGAACCAGGCTGTAGAGCTCTTCAGGGGTCCTGTAGGCGAGTTCCTTCTTGAGCTTGTGCTCAAAGATCTCTGCAAAGGTGTCGAATGTCTCCTTTACAAAGGCTGCAGGTGCGTGTTCCGGCTGTTCCAGCTCCCCGAGGCTCTGGAGGATGAATCTTGCTCCCTTGTGCTCCGGGGCCATGTCGAGGACCTTTCTCAGGCACTTGGAGGCCTGTTCAAAGCGGTTCATCCGGTGGTGCAGGCATCCGAGATTGTAGAGGGCAGCAAGATATCCGGGCCTGAGCTCTATGGCCCTTTTGAATCCGGCCTCCGCCCTGTCCAGCCGGTCCAGAAGCTCCATTATGACTGCAAGATTGTTCCATGCCTCCGGCCATTTGGGCTCCAGGAACACGGCCCGCTGTGCTGCCTCTGCGGCCCCTTCCAGATCCCCCGTACCCTTGCGGGCAAGGGCCAGGTTGTTCCAGGCCATGGCATTTCGGGGATCGAGGGCCAGGAGCCTTTCATATATCTCGGCGGCCTCCCGGAACCGTCCGGTCTGCTGGCTTGCCAGGGCAAGGTTGTAGAGCCCGGGCGGATATGGCCTGCCCTCGGCATCCTTGCTGGCCTCTTCCAGGATCTGCCGTGCGGTCTCAAACTCCTTGAGCCTCAGATAGATGGTCCCCAAGGCATTTTGTACCTGGTGTCTTGAGGAAAAGTCAGGAAATCTCTCAAGGGCCTCCTCGAAGAGCTGCCTTGCCTCCAGGAGCCTGCCCTCCTGCTGAAAACGGGAAGCCCTGGATAGCAGGACCTCAAGAGAGGCCCCTGTGGTGGCCATGCGCCTTTTTCTCTTGCCTTTGGGCCCTTTCTTTCCCTTTTTGAAGGCCCTGCCCCTCTTACCCATGGCCAAAGAGCGCTCCGGAAGGGTGCAAGGCCCCAAAGGGATCAGTCTGCAAAGGTGAGCACCTCATCGAGCCCAACCCGGTCTGTGCGGACCTTGTTCGCAGGGGCATCCATGTCCGGATAGCCGATGGAGATACCGAGTACCAGGCGCTTTTCCTGGGGGATCCCCAGGAATTCCTTGGTCTGCCTTGCATAGTCGGTGACAAAGGCCTGGGGCACGGTGCCAAGGCCCTTGGCGTGGGCTGCGAGCATGAGGCTCTGGGCAAAGAGACCGATGTCGAAAAGGGACCAGAGGGGAAGGGAGGCGTCCTGGAAGAGCAGGATCCCGTGGGGTGCGCCATAGAAGTTGAAATTGGCCTTCTTGGCCGCCTTTATGACCTTGGGATCGGACAGATCTATCCCAAAGGCCTTTTTCCTGGTCTCAATGAGATGCCTGATCCTTGCCTCTTGGGCCGGCGGCCAGTCCTCCGGCTCCGGGATATCCGGGGTGGGGGGCTCGCCCTGCTCCAGAAGACCGATCAGCATGGCGGAAAGCTCTTCCTTCTTCCTGCCGCTCAGGATCATCACCTCCCAGGGCTGGGTGTTCTTGTAGGAAGGGCTCCA
>CAZNKD010000036.1:0-14317 GCA_964573615.1 uncultured Desulfobacterales bacterium | reverse complement strand
GAGATGGTGATGCCTGGTGACAATGTGAAGATCGAGGCCCACCTGATCCAGCCCATTGCCATGGAAGAGGGGCTTCGTTTTGCGATCCGTGAAGGCGGCCGCACAGTGGGCGCCGGCGTGGTCTCCAAGATAATAGAGTAGTGCTGAGGGCCACGGCACAGGCCTTTGGCCGGCCGCTGGCCAGGTACAGGATATAGAGATGAGAGAGAAACTTATCCTCCAGTGCACGGTGTGCAAGAGGCGCAACTACACCACCAAGAAGAACAAGCGCAACACGCCGGACAAGCTTCAGCTCAAGAAGTATTGTCCTCACGACAGGAAGCATACCCTGCACAAAGAGATCAAGATGAAATAGTTGATGCAGGCCAGTAGCTCTAATGGTAGAGCACCGGACTCCAAATCCGGGTGTTGGGGGTTCGAGTCCCTCCTGGCCTGCCAGTTCTTCTGTATCAGGAAGGGCCTGCTGAACATGGCTGCCAGCCGGGCTGAAAGCGGCAGTACTTACTTGGGCCATCAAGTTCTTCAATTAGACATGGCAGGGATATGGCAGGCTGCCGAGACAAGCTGAGGGCAAAGTGACTAAGAAAAAGGTCAGAAAGATAAAGTCGGCTGCAGGACAGGCATCTGGCGAGATGGCGGCAAAGGCCTCCGGGGGCGCCACTGGCTCCAAATCCGTAGCTGCTTCCGTGTCCGCAGAGAGTGCGCCAGGAAAGCTTGCACAGCTCAAGCAGTTCATCAAGGAAGTTCGGGCCGAGTTCGACAAGATCACCTGGCCGTCCCGCAAGGATACCCAGGCATTGACCATCGCGGTGCTCTCCATCACCCTGTTCTTCTCCTTCTATCTCGGGTTGGTGGATATGGTGCTCTCCAAGCTTGTCGGCCTTCTGATGCAGTAAACCAATCGAATAAAAAGGAACTACCTCCGGATCATGGCACACAAGTGGTATATCGTACATACCTATTCTGGGTATGAGAACAAGGTTAAGGCCACGCTTGAGGAGCGTATCAAGCAACATGGCTTGGAAGACAAGTTCTCCGAGATAGTTGTGCCCACCGAGAAGGTAGTAGAGGTGGTCAAGGGGCAGAGAAGAACCTCCTCGCGCAAGGTCTATCCCGGTTACATCCTGGTTCGTATGGAACTGGATAAGGAAACCTGGCATCTGGTACAGGATACCCCGAAGGTTACCGGATTCGTCGGGGACCAAAACAACCCTACTCCGCTGCCCGATTCAGAGGCGGAGAGGATTCTGCGCCAAATGGAGGAGCGCTCCTTGCACCCAAGGCCCAAGCACGATTTCGAAAAGGGCGACAAGGTCATCGTCACAGAGGGCCCCTTTGCCAACTTCAACGGTGTCGTGGACGAGGTCCGGCCGGACAAGGGCAAGGTGAGGGTCCTGGTCTCCATTTTCGGAAGGGCTACCCCCGTAGAATTGGAAGTAGGCCATATACAAAAGGCCGGTTAATCTATTTTTTCGCTGAATTGTTTCGGAACTCAGCGTGCAAGGAGTGAATTATGGCTAAGAAGATAGCAGGCTACATCAAGCTGCAGATACCCGCTGGTCAGGCCAGTCCTTCGCCCCCTGTTGGTCCTGCACTGGGACAGCAGGGTGTCAATATCATGGAGTTCGTCAAGGCCTTCAACGCCAAGACGGCCGACCAGGCTGGAATGATCATCCCGGTTGTCATAACCGTATATGCCGACCGGTCCTTCAGCTTCATCCTCAAGACTCCACCCGCATCGGTACTGCTCAAGAAGGCAGCAGGGATCGAGAAGGGCTCAGGCGAGCCCAACCGCGAGAAGGTGGGCAGTGTCACCAGGAAACAGGTGGAGGAGATCGCCAAGACAAAGATGCCGGACCTTACGGCGGCAGACCTGGATGCGGCCATTCGCACCATTGAGGGTACTGCCCGCTCCATGGGCATCGAGATCGTAGATTGAGGCGGGGTGAAGGAATCATGGCAAAGAGAGGCAAGAAATATCTGCAGGCAAGGGAGAAGATTGATCCCAGGAAGAAGTATCAGCTCGATGAGGCAATCCAGAAGGTCCTTGAGACCCATTTTGCCAAGTTCGACGAGAGCGTGGATGTGGCCATCAACCTTGGTGTCGATCCCAGGAAGGCGGATCAGAACATAAGGGGTTCTGTGGCGCTGCCCCACGGAACAGGAAAGACCGTGCGCGTGCTGGCCTTTGCCAAGGGTGAGAAGGCAAAAGAGGCCGAGGAGGCAGGCGCAGATTACGTGGGCGCAGAAGAGCTGGTGGAAAAGATCCAGAAAGAGGGGTGGCTCGACTTCGACAAGGTGGTTGCCACTCCGGATATGATGGGTGTTGTCGGCAAGATCGGGCGTATCCTTGGCCCTCGCGGCCTCATGCCCAATGCCAAGACCGGCACGGTCACCTTCGATATAGGAAAGGCCGTGAAGGATATCAAGGCCGGAAAGGTGGACTTCAGGGTTGATAGGGCAGGTGTTGTCCACATGCCCATTGGAAAGGTCTCCTTCGGCCCTGACAAGCTCAAGGAGAATTTCGCCGCTGTTGCAGAGACCATCCTCAGGATGAAGCCGGCAAGCGCAAAGGGCACCTATGTGAAGGGTGTGGCCCTGTCCACCACCATGGGGCCTGGCGTAAAGCTCGATCCGGCCGAGCTGAAGAACGCAGCGGCCACATAGAATCTAGCTTATAAGGATGCCTTGACAGTCAAAGACAGTAGGTACCTGGTGTTTAATGAGACGGCCCTGTAGTCAGAAAGAGGGGGCTGGCTCACCTACCGAGACCGGAGTGACCTCTGCCTTTGGCAGTAAGAATAACTGCCTATGGTAGAAAGGGGGGATGAAATTTGGCATTAACCAGAGCAAGAAAAGAGGAATTGGTAAAGGAGCTCAATGAGAAGTTCTCCAAGGCCGTCCTCGCTACCCTGGTGGAGTTTCCTGGGCTGACAGTGGGCCAGGCAAACGAGCTGAGGGCAAAGCTCCGTGATGTGAACGGGGAGTTCAAGGTGGCCAAGAACACCTTGATGACCCTGGCCATCAAGGGCACTGACTGCGAGGAGCTCAAGGAGATGCTCTCTGGCCCCAATGCCGTGGTGCTGGCCTATGAGGATCCGGTGGCTGTGGCCAAGGTGCTGGTGGAGTTCGCCAAGGAGAACGAGGTGCTGAAGCTCAAGAGCGGGGTCCTGAATGGCAAGGTGATGGATGCCGCGGGGCTTGAGGCACTGTCCAAACTGCCGAGCCGCGAGGTGCTGCTTGGGCAGTTGCTGTCTGTGCTGGTGGCAACTCCTACAGGGCTTGTGCAGGCATTGGCAGGCATTCCGCGCAAACTGCTCTATGCGCTCAAGGCCATAGAGGAGCAGAAACAGTAGGAACAAGGATTAAGCGAGCAAGAGTTTTACATATTTTCAGGAGGAAAGAAGATGGCTATAACAAAGGAAGACGTAATCGAGTTTATTTCAAATATGACGGTGTTGGAGCTGTCCGAGCTCATCAAGGAGCTTGAGGACAAGTTTGGTGTATCTGCTGCTGCGCCCGTGGCCGTGGCCGCAGCCGGTGCTGCCGCCCCTGGTGCCGAGGCCGCTCCTGCCGAGGAGAAGACCGAGTTCGACGTGATCCTCTCCGAGGTGGGCAGCCAGAAGATCAAGGTGATCAAGGAGGTCCGTGCAGTGACCGGCCTTGGACTCAAGGAGGCCAAGGAGCTGGTGGAGAGTGCCCCCAAGGCGGTCAAAGAGGGCGTCTCCAAGGAAGAGGCCGAGAAGATCAAGGAGCAGATCGAGGCCGTTGGCGCAAAGGTCGAAATCAAGTAATCCCGCTATACACAGTGATATCGACGGGCGTACCTGCCTCAATGTGAGGCGGGACGCCCTTTTGGACTTTTTATAGGTTTACCAGGAGATTTTACCAGGCCCTGATCCGCGGGGCCGGCCCGCAGGACGGGCTGTTCCGGACTCCTGCAGGCCATAGGGAACGGAAGCAACCATCCGTACCGGCATCATCGTCAGCGGCAAGGGGGTGAATCTTCCCCTTTTGTAGGCTGTATCAACACGACACATTGACGGTCAATAGACAAATATCCTTCTAAGCCGACTTTGAGGCATCGCCTATGTTGAACATTCAGAATATCTCCCTGAGGAAAAATTTCGGGAAGGTCAAGACACTCGTAAAGATGCCGCACCTTATAGAGGTGCAGCAGAAATCCTATGCCAAGTTCCTGCAGATGGACGTGGCTCCTGAGGCCAGAAAGGACGTGGGGCTTCAGGCCGCCTTCAAGAGCGTATTCCCCATCAGCGACTTCACAGGGGCCGCTTCCCTGGAGTTCGTCCAGTACTCCATCGGTGAGCCCAAGTACTCCGAGGAGGAGTGCCTTGCCAGGGGGGCCACCTATGAGGCAGTGGTGAAGATCGTTATCCGCCTCCTGTCCTATGATGTGGACAAGGAGACGGGTGTTCAGAGCATCAGGGACATCAAGGAGCAGGAGATCTATTTTGGTGCCATCCCCCTGATGACCAGGAGGGGCACCTTCATCATAAACGGAACGGAGAGGGTGGTGGTGAGCCAGCTCCAGAGGTCCCCCGGTGTCTTCTTCGACCACGACCGTGGAAAGACCCACTCAAGCGGCAAGCTGCTCTATTCCTGCAGGGTGATTCCCGTGCGTGGTTCCTGGCTGGACTTCGAATTCGATGCCAAAGACATCCTCCATGTCCGTATCGACAGGAGGCGCAAGTTCCCGGCCACCATCTTGCTCAAGGCACTTGGGATGACCACGGACGAAATCCTTCGGGAGTTCTACAAGTGGGATACATACTACATCGAGGGAAAACTCCTCTACAGGAAGCTCGATCCGGAGCTCTTAAAGGGGCAGCGGGCCACCGTGGACGTGCTTCATCCGGAGACAGGCGACGTCCTGGTGAAGAAGAACCGCAAGTTTTCCCGCACCATGCTCAAAAAACTGGCCGACCTGGGGATAACCCGCGTGCCAGTGACCGATGAGGATCTGATAGGAAAGATCACCGCACAGGATGTGGTGGATATGGCCTCCGGCGAGGTGCTTCTTCCCAAAAACAGCACCATAACCGAGGAGGATCTGGAGCTCTTCAGGGAAAACGGGATTACCGAGGTCCATACCCTCTATGTCCAGGGCACCAACGTCAGCACATCCATCAGGGACACCCTGGCCCTCGACAAGGTCGAGACCAGGGAGGAGGCCATCTTCGAGATATACAGGCGTCTTCGCCCTTCGAGCCCTCTCATTCTGGATGTGGCAGAGAAGTTTTTCAACTCCCTGTTCTTCAACCCTGAGACATATGACCTGTCCGAGGTGGGCCGGTACAAGATCAACCAGCGCCTCGGCACGGATATCCCCCTGTCCCAGAGGGTCCTTCTGCCTGAGGACATAGTGAATGTGGTGAAGGAGCTGGTACGCCTCAAGGATTCCCAGGGCCCTGTCGACGACATCGACCACCTTGGAAACCGCCGGGTCCGTTCGGTTGGCGAGCTGGTTGAAAATCAGTATCGCATCGGGCTTGTGCGCATGGAAAGGGCCATAAAGGAGCGTATGACCCTGCAGGAGATCGAGGCCATGATGCCAAACGATCTCGTAAATCCAAAGCCTGTTACCTCTGTGATCAAGGAGTTTTTTGGCTCCTCCCAGCTCTCCCAGTTCATGGACCAGACCAACCCTCTGTCAGAGGTTACCCATAAGCGGCGCCTTTCAGCACTTGGCCCAGGGGGGCTTTCGAGGGAGAGGGCAGGCTTTGAGGTGCGTGACGTGCACCCCACCCATTACGGGCGTATCTGTCCCATCGAGACCCCTGAAGGGCCCAACATCGGCCTCATCGTATCCCTTAGCTCATATGCCAGGATAAACGAGTATGGCTTCATCGAGACACCATATCTCAGGGTCAAGAACAGGAAGCTGACCGGAGAGGTGGTCTACATGACCGCATCCCAGGAGGATACCGAGGTAGTGGCCCAGGCCACCACCAAGCTGGACAAGAAGGGACGCATAGTTGAAGACATGGTCAGCGTCCGGAAAAAGGGCGAGTTTGTCCTGGTGCCGGCAGACGAGGTGACGGCCATGGACGTTGCCCCGAACCAGATGACCAGTATCTCTGCAGGCCTGATCCCATTTCTGGAAAACGACGATGCAAACCGTGCACTCATGGGCTCCAACATGCAGCGTCAGGCCGTACCGCTTCTCAAGTGCGATGCACCGCTTGTCGGTACAGGGATAGAGAAGGTCGTGGCCCGTGACTCCGGCGTAACCGTGCTGGCAAAGCGAGACGGCTGGGTTGAAGACGTGGATGCCAACCGCCTTGTGGTGGCCTACGATGAGGACCCAGAGGCCGGAAGGCCAGTAGAGGTTGAGATCCACCGGCTGATCCGCTACCAGAAGTCCAACCAGACCACCACCCTGAACCAGGTGCCCATAGTCAGGCCTGGCCAGCGGGTCAAGAAGGGCCAGGTCCTGGTGGATGGTCCAGCCACCTCCTATGGCGAGCTCGCACTGGGGAAGAACGTGGTCGTGGCCTTCATGCCGTGGCGAGGCTACAACTTCGAGGATGCCATCATAGTGGGCGAGCATCTGGTACAGAACGATGTCTATACGTCGGTACATATCGAGGAGTTCGAGATAGAGGCCAGGGATACCAAACTCGGCCGTGAAGAGATCACGAGAGATATCCCAAACGTGGGTGAAGATGCCCTCAAGAACCTGGACGAATCGGGGATAGTCCGCATAGGAGCCGAGGTGAAGAGCGGGGATATCCTGGTCGGTAAGGTGACCCCGAAGGGTGAGACCCAGCTGTCCCCGGAAGAGAAGCTCCTCAGGGCCATCTTCGGCGAGAAGGCCGGAGACGTGCGCGACACCTCCCTCCGGGTGCCTCCCGGAATCCAGGGTGTCGTGGTGGATACAAAGGTCTTCTGCCGCAAGGGTATTCCAAAGGATGACCGCGCCAAGGCGATAGAGGATATGGAGATCGCGGCCATCATGCGGGACCAGGAGGATGAGATAAACGTCATCAAGCGCACTGCCTACAAGAAGCTGGAGCAGTATCTCGTGGGCAAGAAACCCGCGGTGGTGATAAAGGATGCCCGCCACAGACAGCTCCTCGAGGCCGGAAAGCCCATCACCGCAAAGAATCTCAAAAAGGTGCCCTTTCACAGGCTGAGAGACCTGATCCTCAAGGGCAAGAAGGACGTGGACCCCTATGTCCAGGAGATCCTCAACTGGTATGAGGCAGAGATCGAGCGCATAAGAGAGCACTTCGAGGGCAAGATAGAGCGGCTCAAGAAGGGTGACGAGCTGCCGCCTGGCGTTATCAAGATGGTCCGCGTCTATGTGGCCATGAAACGCAAGTTGGAGGTCGGCGACAAGATGGCCGGCCGCCACGGAAACAAGGGTGTTGTCTCAAAGATCGTGCCTGTGGAGGACATGCCCTATTTCGAGGATGGCACCCCTGTGGACATCATCTTGAATCCCCTCGGCGTGCCCTCCCGTATGAATGTGGGTCAGATCCTGGAGGTCCATCTTGGCTGGGGTGCGAAGAAGCTTGGTGAGCAGATAGCCGCCATGGCCAAGGAGTATGAGATCGACCAGATCAAGAAGAAGCTGAAGGACATATACGATCCCGACGAGATCGAAGAGATGCTCAAGGATCTCGACGAGGAACAGGTGAGGGAGCTGGCCAAGTTCCTGGAAAAGGGCGTGCCTGTGGCCACCCCAGTATTCGACGGGGCGGATGAAGGGGTGATCAAGCGGCTCTTCAAGGCCTCGGGACAGCCGGAGTCCGGCCAGGTGACCCTCTACAACGGCCTCACCGGTGAGCCCTTCAAGGAGAAGGTCACGGTGGGTGTCATGTACATGCTAAAGCTGCACCATCTGGTCTCGGACAAGATACATGCCCGTTCAACAGGCCCCTACTCCCTGGTCACCCAGCAGCCCCTGGGCGGAAAGGCCCAGTTCGGCGGCCAGCGCCTCGGAGAGATGGAGGTCTGGGCCATGGAGGCATACGGGGCCGCATATTCGCTCCAGGAGTTCCTCACGGTCAAGTCGGACGACGTCACCGGCCGTTCCCGCATGTACGAGAAGATCGTAAAGGGCAACAACTTCCTGGAGGCTGGTCTGCCAGAGAGCTTCAACGTCCTGGTCAAGGAGCTCCAGGGGCTCTGTATGGACATCGATCTCCTGGAAGACGTGGAGGAACAGGCCTGAGGCCAGCTGTCTTGGAAGAGTTGCACAAAACAGGTCATTGCCAACAGTAGGTCATAAACATAGCTCATAACGGATAAGAGGTCTCTTTTATGGACGATTTGCTTTCGCTGTTTACCAAGCCAAAGGATCCGCTAAACTTCAAGGCGGTCCGCATCTCCATCTCATCTCCCGAGAACATCCTCAAGCGTTCCCACGGAGAGGTGAAACAGCCAGAGACTATCAACTACCGCACCTTCAAGCCGGAACGGGACGGGCTGTTCTGCGCCAAGATCTTCGGCCCGGTGAAGGACTACGAGTGTCTCTGCGGCAAGTACAAACGCATGAAACACAGGGGGGTCGTGTGCGAAAAGTGCGGCGTTGAGGTGATACAGTCCAAGGTCCGCCGTCAGAGGATGGCGCACATCTCCTTGGCTGCCCCTGTGGCACATATATGGTTTCTCAAGAGCCTTCCCAGCAAGATCGGCTCACTTCTGGATCTGAGCCTCAAGGAGCTGGAGAGGGTGCTCTACTTCGAGTCCCACATCGTGATCTCATCAGAGATCCCAGAGATCCCGGTGGGCACCCTGATGAGTGACGAGACCTACCACAAGAACCTGGAGCTGTTCGGCGAGAAGTTCACGGTGGGTATCGGGGCCGAGGCCGTACAGCAGCTCCTGGCCCAGCTCGACCTGGACGCCATAAGCCGTGAGCTCAGGGAAGAGATGCAGAAGACCCGCTCCGAGGCCAAGCGCAAGAAGCTTGGAAAGCGCCTGCGGGTGGTGGAGGCATTCCGCGGCTCTGGAAACAGGCCCGAGTGGATGATCCTGGATGTGATTCCCGTGCTTCCTCCGGACCTGAGGCCACTGGTGCCCCTGGATGGAGGCCGTTTCGCCACATCCGATCTGAACGACCTCTACAGGCGGGTCATCAACAGGAACAACAGGCTGAAGCGCCTGAAGGACCTGGATGCCCCGGACATCATAATCAGAAACGAAAAGAGGATGCTCCAGGAGGCAGTGGACGTCCTGTTCGACAATGGCCGCCGGGGCAGGGTGGTCACCGGCCCGAACAAGCGTCCGCTCAAGTCCCTGTCAGACATGCTGAAGGGCAAGCAGGGCAGGTTCCGCCAGAATCTGCTCGGAAAGCGTGTGGACTACTCCGGCCGTTCCGTCATCGTGGTCGGCCCCGAGCTCAAGCTCCACGAGTGCGGCCTTCCAAAGAAGATGGCCATCGAGCTCTTCAAGCCCTTCATATACAACAAGCTGGAGCAGAAGGGGCTCGTCTCCACCATCAAGAGCGCAAAGCGCATGGTGGAGAAGGAGCTGCCCGAGGTCTGGGACGCACTGGACGAGGTGGTGCGAGAGCATCCCATCCTCCTGAACCGTGCCCCGACCCTTCACAGGCTCGGCATCCAGGCCTTCGAGCCGGTGCTGGTGGAAGGAAAGGCCATCATGCTCCACCCTCTGGTCTGTACCGCCTACAACGCCGACTTCGACGGTGACCAGATGGCAGTCCACGTGCCCCTGTCGGTAGAGTCCCAGACAGAGGCCCGTGTCCTCATGATGTCCACGAACAACGTGCTCTCCCCTGCACATGGAGAGCCTATCATCACCGCGACCCAAGATATCGTCCTCGGCTGCTACTACATGACCAGAGAGCGCTTGGGGGCCCAGGGAGAGGGCAAGGTGTTCCAGTCCATGGAGGAGGTGCTCCTCGCCCTTGACAAGAAGGCCCTGGATCTCCAGGCGAAGATCAAGGTGATGATAGACGGAAAGGTCCAGGAGACCACGGCCGGCCGGGTGCTGCTATACGACATCACCCCCAAGGAAGTGCCCTTCGAGATGGTGAACAAGGTCATGAGGAAGAAGGACCTTGCCCGTCTCATAGACAAGGCCTACCGCCTTGCCGGGGCCAAGGCCACATGTATCATGGCAGACCGCCTGAAGGATCTTGGCTATACCTTTGCCACCCTTGCAGGCATATCCATCTCCATAAACGACATGCACGTGCCTGAAAAGAAGATCGAGATCCTGGCAAAGGCCCAGGAGCAGGTGGCAGACGTGCAGAATCAGTATGCCGAGGGTCTCATCACCGATGGAGAGCGTTACAACAAGGTGATCGACATATGGACCAGGGCCACTGACGAGATCACCAATGAGATGATGCGGGAGATCTCGACAGACGTGGTGGAGACCAAGGATGGCGAGAAGGTCGAGGTCCCAAGCTTCAACCCCATCTTCGTCATGGCCGACTCCGGCGCCAGGGGCTCCAAGGACCAGATCAGGCAGCTGGCCGGTATGCGCGGCCTCATGGCCAAGCCCTCTGGCGAGATCATCGAGACCCCCATCAAGGCCAACTTCCGCGAGGGTCTCAGCGTGCTGGAGTACTTCATCTCCACCCACGGCGCCCGCAAGGGTCTGGCAGACACAGCCCTCAAGACCGCCAATAGCGGCTATCTCACCAGGCGTCTTGTGGACGTGGCCCAGGACTCCACCATCACCATGGAGGACTGCGGCACCATCGACGGAATCGAGATGGATCACCTCATGGAGGGTGGCGAGATAATCCAGCGGGTTGGCGATCGTATCCTTGGCCGTGTGGCCCTCATGGATATCGTAGATCCTGTCACCGGCGAGGTGCTGGTAGAGGCCAATCAGGAGATCACCGAGGAGGGGGTCAAAAAGATCGAGGATGCAGGAATCTCCAAGGTTGAGATCCGCTCGGTGTTGGCATGCCGTGCCCCATTCGGTGTGTGCGCCAAGTGTTATGGCCGCGATCTTGCCAGGGGGCGCATGGTTGCCAGGGGCGAGGCCGTTGGCATCATAGCGGCGGAGTCCATCGGTGAGCCTGGGACCCAGCTCACCATGAGGACCTTCCACATTGGAGGAACCGCATCTGGTAAGGTGGAACAGGCCGAGATCCGCTGCCGCGGCAAGGGTGTCGTGAAGTTCGAGCGGGTGGTCACCGTTACCAACCCTGCCGGGCGTGAGGTCGTCCTCAACAGAAATGGAGAGGTGATCATCGTCGCCCCGGATGGACGCGAGCGTGAACGCTATCCCATCATCTACGGCGCAGAGCTCCTGGTGAAGGAGGGCGACGAGGTGGAGCCTGGGACCAAGCTGGCAGAGTGGGACCCCTTCACCATCCCGATCCTCACCGAGGTCGATGGCCGAGTGAAGTTCGGGGACATCATAGAGGGAGTCACCATCCAGGAGAAGGTGGATCAGGTGACTGGAAAGGCATCCAAGGTGGTGATCCAGTACAAGACCTCAGACTATCAGCCCAGGATCTCCATCAAGGATGAGCGGGGCCGCACCAAGAAGCTGGTGCAGACCAGGGGAGAGGCGCGTTACCAGCTCCCTGTTGGCTCCATCATCCTGGTGAACGAGGGCGATGAGGTCAAGGCAGGCGAGCTCCTGGCCAAGATACCGCGCGAGACCACAAAGACCAAGGACATCACAGGTGGTCTCCCCAGGGTGGCCGAGCTGTTCGAGGCCAGAAAGCCCAAGGAGTGTGCAATAATCACCGAGATCGATGGTGTGGTCTCTTTCGGCAAGGATATAAAGAACAAGCGCCGGGTGATCATCACCCCTGAGTATGGCGAGCCAAGGGAGTATCTGATCCCGAGGGGCAAGCACATAAACGTCCATGAGGGCGACTACGTCCGGGCAGGCGAGCCCCTGATGGACGGCATGATCAACCCCCATGACCTTCTGAAGGTCAAGGGTGAGAAGGCCCTGGCCAGATATCTGGTGGACGAGATCCAGGAGGTCTACCGTCTCCAGGGCGTCAAGATCAATGACAAGCACATCGAGATCATCGTCCGCCAGATGCTCAAGAGGGTCAAGATCACCTCTGTGGGCGACTCCAACTTCCTGCTGGGCGAGCAGGTGGAGCGGTGGCGCTTCGAGAAGGAGAACGAGCGCATCCTGGCAGAAGGAGGGGAGCCGGCAGTTGCAGAGCCCATGCTGCTCGGCATCACCAGGGCCTCCCTGACCACGGACAGCTTCATCTCCGCTGCATCCTTCCAGGAGACCACCAAGGTGCTTACAGATGCATCCATTGCCGGCAAGGTGGATCACCTGCGCGGCCTCAAGGAGAACGTTATCATGGGACGCCTCATACCAGCCGGTACCGGCCGTGTCTTCTATGACAGGCAGGAGGAGAGGCGCAAGAAGAAAGAGGCGGCATGATTCCCAAACTGAGAGTGACCAGTCCGTGGGGCCTGCCCTTGAAGGAGGGCGAGCCCCGCAAACTTGCCATCCCGGAGGCGGTGCTGCCCATCTTCAAACGGCTCGATTCCAAGTACGACCTTGAGATCGAGAAGGTGGACGTGGCAGGAAGGCCCTATTACTTCCTGCATGTGGCGGATCTCACCCCACTGCTTACAGGTGACGTGTTCGGAAACGCGCCGGAGTTTCCCTTCTGGGTGAAGATCTGGGAGGCATCTGTGATCCTGGCAGACCATATCTCCAAGCTGCCTCCGGATGACGACAGGCGCATCCTGGAGGTCGGGGCAGGCATGTCTCTTCCTGGCATGGTGGCAGCAAGCCAGGGCCACAGTGTTACTGTCACGGATTATGAGGAGGAGATCCTCGATTTCGTCAAGGTCTCGGCTGCCATGAACCAGTGTGCAGACAACCTCGAATGCAGACGGCTGGACTGGTTCGAGCCGGAGGAGATGGGCCGCTTCGAGATCATACTCGCCTCGGAAGTGGCCTTTCATGAGCGCTTCTTCAAGCCGCTTATAGATGTCCTCAAGAACTACCTGGCCCCTGGAGGTGTGATCTTCATGGCGCATGCCGCAGACCGTGAGACCCTGTTTCCATTCTTCAAGCTCTGTTCGGAGGAGTTCCAGATAGGAATGCAGAAAAAGAGGTTCAGGCGCGGCGACAAGGACTTCGATGTACTCCTGACCAGGCTGAAGACAAAGGTACACTGAGGCGGTACGGTCATATGATCCATCCGCCCCTTTTTGTCGTTCCGCCCTGTCGCTTTTCTCTGTGTCCCGTCATCCTCTTGTTGCTATGGGGCCTTTCATCAGGGGCTCTGGGCAGTGATCCTGCCATTGGTGCGGAGTCGGATGCCGATCTCTTCTCATTCGACTCCAGGCAGATGGTGGAGTTCAACAGGCAGTTCAAATGCTTCATATCTTCTGTGAAGAAGTGTCCGGATCAGCAGGCGGCAGCCGCCTATGGCAGCCAGGCAGGGAGGCTCTGGGAGGCGGTCAAAGCCGGCGCCCTCGAGCTCGACAGCAGGAGTGCTGCTGATGCCGATGCGATTTCAGCCCTTCTTGATCTGGCCCTGGCCAGGGCCAGACAGGGCGAGATGGCCGAGGCCCTTGAGACCACGGTTAGGGTGAGGACCGAGCTCTATCTCCTCCATGAAAGGCTTGGCCTATTGGGGCCAGAAGATCACATGATCTATTTCCACAACGGCATACTCCATAGGATCGAGCCCATGGTGGAGGAGGCAAGATACCTGGAGCTCGCTCTCATGATTCCGGACATGAAAGAGGCGGCCTCAAGATTTGTCTCTCCCCCTCCATATGCGGACAAGCAGCTCTATTCATCCAGATACCAGTCCTTCGAGATGGCCCTGGACGAGTTTATCTCACAGACCAGGCATGCGTGCAGATATGTCGACCCGGAAGGCGGCGCCATAAAGCTAAAACTGCACATGAAGGATGCATTTCACAAGCTCCATGCCGCCTTTGGTGCCCTCTATCTCGGCTTCCCAACAGGAGTTCCAACCCCTTCACAGTTCTGCAGAGACTAGAGCGCTGCCGGTTGATAAGGTCATCAAGTTGATCGGCAGGCCTTTACTCTTCCACCGGATCGTAGTGTGAAAAGACCATGGTGAAGGTGGCGCGTCCCTGGGTGGCTGAACGCAGGGCAGTCGAGTAGCCGAACATCCTTGACAGCGGCACTATGGCCTTCACCACCTGGATGCCGCCTCTTGCCTCTATTTCCTCCACCTTGCCGCCGCGGCTGTTCAGGTCTCCTATGACCTCGCCAAGGAAGTCTTCAGGCACTATCACCTCGACACTCATCATGGGCTCGAGCAGCACAGGGCCGGCCTGTTCGCATGCCTTCCTGAGCCCCATGGAGGCGGCAGCCCTGAGGGCGATATCCGTGG
>CAZNKD010000035.1:0-70737 GCA_964573615.1 uncultured Desulfobacterales bacterium | reverse complement strand
TCATCCGGTAAACTTGCGGGGTCAATGATAGGGGTTTATTGTTACCTGCAACTTCTTTCCGAGGATCTGCCGTTATGGAAATAGCAAAAGAGCTCGTCTCCGAAGATGACCTTAAGGCCCTGCCCGATCCGGACAAGCTGGGCTTTGGTATCCACTTCACCGACCATATGTTCGTCATGGACTATGAGGAGGGCCGGGGTTGGCACTCCCCCAGGATCACGCCCTATGGTGACTTCCACCTCGATCCGGCTGCGGTGGTGCTCCATTACGGGCAGGCCATCTTCGAGGGGCTGAAGGCATATAGGGGACGGGATGGGAAGATCCGCCTCTTTCGGCCACGGGACAACATGAAGCGCATGAACCGCTCTGCATGGCGCATGTGCATGCCTCAGATAGACGAGGAATTTCTGCTGTCTGCCATCAAGGAGCTGGTCAGAATCGAGTCGAGATGGGTCCCTGAGGCAAAGGGCACGTCCCTATATATACGCCCATTCATGATCGCAACAGAGGCGTTCCTTGGGGTTCGCCCTGCCAAGGAATACATCCTGTCTGTGATCCTGAGCCCGGTAGGCGCCTACTATTCGGAAGGCTTCAACCCTGTGAAGATATTTGTCACGGACAAATTCGTCCGGGCTGCCAAGGGAGGGGTTGGCGAGGCAAAGACGGCAGGAAACTATGCAGCAAGCCTCATGGCCTCTGAAGAGGCAAAGGAGCTTGGCTTCACCCAGGTGCTCTGGCTGGACTGCGCTGAAAGGCGCTACATAGAGGAGGTGGGCACCATGAACATATTCTTCCTTATGGAGGATGCGCTTGTCACGCCCGCCCTTTCCGGAAGCATCCTGCCAGGCATCACCCGGGACTCAGTCATGAAACTTGCCGCATCATGGGGCATCAGGGTGGAGGAGCGGCCCATAACCATAGACGAGGTGATAGAAAAGGCCCAGAGCGGGGAACTAAAGGAGTGCTTCGGCTCAGGTACGGCCGCGGTCATCTCGCCTGTTGCCTCTCTGTATTATAAGGGAGAGAGCTATGAGATAAACGGCGGCAAGACCGGCCCCTTGGCCCAGAGGCTCTTCGATGAACTCACTGCTATTCAGTACGGGGAGAAGGAGGACAGGTTCGGCTGGATAGAGGTGCTTTGAGCCTCAACCCCGTTCTGCCTTGGCGGCCGCCTCCTGATAGCCGGTCACGAGTTCATCCATGAGCTCCTTGACCGACACGATACGGTCTACCCTCCACACATTAGCCCCACAGAACACGAAACCTGCGTCCAGGTTACCTCTCTGGGCATTGACCAGGGCCATGCTGATACAGTATGGGGTGTCGGGATAGCGGCAGGTGCGTATGCACTTGTAGAAACACTTCTTGGGATGCTTCTCCCCCTTGGAGACCTTCTCTATGAAGGTCCCTTTAAGGGCCCTGCCGGGCATCCCAACTGGGCTCTTGATTATGGTCACATCGTCCTTTGTGGCCTTGAGATAGGCCTGTTTGAACTCATCGGAGGCATCACACTCGTGTGTGGCCACAAAACGGGTACCCATCTGGACACCGGCACAGCCGAGCTGCATGAATCGGAAGATATCCTCTCCTGTATAGATGCCGCCGGCTGCGATCACAGGGATCTTGACACCCATCTCCTCCTCAAAGGGCCTGACCGCCTCAATGACATCGACCACCAGGTTCTCCACCTGGAATTCCGGCTTTTCCAGGTCTTCTGCCTTGAAGCCCAGATGTCCTCCAGCCTTTGGGCCCTCGACGACCAGGGCGTCAGGGACCCTGTCATAATGGTCACGCCACCTCTTGCAGAGCAGGGCCGCAGCCCGACCGGAAGAGACTATGGGCACGAGTGCGGTCTTAGAGCCCTCTGGCATCATGCCGGGAAGCTTGAGAGGAAGGCCGGCACCGCTGATTATCAGATCGGCTCCTGCCTGGGCCGCCACCTCTACGATCTTGTCGTAGTCCTGGAGGGCCACCATGATATTTACCCCCACCGGCCCTCCTGCCGCTATCTCCTTGGCCTTCTTGATCTCCTTGGCCAGGGCCCTGTAGGTGGCTCCCTGGGGATCCTTGTGGAAATCCTTCTCGTTTATCCCCACCAGCACCGCGGCAATGATCCCGATGCCGCCTGCCTTGGCGACAGCACCTGCCAGTCCGGACATGGATATCCCCACGCCCATACCGCCCTGGATAATGGGGTATTTGGACTCGATATGGCCGATTTTCAAGCCAGGGATGGGACTATTTTCCGAAACTTTTGTCATGCTGGCCTTTTATCCCTTTAATCACGGTGCGTCAAGAGGAATCGAGCCTGACAGCGGCAGATGCGGTGCATCAAAACTCAACAGGCAGCCTCTGCACCTGGGCCCTGGTGAATACCGGACCATCCTTGCAGACATACACCGGCCCCACATTGCAGTGCCCACAGATACCTATGCCGCACTTCATCCGGTTCTCCAGGGAGAGATAGACCTGCTCATCCCTCCAGCCGATCTCCTCCAGCGGAGGCATGGTGAACTTTATCATTATTGGAGGACCACAGATGAGGGCCGCAGCATTTTCAGGCGACGGCTTCACCTGGCCGGCTATGGTTGGAACGAACCCTACCAGCCCGTTCCAGCCCGGGGCCTCCCTGTCTACGGTGATATGGAGATTCAGGTCATCCCGCTCTTGCCACTTGGCAAGCTCGTCCTTGTAGAGGAGCATGCCGGGGGTCCTGGCCCCGTATATCACCGTTATCTCCCCGTAGTCCGAACGGTGCTCCAGCATATAGATCAATGTGGCCCTGAGGGTGGTGAAGGCAAATCCGCCTGCGATTATGACTATGTTCTTTCCCTTGAGCTCACTCGCCACGGGAAAACCATTGCCAAGAGGGCCCCGGACCCCTATGGGATCACCCGCCTCCATCTGGTGCAGGGCCGTGGTCACCACACCGGCCCTGTTCACCGTAAAGAGCAGATGGTCCCGTTCCGTTGGGGAGGAGGCAATGCCTATGGGTATCTCTCCCTTTCCCGCCAGACTCAACATGGCGAACTGGCCCGGCACATGACTCCATGCGGCCATATCCGCCTCGTCTTCCAGCACGATCCTGAAGCTCTTCAGGTTACCGTCTTCGGTCTCGACGATGACCTCTTCTATGCGGGCAGGATAGGGTCTGTATGGGTTCATGGATCTGTCCGTCATCTCACAGGGCAAGCAGGTCGCGCAGGACCTCTCTGACATCTATGTTCACCGGGCACTGCCTGATGCAGCGGCCACAGCCTACACAGGACAATGGCCCGAACCGGTCGACAAAGTATTTGAATTTGTGCATGAAGCGGTTTCTCACCCTCTTTATCTTCTCTCCCCTGGGATTGTGGCCAGAGGCGTGCTGAGTGAACAGCGGGAACATGCAGGAGTCCCAGTAACGTATCCTGCGGCCGATGCCACGGGCCTTTTCATCCTGTATGTCGAAACAGTAGCAGGTGGGGCACAGGAATGTACAGGTGCCACAGTTGATGCAGCAATCGGCCACCTGCTGCCAGAAGGGCGCCTGGTAACAGGCCATGAGATCCTTGTGCCGCATGGAAAGGGATGGATCTTCCCCCGCCTGGCCTAGGCCCTTCTTGCGCCACTGTTCTATGTGCAGAAGCTCCTCTTCCGAGGGCTCGGCCACAGGGCCAGCCCCATGGAGCCCTTCCATCAGCTTGCCGCCCTTTTCGGTAACGGCCTCTATAACGAAGTGGCCTCCCGGCATCTGCCAGACCGCCACATCCATCCCATCCGTACTGCCCGGCCCCCCTCCGACCCATGAGCAGAAACAGGTGGAACAGCCCTCCATACAGGGAAAACCTATGACATAAAGCCTGTCTGTCCGGGCCTGAAAGTAGGGGTCCTCGGCATATGGCAGGCTGTTTAGGGTGATGCTCCTTGCATCGCACGGCCTCACCCCTGCCAGCACAATCTCCCCACCCGCTTCTTCCGGCTCTCTGAGCCTGAAAGAGTCGGGCTGGCCCGGCCTTGCGTTGAAGGTAAAGAGTATCTCCGGCTGGGGAAAATAGAAGACCTTGATGGAGTTCAAGGGAAGGCCAAGGTCCAGATCGGGAAGCCCCCCATCATCCAGTTCCGCCCAGTCAACGATCCCTTTGGGCCCGCTCTTTGGAGCAAAGACCCTGGTCTGCCCTCCAAGACGCGACAGCCAAGTGCGCAAGGCCCCTTCATCCACCTTGGTGTACCGGGAGGACTGGCTGTTCATCCTTTTTGCCTCCCCATATCTCCTTCTCCGGCCCCTCCGCCGCCAGAGACCGGCTTCGGGGATTCGTCAACGGGCCTTATGTCGAAATAGGGCTCCGGATCATCCGGCCTGTATGTAGACAAGGGAAGGGGCTCTTCCAGGCTCAGGCCAGGCTCGAATCCATAGAGCTCCTTCACGTCTTTCTGGAGTTTCCTCGTAAGGAGCCTCATCTTGATCCCCATGGGGCAGACACTTTCACAGGTACCGCAGTCCGTGCAACGGCCGGCACAGTGATAGGCCCTCAGGATATGAAAGAGGGCGGTATCCACAGGCTCTCTGCTCTTTCCCACCCATTGCGGGCGGGAGTCGTCCACGAAACAGGTAGGGCAGTAGCAGAGGGGGCAGGCATTCCTGCAGGCATAGCAGCGGATGCAGGATGAGATCTCCTGTGTGAACCACGCCCATCGCTCATCCGGATCAAGGGCCTCTATCTCCTCCACCTGTCTGAAGGGCTCTGAAACCTTTCTCTCCCACTGGGGTTGACCGATCATCTCGTCATAGATCACTGGATCCGGCCGCTGACACGTAAGGCAGTTGTCCCTGACGAGATCCCAGCGATTCAGCTCGATCTCTCCCCGGCTGGTGGAGACCTTGAGCTTGTGCTGACCTTCCTGAACCCCGGTTATCTCGGCCCCTTCTGCCGCAAGCTCCACCTTCCTGCGGTCGATCATGCCGCGGCTGGGGATCCCGATTATCACCACCCGCTGCCTCTGAATCTGGTTCTCCTGGATCTGGACAACCATGTTCCTGGACCAGCACCCTGTTGCCACGACCCCAACCTTTGGCAGAGGGCCTTCCGGCGGCGGATCTCCCGGCCGCCTCGGCGGCTCCAGGGACCTGAGGAGTCCAGGCAGATAGTTGGCCAGATTTATGACACAGAAGCTGTTCCAGACGAGCCTCTCCGCCTCCTCCGGGCTCCTTGCCACAAAGGGACGCATGATCATGGGATGGCTGCCGATCCTGAAGCCCACAAAGGCCGCTATATCGCCAGAGGCCAGGAGAGCCGCCGCCCTCTTTCTGAGCTCCTGGGTGATCTCCCGGTTCACGTCCCGGCCCTTTTTCCTCTCAGCACCTGCCATCAGCTCCCCTATCCTGTGACCTGTTCCGCCGGGATCACCCTCCCCTGCGGATCGAATCTCTTGACAAGTCGCCTGGAGGGGCCAAGGGCCTTTACCTCTTCGGCAACCCTGGCCGCCGTCTGGGCAAACTTCTCTCCTTCGGATGCAGAAATCCAAGAAAAATGGAGTCTTCCAGGCTCAATCCCCACGAACTCCAGAAACCGCCTCAGAAGCACGAACCGGCGCCTGGCATACAGGTTGCCACTGATATAGTGACAATCACCCGGATGACAACCAGAGACCCATACACCATCTGCACCGGCCCTGAAGGCATCCAGGATGAGCTGGGCGCTCACCCTGCCGGAACAGGGGACCCGGACAATCCTGATATAGGGCGGATATTGGAGCCTGCTCACACCTGCCAGATCTGCACCGGCATAACTGCACCAGTTGCACAGGAAGGCCACTATCCTGGGCTCCCACTGTCCGCCTGTCCCGGAATTTTCCCTTTCAGCTCCCATTTCTTATCAGTCCGTTTGAAAAGAGTCTACAGGATCCATTCGTCCACAACAGCCTCCACCTCGGCCATTATCTGCTCGTTGCCCATGTTCTTGAGGGTGATCGCATCAGACCTGCACCCTGCCACACAGGCCCCGCATCCCTTGCACATGGCACTGTCCACCACTGCACTGCCCGATGCCGGATCTACGGCAACCGCATGATAGGCGCACACCCTTTCACACACCCCGCACCCTGTACATTTGGCCCGGTTCACCTCTGCGGTTATGCTCTCTGCCGGGACATGGTCCTTGGAGAGGATGAGCCCTGCCCTGGAGGCCGCGGCCTTGGCCTGGGCGATGGTCTCCTCTATGGGCTTTGGATAGTGGCACAGTCCGGCAAGAAAGACCCCGTCTGTGGCAAAATCCACTGGCCTGAGCTTCATATGGGCCTCGAGCAGGAAACCGTCTGATCCGGTGGCACACTTGAAGAACTGGGCAAGGGCCCCGGAATCCCTGCGGGGCGTGATTGCAGTGGCGAGCACCAGCAGCTCCGGCCTTAGCTCCACAGGCCTGCCAAGGACGTGGTCCTTCACACGTACAACCAGTTCCTGGCCGGCTTCTCCCTGGGCCATGGCCGCCTGGGGAGGCTCCTCAAGGTCATATCTGATGAAGATGATGCCGCGCCTTCTGGCCTCCTGATAGAGATATTCGCGTCTTCCATAGGTACGGATATCCCGATAGAGCATGAATATCTCAAGATCCGGATTCCGATCCTTGAGGGCAAGGGCCTGCTCTATGGCGTGGCTACAGCACACCCTTGAGCAGTAGGGCCGCTCCGGGATGCGAGAGCCCACACAGTGTATGAAGACCGCCTGTTTGAGCTCCTCCGGCAGGCCTTCGCCCGATATCAGGGCCTGATCCACCTCCAGCAGGGTTCGTACACCTGGGTGGACTCCATAGAGATAGCTGTGGGGTGAGCCTGGCTCGGGCAGCCAGGGCTCGGCACCGACCGCAACTATGGCCACCCCGTGCTCCACCGAGCTGCCGTCTGAAAGTGAGGTTGAAAAACGGCCCACGGAGCCAGACACATCCTTGACCGTAACGCCCGTCTTTACTGAGATCCGGCTATGCGCTTCCACCTTTGAGATGAGATTTGCCAGCTCTTTCTGCACCGGCTCCCTGCTGCTTGTATGAAAAAGGCTCCTGGCCCAGCCCCCGAGGCGGGCCTCCCTCTCTACGAGGGTCACGGGAAAGCCCTGATCTGCCAGACTGAGTGCGGCAGTCATGCCAGCCACCCCGCCCCCCACCACAAGGGCCTCCTTTATCACCTGGATGGTGTTGTAGGCCAGGGGCTGGTCTCCCCGAACCTTGGCAACAGCCATGCGCACGAGATCCATGGCCTTCCTGGTGGCAGCCTCGGGATCTGACTGATGCACCCATGAGTCCTGATCCCTGATATTGGCCATCTCGAAGAGATACTTGTTTATCCCCGCCTCGCGCAGCGTCTCCTGGAACAGGGGCTCGTGGGTCCTCGGTGTGCAGGAAGCCACCACGACCCTGTTCAGTCTCTGCCTTCTCACGGTTTCGGCCATCTGGTTTATGGTGTCCTGGGAGCATGTGAAGAGATTTGTCTGGGCAAAGACCACACCGGGCAGCCCCTTTGCATAGTCACACACCCGCTCTACATCCACCACAGAGCCGATATTGATGCCGCAGGAACAGACAAAGACCCCGATCCTGGGCGGTTCGGAAAACACGTCCCTCTCAGGGGGATATTCCGGTGTTTTGGTCTCACTCCATCTCGCCGGAGACAGAAGCCTCTCTGCCTCAAGGGCTGCAGCGCTGGCCTCCATGACGGACTGGGGGATATCCTTTGGCTCAGAGGCCGCCCCGCATACGAAAATTCCCGGCCTTGAGGTGGCCACAGGGCTGAAGCCTTCTGTAAGGACGAACATGTCCGGATCGAGCTCCACACCCAGCCGCTCAGAGAGCGCCATGACCTCAGGATCCGGCTCCAGGCCCACGGACAGGACCACCATATCGAAGCGGGATTCATGTATCTTGCCCTCTTCATCGCCCCAGGTGAGCACAAGACCTCCCTCGGACTCCCTGTCCGGCAGGATGGTGTGCACCCTGGCACGCCGAAAGAGTATGCCCTCCTGTCTGGCCCGCTGGTAATAGGACTCGAACCCCTTGCCGTGGGTACGCATATCCATGAAGAAGATCTCTGTGTCGAGCCCCTGGCCCTTGGCATGCTCCCTTGCAATGAAGGCCTGCTTTACTGCATACATGCAGCATACGGAGGAGCAGTATCCGTGGCAGGCCCTGTTTATGTCCCGGGATCCGACACACTGGAGCCAGGCGATCCTCCTTGGCTCTTTGCCATCAGAGGGCCGCACCATGTGCCCCTTGAAGGGGCCCGAAGGGCTCAGGATACGCTCGAACTCCATGGATGTGATGACATTGTCAAGGCTCTTGTAGCCCAGAAAATCCAGCCCTGACGGATCAAAGGGCCTGAATCCCGGGGCAAGTATCACGCTGCCCACCGTGAGATCGTGTACCCTTTGCTTGTCATCGAAGTTTATGGCCCCGGAAGGACACGCCTTTACACAGGCACCGCATCGACCCGGCTTTCTGAGCCAGATGCACTGTTCCGGGTCGATGGCATATTTAAGGGGAACCGCCTGGGGATACTGGAGATAGATGGCCTTTCTGGTTCCAAGGCCGAGATCGAACTGGCTTGGCACCTTCTTGGGGCATTTTTCCGCACAGGCCCCGCAGGCTATGCACTTGTCTGTGTCCACATAGCGGGGCATCTGGCGCACACGCACCTTGAACCGGCCAGGCCCTCCCTCCAGTGCCTCCACCTGGGAGAGGGTCAGAAGATTTATGTTGAGATGCCGGCCGCATTCCACCAGCTTCGGTGACAAGATGCATGCAGAGCAGTCATTGGTGGGAAAGGTCTTGTCCAGCTGGCTCATGGCCCCTCCGATGGCAGGGCCGCGCTCCACCAGGTGGACATAGAATCCGCTGTCTGCGAGATCGAGAGCTGCCTGGACGCCGGAAATCCCGCCGCCTACAACCAGGACAGAGCCGGACAGATCAGCCATCTCTGTGCCCCTCCCCTTCCGGCCCGCCACCATCGAGGACCAGGGCCTTTTCCAGCCAGTTCCAAAGGTGGGTGGTCTTCCAGCCACCGCCATAGTACTCACAGATGTCAGCCACCTGGGTATGGCAGTTGTGGCACGGGGTGATCACCACATCGGCGCCGGTGGCCGCAAGCTGGTCGAACTTGCGTCTGCCATAGCGCCTCCTGTTCTCCACGAATCCTGCCTGGAGGGCCCCTCCACCGCCTCCGCAACAGTAGTTGTTGCTGAGTCTTGGCCAGACGTCTATGAAGTTCTCCTCTCCTACCACCTTCTTGATCACGAATCTTAGGTCCTCGGCCACAGAGTCTCCCAGGCCCTGGCGGACCAGCTTGCAAGGGTCTTGGACCGTGAACTTGAGTCCCTGGCTGTTCCAGCTCGATGAGACCTTGAGTCTCCCCTGTCTGATCCACTCGGCATAGAGGGTGATTATGCTAACGAATTCGAAGTTGTGCGGGATCTTGAACCTTCGCAACCCCTCCAGGGTCGCGTAGAACATGTGGCCTCACTCCGTGTTTATGTAATATCGGCATCCAAGGGCATCCACTGTCTCGGCCTGCTTCCTGACCGTGTATTCCCAGTCTTCGGGGTCCCCCGTAAACAGGCAGTAGTTGGCCCCGTCCCACCACTTGGAAGAATAGGTCCAGTCTATACCGGCCGCATGGAGGATCTTCCAGAGCGGCACCATCTCCTCCGGCTCTACCGTGGGCTCCTTGGCATTCTGGTTCAGATAGTATCTTGCCCCCTTTTTGTCTATGGGCGCCTGGAGATCCTTCCACTCTGGCTCGTTCTGGCGCACCTCCTCCAGCACGTCACCGACCACCCATACGAAATCCTCGTTGGGGATACCGGTGCTGTTTGAGGCCTTCTGAAGATCACAAGAGCGCTGGAGATTGGGTGGGCGCTGCTCCCTGGGGCGCATACCCCTCAGCTCATAGACGATCCTGCCTATGTCTATGCCCATGGGGCATGCATAGCGGCAGCGCTGACACATGGTACAGGAGTATATCCAGTTGGTCTCCAGTATCTCCTGATCCTGGCCGAGCACCAGAAGACGCAGGAATTTCCTGGGATCGAGGCCTTCAAGACCAGAGGCGGGACAGCCGCTGACGCAGAGACCACAGGTGAGACAAAAGTCTATGCGGGCATCCGGGACCGCCCTCTCAACAGCCTCTTTCACCCGGCGTCTAAGCCTCTTCAGTTCGAGCATCTCCCTGTCTCTGAGCCCCTTTGCGGCAGGTCTCCAGGGGGCCTGAAAGCACCCCTGTCACAAGATGAACCTATCTCTCTGTCCTATCAGACTATCACCGTAGAGGCATGGCCCCTTTTTGTCAAATGAACATGAATTCAACCAAGGGCAGTTTGACAGAGAATTCAGGCGATTTTTTGAGATCTAAGGGATTTTTTTTAGGAAGCGAACTATTATGAAGTGCGGCAACTAAAAAGGCCGTCCCACCCCTGTGCAAGAGGGGCAGGCTACGGCCCTCATTCATTCGAATTTGCCAGGATACCCCGATGGCCTAACCGTAGGCGTGTGTGCCGAGCACACAGGGGATCCCGTACTTCTCCTCCACCATCTTCTTGAACTGCTCGAAATCGTGATTCTTGCACATGGGCTGCGCCTTTACCATGCAGTTGCTCAGATGGACGGCATCCACCTTGACGTTCTTTATCACCATACCGATGTTGTTGATGGTGGCCCGGCCGGGACACTGGCACCTCAAGAAGCCGACCAGTACCGGATCATCATACTTGGCAAACTCGCCGTTCTTCTCCTTGACGGCAGATATGCACTTGTATTCACCAGGACAGCCATAGCCTGCATCCATGTAGGAACCACAGCCGATTACCAGAATGTTCATGTTGCTCTCCTCCTTTCCTTTCAGAATTATTAATTATGAAATGACACTTATGGAGGAAAAAAGCAAGCACAAACTGGGGGATCACTTCCCATACTGGCTGAGGAGTGCATCCACATCGATATCCTCTTCCGCACCGGAATCGGGATCATCCTCTGAACCAGGGATCTGGCCCCCTTCGATTACAGAGTCGATATGCTCCTGGATATCCTTGGCCTCTCCCCTGGCCACCGGCTCGAGCTGGATGAACTCCGTCTGCTCCAGATTCATCTCCACATAGAAGGGGTTGTTGTCTTCGGTGCGGAAGGAGAGCCTGCGGCACTGGGGGCGCTCCAGCATGGTTGCCACGGACATATTGATGGCAGAGGATATGCTTATGGCCTTAGGCTGGTTGTTCGTGGCGGTAAGGCCGTACTCGTGCTCCACCTTCTGCCTGGCCTTGCCGATGATCTGGTTGATGAACTCTCCGATGCAGTTCACCACATCGTCTGAGAACCAGTCGGTGGTCAGCTCCTCTTCCGGAAGCCCCATGAAGCTCATGGAGCGCCTGTAGATCTCAAGGGCGGCGGGGCCTGAAAGATTCATGATAAAGAGTCCTGAATAGTCCCCCGTAAACTGGACGAAACAGCCTATATCCGGTTTGAGGCTGATGGATGGCACCTTCTGAATGGTAGGCGCATATGTTATGGCAGATCCGGTGGCCCCTTCTATGACCTCCTTGACCGCATCACAAAATATCTTTGCCACTATGTTTATGGTACTGGTTCTTCTTCCCTTCATCTGTCTCCATCCTTTTGCCTTTTTAGCGGGCCGCTTCAATGACCCTGTCCGGCAACGAAGGTCATGAACATGGCCCTTGCCTCGGCAGCCGCAGGGATGGCAGATGCAGGGAGAGTCGAATCCGCAATGCGCCTTTGACTTATGGCCCCTTGGTCCGTCAGGTCAGGTCCTGATCGAAATCGAACTCCCCGCTGTCTTCCTCCCAGCGGCGCCTTTCATTCACATAGCCGAGCCCCAAGGCGAGCGCTGCCCCAAGGGCCAGACCCAGAAAGCCTGCAAAGACCCAGAGGGAGTTGCACGATTCCTGCTCGACGGGCTCAAGCTCTCTATGACAGTATCGACATACCAGGGCGTTCTTCTTAATCCTTTCCTTGCAGTAGGGGCAAATCTTTGTAAGGACTGCCATGACTGATCCCTCCTGATGCGGTTTTCTGATAGACTGATAGATTCAAAGGCCTTCACGCCTTGAATGGAATCGACTCAACGTAGAGGGCCTGCTCTGTCTCTACACTATAGGCGATCTTGACAGGATAGCACTCCACACCACGGCAGACAGCCCTGTGGAACAGCTCGGCAAACCGGGGATCGGTCTGTCCGTTTGGACTGAAGATCTCGGCATCCTGCCTGAACACCAAAACGAGGATGGCCGCCCCGAACCCCTGGCGCTTGGCCTCCATGAGCTCCTCAAGGTGCCTTGCCCCCCTTGATGTCGGCGCATCCGGAAAGAGTGCTATCCCGTCTCTGGCAAGGGTACATCCCTTGACCTCGATAAATATCTTACCACACTTTTTGTCGGCCCTGTCTGCCACCTGAGCCAAAGGCTGCCCCCTTTCCGAAGGGGCGGCCTCAAGCAGAAAATCCAGCCTGCTCTGGCCAAACTTGACCTCGCCCTTCAGGGACACCGGCCTGCCAAAGGGACAGAGGCGGGGATCAGAGAGGATGGACCTTGCTATTTCCGGATGGTGGCCCGAGTTCACAAGCACCCACTGATCCTCAAACCTCGCTGCAACAAGGTCCCATCCAGTCTTTCGTTTGGTGCCGGATGGCGCCCTCCTTATGAGCACCCTGTTTCCAGGATAGAGCAGCTCGGTCAGTCTGCCCGGGTCCCTGACATGTACCTTGGCCACATCCCCGGAATCGAGTCTTACAAGGCCCATAAACCTGTTGGGACGCTCCACCCATTCCGCCTCCCCTGAGTATGGTATGTCGGCGAGCACGACTCCCCTTGGCCCGCTGCCTTGCCGTGCGCCTTCAAAATGGCGCCCCTTGCTCATGGATTGGCCTTTCTCAGCTTCTCTTCCGCCTCTGACAGACGGCAGTAGAGTGGAAGCAGGGCCTCTGGCCCCTCTGGGGCAATCTCCCCCAGGGCGATCCGTCTTGCTGCAACAAGCCCCACAAATGAGGGCCTTATGGCCCAGAAGCCGACATCTGCCAAGACGACATCCCTGAACGCTGTCCCGAGGGCCTTCACCAGGGCCTCCCTGTGGGCCAGGAGCCCATCTCCCAGTACGAGGACCGGCTCCTCTTCCATCTTAGGCACGCCATGTACGCCCTCCTTCAACCCTGCCAATAGCCCATCAGGATCTACAGCCCGATAGCCTCCGATCCTGTGCATGGAGCCGGATCCGTCAGACCAGAAAAAGGCCGTATAGACCTGGCCCCTTCTGGCATCTATCACAGGAGAGACGAACCCCCTGAAGTAGCGGCAGTTCTCAGCCATCACATCCAGGCTCGGCACAGCCGCTGTCCCGATCCCTTTGGCCATGGCTATCCCCTTGGCCGTGGAGATGCCTATCCTGAGGCCGGTAAAGCTGCCCGGCCCCTGGTCCACGGCCACCAGATCGATCCTGTCCCAGGACAGGTCCGCCTCCTCCAGCAATCTCAAGATCTGGGCCATGAGCCTGCGGGAATGGGTCTTTCTGGATGCCAGGATGAACTCCCCGACGATCTGGTCGTCCCTGATCAGGGCTGCGCCTCCGGACATCTGGGATGTTGTAAGGGACAGGACGATCAATGCGTTTTGCTCCCTATGGCGCCGTCTATGGTGGCGGGATGAGCCCCAGAAGCCTTGCTATGTCGTTGTAGAAGACCAGGAGCATCAGGGCCCCGAGGATGAGCATTCCGATCTGCTGGACCACCTGCATCTGTTTCTGGGAAAGGGGCCTGCCTGTGACCGCCTCCACCAGATAGAAGAACAGATGGCCTCCATCCAGCATCGGGATCGGAAGCAGATTCAACAGCCCCAGGTTGATGCTCAAAAGGGCCATGAAGAAAAAGAGGTTGAGCCAGCCCTGCTCTGCCTGCTGGCCAGCCATCTGGGCGATCATTATGGGCCCCCCCAGGCTGGATAGGGGTACCACACGCTCAATGATCTTGACAAACCCCTTTGCTGTGAGCACGGTGAGATCCCAGGTCTTGGCCACAGCCATGACTGCCGCATCCAAGGGGCCTACCCGTTTCACCTCCAGTTTGCCGGCTGCAGTGATGCCTATGAGAGGAGTCTCCACCTCCTCTCCGAATATGTTCTTAACCTTGTTCATCCGCGGGGTCACACTGAGCCGCAACAGTTCATCCCCACGCCTTATCTCCATCTCTATGGTCTTTCCACCGCTCTTTCTGATGATGCCTGCCGCCTCCTCCCAGCTCGCAACCTTCTGACCATTTATGGCCACGATCACGTCCCCTGGCTGGATACCGGCCTCCATTGCAGGGGAATCGGGGGCCACCTCCCCGATCTCTGGCAGCAGTATGGGATCCCCATAGGAGAGCAGGATGCCGAAGAAGACCACCATTGCAAAGAGGAAGTTCGCAAGGGGCCCGGCCACCACCACACAGGCCCGCTGCCATACAGGCCTGTGGGAAAAGGAGTAAGGCCTGTCCTCTGCCGGCACCTCCTCACCAGGCACCTCTCCCAACATCTTCACGAACCCCCCGAGAGGAAAGGCAGAGATGCAGTAGTCGGTACCGTTTCTGACAATGCCCCATACCCTTGGGCCAAAGCCTATGGAGAACTTCAAGACCCTGATGCCAAAGGCCCTTGCCACAGCAAAATGGCCGAGCTCATGGAAGAATATGAGACCGCTCAACACCAGTAGGAACGACCAGACAGTGGTCATTTGGCCACCTCCAGTTCCTGCACGTACTGCTCAGCCTTGAGCCTGGCCAGGGCATCATCCTGGAGCACCTGATCCAGGCCCTCCATCTCCTGCGGAGAGACGTCGGAAAGGACCCTTTCTATTATCTCCGGGATGGCCAGATAGGGGATGCGTCTCTGGAGAAAGGCCTCCACGGCCACCTCGTTTGCGGCATTCAGCACTGTGGTGGCTGTGCCGCCCATCTCAAGGGCCATGAAGGCCAGCCTGAGACAGGGGAACGCGTCGAGATCCGGCGGCTCGAAGGTGAGCCCGCCCATTGAAAACAGATCGAGAGGGGGCAGATCCAGCTCCAGGCGTTCTGGCCACATGAGCGCATAGGAGATGGGCACCCTCATGTCGGGAATGCCCATCTGGGCCAGTATGGAGCCATCCACGAACTCCACCATGGAGTGGATTATGCTCTGGGGATGGACCGCCACCTGGATGCGCTCTGGCGGCACATCGAAGAGCCACCTGGCCTCTATGACCTCGAGCCCCTTGTTCATGAGGGTGGATGAATCCACCGAGATCTTGGCCCCCATCGACCAGTTGGGGTGGGCCACCGCCTCTTCGGGTGTTATGGCAGAAAGGTCCTGACCGGCCCTCTGCCTGAATGGGCCTCCAGAGGCAGTGAGAATGATCTTTCTCACCTGCTCAGGGCGATATCCCTGAAGGCACTGGAATATGGCCGAATGTTCACTGTCGATGGGAAGGAGCCTCACGCCCTTTTCCCCGACCATACGCATGACCAGGGGGCCTGCGGCAACCAGGGTCTCCTTGTTGGCAAGGGCCACATCCTTTCCGGCCTCTATGGCGGCAATGGTGGGGATGAGACCGGCCGCCCCCACCATGGAGGAGACCACAAGATCCGCCTCCTCCATGGAGGCCAGGGCCTTGTAGCCCTCCTTGCCAAAGAGGATCTCGGGCGGATCCGGCACATCTGCGATCAGCCCTGTCAGCTGCTGGGCCAGATCCTGGGCAAACACCGCCACCTTGATTGGCCTGAACTCCTGGATCTGCTCTGCCAGGAGTTCCACATTGCGGCCTGCCGCAAGGCCTACCACCTGGAGCCTGCCGCCACTACGGCGCACGATGTCCGCGACGCTCTTTCCGATGGAGCCTGTGGAGCCGAGTACTGAAATTTTTCTGGTCATGATCTTAAGTTATCGTCCCATTTATGAGAAAGGCTGAAAAGAGATGGACCACCCAGTAGAGGAGCGCTCCACTCAGAATGAGCCCGTCTATCCTGTCAAAGATCCCTCCGTGGCCCGGAAGCAGCTTGCCCGAGTCCTTTACCCCGCAGCTGCGCTTGACTATGGACTCGGCCAGATCCCCCATCTGGCTCACAAGGCCAAGGAGTATGGCCAGGGGGATCAGGGCCCGCGGATCTGCCTGCCTGAAAAATCCTATCCAGAAGACCACTGCCGTTAAGGCACAGAAGGCAAGCCCCCCAACTGCCCCCTCCACGGTCTTTCCCTTGCTGATGGCCGGGCAGAGCTTGCGTCTTCCCACGCTCTTTCCCACATAGTATGCGCCGCTGTCAGCCGCCGCCACGGTCAGGAAGAGAAACAGCACCCACTGGATACCGAAGGGCTCCTGACGAAGAAGGCCGATGAGGCCGAGGGTTCCGCCAATGTAGAGGGCGCCAAAAAAGAGGGCCAGCACTGCATGAAACGGGCTTTCTATCCCCTGATAGGCAGAGATCACCCCTGCCAGTATGACCATGAGGGCAAGGGTGAAACCCAGGGCCAGCCCGGCAGGATCGGCCAGATAGACTATGGAGGCCAGTACCAGAAGCCCTGCGGATATGCCGGTAAACTTGAGAAAGGCCTGGGTCTTGAAGGTCATGGAGTAGTATTCGAACAGGGTTAGGAGGCAGGCCAGGAAGATAAGGGCGTGATAGACCAGGCGGTCTCCCCAGATGACCGCCGCCAGGACCAGAGGCCCTGCTATGGCGGCAGTGATGAGCCTGTCTCTATGCATTTTCACAAAGGAGCTGTTCGCTGGTCATGCCGAAACGGCGCTCTCGTGCCTGATAGTCAAGGAGCGCCTTTATGAATTCCTCCCTGTTGAAGTCTGGCCACAGGGTCTGTGTGATATAGAGTTCGGAATAGGCCGCCTGAAACAGGAGAAAGTTGCTTATCCTCATCTCCCCACTGGTCCTTATTACCAGGTCTGGATCGGGCATCTGCTTGGTCCAGAGGAGGGACGAGAAGGTGTCGATGTCCAGCTCCTCCGGTTTGGCCCTGCCCTCCACACACTCCTTGGCAAAACGCCTTGCCGCATCCACGATCTCCTGCCTGCCTCCATAGCTGAGGGCAAGCGTGAGCACCATCTCGCTGTTGTCGGCCGTGTCCCTCATGGTCTGTTCAAGGCAGCGAAGCACCTTGTCAGGCAGCCGATGGAGCTCGCCCACGGCATTGAGCCTGATCCTGTTGCCCAGCAGTTCCGCCGCCTCCTTGAGCAGATATTCGTAGAGCAGGTCCATCAGGGCATTGACCTCCTCTTTCGGCCGGTTCCAGTTCTCGGTGGAAAAGGCGTATAGGGTGAGGTAGCCGATACCAAGCTCGCGGGCTGCGGTAACTATCTCCTTAACGGTCTTGGCGCCCTGTCTATGGCCCATTATCCTGGGCAGAAAACGCTTTCTGGCCCAGCGGCCGTTGCCATCCATGATTATGGCAACATGCCTTGGCAGACGCGACTTGTCCAGTTGATTTGCGGAATCAGAGGCCACGGCGCTTCCTTAAAACTCCATTATTTCCTTTTCCTTGGACTTCAGGATCTCATCCACCTTCTTGATATGCTCATCGGTGATCTTCTGCACCTCGTCCTGGAGCCGGTGCATGTCGTCTTCGGAGATCTCCTTGCCTTTTTTCTGTTTCTTGAGCTTGTCCATGGCATCCCTGCGGCAGTTGCGAATGGCCACCCTGCACTCCTCTGCCATCTTCTTTACAAGCTTCACCAGCTCCTTGCGGCGCTCCTCTGTAAGCGGCGGCACAGACACCCTGATGAGCTTTCCATCGTTTGACGGGGTAAGGCCGAGATCCGAGGCCAGGATCGCCTTCTCAATGTCTCCGAGGATATTGTTGTCCCAGGGCTGTACGGTTATGGTGCTGCTTTCCGGCACCGAGATGGAGGCAACCTGGTTCAGTGGCATCTGGGTGCCGTAGTAATCCACCGTTATGCCGTCGAGCAGGGCGGCGCTTGCCCTGCCGGTGCGCACATGCTTGAGATCGCGCTCAAAGGCGGCGATGGCCTTGTCCATCTTCTTGCCTGCTTCTGTAACTACCGGACTCTTCATGACTCCACCTCTTTCATATTTGGATCGGACTTGACGACTCAGGACACTACCGCTTTCTAACTGTGATGCCAGGGCCAGGGTCGATCCAGGCCCTTTTTGCAAGGCACCCTGAGAGTGGATCTGAGACTGCCCCTTTTCAGGAGGCGGTCACCACAGTACCTATCTGTTCACCCTTCAGTGCCCTTATGATGTTTCCGGGCTTCAGCATATCGAAGACCATTACCGGCAGGCCCGATTCCTGGGCCAGGGAGACGGCAGCGGCATCCATGACCTGAAGGCCCATGTCCAGCACCTGCTGATAGGTCAGCCTGTCGAACCTGCGGGCATCCGGATACTTGACCGGGTCCTTGTCGTAGATGCCATCCACCTTGGTGGCCTTGAACAGGATCTCGGCCTTGACCTCCAGGGCACGGAGGGCCGAGGCCGTATCGGTGGTGAAGAAGGGATTGCCGGTGCCTGCGGCAAAGATGACGATCCTCTTTTTGGCCAGATGCGAAAGGGCGCGCCTCCTGATGAAGGGCTCTGCCATCTTGCCCACCTCAACCGCAGACATGACCCTGGTGGGGGCCTTCTGGCGCTCGAGGGCATCCTGAAGGGCCAGGGCGTTTATCACCGTCGCCAGCATTCCCATCTGGTCCGCTGCCGCCCGGTCCATACCGTGGGCTGCACCCGAAACACCCCTGAAGATATTGCCCCCGCCCACCACCAAGGCGAGCTCAGCACCCATCTTCTGACACTGGGCAAGCTCGCCCGCTATCTCGGCCATCATCTCCGGCGATATCCCGTAGGCCTGCTTGCCCATGAGGGCCTCGCCGCTGAGCTTCAACAGCACCCGTCTGTAGGCCAGTGTTTCACTGCCGGACATGGCTATCTCCCCGACTCTTCAAGGCCGCCGACCCGATCTTACTCCTCGCCCACCTGGAACCTGGCAAAACGCCTGATGGTGATGTTCTCACCCATCTTTCCTATCAGCTCGTTCAAGAGGTCCTGGATGGTGAGATCCGGGTTCTTCACAAAGGGCTGCTCCATCAGGCAGACCTCCTTGAGGAACTTCTCTATCCTGCCGTCCACGATCTTGTCCACGATGTTCTCGGGTTTGCCCTGCTCCAGAGCCTGCTGGCGATAGATCTCGCGCTCCTTTTCTATCACGTCCTGGGGCGCCTGCTCCCTTGTGATACAGAGGGGGTTGGTGGCTGCGATATGCATGGCCACATCCTTTGCAAACTGGATGAACTGATCCGTCTTGGCCACGAAGTCCGTCTCACAGTTGACCTCCACCATGACGCCCAGCTTGTTGCCGGCATGGATATAGCACTGGATGGTGCCCTCCGAAGTGGCTCTGCCTGCACGCTTTGCAGCCACGGCAAGGCCCTTTTTCCTCAAGAACTCCACGGCCTTTTCCATGTCGCCGTCACACTCCTGCAGGGCCTTTTTGCAATCCATCATTCCTGCATTGGTCCTCTCTCTCAGCTCCTTGACCATTGCAGCGGTTATATTTGCCATTTTCCTGTTACCTCCTGATTGAATGGATATCCTTAGATCAGACTAGATACTGCTCTGGATAGTCGATGGTTATGAGATTCGATAAAAACATGTGATCCGGCCGACCCGTCACTGCTGCATGTTGGCAGAGGAGTGGATCAGCCGGAACAGGAAGGGCCGGGCCCGATTCCGATACGCGGGCCCTGGCCCCATCATTGAACTCGACAGGGCTCGAAAAAGATAGCCGCTTTATACAGCGCTTTCAGCGCCCTCCTTGGCCGGCTCTGATACAGCCTCAGCCTGGACAGGCGGGGCCTCGGCAGCCTCTTCTGCTGCCTCTTCCGTGGCCTCCTTCTCTGCCTGCTCGGCGCTGGCCTCCTCCAGCTCCTTGTCGCTCTCGGCCTGCTTGGCCTCCTCGTAAAGCTCCCTGCCCTTTATGCAGGCGTTTGCCAGCAGAGAGGTCAGCAGCCTGATGGCCCTGATGGCGTCATCGTTTCCTGGGATGATGTAGTCTATTCCATCGGGATCGCAGTTGGTATCCACTATGGCCACAACGGGGATACCGAGCTTGTTGGCCTCCTTGACCGCGATCTGCTCATACTTGGCATCCACCACATAGAGGGCTGCCGGCAGGCCATTCATGTCCTTGATGCCGCCGAGGTTGCGCTCCAGTTTCTGGCGCAGCCTCTCCATCTTGAGTATCTCCTTTTTTGGAAAACGCTCGATGGTGCCATCCTCGAACATGGCCTCAAGCTTCTTGAGCTTGTCGATACTCTTCTTGATGGTCTTGTAATTGGTGAGCATTCCGCCGAGCCAGCGGTGGTTGACATAGGGCATGCCGGCCCTCGTGGCCTCTTCGTAGATGGACTCCTGGGCCTGCTTCTTGGTACCTACGAAAAGGACCTCGCCTCCATTGGCCGCAGTCTCCATGACGAACTCATAGGCCACCTTGAACATCTTCACGGTCTTCTGGAGATCTATGATGTAGATCCCATTCCTGGCCCCGAAGATGTAGGGTTTCATCTTGGGATTCCAGCGCCTGGTCTGATGACCGAAGTGGACACCGGCCTCCAGCAACTGCTTCATCGTTACATAAGCCACTTCTGCTACCTCCGTCTTTTGTGGTTTTTCTTCCGTCCCTCAGCACAGAGACTCTGCGCAAATAGACCCCATTTACTGCCGCCCGTATTGCGACAGCACCACAAGGCCTGTGGGACGTGTATATTTCACTGCTTCAAGTGGCCGTCTTTGTAACATCAAAGGCAGAAGTTGACAAGTGCGCTTTGCCAAATGGGGCCCGACATCATCGGGCCGCTGTATTTTTTCAGGCCAAGGTGGTATCTGTAATAGTAATGAAGGTATCCATAATTGCTGCCGCATCCGTGTGCGGCCGCATTGGCCAAGGTTTCAAAGGAAGTGCCGTTGACAGGGCCTTTCTGGAGCGGATGAGGGAAGACACTGATGCAAGCCTCATCGGGGCAGGCACCCTGCGCCAGGGGCCGGTCCAGATGCTTGGGCCAGGCGGCAGGACACTGGATGGGCGGACAAGGGCGGTAATAACCGCCTCGGGCCGGATTCCGACAGAGGACCAGCCCCTTTTCAGCCGCGGGCCAAGGCCCTTGATATTCACATCCAGGCAGGCAGGCCCGGCACTTGAACAGGCCCTGGGCCAACGGGCAGAGATCATACCGATAGGTTACATGGGGCCGGGACGGCTCGACCTCAGAGAGGTCATGGAGCATCTTTCGGAACGGGGTGTTGAGAGCCTGCTGATCGAGGGGGGATCCGCCCTGAACTACGAGGCCCTTAGCCAGGCGGTGGTCCATGAGCTCCTCGTCACTATATGCCCTGAGATAATCGGTGCCTCTTCTGTCTCCAGCCTGGTCGAAGGGCCTGAACCCCTTGGCAGGCCCTCCATAGGACTCAGGCCACTTGAGTGCAAGGTCAGCCTGGAGTCTGGCGAGATATTTATCCGTTATGCCGTGGACTACGGCATGCAGGAGCAGGAGTGAACAGAAAAAATGGACAGACAGGACTTGGCGATACTCTACTCAGGCGGACGCGACTCTCTGGCCCTCTATGCCCTTTCCGCCCTTGGAAACTTCCCGGCGATCCCGAGGCCCAAACGGGTCCATCTCCTCCATATGCTGAACGGCATGGGCCGCTTCCCGGACTTCCCTGCCACCAGGCTTCAGGTGGCTGAAAGGATCCTCCGAGGCCAGAGCACCAGGCCAGAGGAGTTTCCGGAGAGCCATCTGGTGGAGCTCGATTGCGGCCGGCTGTTTCAGGGCCTGTGGCTAGACATGTACGAGGAGCTGATGCCAATGTTCGGTGGCAAGAACCTGGTCTGTGTGGCTTGCAAGCTGGCCATGCATACCAAGGCCATCATATACTCTGTTCAGAACTATGTCCCCCTTATCCTTGCCGGCTATGCCAGGCGCCAGTCATTCTATCCAGAACAGACCCGGGTCTTCATGGAGAAGGTGGCCGCCCTTTCAGAGGGCTTCGGTGTCACCACGGCGTTTCCGGTCTATGATGAATTCTCATCAGAGGATGTGGTAAGGCACCTGCTGGAGGACTTTGGCCTGCCCTCCACAGGCGGAGGAGAGAGAAAATGCCTCTTCTGCCAGACCAAGACCAGTGCCACGGAAAAGGAGATAGGGGCTTATCTCGATCACATGATCCCCAGGGTCAGGGCCTACATAGAGCATATCCTGGAAGGACGGCACAGGGATGCCGCCGAGGTCTTTCCGCCTGGCAGACAAGAGTCGAACGCATAGGGACCGAAGTGACCGCCATGCCTACCATATCCTGCATCATACCCACCAGGGACCGGAAGGAGATGACCGTCCAGGCGGTAAGAAGCGTGCTTGCCCAGGAGATGGCAGACCCCCTGGAGATCATCGTGGTCGATGATGGCTCGAGGGATGGCACGGACCAGGAGATCCGGGCCCTCTTTCCTGAGGTCACACTCGTAACTACCGGCGGCCTTGGCCCTGGCCCGGCCAGGAATGCGGGAGTCGAGGCCGCCGGTGGAGAGGTCGTCATGTTCCTTGACTCCGACGACCTCTGGCACCAGGACCATGCAGACATCCTCTCAAAGGCCCTGGACAGGGCGGAAGCCGCCTTTTGCATCACCCAGAACATAGACATGGCCACGGGCACGCTCTTCGAGGTGCCGGACCACGAGCTGTGCCGGCAGATCGAGGAGGGAAGGGCCCTGGAGCTGCTCTTCAAGTGGTGCTATATCATGCCCTCTTCATTTGCCATCCGAAAAGAGACATTTCTGGAGGCGGGTGGCTTTCCGGATCATGGCAGAGGGCTTTCGTTGGGAGAGGACTGGCTCTTTTTCATCGCCCTGGCATCCAGGTCCCCGATAGAGCTTGTGCCAAAGATCGCCACCACAAGAAGGCTCCATGCAGGCAGCCTCTGTAGTACCAGGTGCAGCCCCGATGCCCTGAAGGGGCTCGTGGGCAGGATTGTGGAGCTGGCCAGAGGGCTTTCTGAGGAGGAGGCGGCCCTGAGACAGGGGCTCCTTTCCTGGCTGGATGACCACATGGCACTCATCACGAAAGAGGCCGGCAAGTGGCAGGGCGTGCAGGACTGGTTCTGTGCCCTCAAGGAGAAAAGACTGCTATGAAGAAGAGAAACGGCCCTCCAGGAGCAGGCACGGAGATAGGGATAGAGGAGCATCAAAGGGTCCTGAAAGAGGGCATCGATGTGCCTGAGCAGCCACCGGCCCTTTCTCTTCCCATCCAAACGGTGGGGATCGAGTCTAACATGCTCTGGGTGGACCTGCCCCAGGGAAGGCTCGCCTTCGATGCATCCATATATCTCTGTCTTCCTGCCGAGTTCAGGGGCATTCATATGTCCAGGATCGAGGAGGCCGTAAGCCGCTCCTATCACGAGTCCTATCCCGATCTCAAGGCCTTTGCCCGCACCCTGGCCTCTCGCATATTGAGCCGCCAGCGGGGCGGGAAGATCGAGATCAGCCTTTCAGGCCTCATCCCCATTGCCAGACGGGCACCTGTGAGCCAAAAGGAGTCCGTGGAGTCACTGAAGGTCTTCCTGCACCTGATCCGCGGGGAGGGAGATGAACAGATGGAGCTCGGGATCGAGATCGAGCACATGACCGCCTGCCCATGCACCCAGGCCTATCACGACACACTTTTGGAAGGGGCAGGAAGCCCCCTGCCCCTGCCCACCCATTCACAGCGGACCATCACCAGATTTTTCGTGAACGACCGGCTGGACAGGCTCGATTTCGAACAGCTCCTCACGCCAGCAGAGGAGAGTCTCCATATCATACAGGGCCTTCTGAAACGGCCAGACGAGGCAGAACTGGTGCTAAAGGCGCACAGAAGGCCCCAGTTTGTGGAGGATGTTGTAAGGGAGCTTGCAGCTTCTGCAGGAAGGCGCCTTTCAGACAGGATAGATCCCGATGCCACGGTCAGGATCGAGTCGACCAGCATAGAGAGCATCCATACCCATAACGTGGTGGCACGGCTAAAAATACCCTTTCGAAAGATTCTGGCCCTTGTAGGGGCATAAAAAAAGGGGGGTAATCCCCCCTTTTCGTTTCCGCCCATCTTGTGCCGGCTGGCAGATATCAGCTGAAGTAGGGGTCCTTGTCGGGATCGATCTTCTTCAGATAGTTCGTTATGGCCGTATCGTAGGCGGCCGTGGTGGCAAATACCTTCCTTGCCAGCTCGAACCTGGTCTTCAGAGTCGTGGCCCCGTCGTTCTCCTCCATCTCCTTCAGGATCCTGTCATAGTCTGCCGGATCTACCACCACTGTTACATAGCGGAAGTTCTTGGCGGAGGATCTGAGCATGGTGGGACCGCCGATATCGATATTCTCGATGGCCTCGGCCAGGGTGACACCCTCCTTGGCCACGGTCTTTTCAAAGGCATAGAGGTTCACCACCACCATGTCTATGGAGGGGATGCCGTGCTCCTCCATCTGTTTTACATGCTCCTCGTTGTCCCTGATGGCCAGTATGCCGCCATGCACCTTGGGATGGAGCGTCTTTACCCTGCCATCCATCATCTCTGGGAAACCGGTGATCTCGGACACGTCCTTCACCGGCACGCCAGCATCCCTGATGGTGCGCGCGGTACCACCGGTAGAGACCAGCTCAACGCCCATCTCGTGAAGCCTCTTTGCAAACTCCTGTATGCCGCTCTTGTCCGTAACGCTCAGGATTGCTCTCTTGATCTTTCCCATTTCCTATCCCCTTGTGGATGTGATTTGCTGCCCAGTGAAGATGGCCTTTGCCCAAATCGATCGATAGAAAAAATGGTCGGGACGAGAGGATTTGAACCTCCGACCCCAGCGTCCCGAACGCTGTGCTCTACCAGACTGAGCCACGTCCCGACCGGTGAATATGCCTGATGCTCAGGCGAGTATCTCTATATTAATCACTCGGTTGATTGTCAACAACCAGCCGATTCGCCCGATGGATGAGGCCTGCTATGCAAAGGGGTTCTCGAACACCGCGGCCCGCCCAAGTTCACGCTCGATCTCCATGAGCCTGTTGTACTTTGCCAGGCGCTCGCTCCTGCTGGCAGAGCCGGTCTTTATCTGACGGCCATCCATGGCCACGGCGAAATCAGCGATGAAGGCATCTTCCGTCTCGCCAGAACGGTGAGAGATCACATAGGTCCAGCCTGCCTGACGGCAGAGCCGGATGGCCTCCACGGTCTCGCTGACAGAGCCGATCTGGTTGAGCTTGATGAGTACCGAATTGGCCGTCTTTTCCTCCACCCCTCTCTTGATGAAGCTGATGTTGGTGACGAAGATGTCATCACCCACTATCTGGATCCGGTCACCGAGCTCTGCGGTGAGCTTGGCAAATCCGGCCCAGTCCTCCTCGCCAAGGCCGTCTTCGATGGAGACTATCGGGTACTTGTCCACCCACTCCTTCAGGAGGGCGATCATTTCATCACTGCTCTTCGTGCCAGCACCGGACTTTGAAAGCTCATACCGTCCATCCTTGTAGAAGGAGCTTGCTGCGAGATCCAGGGCGATGGCTATGTCTGTGCCAGGCTTGTAGCCAGCGGCCTCTATGGCCTCCAGGATCAGCTCACAGGGCTCTTCGTTGCTCTTGAGGTTGGGGGCAAAGCCGCCCTCATCCCCTATGCCGGTGGAGTAGCCCTTGGACTTCAGGATCTTTTTCAGTGCATGAAAGGTCTCAGCCCCATACCGAAGCGCCTCTGCAAAGTTCGGGGCCCCGACAGGCATCACCATGAACTCCTGAAAGTCCACGGAGCTGTCGGCATGCTCACCTCCATTCAGGATGTTCATCATGGGTACAGGGAGCCTGTTGGCCGTTCCCCCCCCGATATACTGGTAGAGTGGCAGCCCGAGGCTCTTTGCAGCGGCCCTGCATACCGCCATGGAGACAGAGAGTATCGCATTGGCACCAAGGTTCTTCTTGAACGGTGTGCCATCCAGCTCCAGCATCACCTTGTCGATCTCCTGCTGGTGAGTGGCGTCCATCCCCAACACCCTGGGGGCGATCTTCTCCTTCACATTGGCAATGGCCTTCAGCACGCCCTTGCCGCCATAACGCCCCTTGTCCCCATCCCTGAGCTCCAAGGCCTCGTTCTCGCCCGTGGATGCGCCTGATGGGACAGAGGCAGCGGCTACGGTGCCATCTTCCAGTTCAACAAAGGTCCTGATGGTGGGATTTCCCCTGGAGTCCAGTATCTCCATGGCATCTATTGCTTTTATGGCTCTTGACATGGCAACATCTCCTTTCGAATCGAAAAAGACCGGTTGTGGCCGGGGGCCAGGACGCTTCTGCATAGCCTGCAAGACGACGACTGGGCAAAAAGGCCTGGCCAGACCTTGGAAGACCCAAGTTTTTCAACAACCTGCTGATATAGCCTTGTTATAATTTGCTGTGTATAATAGTCAAGCATCTGCAGAAACGGAGAGCAAAGGGAAAGCCATGTGCCAGTCATCGGTGATATTGAGGTCGGCAGACCGTGAAGAAGAGATCAAACGGGACGTGATCCTGGTAGAGCCCGTGGAGGGCGGGGTAAAGATCCAGGGCTTCTTCGAATCCCCCCAGGTGATTCCCGCCCGCATCGCCTCCATCGACCTCCTCAAACACAGGATCATCCTGGAGCCCCTGGACGAGAAGACCGGATAGCAATAATTGCTGGAACCCGGATGGCTCCAAAGGGCGCCATATTGATCCAAATATAACCCCAAGGAAACAGTGAAATGGAATATATAAGCACGAGAGGAAAGATTGAGCCCATAAGCTTCAGCAGGGCCGTTATGATGGGGCTTGCCGAGGATGGCGGCCTTCTACTTCCGAGACCGCTTCCCTCTGTGGATCGCAACACAATTGAGGCATGGCAGGGGCTCGACTACCAGGCCCTTGCCCTCGAGGTGATGTCGCTTTTTGCCACAGACATCCCGGGGCCGGTACTGAACCGGCTGATCAGCCAGTCCTATTCCACCTTCGACACCCCGGAGGTCACCCCGTTGATCTTCAACGGAAAGGACTGGATACTGGAGCTGTTTCACGGCCCGACCCTGGCCTTCAAGGATGTGGCCCTCCAGTTTCTCGGCAATCTGTTCTCGTATCTCCTGGGTGAATTGGGCCAGAACATGAACATACTGGGCGCCACCTCTGGGGATACCGGAAGTGCGGCCATCTACGGGGTAAAGGGCAAGGAGAACATAAACATCTTCATCCTCCACCCACACGGAAGGGTCAGCCGTGTCCAGGCCCTTCAGATGACCACGGTGCCGGACAGGAACGTATTCAATCTGGCCATAAAGGGCACCTTCGACGACTGCCAGGCAATCGTCAAGGCCATCTTCAACGACCTGGAGTTCAAGGAGCGCTACCATCTGGGCTCCATAAACTCGATAAACTGGGCCAGGGTGCTGGCCCAGGTGGTCTATTACGTCTATGCAGCCCTCAAGCTCAAGAGGGAGCAAGGGGCGGATACCGTCTATTTCTCGGTACCCACCGGAAACTTCGGGGACATATTCGCAGGATATGTGGCCAAGGAGCTTATTCGCCCCCTTATAGGCAGGCTCATACTCGCAACGAATGAAAACAACATCCTCACCCGGTTCATAGTGGAGGGGCGCTACCAGAAAGGCAGTGTCGTATCAACCATAAGCCCCTCCATGGACATCATGATAGCCAGCAACTTCGAACGCTATCTCTATTTCCTCTACGGAAAGGACCCCGAGAGGGTGTGCGAGGCCATGGAGAAGTTCGAAAAGGAGGGCACCATCACCTTCTCCAAGGAGGAGATAGAACAGGCCCGCCGGGACTTTGCCTCGGTCTCGGTGGATCAGGAGGCCACCTTGGAGACCATAAGGTCCGTCCACAGGGAGACAGGCTATATACTGGACCCACACAGTGCCGTAGGTGTGGCTGCGGCCAGAAGATTGAAGCACGACTTCGAGGACGGCCCTGTGGTCTGTCTTGCCACCGCCCATCCATGTAAGTTTCCCGAGGCGGTAAGAAAGGCCATAGGCCGGGAGCCCGAGGCCCCGGAGGCCATAAAGGCCCTTGAGAACCTGCCTCAGCGCTTCAAGGTGATGGAGCCTTCTGTCAGCAGCGTCAAGAACTACGTGGCTGAACACGCCCTTCCATGAAGAATGGGGAAAGAGCGGGCACTGTCCTAAACGATCACCCGCATCAGATCCTCTGCCAGCAGGATGGGGCCATCGAACCTCTTTGCACAGGGAGACACTAGGTCTGCCCTGTCACATTCCGGATAGAAATGGGTGAGGAGCAGACGCCTCACCCCTGCCTGCCTTGCGACCTCACCCGCCTCTGATGGGGTCATGTGACCCTCTACCTTCATCCCCTCGGGGGCTGCACACTCGAGGACCAGAAGATCGGCCCCTGAGGCAAGCTCCACGATCTCATGGCAGAAATCGGTATCTCCGGAAAAGACCACGGACCTGCCATCCGGGGCATCAATACGGTAGGCCAGGCTCTTGGGCGTATGCCTGGTATGGATGGAGGAGATGGTCAGGGGAGGGATCTGCTGAAGGGCCTTCATCTCTATCGGGATCTCCAGGAACTCGATTGCCCCGGGCTCAGGCTCCACCCACTGGCCGAATGCCTGCCTCAAGGCGGCATGGAGATCCATGAGCCCCTCAGGTCCCATAATCTGTACAGGTGCAGACCTGTTGAAGCCCGGGCCATACTTCGATGCAAAGATGAAAGGCACCAGCTCCCCTATGTGATCGGGATGGAAATGGGTATAGAGGATGATGTCTATCGCGTCCTGACGGAGCCCTGCACGCCGGAGCTGCCGCAGCGTGCCTGCTGCGCTATCGATGAGGATGTTGATCCCCCAGGCAGACAGCAGGTTGGCAGGCCCTGCCCTCCTGATCCTTGGCACACAGGTGCCTGACCCCAGGATCACCACCTCCATGAAGCCCTTGCTGCCACCGGTCCTCGTCCTCTGGGCTGTCATGGCTCCTTTCTCGTCCTCAACAGGCTGGCCAGCAGCTTTGCCTCACTGTAGGGCTTTGACAGGAAGTCGTCCATACCGGCCTCCATGCACATCTTCCTGTTCTTGGTGCTGGCGGTCAGGGCGATGATGGGCACCTGGCCATATTCGGGTCTCTGCCTGATCTGGCCTGTAAGCCGGTATCCATCGGTATCTGGCAGATTGATGTCCATGAATATGGCATCGAACCGGAACTTTTCGATGGCGGTGAGCGCGGCCTTGCCGGACGATGCGACCACGGGTTTTACACCACACCGCTTGAGTATATCCACCACGATCCTCTGGTTGATCCTGTCATCCTCCACCACCAGCACCTTCATGCCTTCGAGGATCTCTGGATCGGGGGCCTGCTCCTCTTCCTCGATGCCGCCGGCAGGGCACGGAAGCTGTTCAGCCTCGATATTGAGGAGCCTCAAGATCTCAGCCAAAAGCTGCCTGCCCCTTGCAGGCGACATCACGAGACCAATGGCATCCTTGGCTCCTTCTGCACACTGCTCAAGCCTTGTGCCCAGATCCATCATCTTGATGGCAGGGACATCGAAATAGACCACAGGATGAGCAGAAACTCCGCTCCCCTCCAGGCCAGGGAAGCAGTCTGTGGCCGCCTCCTGCTCCAGGTGGTTCCAGTCCACCAGCATGACCCCCTTCTGCCCCTGTGAGGTCTCCTGCATCAGCACCTTCGAGCCCTCGGGCACCCTGGCAGCGTACAGGGACTTGAAGCCACAGCCCCGGAGCCTTCTGATCACAACTGCGCTGGAAAAATCGTCTCGGCCGACGATACAGGCGACAGGGGTAGGCAGAAGAGGCTCGGCCCAGGGCAGCTCCAGCCTCACCACCTCAACGGAGAACGAAAAGGAGAGGGTCTCTCCATCCCCGGTCACTTCAAGATCCTGGCCCATATCTGCCAGCAGGCGTCTGCAGACCAGGAGCCGGGGATTCTTGAGTGCATCTCCTGGCTCAATGGCTCGGCTGCCCTCTTGGGCCTGGAGCACGAAATCGAGAACGCCCCCTTTGGCATCGTCACGGTAGCCGATAGCCAGGGTGATGGCTGCCGCCCCGAACTGCCTCATGGAGAAGTTGAGCAGCTGGGTGAGTATCTGGCGCATCCTTCCCCTTGGTCCGCTGAACCACTCGGGCAACTCCTCATCCATCTGAAGGCCCAGGAAGACCCCCTTAGCAAGCCTTGGGCCCTCAGAGGCCTCCTTCACGTCTTCCAGCAGATCGGTAAGGCCAAAATGCTGATTTCCTGCGCCAGAGTCCAGGTCCACCTGGGACAGCTCTATTATGTCGTCCAGTATGGTGAGCAGGGTGTTGGCAGATTTCTCTATGGAGCTGATATAGCCCTTGACCAGAGGGGGCAAGTCCTCCCTGGCGGCCAGTTCCGTCATGTTGAGAATGGTATTGACTGGCGAGCGGATCTCATGGTGGAGATCTGCCATGAATGCCATGATGGATGCATCCGGCCTTTTTGGTCTGCCTCTATCCCCTCTTTCCACCTGTTCAATCCTGATGCATCAAAATCGTACAGCCCACCCGAGAATCAGTTCTGGAGACGAGTAGTGATATCCGCAAGCCTGTCTCTTGCGTATTCAAACTCTAGCTCGGAAATAAGGGAATCTATCTCCGAAAGGTCATCTTCAGGGACAATATCTGTCAGCCGTTTCCTGAGATCTGCCCACAGGGCCTCACACTCAATATCATTCAATTCGAGCAGTTCGTCAAGTTTGGATATGATATTTTTTAACTCTGAATAATTAGATTTATCTTCAATTTTCTCCCCATCCATCCCGGAAACAGGCCCTAGCACCTCCTCAAGAGATGACCTGATCTGGAGGACCTGTCGGGAAATGGCATCGAGATGGCCGGAAAGATCCTCTCCTCCGGCAGCAACCTCTTTCTCGGCCTGCAGAAACAGGTCTCTAAGTCTTCCGAGTGCAAGATTTGCCGCCACCCCCTTCATGGTATGAAAGAGCCTCCTGAGCTCCTCTCTCCCCTCTTCTCCGGCCTGATCTCCGGCACTCATCTCCTCCACCCTGGCAGGAAGGCCCTGGCACTCGTCAACGAATTTGGAAAGGAGCTCCAGATATAGGGAGTTGTCATGGCCGAAGCGCTTGGCCACCTCCTTCATATCGGCACCGGGGATATCGATCGCCCCAGCCTGAACCGCATCCACTTCCTCCTGCCCTCCAGGCGGTCCATAGCTGACCTTTGCCGGATCCACCCACTTGATGAGCACTGCATGTACGGAGTCAGGGGTTACGGGCTTCATCAAGAAGTCGTTCATGCCCGCCTCGAAACAGCGCTGGCGGTCCTCTTTGAAGACACCGGCGGTCATGGCTATGATGGGCAGGTCCTTTAGGCCGTGACGCCTTCTCAACTGCCTTGTGGCCTCGTATCCGTCCATCTCCGGCATCTGTATGTCCATGAACACGAGATCTATTCCCTCATGGACCCTCTCCAGGGCCTCCAATCCATTTGAGGCGAATTCCACCTGGACCCCGCACCTTTCCAAGATCTCTCTGGCGACCAGCTGGTTGATCTCGTTGTCCTCCACCACCAGGACCCTGAGGTCGGAAAACCTCGGCCCAAATCCAGACGGCGCTGCATCACTCTCTGCTCCACCTGTCAAGGTGCTGGAATCCGTGGTCCTTTCAAGGGCCCTTTTGAGCCTGGAGATGGTACAGGGCCTTGGGACCAGGCCAAGGGCCCCTTTTCGGACTCCAAAGCCCCGAAGCGCACCCTTGATCTCCTGCTCGGCACCAAAGGGTGCTATAAGGACGAACCTGGCCCCATCGCACTGCTCCAGCAGAGGGGCAAGGGCTTCAACCTTGTCGAGGTCCTGCCCTGGCAGATCCACCAGACAGAGCGAGGAGGGCGTATCCAGATGCTCAATGGCGGAAAGCGCCTGTCCTATTGGAAGGCGAACAGGCTCCTCGATGCCGAGCCTCCTGGCTATCTCTTCTATGGCAGCAGCCGACTCCGGGCTGTCGCTCAGGAGCACCGCCTTCAGTTCCCGATCTGAAGTCAAGCCCTCTTCTGCGCCTTTGGAGGGGGCTGTATCGAGGCAGACGGTGAAGGTAAAGGTGGTGCCCTGGCCAGGCTCGCTGGCCACTTCTATCTCACCGCCCATGAGTTGTGCTATCCTCTTGCAGATGGTAAGGCCAAGTCCGGTCCCCCCGAACCTCCTGGTGGTTGATGAATCCGCCTGGGTAAACATGTGGAACAGGTCATCCAGCCTCTCCCTTTCTATCCCAATACCTGTATCGCTTACAGCAAAAGAGATACGAGCCGATTTCCCTTCCCTTTCAAGCAGTGAGCACCTAAGGAGGACCCGCCCCTTCTCCGTGAATTTCACGGCATTGGAGACAAAATTGGTCAGAAGCTGGCCAAGACGCACCGGATCTCCCCTGAGCCCCAGGGGGAGATCGCTGTCTATATGGATGATAAAATCGATTCCCTTGTCGGCACTCAGCTCCGTAAACATCTCGGCCACGTTTTCGATCACCTCCTGGAGGCTGAAATCCGTATCCTCCAGCTCCATCTTACCCGCCTCTATCTTTGAAAAGTCCAGGATATCGTTCACCAGGTTCAGAAGGGAGTTGGCCGAGACCCTGATCACCTTCAGGTAGTCCCGGAGCTTGTGGGGCAGCTCCATATCGAGGGCCAGGGCGGTTATACCGGTAATGGCGTTCAAGGGGGTACGGATCTCGTGACTCATATTGGCCAGAAAGTCGCTCTTGGCCTTGCTCGCCCGCTCTGCACGCTCTTCGGCAAGGCGCATCTCCCTTGCCTGCTTCTGAAGGAGGGCATTCGACTCCTCCAGCTCTCTGGTGCGCTGCCGCACCTTTTCCTCAAGGGTCCTGGTGAACTCCTCCAGCCTGATGTTTGCCGCCTCGAGTTTCCTCGTGTACTCGGCCTGGATGCGGTCCTTCTCCTTCTGCAGCAGGCTTAGCCGATCGCTGAGGGCCATGGACAGGAAAATCACCTCCCAGGCCGATCCTATCTGGATGCCCCAGACAGTGACAAAGTTGTTTGGGAGCACCCCAAAGGATTTCAAGGCGTATATGGCCGCTCCTGCCATTGAGATGGTCCAGGCAAGCGCATAGTATCTGGCCGGCCTCCAACCCCTATAGAGGCAGAGAAAACCGGTAAAGATGTGCACGAAGACCGTTGTTGTCACCAGGGTGGCGGCCTTGATGCTCACCTCATAGGGCAGAAACAGGCATGATGCCGCACTAAGGGCGGTCACAATCAGGTAGAACTGGAGGATCTTGTCCAGAAGAGGGGCGTATTCCTTGGAGTTCAGGATCTTGCGCGTAAACATGGTCCCGAACAGGAAGGCCACGAATATGAAGAAGGGCAGGCTGTTGTTGGCCCAGGCTATGGCCTCCGGCCATAGATACTTGAAGGCGACCCCGGTGAGATCGAGCTGAAAGAGAAAGTAGAAGATGACAAAGAGGACATAGTAGAGATATACAGACTCCCTTATGGTGAAAAAGAGGATCAGGTTGTAGGCGAGCATGGCGAATAGGATGCCGAAATAGATGCCAAGGGCCGTCTCCTCGCTCTCCACCTTGTCGATGAAGCCTGCCTCCGAATAGAGCCTGGCAGGAAGATTCAGGGAACTCGATGTCTTTACCCTTAGCAGGCAGTTCATGCTGCCTCCAGGCGGTATGTCGAGGATGAAGACGAAGTTTCTGTAGGGGATGGGCCTGTCGCAGAAGGGCCTTCTGTCCCCCTCGCTGTAGACCCTGAACCCGCCTTGGCCATCAGGGATATAGAGCTCGATGTGATCAAGCAGGGGGTACTCTATCTCCAGGAATCTCAAGCGCTCCCCATCCTGGGGATTTCTGATGGAAAAACGGAACCAGTAGACAGAAGACGTGAAACCAAAGCCTGGGGAGACCTGCCTGCTCCTTCTAAATTTTTCCTTTAGGGGAGAGGATGTGACGTCTGAAACACCATAACTGCCATCTGGATCTTCCAGGTACTCGAGATAGGGGCCAAGAAAGATCTGTTCGCTGTCGGCAATGACCACTGGAGCCCGTTCATGTGGAGGGGAGGCATCCGCCCAGGCAGGACAACAGCCCCTGTCCTCCATAGGCCCCGATGTGAGCCAGAGCACAACGGCAGCACCGAACAGTGCTACACCCAACAACTTAACGCTCCCCTTACCCCAAGACATGAAGAGATTATGCACTTAACGAACTCTTTTTGCCAGAGCGGTTTTGGTGAAAAGGTGCGCAAAAGAGCTCAGAGCGGCACCAGCTCTATCTCCCCGATAGCCCCGATCTGGTCTGCCTTGATGATCACGCCCCCTGTTATGCCAGAGATGGCCGACATGTAATCAAGGCCCCGGGCGATGTCGCTCCTTGAGCGCACCAGATTGCCGGCCCCTGTGGCGGCGGCATCTGCCAAGGCGGCATCGTCCGCTACTGCTACTGCTGCATCTGCCCTTCCAAGGCTCAAAGAGTGCCCGATCGTACCCGAGGAGGTGCAGATGGCCATGAAACTTCCAGCCCCGGATGCGGGCCTTAGCCTGATCCCGACCCGTCCTGAAAATGGGGATGCCTTTCCTGCCCAGATACCTGCGACCATCTCCGATTTCAGATACATGGAGACATCCCCGCCATTTTCCACAACACTCTCGCCACCGGTGAGCTCTACTATCCGCTCGCACACCAGCTGGGCGATGGCACCTGCCACTGCCGCCATGGGGCCAACGCCTGAAAGGGCGGCTGCATGGAGCATGGATCTTACCACCTGGTGCGTCAGCGGATCTTCCGGCAAGGGGTGCTTGGCAGCAAAAAAACCGGGATGGGCCGCACCATAGGCCTCTATGGCCCTTCTTGCCTCCACCACCCAAGATGAGACCTGCCTGCTCAAATCTCTGGGGGCCTGGACATAGAGATCCGTCTCCAGATGTCTCACCTGAAAGGCAACGAGCCCGCTCCTTCTCATCAAAGAGCGGTAGATGGATCTGTCCTGGATGTCCGCCATTGTCGGTCGCCAACACAACCATGCATGTTCAAGGATCCGGTCCGCATGGCCCTTTTGAAGATGGATCCTGGCTTAAAAAACAGCCTCAGGGCACGTGCCCCTTAGAGCTCAACCCCGTAGAGCTCCTCCTTTTGGGGCCTGGTGAGAAGGGAGCTGACGGCATCCCTGGGAGACATACCCTGATGAATCACCCGGAAGACGTGTTCGGTGATAGGCATCTCAACACCAGCCTTGAGGCTCAAGTTGTAGAGGGACTTGGATGTCTTCACCCCCTCGGCCACCTGGGTCATGCTGGCAAGGATCTCCTGGATGGACTCTCCCCTTCCAAGCCTCAGGCCCACCTGCCTGTTCCTGCTGAGGTCTCCGGTACAGGTGAGGACCAGGTCTCCAAGGCCGGCAAGGCCGGCAAAGGTGAGGGGGTTTGCCCCCAAGCGGGTGCCAAGTCTGGACATCTCCGCAAGCCCCCTGGTGATAAGGGCGGCCCTGGTGTTTGTCCCAAAGCCCATCCCGTCGGAGATGCCCGCAGCAATGGCCATGACATTCTTGGTGGCCCCTCCAAGCTGTACCCCCACCACGTCCAGGGTGCTGTAGACCCGGAAAAATTCGGTACTGAAGGCATCCTGGAGGATCTTGCAGACCTGCCGGTCCCTGGCAGCCACCGTCACGGCCGTGGGCAGCCTCTCCATGACCTCTTTTGCAAAGCTCGGCCCTGAAAGGACCGATACCCGTCCTGCTGCACCGGGTATCTCCTGGGCCAGGACCTCCGTCATGGTGAGCTGGGTACGGTTTTCGATGCCCTTGGCCGCAGATACCAGGGCCTTGGGTTCCGCCTTTCCCTCCAGCAGTTGTCTCACCTGGGCCGCCGTATCCCTCATGACGTGGGAAGGCACGGCAAACACAACTATCTCGGCCCCAAGGAGGGCTTCATCCAGGCTGGTTGTGGCACGGATCTCCTCGGAGAGACGAAAACCCGGAAGATAGTCCGGATTTTCATGTCCCTGGTTTATGGCAGAGGCAAGTCCTTCCCGCCTGGCCCAGAGCAGGGTCCTGAAGCCATTGGCCGCAAGCAGGCTTGCAAGGGCGGTACCCCAGCTTCCGGCACCAAGTACGCACGCCTTTTTCCCGCTAGCTTCTGCCATTCACACTCCCGACACGTCTCATCGAAGAGGGCCTCGTCACTCCTCCTTGTCCTCCTTGAGGTCGAGGCGCGCAACCGCTGCCACATGATCACCCTCTTCGATCCGGATCAGCTTCACCCCCTGGGTGGCCCGGCCGGTGATGCGTATGTCACCCACACGCATCCTGATGATGTTTCCTCCGGCCCCCACCAGCATGATCTCGTCATAGTCGTCCACCAGCACAACACCCACCACCTTGCCCACCTTGGCGGTGGTCTTGATGTTGATGATCCCCTTGCCGCCCCGGGACTGGACCCGGTAGTCCTTGACGGCGCTCCGCTTTCCGTAGCCGTTTTCTGTGACGGTAAGGAGGGTCTTGTCCTCATCCCTCGGATGTATCACCACCATGGCAACGAGCTCGTCTCCCTCTGCCAGGGTGATACCCTTGACCCCTGCCGCCACACGGCCCATCGGACGCACATCGTCCTCCCGGAACCTGATGCAGTGGCCGTTTCTGGTGGCGAGGAAGATCGTGGCACTGCCATCCGTGAGGGCAGCGGTAACCAGCTCGTCCCCCTCCTTCACAGTGGCGGCAATGATCCCCTTGGCCTTTGGCCGCGAGAAGTTCTCCAGGGAGGTCTTCTTCACCACGCCGTGTCTCGAGGCCATGACCACGAACTTGTCTGCGTCAAAGGTGCGCACCGGAATGACCGCTGCTATGTGCTCGTTTGCGGCCTTGTCTATGGGAAGCAGATTGACCAGGGCCTTGCCCCTGGAGGTCCTGCCGGCCTGTGGTATCTCGTGGACCTTCAGCCAGTAGAGGCGGCCCAGATTGCTCAGGCAGAGGAAATAGTCATGGGTGGAGGCCACGAACAGGCTCTCCACGAAATCCTCCTGCTTGGATGAGAGTCCGGTGACACCCTTGCCGCCACGGCGCTGGCTGCGATAAAGGCTCAGGGGATTCCTCTTGATATAGCCCCTGTGTGAGAGGGTGACCACCATGTCCTCTTCCTTTATGAGGTCCTCTATGCGGATCTCCTTGGGCTCGCCGATGATCTCGGTGCGTCTCGGGATGGCATACTCCTCCTTGATCTGGACCAGCTCCTCTTCGATGATCCCGAGCACCCTCTCCTCACTGCCGAGGATGTCCTTGTATTCTGCGATATCCTTGAGGATCTTGTTGTACTCCTCGATGATCTTTTCGAGCTCGAGCCCTGTCAGGCGCTGGAGCCTCATGTCCAGTATGGCCTGGGCCTGTATCTCGGACAGTTCAAACCTGGAAACCAGCCCGGCCCTGGCCTCCTGGGGGGTGCGGGAGCCACGGATCAAGGCCACCACCTCGTCCAGATTGTCGATGGCGATCTTGAGCCCCTCCAGGATATGGGCCCGCTCCTCGGCCTTCCTGAGGAGATAGGTGGTGCGCCTTATGACCACGCTCTTTCTGTGCTGGAGAAAGTGGCCCAGAAGCTCCTTAAGATTCAGCAGCTCCGGTTTGCCATTGACTATTGCAAGGAGTATCACGCCAAAGGAGCTCTCCATGGCCGTATGCTTATAGAGGTGGTTCAGCACCACCTTGGCCACGGCATCGCGTTTCAGCTCTATCACGATCCTCATGCCACGGCGGTCCGATTCATCCCGGATGGTCTGGATGCCCTCTATCTTCTTGTCCTTGACCAGCATGGCGATGCGCTCCACCAGCTTGGCCTTGTTGACCTGATATGGGATCTCCGTGACGATGATCTGCTCCTTGTTTCCCCGCTTTATCTGCTCAACCGTGGCCCTGGCCCTCATCTTGACGATGCCTCGGCCTGTCTCATAGGCGGCCTTGATGCCGCTTCTTCCACAGATGTATCCGGCAGTCGGAAAGTCCGGCCCCTGCACGTGCTCCATGAGTTCGGCAACGGTTATGTTGGGATTCCTTATCAGCGCGATGAGGCCATCGACGACCTCTCCCAGGTTATGGGGCGGGATGTTGGTGGCCATGCCTACCGCAATGCCTGAAGAGCCATTTATGAGCAGATTGGGGATCTTGGAGGGCAATACCGTGGGCTCCAGCAGGGAGTTGTCGTAGTTGGGCACGAAATCCACGGTCTCCTTGTCCAGGTCTGCCATGAGCTCATGGGCCAGCTTGGTGAGCCGGATCTCGGTATAGCGCATGGCGGCGGGGGAGTCGCCATCGATGGATCCGAAATTTCCCTGGCCGTCTATGAGGGGATAGCCCATGGAGAAGTCCTGCGCCATGCGGACGATGGTGTCATAGACCGCAGCGTCTCCGTGTGGATGGTATTTACCGATGACATCACCCACGATACGGGCCGATTTCTTGTAGGGCTTGTTGTAGTCGTTCCTCAGCTCGTGCATGGCATACAGAATCCGCCTGTGCACGGGTTTCAGCCCGTCGCGCACATCGGGCAGGGCCCTGCCCACTATGACGCTCATGGCATAGTCCAGATAGGAGCGCTTCAGCTCCTCTGAGATGTCTCTTGTCTCTATACGTTCTCCAAACAGATCCTGCTGTTCAGGCATATTTCAGGATTTCCTTTCTGTATCTCTTAATCTCTTAGGGTTTTGGCTGCAGGCGAGCAGGTCACTTGAGTGACGAACCCGTGGTGGTCATGGTGAATCGGCAGTGTTTGACGCCCTTCAGGGCCTTCAGCTTGTAGGCCACCCCACGAAGGATGCTTGGTTTTCCGCGCACTATGGCAACTTCCAGGCAGTTGTCATGGTCCAGATGGACATGCTGAGAGGCTATGACACAGTCGGCGAACTCGTGCTGGATATGAAGGATGGAGTCCACCAGTTCCCGCTTGTGGTGATCGAAGACATAGGTGATGGTCCCCACCACCTCCTGATCCATGCTCTCCTGCTCCCACTCTTTTTCGATGAGCTTCTCCCGTATCAGGTCTCTTATGGCCTCTGAACGATTCTGATAGGCCCTGGCCCTGATATACTCGTCGAATGCGGTTATCAGCTCCTCGGGGATGGAGACCCCAAACCTGACTACACCCTTTTTCCTGCCGCCCTTTTCAGCCATGTTCCGCCTCTTGCCGTCTTACCTGAATACCCGAAGGGCTCACCACCGTTATCCTCCTGGCTGAATAGGAGGTGGTCCTGTCTGGGAGGCCTGGGCCTGAAAGGCATCGATTGCTGCCTTTGGGCTTCCAGCCTCCACACTGCCGACATGCCGGTAGCCCTGCTTGATCAAGTGGTTTCTCACCCAGTCGTTGGCATTGAAACCTACCCAGATGCTGAATCCTATGCTGAAGATCGAAACGGCCATCAGGAGGAGATTGGATTCTGCAACCGCCTGATCCACTATGGAAAACAAGATGGCCACGCCAAAGAGGGCAAGGGCCACGAGCCACATCCTTTTGTAGAGCGCCCAGAAGACCCCGAAAAAGAAGGCGGGCCAGGAAAATCCCCTCTTTACAACAGCATATTCACCATCAGGACCCTGATAGATATCGAAAACCTTCATTCCAAAACCCCTTCTACTCCAAAACCTCTATTTGGATCTCAAACAGTCCCCAACAGGGGATGAAGACACGGAAGACAACCAGGAAACCTACCCGGTTCATCCTCCCTATTTTATAATGGAACTCAGCGATTAAATAAAGAAAAAGCGCCCTTTTTTGTGACAATGGGGCGCCTTTTGAAACTGGCCAGACTCCTGACGAGAACCAATCCTATTCCAGTATATCCTTGTTGTTTGCCTCAAGCTCTCGATTCTTCTTTATGATCTTGCCAATGGCATAGTGGAGGGCATCGGACATCCGGCTTCGCACGTTGATGGAGCCGAGATCAACACCCAGGTGGGCCATAGTGAGGGCGATGCGGGTAGAGATGCCTGTGAGTATCGCCTCGCACCCCATCAGACGCACGGCATCCACTGTCTGGAGCAGGTGGTTGGCCACTGCCGTATCCACATTTGGCACACCTGTGATGTCGATTATCACAAAGGGGGAACGTGTGGTCTCTATGGCCTCGAGCAGGCGTTCCATGGCACTTCGCGCCCTGTGGCTATCCAGGGTGCCCACCAATGGAAGTGCCAGGACCCCATCCCAGATCTCGATGACCGGGGTGGACAGCTCCAGTATCTCCTCCTGAAGATGACGGATGTTCTCATCCTGCTTCCTGAGAAGCTCTTCCTGCTGCTTGACGATGAGCCGCTCCTGTTCCAAACGCTCCGAGATGTCGATGAAGTGCTCGACGCAGCCTATTATCTTCCCCTCGTGGTTTCTCAAGGGGCGGCTTGCATACTCGATGGGGACCTCCTGGTCACCCACCTTCAGGGTGGTCTGCCCCTGATTCACCGTCTCCTGGCTCACCGCGATGTTACAGGTACACTGCTCAGTGCGGCACATAGGGGTGTTGAAGATCTCGTAGCACTTCCGGTCGAAGCAGTCACCCGGGGTCCGGCCCACCATCTCGGCCCCGGCCCTGTTGATGATCAGGATGTTATGGTCGAGATCGGTGACGAATATGCCTGAAGGGACGGCATTGATGATCTCGAAGAGGAAACCCTCATCACCCTGGTACTCCTTGATGTTGTTCTTTTTCTTCTTGCTGCCCATTGCCGCACCTCCCTGTCTTTCCTGCCAGAAACACCAGGCCAGAAACACCAGATCGTATATAACTTTAGCACAATGGATGAAAACTTTTAATCCTCTGCTCAAAAATGGTGAAATCGCCCCCCCTTTTTTGAACATAAGCACAAAATCTGCCGAAATATTTAGAAAAGAGAACTTTTGACAGTGGTCTCACACCATGTCCAGACAGACAGATGGCTATAAAGAGACGGTTTTTGCCCCCTTGCTGGCCCGGCTAGGCCTGAGCACTGCGCTCTTTCTGGGGCTGATAGCCCTCTGTCCGGCAGCTGTCTTCATGATCTTTTCAGGGGGAGACAGGCCCTTTTCCCTCTCGATGCTTCCTGCCCTCTACAAGGCCCTGCTGCTCGGCATTCCCGGCCCTTTTATAGTAGCAGCCTCACTCATACCGGCCATTGCCATCTTCTGTCTGCTCAGATGCACGATACTGATCGAAAAGGGAAAACTGGTGGTACCAGGGGGAAACGGCCGCGACAAGCCCATCGTCATTGATCTGTTCCATGTCAGGTCGGCCAGGATCAGGGAGTATGAAGGCGGCCTCGCCCCTCATGAATCCGGCACACGAAAGGGATCCGGGAGACAGGTGGTCAGGCTCCCCTTCTTCAGGGGAAAAGGCATAGAGATCACTTACATAGAGCCCCAAGGGAGCGTCCAGAACCTGATACGGTTTCTGAAAGACAACAGGCCCCAACCCCAGAAGGAGGAGAAGACCATATTCTTTCCGTCTGCAGAGCCGGAAAAGGTGATGGAGGCCATCACAAGGATAAGAGGGCCCCTGCCAGATTACAGCCCGGTCAGGACAGATCCTGATGACCAGCCAAATCCTTGCCCATATGTGATAAGATCCAGGTAACAGGGTAACAGGGCAAGGAGGTAGAAGTGTATTTCCCAACCGCAGGGATAGAGGTCCATCCGCTGATCCCGCCGGCAGTGGCCTTTACCATATCCTTTTTTACATCCATGGGAGGGGTTTCAGGTGCATTCCTGCTGCTTCCGTTCCAGGTGAGCCTGCTCGGCTTTACAAGCCCATCGGTGAGCGCCACCAATCACGTATTCAACATCGTGGCCATTCCGGGAGGGCTTTTCAGGTATATCAGGGAGGGCAGAATGGTCTGGCCCCTTGCCTGGATGGTTGTGGCAGGCACCCTGCCCGGGGTCCTGGCAGGAGCTGTGATCCGGGTGGAATTCCTGCCCGATCCGGCAAGCTTCAAGTTCTTTGCGGGGCTGGTGCTCCTCTATATCGGGCTGAGGCTTGCAAGGGATCTCACAAGGGCCGGGACGGACAGGGGCAAGAAGAGGCAGACGGAAGCCGAAGAGGGGTTCAAAAGGCTCATGGAAGAGCGACGCAGGGGCGGAGGGCAAGCAAAAACGCCTCCCATACGGACAAAAAGCCTTTCGATCCATCGCATCAGCTATGAGTTCTATGGACAGGGCTTCTCTGTCAGCGCCCCTGCCATATTCGCCCTGAGTCTGGTGGTTGGGCTGATAGGCGGGGTGTACGGAATCGGCGGAGGCGCAATCATCGCGCCCTTCTTCGTCAGCTTCTTCAGGCTGCCTGTCTATTCCGTTGCAGCAGCAGCCCTCATGGGCACATTTGTAACATCCCTTGCCGCAGTCGTCTTCTACCAGCTCATGGCCCCGTTCTATCCAGAAATGGCCGTGGCCCCGGACTGGACGCTGGGCCTTTTGTTCGGCATCGGAGGAACAGCAGGGACATATCTGGGGGCGAGGATGCAAAAGTTCATGCCTGCCAAGGCAATAAAGCTGATCCTCTGTGCCTGCGTACTCTTTACGGCAATCAAATATGTAGGCGGATTTGTATTGGGCAGGCTCCTGGGCCACTGAAGCCTCAAACCGACGCCTGGAAAGGAGAGCCAGGCCATCTGCCAGACGCCTCAGGTGCCCGTGTGGCCAAAACCTCCCGCCCCTCTCTCGGTATCTGGAAGCTCTTTACACTCCTGGAATATGGCCTGGGCCACAGGGGCAAGTATCATCTGGGCGATCCTCATGCCCCGCTCGATCCTGAACGGCTCCCTGCCCAAATTTATGAGCCCTATCTTGATCTCACCCCTATAGTCTGAATCTATGGTCCCTGGCGCGTTGACCACGGTGATGCCATGTTTGATGGCCAGGCCGCTCCTTGGCCGTATCTGGATCTCATAGCCTGGCGGGATGGCCACTGCCAGACCGGTTGGGATCAGTGCGATCTGGCCCGGAGCAAGCTCGAGGCCCTCCTCTATGGCCGCCTGGAGATCCATTCCGGCAGAGCCGGAGGTAGCATAGGCCGGAAGTGAAAGACCGCTAAAATGCGGCAGGCGGACAACTGGGAGAGTGACCCTGTCTCTACTGGTCAAACCTTGTCTTCCTTTTCCTTTCTGGACTCTATTATCTGCCGGCAGGCCTGCTCCTGCTCCTGGCTTACCTGTCCGAGAAGCACGGCTGCAAGGCCATTTGAGATACACTCCTGGGCACACTGCCTGATGTCTTCCCGACTTACGGCATCGATCTTCTCAACGAGCTCATCATAGGAGACGAATCTGCCCAGATAGAGCTCATCCCTTGCGATCTTGCTCATGCGGGAGTCGCTGTTTTCCGAAGAGAGCAGCAAGCCCCCCTTCACATGATCCTTGGCGTGATCAAGCTCCTGCTCGTCCAGGGAGTTGTCCGCCAGCTTCTCCATCTCCCTGATGGCAAGCTCCATGACCTTGGCGCTGTTCTCAGGGGCGACACCGGCATATATCCCCAGCATGCCGGCATCCTCGAAACTCGATATGAAGGAGTAGACCGCATAGGCGAGGCCATACTTCTCGCGGATCTCCTGAAAGAGCCTCGAACTCATGGAGCCGCCCAGTATCACGTTCATGAGCAGGTATTTGTATCGCTCCGGATTTCCTGCCTCTGGACCAGGCATCCCAAGGAGCATATGGGTCTGCTCGAGCTCCTTCCTGTGGGTTTTAAGCCCGTAATGGGGCCTCGGTCTCTGGCGGCCATTGGGACTCATCCTGCCCGGGACCTCTGAAAATAGCGCCTCCACCCTTTTGACGAACTCGTCATGGTCCACACAACCTGCTGCAGAGACCACGACCCTGTCTCCCACATAGAAATCCCGCATGTGCTGCTTGAGGGTATCGGGCCTGATGGTGGAGACGGTCTCAGGGGTGCCCAGTATGGAGCGTTCCACCTGATTGCCGCGCCAGAAATGGCGGCTGAACAGCTCATGGATGAGGTCATCGGGCGAGTCCTCCACCATGCTGATCTCCTGTAGGATCACCTGGCGCTCCCGCTCCACCTCCACTGGATGGAAGACGGAGTTCAAGAAGATGTCGGCCAGCAGATCCATCACCGTGTCCAGGTGGCTCTCCATGACCTTGGCATGAAAGCAGGTGGTCTCCTTGGAGGTAAAGGCATTGGAGAAGCCCCCAAGCCTGTCGAAGGTCTTGGCGATCTCCAGGGCAGTCCGATTCTCCGTGCCCTTGAAGATCATGTGCTCGATGAAATGGCTTATGCCCGAAAGCTCTTCCGGCTCGTCCCGGGAGCCTGCATTGACCCATATACCCACAGAGACCGCACTGCTTGCCGGGACCCTCTCCGTGACCACCCTGATACCGTTTGGAAGCCTGCTCTTTTTATACAGGCTCTGTGCCATACGAGACCCTCCTGGCCTAGAGCAATACCTTTCTCGAGAGTTTTATGCGGTTCTGATTGTCGATGTCGATCACCTTCACCTTGACCCGGTCGCCCTCCTTGAAGTAGTCGCGTACGTTCTCCACCCTCTTCTTGTCGATCTGGGAGATGTGGAGCAGACCATCCCTGCCGGGCAGGATCTCTATGAACGCCCCGTAGTTTTCGATGCGCTTGACCACACCCTCGAAGACCTCGCCGATCTCGGGCTCCCGGGTTATCTCCTGTATCTTGGCAATGGCCTTGTCAGCCGCCTCGGGAGAGGCTGAAAATACATGGACTGTTCCGGTATCGTCGATATCGATCTTTACCCCGGTATCCGAGATGATCCCCTTGATGGTCTTGCCTCCGGGGCCGATGAGGTCCTTGATCTTCTCCGGCTTTATCTGGAGATCGGTAAGGCGTGGCGCATACTTGGACAGCTCTTTCCTGGGGCCAGGAAGCACTTCCTGCATCTTGGAGATGATGAAATCGCGCCCCTTCTTCGCCTGCTTCAGGGCATCGCTTATGATCTGGCGTGAGATACCAGAGACCTTTATATCCATCTGGAGGGCGGTGATCCCCTCAGGCGTGCCAGCCACCTTGAAGTCCATGTCCCCCAGGTGATCCTCATCACCAAGGATGTCGGACAGGATGATCGCCTCTGCCGACTCCTCATCCAGGATCAGTCCCATGGCAATACCTGCCACGATGTCCCTTATGGGAATCCCTGCATCCATCATGGCAAGGCAGCCGCCGCAGACCGTGGCCATGGAGGAGGAACCATTGGACTCCAGCACCTCGGAGACCACACGGACCGTATAGAGAAAGTCCTCAGGAAGCGGCATCACTGCTGCAAGCGCCCTCTCAGCCAGGGCACCATGTCCTATGTCTCTGCGGGCGGGGCCGCGCAGGGGCCGCACCTCACCCACACTGAAGGGGGTGAAGTTGTAGTGTAGGATGAAGTGCTTGAACTCCTGTCCAGCAGGGGATTCGATCCGCTGTTCATCCTCCTGGCTGCCCAGGGTGGCCACCGCCAGCACCTGTGTCTCCCCACGGGTGAACACTGAAGAGCCGTGGGTGCGGGGGAGCTCTCCCACAGAGCACTCTATCGGCCTTATCTCGTCAAAGGCCCTTCCATCTATCCGTTTTCTCTCCTTGAGGATGATCTTCCTCATGAGCTCCTTTTCGAGCTCCTTCAGAACGGAGGAGATCTCCTTCTCCCTGTCGGGCATGATCTCGCTGAGCTTCTGGATCACCTCTTCCTTCAGGAGCTTCTTGGCATGATTGCGCTCCATCTTGTCAGGGATCCTGATGGCCTGATCCATGCGTTCGGTCGCGAGCTGCCGCACCTTGGCCTCCAACTCCTCGTCCTTTTCAGGCTCAGGGACCTGGAATTTGGGCTTTCCAGCCTTCTCCATGAGCTCCAGCTGGAGATCTATGAGGGGCTGCAGGGCCTCTTGGGCAAACATGATAGCCTCCAGGATATCCTCTTCCGGCAGTATCGAGGCATGCCCCTCCACCATGACCACGGCATCCCTGGAACCTGCTATGATGAGGTTCATGTCGGATTCCAGGAGCTGGCTCCTGGTGGGATTCACGATGAATTTGCCATCGACCCTGCCGACACGGACACCCGCAATGGGGCCATCAAAGGGGATGTCCGATACACAGAGCGCTGCAGATGCCGCTGTGATGGCGATTACGTCGGCATCTATCTCCGGATCCACCGACAGGGCAGAGGCGATGATCTGTGTGTCATAGTTGTATCCCTTGGGGAATCGGGGCCTGAGCGGCCTGTCTATGAAGCGGGAGGAGAGCACCTCCTTCTCGCTGGGCCTTCCGATCTCACGCCTGAAGTAGTTGCCAGGGATACGCCCCGAGCTGTAGTACATCTCCTGATAATCCACCATGAGGGGCAAGAAGTCTATCCCCTCCCTGGGCTGGCCCGAGGTCACTGCGGTAGCCATCACTACCGTCTCCCCAAAGCTTGCCTTGACCGCACCGTTGGCCTGCTTGGCAAGCCTGCCGGTCTCCATTACGAATGGAAATCCGTTTATTTCTGTCTCTACTCTATACATTATTGCTCTCTTTGCCCTGTTTGCTCCTGTAGTTCTTTTTGGTCAGGCGGCACAAGACCGCCCCGTGATCATCTATTATGTAGCTTTTTACTTTCTTAGGCCAAGCTCTCCGATGATCTTGCGGTAACGCTCGATATCCCTGCTCTTCAGGTATTCCAGAAGGCGCCTTCTCTGGCCTACCAGCTTGAGAAGCCCGCGCCTCGATGAGTGATCCTTCTTGTGCACCTTGAAGTGCTCGGTGAGCTCCTGAATCCTGGTGGTCAAAAGCGCTATCTGCACCTCAGGTGAACCCGTATCGGTGCTGTGGGTCTTGAAACGCTCGATGATCTCCTTTTTACGTTCTGGATCTAAAGCCACAACTAAATTCCTCCTTTATGAAATTAATCTCTTTTTCCTGTCTATCTCTGAGCCCGGAATCGCGGCCCGGGCAGATCTGTCTGTTGGGGTGGGTATATCGGCAGGCGAGGCCCAGACCCTCATCACCTTCACGAGACTCGGGGTCCTGAAATCATCCTCGGGCCAAGCCACGAGCCCGGCAAGGATAGGTTTCTTCTCCCTGTTCAGGGCCATGATCCTGAGCACCTCCGGCCTTGCCTGCAAGAGCGCTGGGGCCTGCTCTTCAAGATAGTGCTGCAATCTGGCACTGGTCATACCCTGACCCTGCACCAGTTTGAGGGCGTCGCGGTTGTTTACCAGAATGCCCGGTACATGGCTAAGGGCCCAGTCAACCGGCCTGACAAGCCCTGCAGGCCCAGCCTCTTCGACTCGCTGCCTGAGCTCTTCGAGCCCGACCGCCTCTTCGATGGTTATATGGCCGCTCCTGGTACGGCGCAGGCCTGAAAGTATTGCCCCGCAACCAATGAGCTGGCCCAGATCATGGGCAATGGAGCGGATATATGTACCCTTGGAGCAGTTGATCCTGAAACCAACATGGGGAAGATCGACACTGGTGATCTCAAAGCTGAACACCTCCACCTTCCTCGGCTCCTTTTTTATCTCGATCCCCTTTCTTGCAAGCTTGTAAAGAGGCACCCCCTTGTGCTTTGCTGCAGAAAAGGGGGGCGGGGCCTGCTCTATGGTGCCTATGAACCGGCTCGCCATTTCGGCGATGGACTCGCGGCTGAGTCCATCCGGCAGGGGCCTGGTCTCCACTATCTGACCTTCTGCATCATAGCTGTCGGTCATGATCCCAAGGGTGAGGGTGCCCTCGTACACCTTGTCCCCCTGGGTGATGAACTGGGCAAGCCTTGTGGCCCTGCCCAGGCACACCACCAGAAGGCCCGTGGCAGCAGGATCGAGCGTGCCGGTATGGCCTGCCTTCTTGACCCCGAATATACGCCTCACCCGGTTCACCACCTGGAAGGAGGTGAGCCCGGCCGGCTTGTCTATTGCTATGACAGCTGCATCAATTCCCATGGTTGTTCCTAATAGGCCCCCTTTAGCAGATGGCCTGGCCAGCTGCCCTTATATGACCACTCTGCACGCTGCCTCCTGCTCCTGCCTGTGCGCCATCGAGGTATGCCTCTACCCGCTTGAGGAGCTGCTCTATCACATCCTGCCTGCTCCCCTTGGTCTTGAAACCTGCAGCATGGAAGTGGCCTCCGCCACCAAATTCAGCGGCAAGGGCAGCCACATTGGCAAAAAATTTCGATCTGAGGCTCACTGATACACGCCCCGGGATGAACTCCTTCACGAGGGCCGCTATCTCCACCCCGTCTATGGATCTGGCATAGGCCACGAATTCATCGGTATCGGACTCGGTGCATCCCCACTTCTTGAACATCTCAGGGCCAACCTGCATCAGGGAGAACCTGCCACCAAAGTAGGTCTCCAGGCCGGACAGCGCCTCTCCAAGCATCTTGAGCTGGGAAAGGGCCCTGGTCTCGAAGACATTGGCAGAGATCCTGTACGGATCAGCACCCTTCTCCACCAGTTTCCTGGCCACCTCAAAGGTGAAGGAGGAGGTGTTGCTGTAGGCGAATCCACCGGTATCGGTCATTATGGCCGTATAAAGGCAGGTGGCCACATCCCTGGTGACCGGCCACCCAAGGAGCTCGAGCAGCCCCAGACAGATGGCCCCTGTGGCACATGCAGAGGTCTCTATCACCTGGACACACTCCGATCTTACGGATCCGCAGAGCCCCTGCCCCAAGTGATGATCCAAGACACATATCCTGCCGATGGCCTCGACCAGCCTTCTGCCCTCAGGGCCGATCCTCTCGGGATCGTGGCAGTCGAGGATGACCAGGGTATCGATGGAAGAGAGATCGTCTGGCAGTTCATGACAGATCTGATCCGAGCCGGGAAGAAAGCGAAAGTTGGCCTTTATGGGATCATTGGTGTAACAGAGCACCCGTCTGCCCTGGGCCTTCAGCGCGGACGCCAGCCCCAGGAGTGAACCCACGGCATCCCCGTCTGGCCTCTGATGGGCAGTCACCAGCAGTGAATCTGCCGACGAGATCATGGCCGCAGCCTTTGAAAGCCGCTTCTGGAGATCCTTCCCGCCCATCATGACCTATTCTTCTTCATGGATCTTTCTGAGCAGGAGTTCGATATGCTCCTGGGCATCAAGGGATCTGTCCATCTCGAAGTGGAGCTCAGGGATGCGTTTGATCTTGAGCCTCTTTCCAAGGGTGAAGCGGATGAAACCAGAGGCCTTCCTCAGCCCGGCCATGGCTTGTTTCTGGCTTTTTTCATCCCCCATGACCGATACACCAAAGGTGGCATGTCTGAGGTCCTTGGTAACCCGCACGCTCATGATGGTGACCATGCCCTGGACGCGCGGGTCCTTGATCTCGGCCAGCAACATCCCGGCCACCTCCTCTTTCAGGAGATCTGCCACCCGTTCCGAGCGGGAGTATGAGCGTCCTGGCCCCTTGAGGCCCTCAAAGAGTTCAAAATCCATCATCTTCCCATGTGTATTATCTCAAGGCTGGAGTCTATGATGGCGCATTCGGAATTGTTCTCCATAAAGGTGACTATCCTCTCCATGACACCGGAGACCACAGGCTCGCTGTTTCCCACAGCACAGATGCCTATCTCCGCCGACTGCCACACGTCGTGGAGCCCCACCTCGGAGATGGCCACATTGTATCTGCTGCGAACCCGTTCCACCACGCTCTTTACCACCTTTCTCTTACCCTTCAGGGAGCGTGCCTCCAGCTGGAACCGCACCCTGGCTACGGCCACCACCATTACTCCTGCTTCTGGTTCTCCTGTTCCTCTTCGGTAAGGCCAAGATCCGGGGCGACCTCTTCCATCTCGTAGGCCTCTATCACATCGCCCACCTTGATGTCGTTGAAGTTCTCGAGGCCGATACCGCACTCATAGCCGCTCTGCACCTCTTTCACATCATCCTTGAAGCGGCGCAGGGATGCGATCTTGCCGGTATAGACCACCACGTTGTCCCTGAGGAGCCTGCACTGGGCATTCCTCCTGATGACACCCTCAATCACATAACAGCCTGCAATGGTACCCACCTTGGATATCCGGAAGGTCTCCCTGACCTCGGCCTTTCCAAGGGCAACCTCCTTGTAGACCGGCTCAAGCATGCCCACCATGGCGCTCTTTATCTCTTCCAGGGCGTGGTAGATGACATCATAGAAACGGATCTCCACATGCTCCTGTTCTGCCAGCTGCTTGGCCTTGGGCGTGGGCTTTACGTTGAAGCCGATGATAATGGCATCTGAGGCCGAGGCGAGCAGCACATCGGACTCTGTGATGGCGCCTATGCCGCCGCGGACGATGTCGATCTTGATCTTGTCCGTGGACAGCTTGCGAAGGGCATCCGACAGGGCCTCCAGCGAGCCCTGCACATCTGCCTTGATGATGAGATGCAGGGTCTTGAGCTTCTCCTGCTGGATCTTCTCGAAGAGATTCTCCAGGCTCGCCCTGGTGGTCTTGGCGAGTTCGGCCTCGCGCGCCTTTCTCTGGCGATACTCGGCCACCTCGCGCGCCTTTTTCTCGTTTGGCAGCACGATGAACTCGTTTCCGGCCTCCGGCACACCTGAAAGGCCCTGGATCTCCACCGGTGTCGATGGACCTGCCTCGGAGACCTTTTCGCCCTTGTCGTTGATCATCGCCCGCACCTTGCCGTAATGGAGGCCACAGACCAGGGCATCTCCCACCTTCAGGGTTCCCTCCTGGACGATGACGGTTGCCACAGGGCCACGGCCCTTGTCCAGGCGGGACTCGATGACATGGCCCCTTGCCGGACGCTTTGGATCGGCCTGGAGCTCCAGCACCTCGGCCTGCAGGATCATGAGTTCCAGGAGCTCGTCGATGCCGATCTTCTTCTTGGCCGATATGTTCACGAATATGGTATCTCCACCCCAGTCTTCGGGGACGAGACCCAGCTCGGACAGCTCGGTCTTTACCCGATCGGGGTTGGCGCCGGGCTTGTCGATCTTGTTCACAGCCACTATCAAGGGCACCTTTGCAGCCCTGGCATGATCGATGGCCTCACGGGTCTGGGCCATGACCCCGTCATCTGCCGCAACCACCAGGATTATGATGTCAGTCACCTGGGCGCCTCGGGCACGCATGGAGGTAAAGGCCTCATGGCCCGGGGTATCTATGAAGGTGACCTTGTCACCTGATGGCAGCTCCACCTGATAGGCACCGATGTGCTGGGTGATGCCACCGGCCTCGCGAGCAGCCACATCGGAGTCGCGTATGGCATCGAGCAGGGTGGTCTTTCCGTGGTCCACATGGCCCATGACAGTGACCACAGGCGGCCTGGGAACAGGCTCACCTGCCGGGGCCTTCTCCTCGACCTCCTGGACTATGTCCTCGGCCACACTCTTTCTCTCCACCTCGTAGCCAAACTCGGAGGCCACGATCACAGCCGTATCGTAATCGATGGTCTGATTTGCCGTCACCATGACGCCAAGCCCCATGAGCTTCATGATGATGTCGCTCAGCTTGACTCCCATCTTCTTGGCAAACTCGCTCACCTGAATGGTGTCGGTCATTACGATCTTTCTCTTCTCGGCCTTGATGGGAGCGGTACCGGCGGGCTGCTGTTCCCTCGCCTCCTTGGCCTTGGCCTTGGCCGACTTCTTGCCCACCCTCGATATACCCGCCTCCTCGGCAAGTATCTGCTGGATGGTCTCCTTGCGGCCCTTCTTCTTCACGGGCTTTCTGCGCTTGCCCATGGAAAGATCTGCCGCCTTGACGACGCGCTTGCCCTTCTTCTTGCCCTTGAGGGGAACCGCCTCTGACACTGGCGCAGCAGGCTCTGCCGGCATGGGTTTGCGCCCCGGCCTGGCGGCAGGCCTTGGTGCAGCCTTTGATCTTGCAGGGGCCTTGGCCTTGGCTTCCAGGTGTTTCGAGATATCGATCTTTCGGTCGACGATCTTTACAAGCTGTTTTGGCTTCTTGGCCTTGGGGGCCGCTGCCTTCTGCTCGGCTGGGGCAGCTGTCTCAGCTCCCTTTGCCGCTGTCTCCGGACCCTTCTTGGCCGTAGCCGTTTCAACCTCAGCCTCCTTCTTGAGGCCCTCTTCTTTAAGGGGCTTTTCTTCCGGGGCCTTTTCCAGGGCCTCTTTCTCACGGACATCTTCAGGTGGGGCCTCTTCTGGTGCCTCCTCCGGCTCTACCACCTCGAGGACGGCCTTCTTCTCGGCAAGGGACTCCCTTGCCTCTTCGGCCGCCTCTTCAGAGATCGCCGTCTCCTGCCCCGGCTCCCTCTCTGCCGGCCTTACTATCCTGACCTTGGACTCGGCCGCCCTCTTTTTGGCGGTCTCAGGCTGCTCCTTGCCCTCCGGCCCTGTCGTCTCTTCGGGCTCGATGGATTTTTCCGGAGCCTCTTCAGCCTTGGTCTCTGCAGGTTTCAGGGGGCTTTCGGGGGTCTTTGCTTCGGCTGCTTCTGCCTGCTCTTCAGCGGGCTGTTCCGGCTTTTCGGCCTCTTCTTCGGGCTTTCCCGTCTTCTTGATGACGATCTTCTTTATCTTGACCACATTGCGCCTGCGCCTGATGATGGTCTGGGTCTTTGGCTGCTCTGCCTCTGCACCCTCCTTGGAGCCTGCCCCCTCCTCCTTCATGCGCTTTCTGATCTCGTCAGCCTCATAATCCTCCAGCGTGCTCATATAGTTCTTGATGGGATAGCCCATGTCCTTGATGCGGCTGGCCATCTCCTTGCTGGAGATTCCAAATTCTTTGGCAAGCTCATGCACTCTTATCTTTGCCATTACCTTCTCTTAACCCCCGAAAATCCAAGTTCTTGAGTCTCTTTCTAAATGCCCTCTCAATATGGGCCTTAAATCTATCCGTATCCTGCAGGGCCCTATCGAGACAGTCGCCCTGCCTACAGACATAGGCGCCTCGTCCGGCCAAGGTCTGCCTGCGGTCTGCAACCACGATCCAGCCCTCACCCTCTCTCCTGACGACCAGCCTTTCGAGCTCTGTCTTTGGAGCCTTCCTACCGCAAAGTATGCAGGTCCTTTCAGGAATGTGCTTCGACCGCCTTGACACCCCGATCGCCTGGAATATCTCCTCACTTATGAGGAAACAGGCTCCTTTTCCGGCTCTTGGGCTGGCAGGGCCTCGCCTTCACCTTCAGGTCCTTCATCACCACCAGAGGTATCCGATTCTGCCTCAAGGCCCTCCTCCTGCAGCCCCTGTTCCGAAGAGGCTTCGGAAGCAGCCTCTTCACCTTCATCCTCTACGGCTGCCTCGGCCAGGGGCTCCTCTGAGCTCTCATCGGCCTCAGGTACGGCCTCTCCAAGCTCTTCGAGGTCCGAACCCTCTTCACCTTCCTCTTCACTCAGGCTTGCAAGCTCTGGGTGCTCTGCCAGGAGCTCCTTGGCCGCCTCGATGAATGGGATGGCATCCTTCCTCAACTCCTCGGGATCCGCCTCGGCAAGCTGTCCAATGGTCCGGATACCCTTCTTGAAGAGGTGATCGGCTATGTTCTCGCTCATCTCCAGATACTTGAGCATGGCCTGGTAGTTGGGATCCTGGCTGTTTCTGTGCCTGGTCTCACTCTTTACGTCGATCTTCCAGCCCATGAGCTTTGCAGCCAGGCGCACGTTTTGTCCCTGTCTGCCAATGGCCAGAGAGAGCTGATCATCCGGTACGATCACCTCGAGGGCCTCATTGGCCTCATCCACGGTCACCTGGGTACATTCGGCAGGAGACAGGGCATTGTAGACATATTTGGCCGGATCCGGACTCCAGGGCACGATATCTATCTTTTCGCCCCTCAGCTCCTGGACTATGGCCTGGACCCGCGAGCCCCTCATGCCGACACAGGCGCCAACCGGGTCCACATCTATGTCACTGGAGCTGACGGCGATCTTGGAACGGCTTCCAGGCTCCCGCGCCACACCCATGATCTGGACGATGCCCTCTGCGATCTCCGGCACCTCGATCTCAAAGAGCTTGATGAGGAAGTCGGGATGGGTCCTGGAGAGTATGATCTGGGTGTCTCTCTGGGTCTTCCTGACCTCTATGATCATGGCCCTGATCCGGTCTCCCCTGCGGTAGCTTTCTGTTGGGATCTGCTCGGACGAGGGCAGGATGGCCTCTGTACGGCCGAGATTCACTATGACGTTTCCGCGCTCGAAACGCTGAACGATGCCGTTTACGATCTCGCCCTCACGATCCTTGAACTCGTCATATATCACATCCCGCTCAGCGGTCTTCATCTTCTGAATGATGACCTGGCGTGCGGACTGGGCGGCGATCCTTCCAAGGGTCTCCATGTCCATCTTGGTGCCTATACTGTCGCCAAGCTGGGATTCAGGATCCAGTTTCCTGGCCTCCTCCAGGGAGATCTCGGTCTGCGGGTCCTTGACCTCTTCCACAACATTCCTGAACTGGAAGACCTCGAGCTGGCCGGTGACGTCATCATAGCGCACCTCGACATCCATCTTGGGCCCGAAGCGCTTCTTTACAGCAGATTCTATGGCCTCTTCCAGCGCCTGGATCAGGACCTCTCTTTCAAGGCCCTTCTCCCTGCTTACCTGATCGATGATTCTCTTGAGTCCAACTTCCATCTCTTTTCCTTGTCTGCTCGCTTATAGGATATCAAGCCGTGCCTTGGTAATGATCTCAAAGGGTATGGCATAGGTCTCTTCACTGGTCTCCACGATAGCGGCATCGTCCTGACGCCCCCTCAGGATGCCCTTGAAGCGTCTCCTGGATCGAAAGGGCACCTCGGTCTTCACGAATACCTTTTCACCGCTGAAACGCTCAAAGTCTGCAGGCCGGACCAGAGGCCTGTTTATGCCAGGCGATGAGACCTCCAGGTTGTACGATGCCGGTATGGGGTCATGCACATCCAGTATGTCGCTCACAGTCCTGCTGATATCCACGCAGTCATCCAGGGTGACTCCACCGGGCTTGTCTATGGTGAGCCGGAGGATATTGCCGCCAGGGCCTGTGGTGAACTCCACATTCACCAACTCCATGCCCTCATGCACGATTAGATCCTCCACCAGATCCCTTACGGCATCTATCACTGCCCTTGCTCTTTCCTTGCTCCTGATCGCCATATCTACAAAAAAATAAAGTGGGCAGAGCCCACTTCAACAGAGATAAAGATATAAACTTTTTATACCTCCACTCATCGAAGTAAGCACTGCCTGCCGTCCCCGCTGGGGGAAGAGGCAGTCAAACCTCAAAAAGGGATGGAGCGGGCGACGGGCCTCGAACCCGCGACCCCAAGCTTGGGAAGCTTGTACTCTACCAACTGAGCTACGCCCGCTTCTATTTCGACTCTACTGGCCAAGGGCCTGACTGATACCGGCCCAACAGAATTAGGGCCGGCTGGTAAAGCCGAATATCCAGTGCCATAAATATAGAGACAACCGCAGAATTGTCAAGAATTGCCTGAAAACCTGGGATTATTTCGTATATTTTTGCAATTAAAAGGGGCTGAACGCCACTAAAGCCGCCAGCCCCATCTTCTTGAATCTGGTCGGGACGAGAGGATTTGAACCTCCGACCCCCTGAACCCCATTCAGGTGCGCTTCCAGACTGCGCCACGTCCCGATAATTTCAATTATTCCAGGGACAAATCGAATAACACCTTTTCATGCTTTCGTCAAGGAGAAACAGGCGATACACTTCACCTGTAGAGTGCCTGGCAAGGCACCATCAAGATAAAAAGGACAGCAGCAATATTGGGTACAGGCCATGAAGATCCATGTGGGCACCAGCGGCTGGAACTATGAGACATTTATAGGCACCCTCTACCCAGAGGGGACAGCCAAGAGGCGATTTCTCGAAAAATACGCGGAACGCCTCGATACCGTGGAACTGAATGCCTCATTCTATAGATCCTTTCCTGAAAGGACGTGGCAGGGTTGGTACGACAGGACACCTGCCAATTTCATCTGGTCCGTAAAGGGCCCGAGATTCATCACCCATATCAGGAGGCTCGAGGTGGAGGAGGAATCGGTCTCGAAATTCATGGACAGGGCGATGATACTCGAGGAAAAGCTCGGGGTGGTCCTGTGGCAGCTGCCACCATCCCTCTCCTTTGACACTCAGAGGGCCAAGGCCTTCATCGCCATGCTGCCAAGAGATGGGATCAAACATGCCATCGAGGCAAGACACCCATCCTGGCACAGCCAGGAGGTGCTCTCACTCCTGAGGGCAGAGGATATCGCCTGGGTCATAAGCGACACCGCAGGCAGATATCCCATGACCGTTTCTGCCACCGCTGCCTTCGCCTATGTACGCCTCCACGGCCACGAGCAGCTCTACCGGGGGCTGTATGGACGGGACAGGCTTGAAAGATGGCTAAAGAGCGTAGGCAAGCTGCCGGTGGAGGAGGTCTTCTGGTACTTCGACAACACGGACGATGGCTCTGCCGCAAGGGATGCCCTCACCCTGAAGGCGATGCTCGAGGGGGCATAGGGAGGGCTTTTTCAGAAAAGTTTCTGCCAAAAAGAAAGGGGCGGCTGGAATCTGCCCCCAGCCGCCCCTTCAAGAGCCGTTTTGCCGATTCAGGCCATCATTACTTCTTGTGGCTGGCCCTCATCTCGGCGGCAAGTTCCTTGATGTGTCCAAGATCCTTGGTCATCATGGCCCAGCCGTACCAGTAGGCATAGTCTGGGTTCATGTGGAAGTAGCCCTGATAGGCACGCATACGGTGCTTCATGTACATCTGGAAGAGTACCTGCTCGATATAGCTCATGCCATCTGGCAGGTTCTTGTAGCTGTCTCCACTGGCTGCGCTGTAATCGGTCCTCATGAAGTAGAGGAAGTCTGGATAGGCAAAGGGCTGGCTGTTCCTCTTCTTGAGGATGCCGTCCTTGTAGAGGCCTGCAACTATCCTGATCCCCTCGGCCAGGAGATGATCGACCTGCTTGAAGGCCTCGTCTGCCATCTCGAACTGCTTATCCACATAGTTCCTGGAGTGGCACTTGGCACAGCGATCCTTCATCTTGTTGCGCTCCTCGTCGAACTCCTCCTTGGTGAGCCTGGCGAGACGGACGGCCTTTACGGCATCCAGCCTTGCGGTGGGCTTTCCGGTCTCGGGATTGAGCACGCCAAGGGCCTTCAGGATGGTAACCTGATCGGCTGCCCACTGCTTATCCTCGGGGAGAGGAAGTCTTACACCCAAGAAGCCCCATGCAGTCCTGTTGTTGTGGGTGCCATCGGGCAGGTGACAGGTCTGGCAGGTTGGGGCCTGTGCATCTGCAGGCAGGGCGCCCCTCTGCTTGGCGAACCAGCGGGAACCGTGCTTGGAGCTGGACCACATCTCCCACTGGGGATGGTCATAGCCCATGTGGCACTGCTGACAGGCCTGGGGATCCTGCGCCTCCTTCTTTGAGAAGCTGTGCCTGGTGTGGCACTCGTCACAGGAGTTGTTCTGATAACGCTGGCCCCACTTGGTCTGGGCCTGCTTCTGCTCCTCGGTCTTGATGCCCATGTTGTGACATCCACCGCAGCCCTTGCCGCCCTCCATGAGGGTGTCGGGCTCCACATGGGTGATGGGCAGGGCATTGAGTGAGGTCCAACCGAACTGATGCTTACCCTTCTTGAAGGACTCGAACTGCTCCTCATGACACTCGGCACACTTGTGCTCGTCAGGGAGGATAGCCTTGTCGACATCCTTGGCGCTCTGATGGTCCTCGCCGTGGCAGACGGAACAGGTAATGTCATTCTCGGCATGCTTGCTGACACTCCAGTCCGTCACCTGGCCGGGACTCACCTTCTTGTGACACTCGATACAATTCTCTGCTGCCTGGGCCTGACCCATCATGCCTCCAAAGGCGATGAGGGCCGCAGACAACACTCCTGCGAACATGGCACGCTTCATCATAAACCTTCCTCCTTTTGTAAAGTTTGTTTTAATTATGGTAACACAGTGGCCATCTATGTGAATAATTATTATTGGCTGAAAATCAAGAGCCAAGCCCTACCCGGCTTCAAGACTTGATATCCCCCTTGAGCCCGATCACCTTGATCTGTGTCGGGATCTCCACCCCTGCCCTCTCCATGGCCTGCTTCATAATATATATCATCTGTGAACAACAAGGAACCTCCATTATGAGAACTGTAAGGGATTTAGGGGCAGCCTGCCGAAATATCTGGGCAAATTTCTCGATATATGCAGACTGATCGTCGAATTTTGGACATCCCAGCATCACCACTTTTCCGGGCACGAACCTGGCATGGTAGTCGGGAAGGGCAACAGGTACACAATCCGCTGTGATCAGAAGCTCTGCCCCCTTCAAAAAGGGCGCATGGGGTGGGATGAGATTGATCTGAACCGGCCAGTGACCCAGCTGAGAGGCCCGAGGCGCGGAAACCGCCTGAACTGCCGGTCCAGCAGGGCCAAGATCCCGAATCATGCTGGAAGGACAGCCACAGGCCATCTTTTCGGAAGAATCAGGCTGATCCGGTGCTGGCCCAGCGCCTTTGCCATCCATGGACCTCTCCTTCAGATACTCCTCGACTGCCTCTTCGTCGAAGTCCTCTGCCTCACGCTCTACTATCTTGAGTGCGCCTGTCGGACATTCACCAAGGCAGGCCCCAAGGCCATCGCAATACTTCTCGGCAACGAGCCTTGCCTTTCCATCCACTATCTCTATGGCCCCTTCTTCACAGGCAGGCACACACTGACCACAGCCATTACATAGCTCTTCATCTATCTCTATGATTTTACGCAGGATCTTCAAGACCAAATCTCCCTAATTGGATTATTTTTATACTATAAGAGATTCTGGCCCAGAAAAATACACATTTCATTGATCCAGGTCAAATGAAAAGAAGAAAAACAGACGGGGGATCCAGATCCGCCATCAAAGCTCTGCAGCCACCACCCGTTTTATACCCGACAGATCCTTGAAGATCGAAATGGCCCTGTAGATGCCGAGGGCATCGGCAAAGGCCTTGACCCTTTCTGCCTGATCCCAGCCGGTCTCACACAGCAGGATGCCTGGACGATCCAGATAGGCAGGGGCTGTCCGGAAGATCTCTTCAAGGGCGGAAAGCCCCTGCCTGCTCCCGTCAAAGAGGGCGGTTTCAGGCTCATAGGCGGCCACGCTATCAGGGAGGCTGTCACGATCCTTTTCACCAACATATGGGGGGTTGGAGACGATTATACTGAAGCGCCCTTCCGTTCCTGTTGCCCTGAGAGCCGAGAACCAGCTTGAACAGAGCAGATGCACCCGGTCATCAGAGCCATGGAGGATCGCATTCTCCCTTGCCAGGGTCAATGCACCGAATGAATGGTCGACTGCGAGCACGGATCCGGCTCCAAGCTCCAGACACAGGGTGATGGCAAGGATCCCGGAGCCTGTGCCAAGATCCAGTATCCTATGATTGGCTGGGGCCGCCCCTATGCGATCTGCCCAGGAGATGGCCTGCTCCACTATCAACTCGGTCTCAGGGCGCGGGATCAAGGCCCTCTTGTCACACCTGAAGGGCCTTGAGAAGAACTCGCACCATCCGGTGATATAGGCCACAGGCTCATGGTTGCACCTTCTTTCAACAGCCGCGGCAAACCGCAGGATCCTGTCCTGTTCGGGGTGGAAACCTGGATTTAGATGGAGCCAGAGCCTGTCTTTCTCAAGTATTGAGGCCAGGATGACCTCGGCATCAAGGCGGGGGGTGTCCGGACAGGTGCCGGCTATCTGCTCGGCAGCCCATGCGAGTAGCTCTGAGACCGTATTGCCTATCGTGTCAGCGGAGATATCGGCCTTGGATCTGTGTTTAGGGGGATGCGGCCTGTCAGGCCTGATTTCCTGCCGAGGCAAGGGCTTCTGCCTGAAAGTGGGTTCCAAGGGCCTCGATGAGCTCATCGATATCGCCCTGCATGATGTCTTCCAGTTTATAAAGGGTGAGCCCGATACGGTGATCGGTCACCCGGCCCTGGGGAAAGTTGTAGGTACGGATGCGCTCGCTCCTGTCGCCAGAGCCCACCTGGCTGCGGCGCTGCTCCGTCATCTGGGACTGCTGCTCCTGACGTTTCAGGTCCAGCAGCCTTGCTGCCAGCACCTTCATGGCCTTGGCCTTGTTCTTGTGCTGGGAGCGCTCATCCTGGCACTGCACTACAAGGCCCGTGGGTATATGGGTTATGCGTACGGCGGACTCGGTCTTGTTCACATGCTGGCCACCGGCACCCGAGGCCCTGTAAACGTCGATCCTGAGATCCTGAGGATTTATGTCCACATCCACCTCGTCTGCCTCGGGCAGCACCGCCACGGTCACCGCAGAGGTATGGATACGCCCCTGAGTCTCTGTCTCGGGCACACGCTGGACTCGGTGGGTGCCGCTTTCATATTTCAGGCGGCTGAAGACCCGATCTCCGGATATGAGTGCAATGATCTCCTTGAAACCGCCTATGCCGGTCTCATGGGATGAGAGCACCTCGACCTTCCAGCCCTGGCGCTCTGCATACCGGCTATACATGCGAAACAGATCCGCGGCAAAGAGGGCCGCCTCGTCTCCCCCGGTACCAGCACGGATCTCGAGGAGAACATTCTTCTCATCGTTGGGGTCCTTGGGCAGCAGGAGCACCTTAAGCCGCTCCTCCAGCTCTGCCTCCCTCTCTTCGAGCTCTGCGAGCTCTACCTTTGCAAGCTCGCGCATCTCGGGATCGGGGTCCTTGAGGAGCTCCTTGTTCTCCTCTATCTGTTTCCTGACATCCAGGAACTCGTCGTAGACCCTGACGATCTGGCCGAGCTCGGAGTGCTCCTTGGTAAGCTCCCGGTAGCGGTTCTGGTCCTTGACCACATCGGGATTTGAGAGCTCCTGCTCTATCTCCTTGAAACGCTCCTTTATCTCGTCCAGACGTTCAAACATGAAAATGGGTAAGGTCTTGCGGCACCGGAAAGGGTGAGCCGAAGGCTTACTTGGAGTTGGCCTCCATGGACTTGCCGTACTTCTTCATGAATTTCTCCACACGGCCCGCGGTATCAACGAGTTTCTGCTTGCCGGTGAAGAAGGGATGGCACTGGGAGCAGATCTCCACCTTGATCTCCTTCAGGGTGGAACCCACCTCGAACTCGTTGCCGCAAGCGCAGCGGACCTTTGCCTTATGGTATTCGGGATGTATGCCTTCCTTCATCTCTATATGGTCTCCCTTTTGGTAATTTTAAGTCGTGAATCACTCTTTTTAAGTAAAAGCGCCTGTTTCGTCAAGGGCTGCCTGCCTCATCTGTTCATGGAGGCCAGGAACTCCTCGTTGCTCTCGGTATCCTTCATCTTGTCCAGCAGAAACTCCATGGTATCTATGGGATTCAGAGGGGAGAGGAGTTTTCTCAGGATCCATACCCGGTTCAGTACATCGGGGGCCAGGAGCAGCTCCTCCTTTCGGGTGCCGGAACGGTTTATGTCTATGGAAGGGAAGATCCTCTTCTCTGTCAACTTCCTGTCAAGGTGTATCTCCATGTTGCCTGTACCCTTGAACTCCTCGAATATCACCTCGTCCATGCGGCTTCCGGTATCTATCAGGGCAGTTGCTATGATGGTGAGGCTTCCGCCCTCTTCGATATTCCGGGCTGCGCCAAAGAACCGTTTGGGCCTGTGAAGGGCGTTTGAATCCACGCCACCGGACAGGATCTTCCCGCTGTGGGGGACCACGGTATTGTAGGCCCTGGCAAGGCGGGTGATGCTGTCGAGCAGTATCATCACATCCTTCTTGTGCTCTACCAGGCGCTTTGCCTTCTCGATCACCATCTCAGAGACCTGAACATGCCTCTGGGCAGGCTCGTCAAAGGTGGAGCTTATCACCTCGGCCTTGACGGAGCGCTGCATGTCGGTCACCTCTTCAGGCCGTTCGTCTATGAGCAGCACGATGAGGTAGACCTCCGGATGATTCTGGGATATGGAGTTTGCAATGCTCTGAAGCAGCATGGTCTTGCCGGTCCTTGGCGGGGCCACGATGAGCCCGCGCTGCCCCTTGCCGATAGGGGTCATGAGATCCATGATCCTGCCACCGAGATTGTCTGGCGTGGTCTCGAGCTTGAGCTGCTCGTCCGGATAGAGGGGGGTCAGATTGTCGAAGTGTACCCGCTCGAAGGCCTTTTCCGGCGGATCGAAATTGATCTGCTCCACCTTGAGAAGGGCGAAATAGCGCTCCCCCTCCTTTGGAGGACGAATCTGGCCAGATATTGTATCGCCCGTATTCAGGCTGAAACGCCTTATCTGTGAGGGTGATACATAGATGTCGTCCGGCCCTGGCAGATAGTTGTAGTCCGGGCTTCTCAAGAACCCGAATCCATCCTGCAGGATCTCCAGCACCCCGTCTCCATAGACCACCCCGTTGTTCTGGGCCTGGGCCTTCAGGATGGCAAAGATGATGTCCTGTTTGCGCTTTCCCGTGGCCGAGACCTCCACACCGAGATCTGATGCCATCTTCATGAGCTCGGCAACGGATTTTTTCTTCAGCTCTTCCAGATAGAGGACGGGCATGCGGGATACGCCACTGCTCACTGTGCCGTTTCCCGACTTGTCTGGCGCCGAATTCCTGGCATTTCCATTGGTGCTGTTATTGTTATTCGACTTTCGTCTAACCATGATAAAGATACCTCTGGTGAGTGTAGGATTGAATCAATAGCGCGGAAATATATAGAAAATGAGAAGTTGCTTTTCAGTAGGCGTGCTTCTGATGCTTGCTGGTTCCTATTGAAGTCTATCCTTGCTTTTCTACTATCTAAACTCCCTAATCTTTCTTAACCCTTACCAACCCTTGTGCCTGACCCTGTCCCTTTAAAGGGATCAACTCCCATGACATGATCCCGAGATGCAGCCTCCCAAGAGGTGGGTGGTACTGTTATAAGCGATCGGGAACTTTAAAAGCCTTACTGTAATCCACAAAAGATAATTTGATGTGGAAGATATAGCAGGTCTGGCTGGCACGCCATAAGGCTCTTCGCCTGAGGCTTTCTGGTTGACACCCTTCATATAGCCACTACCGGCATCTGCGTCAACTCTTTTTTGGCCTGTGCCCCCTTTTCTCCTTATCTTACCACATCACGTACAGGTAGATGGCCAACCAGATGATCATCATGGCCATCACCCCAAGGACCGCATACCGTTTTATGAGTCTTGCCCTCACGACCCTCTGAAAGAGCTGCCCGCAGGCCTCATCTATCGCCTCGAACTCTGAAAGCAGACGGTCCACTTGCTCCTTCAGGGCTATGAGCTCTGAAAGGGCTGGTGGGGGCTTGCGGTTTATGACCCTGGAGGACTCCTTTATGAAATCGACACATCTCGACCTGAGCCTGCGCCCGTCCTGACTGCCAGGCAGGGCCTCTAACAATCTCCTTGCCCGTTTAGATGCCCTAAACAGCTCCTTCAGGCCGGACAGGGTGCCATTTGCCGCTGCCTGCCTGAGAGTTTCTGAAAGCTCATCAAGGAAGCCCTCTCCCTCCTTTAGCTGACAAAGCCCCATCTGGGCCCACCTGCCACGCCACTTCATGAATCTTCTTGCAACATCCGCTGTCATATCCGGCCCGAAGGCACGAGAGACCTCATCGATACTCTCCTCGAGGGACTCGACCCTGCCCCTGAGCCGCTCCTCCATCTGGAGCCAGCTCTGCCTGAAGAGCTTTTCTACGATTTCCTCGCAAGGGATCAAGAGGGGATCGCAGAGGGCACTCATCAAGAGATGGGCACTGGTGTCTCTGCCGGTCAAAAAGGCGGCGACCTCGGAGCACTGCCCCCTGTGTCCGGACATGGCCATCCGCCAGTAGGGTGCAAAGGAGCAGGTCTTGTCGGCCCTTATGGCCCTCGATGCAGCATCGACGGCACTTGGCAGGTCTCCTTTGAGAAAAAAGAGCCTGCTTTGAAGGAGGATGGCATAGCTCTTTCTGAGGGGTGTCTTGGCACTCCGCTCTGCATCGAGCCAGGCGACCAAGGCACTGTCCGGTCTTTTCTGAAAGAGCAGGGACAGGCCCTTCAAGATGAAGAATTCCGAGCCCTGACCATCCTCATCCATATATCCAAGGAGCCGCGTACACCCTGCAAGGTCTCCCCGTGCAGCCATCTCCATGGCATCCTTCAGCGGACCGGACCCAAGCCTTCTTTCAGGGATCCTATCCATCTCCGCAAAGGATACCGCCCCGCTCCTGCACACCATTGCCGCGTAGCCGGGATGAAAGGGATACCTCATGTCTGCCATCAGGGCGGCCAAATTATCCAAGAGTGTTGAAGAGGCCCCTTGGCTGCCGGTGGTGGCTGCAGCATCACTGGCAGCCCCCCTTGAGGTCCTGGACTTTTGGGAAGCCCCTGCCTTGGCCGACTGAAATGTACCCTTCAAAAGAGAAAGCCAGTGCTCTGGAGCGACCTTGCAAAGACGCGAAACAACGGATTTCGCATCACCCCGGCCATACGGTGAATAGGTGGCCATGGTGCAGCCACTCTCGTCATGGGCAAAGGATCCGCAGAAGAAGCACTCCCGCCTACCGTCTCCCTGGAGGAGCAGGCTTCTCAGGGGAAAGAGCATCCTATCAAGGCGCATCCCTCGGCCAAGGCCGATCAGATCCCATCCGTAAAGCCAAGGCATGGCGCCTGCGGTCTGCTCCTCGCCAGGGACGACAAGCCCGCCTACCGGCACGATCTGCCACAGCCACTCCGGCGGTAAGGCCCCATCCTGCTTGCACACCATCTTGGCTGGCAGATAGCGCGGTGAACCGGCAGGGACACCGTTTGGACCTATCCTAGAGTTGAGTCTCGAAATCAGGCCGGACAGCTCGTTTCTGCCCCTGAACCCTACCCTTAGGAGCAAAGAGCCCTTGATGAGCTCGGAACCAGGAAGACTGGCCTTCAGGAGCTGAACAAACTCCCCCCTTTCCCCCTTGCCTCCCAGGACAGGGGGATGGACAGGCTTGATGAATACATAGCCCATGGCTATCTTTAGGTTGACCAAGAGGCCTTTGGGGCCCTTGGGGCAAGGATTCTTCTTGTCATAACCTTGTCAGGCAAAAAAACGGCACGGCACGACTCTTCTGAACTATTTACAAAAGCTGCTGCCCCAAAGGGGGTCTGTCTTCTTTATCGCTTTTTGGGGCCTTGAGCTCAAATTCCGGGTCGGACACCATGAAGGCCATGAAAAACAGGATGGTTGGATCTGGAAGAAAGCGGACGGAAGATCCTGGACGATAAGATGTCCCTTGAACAGTTCCTCTATTATGGCGAGATCCTGCTGATCCTTGGAGCCGCCAACTTCCTGCCAATCATAGGCAGGCTCCTTCTTGGCAAGCGGCTCGCTGCCCCTGTGGACCTTGGTGTGAAGATGCCTGATGGCAGGCCTGTATTCGGCCCGCACAAGACATGGCGTGGGCTTGCCTTCAGCCTTGCCGGGACCCCTGTCTTCTCCATGATTTTGGGATTTGATCCGATACTTGGACTAAAGGCAGCGGCCCTTTCCATGATCGGGGACCTGGCCGCCAGCTTCATCAAAAGGCGCATGGGCTTAGAGAGCGGGGCCAAGGCCACAGGGCTCGACCAGATAATAGAATCGGCCCTGCCGCTTCTGGTGTTGCGCCAGGAGTTCTATCTGGAGCCGGGAGAGGTACTGCTTCTGGTGGTGGCATTCATGGTACTCAACATAACCCTCTCTCCCATACTCTACAGATTGAAGATAAGGAGAAACCCGTACTGACCGGCTACCTGACAATAGCCGGGAGATCCGAGCAGACATGGAAACTGAAAAGATTACAGCCCTTGAAGGGCCGGAGGCCCGATGAGATGGCAAAGATAAAGGCGGACTTTCACATACACACGGCCGAGGACCCGGAAGACCTGATCTACTACGATGCCAAACAGCTCATAGATATGGCCCACGGTCAGGGCTACTCTGTGCTCGCCATCACCAATCACAACAGGTGCACATGGAGCCCCTACCTGCGGGACTATGCCAAGGAGCGGGGGATCTGCCTGCTGCCGGGCATGGAGGCCACCATCCAGGGCAGGCATGTGGTGCTCATAAACTTCGACTTCTCTTCCCTTTCGCTGAACTCGTTCGAGGATCTCCGCCGTCTTCCAGGAAGGGAGCGCGGGATCATCATGGCCCCCCACCCCTTTTATCCGAGCCCTGTTGCCCTGAGAAAGGCCCTGCTGCAGCACGAGAGGATCTTCGATGCCATAGAGTGGTGCCACTTCTATTGCCGCAGGCTGAATCGTTTCAACCTAAAGGCGCAGGAGACGGCCAGGAGGCTTGGAAAGACGCTCCTTGGCACCTCGGATGCCCACCAAAGGCGCCAGTTCGGCACCACCTTCACCCTCTTGGAGGCCGAGCCTGAACCGGACGCCGTGATAGAGGCCATAAAAGCGGGGCGTGCCGAGGTGAAAACCCGTCCCCTGTCCCTTATGGACCTGGTGAGGATCAACCTCACCATGACCGTGCGCAACCAGCTTATCCTGAGACTTCGACCATCCAGAAATGGCAGTATCGCCCAAGAGTTACGTCACTCTTGACGCCGAGTATCGCTTTTAATTATGTTGCACTGAATAGGCACTCAGTTCCAAATAGTGCTCTTGCGCCCTCGGCGCGCCTGCCGGCCTTCAAGATGGTCATCTGCGCTATTTGGGGCCGATTCCAATCAAGGGAGAAGGAGATCAAGAGTTATGGATGTAGCCAAGGTTCGCAATTTTGCCCTGCTTTCTCACAGCGGAACCGGAAAGACCTCTCTGGCAGAGGCCATGCTCTTTGCCGCAAAGGCCACCAAAAAACTGGGCAAGGTGGATGACGGCTCCTCAATCCTGGACTATGAGCCGGAAGAGATCAGCCGAAAGGTCACAATCAACACCTCCTTTTTCGGGTTCAAGTGGAACAAGAACGATTTCTTCCTCATGGACACCCCGGGAGAGGACAACTTTCTGGCCGATGCCCTCATGGCCATGCGGGCCGCAGACAGCTGCATCCTTGTTGCGGACGCAGTGGACCCGATAAAGCCCCAGACCCAGAAGGTCTGGAACATCATATCCCGCTTCTCCCCGCCCATGATCATGTTTGTCAACAAGATGGACAAAGAGCGGGCAGACTTCAGCAAGACCCTTGAGACCCTGAAGGAGACCTTTGACGTGCGCCTGGTGCCTGTGGCGATTCCCATAGGCAGTTTCGAGTCCTTCAAGGGGATTGTGGACCTGCTCCAGATGAAGGCCTATGAATTTGGAGCAGATGGCAAGGCCAAGGCCATGCCAATCCCGGACGACATGGCCGACGAGGTGGAAGATGCCAGAAACAACATGATCGAGTATGCAGCAGAGTCCGACGAGGAGCTGCTGGAAAAATTCCTTGAAGGCGAGGAACTGAGCCCTGAGGAGATCATCTCGGGCCTCAGGCAGGGCATCCTGGATGGAGGATTCGTCCCTGTAGTGTGCGGCTCAGCCCTGAAGATGGCAGGGGTAACCACACTCCTGGATCTCATAGAGAAGTTTCTTCCCTCCCCTGCAGACAAGGGAGAGGTCTCTGGCACCAATCCCAAGACAGGAAACGAGGAGAGCAGGCAGCCCACCCCGGATGCCCCCTTCTCAGCCCTCACCTTCAAGACCCTTACAGACCCCTATGCAGGACGCCTTTCCATAATCCGGATCTACTCGGGCACCTTGAGCGCAGACATGCAGGTCTATAACCCCAACAGGGACGAGAAGGAGAAATTCGGTCAACTCTTCATCCTTCAGGGCAAGGAGCAGAAGGCAGTGGACCAGGCAGGCCCAGGGGCGATTGTGGCCATACCAAAACTCAAATACACGATCACCGGAGATACCCTCTGTGACCCAGACAACCCCATCCAGTACGAATTCGTCGAGCTGCCCTCACCGGTGCTGACATATGCGCTAAAGCCCAAGAGCAGAGGAGACGAGGAGAAGATAACCAACGCCCTTGCCCGTCTCCAGGAGGAGGACCCAACCCTCAAGGTGAGCAGGGATTCCGAGACCAATGAACTGCTCCTTTCAGGCCTGGGCCAGATCCACATAGAGAACACCATCGAGAAGATGAAGAGGAAGTTCGGGGTGGAGGTGGACCTGGCACTGCCGAAGATCGCCTATCGGGAGACCATAAAGGCACCCAAGAAGGGGGTGATCTACCGGCACAAGAAACAGACCGGTGGGGCAGGCCAGTTTGCAGAGGTCCATTTCGACATAACCCCGCTACCAAGGGGGCAGGGCTATGAGTTCGAAGAGGCCCTGGTGGGCATGAACGTGCCCAGAAACTTCGTGCCTGCAGTGGAAAAGGGTATACAGGAGGCCATGCAGGCAGGCCCACTTGCAGGCTATCCGGTCACCGACTTCAAGGTGCGCTTCTATGATGGCAAGAGCCACGAGGTGGACTCCAGCGAAATGGCCTTCAAGATCGCTGCCATCCAGTGTTTCAAAAAGGGCGTGCTGGAGGCAAAACCCACCCTGCTGGAGCCAATAGTGAAACTGACCGTAACGGTCCCAGAGGAGAATATCGGCGACATCATTGGGGACCTGAACAGCAGGAGAGGCAAGGTCATGGGCATGGAGCCGGGCAATGGCTACCAGACCATCACGGCCACGGTGCCCCTTTCAGAGGTGCAGAAATATGTGCTCGATCTCAATGCCATGACTGCAGGACGCGGCAGCTTCACCATGGAGTTCTCCCACTATGAAGAGGTCCCGCCGAACCTACAGGAAAAGATCATTGCCGAGAGCAAACAGGAGCAGGAATAGAGCGATTTGTTCAAGGCAGCTGTACTCACCATAAGCGACTCTACAGCAGCGGGTGGCAGGGCTGATGGCACAGGGCCTGCCATCCGTTCTTTTTTGGAGGAGGCCGGCCCCTTCCAAGTGGTCGAGACGGCCGTGGTGCCGGATGAGCCGGATCAGATCTCTGAAAGGCTTATAGGCTGGAGCGATTCCGGTGCCATCGACCTCATAGTCACCACAGGTGGCACAGGCCTGTCTCCCAGGGACCGCACCCCGGAGGCCACTAAGGCGGTGGTCGATTACGAGATCCCAGGCATGGCAGAGGCCATGCGGCTTGAAGGACTCAAAAAGACCCCCAGGGCAATGCTCTCAAGGGCAATATGCGGCGTAAGGGGCGGATGCCTGATAGTGAACCTGCCAGGCAGCCCCGGCGGAGTCAAAGATGGGCTTTCTGCCCTGGCACCGGTGCTTGAGCATGCCCTCAAGAAGATCAAGGGTGACACCACCCCCTGTGCATCTTGAACTTCCCTCCCTGAAGTCTTAAAGTCACAAGATCCCAAATGACCAGGCCTTCCGGCCCTGAAGAACGAGAACACTACAGGATTTGAGACCATGGAGATAGGAATCGTAGGCCTGCCAGGCTCTGGCAAGACCACAATATTCAATGCACTTACAGGAAGTGAGGCAGAGACATCCGCATTTCAGGGGGGCAAGAAGGACCCCAATCTGGCCCTTGTCAAGGTGCCGGACGAGCGCCTGGACAGGCTTGCCGCCATGTACAAGCCCAAGAAGGTGACACCGGCCCAGGTAAAATATATCGATCTTGGCGGCTCCATCTCCTCGTCTGGCTCTGGCAAGGCGAAACAGGAGGCCATGGACGAGATCCTGCGCCTTCTGAGGCCGTGTGACGCCCTTGTGCATGTGGTCAGGGGATTTGAGTTCGCAGGCCAGGGCCCCACTCCCCAAGAGGACTTCGAGCAGTTCGAGTCGGAACTCATACTCACCGATCTCATGAGTGTGGAAAAGCGCCTTGAACGCCTGGAAAAGGAGGTCAAAAAGGGCAAGAAGGGGGACCCCCGTGAGTTGGAACTCCTGAAGGCGGCCCATGAGATCCTTGATGGAGGCCAGGCCCTCAGGACCTCGGAGGAGATCGCCTCGGCCCCTCAACTGAGGGGCTATACCTTCCTGTCTGCAAAGCCGGTGATTGTGGTACTGAACATCGGCGAGGACGATGAAGAGGGCAACTTCCGGCTTGAGCTTCCTGAAGGGATCTCTTTTCTGGAGATCAAGGGGAGTATCGAGATGGAACTTGCCCAGCTGCCAGAGGACGAGGCCGAGGAGTTCAGGAGGGACATGGGGCTCGAGGAGCCTGCCATCTACCGGCTCATAAAGGAGTCTTACAGGCTGCTCGGGCTGATCTCATTCTTTACCGTCGGGGAAGACGAGGTCCGGGCCTGGACCATCAGGCGAGGCACCCTGGCGCCAAAGGCGGCAGGGGCCATCCACTCAGACATGGAGAAGGGATTCATCCGGGCAGAGGTGGTCCACTATGACGATCTCATGGCCGCAGGCAGCTATCACGGGGCCCAGAAGGCAGGCAAGGTACGCCTTGAAGGCAAGGACTACCCCGTGAAGGATGGAGACATCATAAACTTCCGATTCAACGTGTAGCCGGGATCACTGCTTCTGATAGGTCCCCATGAGCTCTGCCTTGTCGAGCACATGGCCGGCCATGGCCGCCTCCAACTCCTCCTTTGTAGGGGGCGTTCCAAAGGAGAGTTTGGTATCAAGGGCATATAGCTTGAAAAAATAGCGATGTCTGCCAATCGGCGGACAAGGGCCACCATAGCCGGTCCTGTGCCAGTCGTTGAGCCCCTGGCCGGTTCCAGGTGGCAGGCTGCCGGAACCGGCGCCTTCCGGCAGGCCTTCTGCATCCGGAGGGATGTTGTAGAGCACCCAGTGGACCCAGGTCATACGTGGATTTGCCGGATCTGGGGCGTCTGGATCGTCCACAATGAGTGCCAGAGTCTTGGTGCCTTCCGGTATTCCCCTCCAGGACAAGGCAGGGGAGATATCCTTGCCCTGACAGGTATACTTCATCGGGATCTCACCGCCATGATCGAAAGCGCTGGAGTAGAGTTCCATGGCCTGCACCTCCTG
>CAZNKD010000034.1:0-14508 GCA_964573615.1 uncultured Desulfobacterales bacterium | reverse complement strand
GGCATGCTGCTTCCGTAACCCTCCGCCTTGAGCCTTGCAGGATCAACACCCTTGCTCACCAGATAGTTGACCACGGCCTGGGCCCTCCTGAGAGAGAGCTTCTTGTTATAGGCCTCGGAGCCTACGCTATCGGTATGCCCCTGGACCTCCACCTTAAGGCCAGGATTGGCCTTTAGTACGGCAGCAACGGCATCCAGCTCGGAGGTGAACTCCGGCCTGATCTCGGCACTGTCGAAGGCGAAAAGGACATCCGAAAGGACCCAGCATCCCTGCTCGTTAACCTTGGCCCCTCTTGGGGTGTTGGGGCACCTGTCGGCACAGTCGAGAACTCCGTCACCATCTGAATCCTGCGGGGTTGGAGCGGGTGCAGGAGCTGGAGCAGGCGCCTCAGGGCAGAGGGCCTTTGCCTTGTCATAGGCCTCCTTGGCTATGGGCAGGGCATCCTCGCACTTGCAGCTCATATACATCTTGACCGCCTTCTTGTGGAGGGCCAGCGCAGCCTTGTACTCGTCAGGACACTGTTTGTCCAGCTTGTTGGCCCTGGCCTCGTTCAGCACCTGCCTGGTGGCATGGAGCTGATCGTCAACGGTAACAGCAGGGCCGGCACAGCCAGCCAAGTAAAAAGACCCAATTAATCCTACTAACAACAGACAAAACTTCTTCATTCCTCAAGACCTCCTTGAATTTGATATATTTTTAGTGACGGGAACTCTCCGGCAACCAGATTCGGGGAACTGGCAATGATTAATTTTTTTATTAAAGCATCAAAAACTATTCTGAACAAGAAAAAATCACGCACAAAGGACAAAAAATAGCCAGTGGCTTTGTTGACCCCCTGTTGCCCAGCCCTTATAGTCCTTGGCATCATGAGTAGAAAAAAAGGAAAAAGAAAGAAAAAGAGGACAGGATTCGAGCTCAGCGAAGCTCTTATAATAGAAACATTGAAAACGGCAGGGAGGCCGTTGTTCCTCCGTGAAATCCTCCATCTCGCCCACTGCCCTCCTGAACAGCGCCAGGCGGCCAAAAAACTCATTCGCCAGCTCCTGAGACAGGGGAAGATAATACTCCTCAAGGGCAACCGGTACGGCCTTGCCCAGGAACTCAAGATAGTCACCGGCGAGCTCTCGGTACATCCTGACGGCTTTGGATTCGTCCGTGTAGCCGACGGGGAGGGTGCAGATATATTCATTCCACCAAGGAAGATGAAGGGGGCTGTACACGGCGATATTGTTGCGGTACGGATCGAACGCTATGACCCAAAGGGCCCACTCGGATCGGTGATCAGGATAATCGAACGGAGCCAGAAGAAGATCGTAGGCACCTATCATGCCGGACGCCACTTCGGGGTAGTGGAGCCCGAAGACGAACGGCTCCATCTGGAGATCCTGATTCCCAAGGACAAGAGTGCAGGGGCCAAAGAGGGCCAGGCAGTTGTTGCGGCCATCACCGACTACTCCCCCACGGGAAACAGTGTGGAGGGCCGGGTCATAGAGGTCCTCGGGGATCCAGAGGACCTGAAGGTCCAGTCCAAGATGGTGGTATACAAATACAATCTGCCCTTCAGATTCTCCCGAAAGGCCATTCAGCAGGCCAAGGCGCTTCCCAAAACGGTGCAGCCCGAAGACCTGAAGGGCAGAAGGGATATAAGGTCCTTGCCACTGGTCACCATAGATGGAGAGAATGCCCGGGACTTCGACGATGCGGTCCATGTGAAAAAGACCCGCTCAGGCTATGTCCTCACGGTAGCCATAGCTGACGTCAGCCACTATGTCCACAAAAGATCCGCCATAGACCAGGACGCAGTGGAGAGGGGCACCAGTGTCTACTTTCCAGACAGGGTGATACCCATGCTGCCGGAGGCCCTGTCCAACCATCTCTGCAGCCTTGTTCCAAACGAGGACAGGCTCTGCATGGTTGCACGCATCTACTTCGACAGGGAAGGCATGGTGGAGAAGACCACCTTCTTCAAGGCCGTGATGCGCAGCCACCAACGATTCACATACACCCTCGTGAAGGAGCTGCTCGATGGCAAGAACAAAAGACTTCTGAAACAGTACAGGCAGTTCATAGATGGCCTGCGTGTCATGGAGGAGCTTGCACGCATACTCATCGACAGGCGCAGGGCAAGGGGCTCCATAGATTTCGACCTGCCGGAGCCAGAGGTGATCCTCGGCCTCACCGGAGAGCTCGAGGAGATCGTGCTCAGGGAGCGTAACATAGCCCACAGGCTCATAGAGGAGTTCATGATCGCGGCCAACGAGGCGGTTGCCGCCTATCTTGCCGAACGCTCCATCCCAACCCTGTTCCGCATACACGAACGGCCTGAGAGGGAAAAGCTGGAAGATTTCGTAAAATTCCTCCAGACCCTGGGCTATAACATAAAGGTGCCAAAGGAGATCACACCCTTCTGGTGCCAGAAGGTCCTGGGCATGGTGAAGGGCAAGCCCGAGGAGTATATCGTAAACTCCATGCTCATCCGCACCATGCAGCAGGCGGTCTATTCCGAGCAGAACAAGGGCCACTTCGGCCTGGCCTCAGCCACCTATCTCCACTTTACATCCCCGATCAGGCGCTATCCCGACCTGATCGTTCACAGGGTGCTGAAGGGCAATCTGAGACGCACGAGGAAACGCCCTGTATACACCACTGACGAACTCCATGTGCTGGGCGAGGAGATGAGCAAAAGGGAGCGTACTGCCATGGAGGCAGAACGCGAGATGCTGGACAGGCTCAAGATCCGCTACATGGAGGACAAGATCGGCGAGGTCTTCAAGGGCATCATCTCGTCTGTAACCTCCTTTGGCATGTTCGTTGAGCTGAAGGATCTGTTCATCTCAGGGGTGGTCAAGCTCATAGACATGGCCGACGACTACTATGAGTTTGACCCCAAGGGCCACCGGCTCACCGGAAGGCGGACAGGCAAGGTCTACCGGATAGGACAGGAGGTCACCCTGAAGCTGGTCTCCATAAACAAGGCCAGGCGCCATATAAACTTCGTCCTGGTGGATGATGAGGCGGGCAAGAAAAAGAAAGGTGCCAGAAAGGGCAGGAGGAAAAGGGGCAGGAAATGAGCGTTCCGCCAGAGGTACTGGAAAGGATCAAGAAGCTCAGGGAGGAGATCAACTACCACAACTACCGCTACTATGTCCTCGACTCCCCGGTGATAAGCGATGAGGAGTACGATGCCCTGGTACACGAGCTCAAGGAGCTGGAAGAGAGATACCCGGAGACCGTAACTCCAGACTCGCCCACCCAGCGGGTCGGTGCACCCCCGTCTGACAAGTTCAAGACGGTAACCCATTCCGTGCCCATGCTCAGCCTGGACGATGCCTTCTCCAGGCAGGAGGTCCTGGAGTTCGATGCCAGGATCAAGAGACTGCTGGAGCTTCCTGAAGACGAGAAGATAGAGTACACGGTGGAGCCCAAGATGGACGGCCTAGCCGTGGAGGTGGTCTACGAAGAGGGGGTGCTGACCGTAGGCTCTACGAGAGGGGATGGATTTACCGGTGAGGACGTAACAGCCAACATCCGTACCATAAAGGCCATTCCCTTGCGCCTCATCTCCAGACATATCGAGCCGCCTCGCCTGCTGGAGGCCAGGGGAGAGGTCTATATGGAAAAGGAGGCCTTCAAGCGCCTCAATCGGGAGAGGGAGGCAAATGGCGAGCCTCCATTTGCAAACCCGAGAAATGCCGCTGCCGGCTCCCTGCGCCAGCTCGATCCCAACGTGACCGCCAGAAGGCCGCTTCAGGTCTTTTTCTACGGCATAGGCAGGGTAGAGGGCTTCACCTTCACAAGCCAGTGGCAGGTGCTTACCACCCTGAGGAAGTGGGGCCTTCGCACCAACCCCATGTGCAAAAAGGTACGCGGTATCGAGCGGGCCATCAAATACCATGAAGATATGGCGCAAAGGCGCCCGGAGCTGCCCTATGAGATAGACGGGATCGTGATCAAGGTGAACGACATGGCCCTTCAGGAGCGGCTGGGCACCAAGGCCAAGAGCCCCAGATGGGCCATAGCCTACAAGTTCGAGGCGGCCCAGGCCATCACCAGAATAATCGACATCATCCTCAGTGTCGGACGGACCGGTGCGGTCACACCGGTTGCAGTGATGGAGCCGGTGAAGGTGGGCGGTGTGACCGTGAGCCGAGCCACCCTTCACAACGAGGACGAGATCCGCAGAAAGGATATCAGGATCGGTGACTGGGTCATAATAAGGCGGGCCGGAGACGTGATCCCGGAGGTGGTAAAACCGCTCAAGGAGCGCAGGACCGGCAAAGAAAAGGAGTTCCGCATGCCGGAATTCTGCCCTGTATGCGGATCGAAGCTGGTGAAGAAGCCGGGAGAGGCCATATGGCGCTGCCCCAATCCGGACTGTTTCCCGAGACTCGCCAAGAGGATAGCCCACTATGTAAGCAAGCCGGCCATGGATATAGAAGGCCTGGGCCCCAAGGTGGTGGAACAGCTCATAACCGCCGGGATCATCAGGGACATTCCGGATCTCTACAACATAAAGAAGGAGGACCTGCTCTCCCTGGAGGGCTTTGCGGAGAAATCGGCCCAGAACCTGCTCGATGCCATAGAGGCCAGCAAGGAGGTGACCCTTGCCAGATTCCTCTTTGCCCTTGGCATCAGACATGTGGGTGAGGTGACGGCCCAGCTCCTGGCAAACCACTTTGGATCTCTTGATGCACTCATGAAGGCCTCTGAAGAGGAACTCCTGGCCGTCAAAGGGATCGGCCCCGAGGTGGCAAAGAGCATAAGCCAGTGGTTCCGGCAGGAGAAGAATATAGAGATGATAAGGCGCCTGCTCGATGCCGGCATCAGGATAATAGAACCATCGGCGAGTCCAGAAAAGGAGAGTCCGGTCGCAGGCAAGAGCTTTGTCTTCACAGGGGCACTAAAATCCATGACCAGGTCCAGGGCCAAGGAGCTGGTCAAACAGCTTGGGGGGCAGGTCCTCTCCACCGTAGGCCGCAAGACGGACTATGTGGTGGTGGGGGAGAACCCCGGATCCAAATACCGCAAGGCCTTGGAACTCGGGATCAAGACCATAGATGAAGAGGAGTTCCTCAAGATGGTGAAAGAGGGTCTAAAAGAGGAGGCTACCGGTCAATGAGCACGGATACGCGCCGCATACACGCAAAGGTTTACGGAAGAGTCCAGGGGGTCTTCTACAGGGCCTCCACAAGGGAGACGGCCCAGGCGCTCGGTCTGTCTGGCTGGGTCAGGAACATGCCAGATGGCACGGTCGAGCTTGAGGCCGAAGGGCCTGCAGACAAGATCGATGCATTGATAAAATGGCTCTGGCACGGACCAGACTATGCGGATGTGACAGAGGTGGAGGTGGTGGAGCTCAAGCCTGAAAACGACCAATCAGGCTTCCACGTGATCTACAGATAGAACAGCAATAGGGCTCTATCTCTATATCTTCCAAAGGCCCGCCTCCATATGGCCAAAGCACCGCCACCGAGCCCCTTTCTTTCCTCTTGCCGCAATCGACGGTAACAAGTGACTGATCCGATCTGCCTTCTTGAACAGAGGCCAGCAAACCCCTATAATTTGACAAACGATCATAACCACAGGCCTTCATCCCTTCGAATTGAAGGCTTTTGTAAACAGGAGGCGCAATATGGCGGGAGGAAACGGGTTAAAGGGGCTTGAGGAGTTGCTTGACAAGTGGAAGGACGGTGTTTCCAGGACAAAAGAGGCATTCTTGCGCCTGAAGAGGTATCTCGAAGGGCTCTCAGAGACAAAACTCTCCTTCAAGGCACGGCCTGGGGTTTCATACTCCCTCAGAGCCGCCCATGAAAGACAGCGCGACAGGGAACTGTTCGTCATGGTGGACATAATAGATGACGATCCATCGAACCGATGGCTCTCCGTATGCTTCTACAGGGACATGATCAGCGATCCCGAGCAGAGAGGGGATGAGGTCCCAGGAGGCCTGTTGGGGCAGGATGCCTGCTGCTTCGACATCGATGAATGGGACGAGGAGCTGATCTCCTATGTAGAGGCCCGCATAGGCGAGGCCCACAGCCACGCATCCAAATAGCATCCTTTTTTACAAAGACGTGGCCCTTTCCGTAAAAAGGCCTTGATTTCAGACAATTAATATCTATTTTATCTGTTATTCAGGCATCTTCTGCCCGACAGGCCCGTCTTTAGCAGGCTCAAGGCAGAAGCAGGCCAACAATTTTTCTTGACAAACCGGATAGGGAAAGTTACAAAGGCATCCCTCTAAACGTTTTCCGGCGACGCCCGACTCGAAAAATCTGGCAGTATCCGCAGGAATCACCAATTTCAACATAGCTTTAGAGGATGCCGATCTGGAGACAAGATCGACGGCGGAACTATTATGCTGAAAAGACCCCAGGGCCGGCACAGGGCCCTGTTTTATTGAAATTGAAAGAGGCTCGATCCGGAATCGAGCCAAGAAGTTTGAAAGCAGAGGTAAGAAGAAGATGAAAAAGGATCCTAAAAAGGTAAGAAACATTGGCATCAGCGCCCATATCGATGCGGGCAAGACCACGCTGACTGAGAGGATTCTCTACTATACCAACAGGATTCACGCCATCCACGACGTGAAGGGCAAGGATGGCGTTGGCGCCACCATGGACTTCATGGAGCTGGAGAAGGAGCGCGGCATCACGATCACCTCTGCCGCCACATATTGTGAATGGGACGGTCACGAGATCAATATCATCGACACCCCTGGTCACGTGGACTTCACCATCGAGGTGGAGCGTGCCCTGAGGGTCCTGGACGGCGGCGTGCTGGTGCTCTGCTCCGTAGGCGGTGTCCAGTCCCAGTCCATAACGGTTGACAGGCAGATGGCCCGCTACAACGTGCCGTGCATCGCCTTCATCAACAAGTGCGACAGGAGCGGGGCCAATCCCATGAAGGTGATCGAGCAGCTCAGGGAGAAGCTGGGCCACAATGCTGTGGCACTCCAGATCCCCATAGGGCTCGAGAACAAGTTCGAGGGTGTGGTGGACCTGGTATCCATGAAGGCCGTCTATTTCGACGGTGACCAGGGCGAGCATGTGCGCTACGAGGAGATCCCGGCAGAACTGAAGGAAGAGGCCGAGGCAAGGCGTGAGGAGCTGATAGATGCAGCATCCATGTTCTCCGAGGAGCTGATGGAAGCGGCCCTGGAGGGCGAGGTGCCGGAGGATCTGCTTATCGAGGCCATCCGTGAAGGGACCCTCAAGCGCGAGATCACACCTGTGATGATGGGCTCTGCCTACAAGAACAAGGGTGTGCAGCCGCTTCTGGACGGTGTTACCAGGTACCTGCCCCATCCTGGCCAGGTAAAGAATGTGGCCCTTGACCTGGACAACGACGAGAAGGAGGTCGTTCTGACCTCAGAGCTGGACAAGCCCTTGGTCGCCTTGGCATTCAAGCTGGAGGAGGGGCGCTACGGACAGCTCACCTATATCCGGGTCTATCAGGGCGTGCTCAGAAAGGGTGACTTCATCGTCAACTCCCGCACGGGCCGCAAGGTCAAGGTGGGCCGCGTGGTACGCATGCATGCCGACCAGATGGAGGACATCACCGAGATCCCGGCCGGTTATATCGGGGCTCTTTTCGGCATCGACTGTGCTTCCGGAGATACATTCACATCTCCTGGCATACGCTACTCCATGACATCCATGCATGTGCCGGATCCGGTCATCTCCCTGGCCATCATCCCGGAGGACAACAAGAGCCAGCAGAACATGTCCAAGGCCCTGTCCAGGTTCTCCAAGGAGGACCCAACCTTCCAGGTGCGTGTCGATCACGAGACCGGCGAGACCATCATCTCAGGCATGGGCGAGCTTCACCTGGAGGTCTACATAGAGAGGATGAAGCGCGAGTACAACGCCATAGTCCACACCGGAGCGCCACAGGTCGCCTACCGTGAGACCATCACCGCCAGGGCGGACTTCAACTATACCCACAAGAAGCAGACCGGCGGTGCAGGCCAGTATGGCCGGGTGGCAGGCTATATAGAGCCGTGTGAGGAGGAGTTCGAGTTCGTAAACGAGATCGTCGGAGGCGCCATCCCCACAGAGTTCATCTCCTCTGTGGAAAAGGGCTTCCAGAGCTCCCTCAAGAAGGGCCAGCTCCTGGGCTTTCCCGTCACCGGCATCCGGGTGGTGATAAACGACGGTGCAGCCCACTCCGTGGACTCTTCGGACACCGCGTTTCAGGCCGCTGCAAGAGGTGCCTTCAAGGAGGCATTTCCCAAGGCCAAGCCCGTGATCCTGGAGCCCATCATGAAGGTGGCCGTTGAGACCCCTTCAGAGTTCCAGGGCGCCGTAATGGGCTCACTCAACCAGAGACGCGGCATGATCCTGGGCACACAGGACGAGGGTGACATGTGTGTGGTGGAGGCCGAGGTACCTCTTTCCGAGATGTTCGGATACTCCACTGTGCTGCGCTCCGCCACCCAGGGCAAGGCCCAGTTCACCATGGAGTTTGCCACCTATCGCCAGGTGCCCAAGAGTGTGGCCGAAGAGCTGATCAAGAAGGCCCAGGAAAAGAAGAAGGCCGCATAGCCCGAAAGAGGCGGTCAGCTAAAGGTGCAGAGTGCTGAAAAACCGAGCCGCAGCCTGGACAGGGCTGCGGCCAATGTCATATTCTTAAGGGAAAGGTCGCTTGCCATGCTGAAACAGGATCTCATTCTCAGAAATCCCCTCCGTATCCTTGGAGAAGGTCAATACCCCATAAAAGAGGGCTCCTTCGGGGCCATACTGGCAAAGGCGGGGGTTGGAAAGACCGCCTTTTTGGTCCAGCTTGCACTGGACAACCTCCTAAAGGAGCGAAACGTCCTCCATATCAGCCTGAATCAGCCTGTCAAGAAGGTATGCCTCTGGTATGAGGAGGTCTTTCACAACATCGCAGACGAATACAAGCTCACCAACACCACCGAGCTATGGGAGACCATCCTGCCCCACAGGTTCATCATGACCTTCAATGCCGACGACTTCTCGGTCAACAAGCTTGAGGAGCGGCTTGCCGACCTGACGGAACAGGGCATCTTCTATCCGCAGCTCATGATCATAGACGGACTGGGCTTTGGCGAAGACGTCCGAGAAACCCTTTCAGAGCTGAAGCTCCTGGCAAGGGAGCAGGGCATACCCATCTGGTTTGCCGTGAGGGTCAGACCGGAGGAGACCCTGGAGTCAGGAAAGATACCCGATACCATTGCCCCGGTTGAGGACCTGTTCGAGGTGCTAATTGGGCTCAAGCCCTCTTGCGCCAAGATCGACATCATGGTGCTGAAGGGTGACAGGGACGAGTCTGCCCCCTCCATGATCCTGGATCCATCCACCCTGCTCATCAAGAACAGTGAGTAGCGGCACTGCCCAGCCCCATCAGCCCCTCCTGGAGGTCCAAGGGCTCCAGGTAGAGATTTCCAGGCGAAAAAAGCGCCCCTTATCTCCGGTAAGGGGCGTTTCCTTTTCTGTAAGACGGGCAGAGAGCGTATGCCTTGTGGGAGAAAGCGGCTGCGGCAAGAGCATAACCGCCTTCTCCATAATGGGCCTGCTGCCCAGCCCGCCATTCAATCCCCCTAAAGGACGCATCCTGTTCCATGCGGATCCAGCCCGCCCCCCTCTCGATCTGCTCTCCCTGCCAGATGAGAAGCTCAGGCGCATCAGGGGCAGAAGGATAGGCATGGTCTTTCAGGAACCCATGACCGCCCTCAATCCCGTCTTCAAGGTGGGAGACCAGATAGCAGAGGCGATCTGTGCCCACTTTGGAGGCAGGCTGTCGGACTACACAGACAGGGTGATGGAGCTCATGAAGGCCGTGGGCATACCGGAGCCAGAGGTCAAGATGCACCACTATCCCCATCAGCTCTCAGGCGGGCTGCGCCAGAGGGTCATGATCGCCATGGCCCTGGCCTGCAGGCCGGATCTGCTCATTGCCGACGAGCCCACAACTGCCCTCGATGTCACCATTCAGGCCCAGATCCTGGATCTGCTGGATGAGCTCAGACAGGAAAATGACTTGGGACTTCTGCTCATCACACACAACCTTGGTGTCGTGGCGAGGATAGCCAGGCGCGTACTCGTGATGTATGCAGGGATCATAGTGGAAGAGGCGGGGGTCGATGAGCTCTTCGGACACCCTCTTCATCCATATACCAAGGGACTGCTGTCCTCTGTTCCCTACAGCCCTGAGGGGATACCGACACGGCTGAGCTTCATTCCGGGCCAGGTGCCGCCACTGGATGCGATACCATCAGGCTGCCCCTTCAGAAACCGCTGTGAACGGGCGGATGCCATCTGTGCAAGTGCCCTGCCGGAACTAAAGGAGATGGCAGATGGTCACCTGGCTGCCTGCCACCATCCACTCGATTGAGAACGTGCCTGTCAAGCGTCACCTCTTCCCCGGATTTGCCCTGGAATTATCACTGAAATCCGGTATCTTCTATCTGCAATTTTTCAAGAATGATAAAAAGTTGCACCCAACAGGAAAACAATCTCGCACCGAGACAAGATGAGTGAGAAAAAGGGGGGCGGGATGCCGGTAAAATTCCACGATCTAAACAGGACCACCAGCCAAGGAGCCGTTTGGTCCGATACGGTTGTTTAGAGAATAGGCGCCTTGAAAGAGCCCTTCTTCAAGTACTGCCTGCTACTTCTCCTGCTGCTTTTTGCCTCTGGATCCCCCTTTCTTGCCGATGCCTTTTCCAACGAGCCCTGCACCCTGTTGAGGGAAGAGTCGAAGATGGACCTCTCCCCTTGTCTCGAATATCTCCCAGAAGGACAAAAGAGACTGAGCATAGAGGAGGTGGCGGGCATCGGGAAGGGGTTTCAAAGGGCCGAGTCCACAAACCACGGATTTGTAGACTCTGCCTACTGGCTGAGACTGACCATCAATAATCCGGATGGCACAGAGCTTTCAAGGCTCATAGAGATCCGTTTTCCCTTCCTGGACGAGGTGGAGCTGTATGCACCGGACAGGGATGGCTCCTTCAGGGTACAAAGAAATGGCAGGGCCCTGCCCTTTTCAAGGAGGCTGGTCAAGGACAGGAATATCGTCTTTCCCGTAACGCTCCTTCCAGGCACACACCGCTACTATCTCAGGATAGAGACAGAGAGTGCCATGTTCTTTCCTCTCCTCCTGTGGCAGGAGCAGCACTTCTGGCAGGAGGAGAAAAGGGCCCACTTCGCCCTTGGGATCTACTATGGGATAATGGCGGCAATGGCCCTGTACAACCTCTTCCTCTTTGTCTCCCTGAAGGACAGGGCTTATCTCTATTACGTGCTATACATCGTATCCTTTGCCCTCTATCAGATGACCGCAAACGGCCTTGCCTATGAATATCTATGGCCGGATGCCATCTGGTGGAACCGGCACTCGACCATATTCTTTGCAGGCCTTAGTGCAATCTTCGCATCCCTTTTCTCACGAGGCTTTCTGAACACCAAGGAGGTCGCCTCCCTGCTCGACAAGGCCCTTTTGGGCATATGCCTTGCCTCGGTGCTGCTCATCCTTTCTTCCCTCTTTCTCGGCTACGGCACCATGGTAAAGGCCACCCTGGCTCTGGCATCCATCTTTGTGAGCCTCATGCTCCTTTCTGGCCTCCTGTCCCTGGCCAAGGGGCAGCGTTCAGCCCGTTTCTATCTTCTTGCGTGGGGCTTTCTCTTGACCGGAATCGCTATACTCATCTTGAGAAACATCGGGCTCCTGCCGCCAAACTTCTTTGTACTCTATGCCATCCAGATCGGCTCCATCCTTGATGTACTGCTCCTTTCCTTTGCACTGGCAGACAGGATAAACGAGCTCAGATCATCCAAAGAGGCCGCCCTTAGACAGGCTATAAGGGAGAGACAAAAATCACAGGAGCAGCGAGAGACCATGATCCGCGAACTGCACGACGGCATTGGGGCCATAGCCACAAACATCAGCGTGCTTGCTCAGAAGGCACGGCTTCTTAACCCCTCTAAAGAGGTGGATGGGGACCTTGCACTCATCTCCGATCTCGCCCATAGGGGCAGGGCCGAGATCCAGCATTTCATGGAGTGCCTCGACCAGGGAGAGATCGGTTTAAAGGACCTGGCGGCAGAGCTGAGGCACGGAGGCAACCGGTTGATGGGGGCAAACGGCATTGGGTTTGCCTTGAAGGTTGTTGATGAGGCTTGCAATGAGATAAAATTCAGCCCATTTGAACGATTGCATATTGAAAAGATCTATCAGGAGGCCCTTACCAATGTGATAAAACATGCCGGGGCCAGCAATGTATGGGTTGAACTCAGCACCGATGATGAAAACTTCATCATGACCATAAAAGACGATGGCCAGGCAATGGCGGGGGCACATAGCAGCCATCCGGCTGGCGCCCCCTCCGGAAGGGGGCTTAAGAACATGGAAAAGAGGGCAAAAGAGCTCAAAGGTGCGATAGAGATAAGGGTTGAGGATGGCGTTGAGCTAAGGGTTTTGATTCCCATCTTCCGGGCAAGAAATCGGGATCAGAAAAGAGGCGATACGGATGCGTTTGCTCATAGTTGAAGACGATGAACTGCTCCTTCAAAACCTGAGCTTTCTTCTTGGGGCAGAAAAGGGAATAGAGATAGTCGGGGCCGTGCCCACCGCAGAAAAGGGACTTTCATGCCTCAAGGAGAGGCATCCGGACATCATACTTCTCGACATGGAGCTTCCAGGCATGCACGGGATAGAGTTTATAAGAAGGGCCAAGGCCATTGATCCTGAGGTGGAGATCCTGGTTCACACGGTCTTTGCCGACAGAAAGACCGTCTTCTCCGCCATCAAGGCAGGTGCCTGTGGCTATATCCTCAAAGGCGCCCCACCAAGGGAGCTCCTGGAAGCCCTTTACAGCCAGTTTGAGGGCGGGGTACCCATGTCTCCACAGATTGCCAGGGCAGTGATAAAGGAGTTTCAGGGCGGATCCTCTAAAGACGATCTGCTCCTGTCAAACAGGGAAAAGGAGATACTAAGGGGGATCGAAGAGGGCTATACCTATAAAGAGATAGGTCAAAAGTGCAATATAAGCCCCAATACCGTCCACACCTATGTAAAGAAAATCTATAACAAGCTCCATGCACGAGACAGGAAAGATGCCCTCCTTAAGGCCAGGAGAAAGGGACTTATCTAAAAAGATCCTCTTTGGCTTTTTCATCGCCCATATGCCAGGGATCAGATGCTTACAAGCTCAATCACTCATGCCCTGAAAATACCCATAGCCGGTGATTGAGCCCTCCATCTCATTAGATAAAATATTTGAGCAAGAAATTTGTATAATCGCAAATTGTATATGGGGAGGGGCACCGGCCAGATTTAATGCCATATCTTGAGATATTCAGCCCGGCTTTGGGGCCTGGAATCAGGATCCATTACGAGGCGCATGGCAATACAGATGGCCCTGTCATGCTCCTGATCCATGGTCTAGGATGCAGCCTCGACTACTGGCGCTTTGTCTTTAATGATACGGAACTGAAGAGGCGCTATCACCTCTTGGCGCTCGACCTTCCAGGCTTTGGCAAATCAGGCAAACCCAGGGCATTCTCCTACTCCATGAAAGACCAGGCCATGGTGCTCGAAAAGCTCTTTTGTGCCCTTTCCCTAAGGCCGGAGGTGCTGGTTGGTTTTTCAATGGGAGGGCCGATCGCCATCCATCTTGCAAAACGGACAGGCACCAAGGGGCTTGTGCTCGTCGAACCAACCATCACGGAAAACGATCTCATCATAACACCGCGTCTTGCCAGAACCCCTGCTCCTATCCTTGATGCCTTGAAACTCATCACCTTCATCTGCCCTGCCTTCTTTTCAAGGCTTCTCGTTGACACAAGAGACAGGGCTGTCCTCCAGATCATAAACAGGGCCCTTAGACAGACCCCGGGCAGGGTAATGAAAAGGGCTGCCAAGGAGCTTGTAAAGGCTGCCAAGGAGCCGGGCACCTACCGCCTCTTTTCATCCCTTCCCTGTAAAAAGGGCCTAATCCTTGGAGAGATCCTCTCAAAAAGTGAGCACTACAATCCGCCTCCAGACCTATTTGAGATTGCCAGAAAGGTGATCATCCCCAAGGCGAACCATGCGGTCATGCTCGACAACCCAGAGGCCTTCAACAAGGCCCTACTGGAGGCGTACAGCTGATATTTTGTCATCCTCCTTTCAAAAAGGGGCCCAAAAAGCCATAAAAATACCCGGTGCGGGTGATTTTTATCCCCTTCGATTTGTGATTTCATTAAAAGGATCAGGAGATTCTTCAGAGGGACCAGCTGGATTTACAAGCAATATTCCGATAGACTTGACTATTTTGCTCTTTCATTTCTCTTTTCTACTCGCCTCCTCAAACCATCAAGAATACCCAAGCAAAGAGCACGCTTTCAAGAGATCCCATAAAGGATGAGTTCATCCGGTAAACTTGCGGGGTCAATGATAGGGGTTTATTGTTACCTGCAACTTCTTTCCGAGGATCTGCCGTTATGGAAATAGCAAAAGAGCTCGTCTCCGAAGATGACCTTAAGGCCCTGCCCGATCCGGACAAGCTGG
>CAZNKD010000033.1:0-5140 GCA_964573615.1 uncultured Desulfobacterales bacterium | reverse complement strand
TAGGAAATTTTGTTGTTTATAGTGCTATTCTCGTCGTCTTGACCTATACCCAATCATAATTGGTGGGGGGAAGTGTTTTCATGTCTTTGCCGTCTCTGTTTGACAAGGCGCTGAAATTGTCGCCTCTTTACAGGCGCATCCTGCTGATAAGCCTTGATCTACTGCTTGTCACTTTCTCGCTATGGTTAGCCATTGCGATAAGGCTGGAGTCTCTATGGCCGCCGCTGCTTCATCAATACTGGTGGCTTTTTCCAACACTGCCTATTCTTTCGTTGCCGTTTTTAACCTATAACGGTCTGTACCGTACAATAACACGCTACTCCAGCCTCAATACCCTGTGGATCATATTTAAAGCCACAGGAATGGCGGCTCTCATTCTAATATTTTTGGTCTCACTGATGAGATGGCAGAGCTTTCCAAGATCTGCGCCTTTTCTCTTTTTTGTCTTTTCCTTTCTGTCTCTTAGTGGATACAGGCTCCTTCTAAGATATTTTTTCATAAGAGTTCAAGCAATAACCAATCCGGAAGCCAAAAAAGTCATCATATATGGGGCTGGCTCATCAGGAGCCCAGATCAGCTCTGCATTTAAGCTATCCGATGAATTTATTCCCGTCGCCTTCATCGATGATGATCCGAAGCTTCAGGGACGCGATTTAAATGGCATAAAAATATATGCCCCAAAGAAAATCCCCCAGCTCCTGGAGCTATATCGGCCAGATTTCATATTGCTGGCTATGCCTTCGGAAAGCAGAAGGCGAATCAAAGAGATTCTGGATCAGCTTGCCTCTCTGCCCATCAAAATAAAACGTCTGCCCTATTTGGAACAGCTCATCTCCAACCAAATCGGAATCTCGGATATCCAGGACATTGATGTAGAGGATCTGTTGGGCAGGGAGCCAATTCCTCCAAAGCCGGAGCTACTGGAAGCATGCATAAGGGATAAAGCTGTAATGGTAACAGGCGCTGGAGGTTCGATAGGCTCGGAGTTGTGCAGACAGATTGCAAGACTTTCCCCAAAGCAATTGATATTGTTTGAGCATTCAGAATACGCCCTTTATAAAATTAACTCGGAGTTAAAGGAAAAGTTTGGCAATTCAATAGAATTATTTCCAATACTGGGCTCGGTTTGCAATTACGCAAGGGTCAAAACTGTAATTTCTACATTCAAGATCGATACATTATATCATGCTGCTGCCTATAAACATGTACCTCTCGTAGAGTTCAATCCCATTGAAGGAATTCAAAACAATCTTTTTGGCACATTAAAAACTGCTATGGCCGCACAAGAATGCGGGGTCAAGACCTTTTTGCTCATCTCTACAGATAAGGCGGTACGCCCCACAAACATAATGGGGGCCAGCAAAAGGATAGCCGAGCTTGTCTTGCAGGCCTTTGCCCATGAAAATAATAAAAGGCGAGGAAGCACTCTCTTCACCATGGTAAGGTTTGGAAATGTATTGGGTTCATCTGGCTCGGTCGTTCCCCTTTTCAAGAGACAAATAAGCCAAGGTGGGCCTATTACGGTCACCCATCCCGAAATCACCAGATATTTCATGACTATTCCCGAAGCAGTGGAGCTGGTAATTCAGGCAGGCTCTATGGCCAAGGGAGGAGAAGTCTTCGTTCTCGATATGGGAGAACCTATAAAGATAGTGGACTTGGCTCAGAAAATGATCGCCTTAAGCGGGCTTAGTGTGCGAGATAAAACCAATCCGGATGGCGATATTGAAATAGTCTTTACCGGGCTGAGGCCAGGAGAGAAACTTTATGAAGAGCTCTTGGTCGGAAATAATGTCATCGGCACAAGACATCCAATGATTATGCGTGCCTTGGAAGATTTCATTCCTTGGTCTCAACTTCAAAGCCAGTTGAATAGATTAGAAGTAGCCTGTCATGATTTTGATCTCCCCAGAGTAAAAAGGATATTGATGGAAATCGTGGAAGAATATCAAGCAGAAAGCGAATCTGTCGATCCAGTTTGGCTTGCCAGAGTTAAAACCATCCCGAAGCTCAGGAGGCTTAAAAAACTGGCATAAACCAATCAGTCGGAGACGATCTGGGTGCCCACTCCCTCGTCGGTGAAGAGCTCGAGGAGTATGGCATGGGGCTGTCTGCCGTCGATGATATGGGCCTTGCCTGCCCCGGCATCGAGGGCCTTCAGACAGGCCTTGAGTTTCGGGATCATCCCGCCCTTGGCTGCACCGGACCCTATGGCGTCCCTGACATCCGAGGCGGTCATGGAGTGGATCAGGCGCTCTTCATCTGGCCCTTCCCCCGGGGCCAGGACTCCCGGGACATCCGTCAGCAGGATCAGCTTCTCGGCCGCGAGCCTTCCGGCTATCGCACCTGCCACCAGATCGGCGTTTATATTGTAGGCCTGGCCCTCCGGCCCCACCCCCACAGGGGCGATGACAGGGATGAAACCCTCTGTATCGAGGGCGGTGAGCACACCTGGATTCACCTCGTGCACCTTGCCCACCCGGCCGATGTCCAGGATCTCCGGGGGCCTTTCATCCCCGGCATACTTGTAGATCTTCATGCGCTCGGCACGGATCAGGTCTCCATCCCTTCCAGAGAGCCCGACGGCCTTTCCGCCCAGGCGGTTTATCAGGCCCACGATCTCCTTGTTCACGGTCCCTACGAGCACCATCTCCACCACACTCATGGTCTCGTCGTCGGTGACCCTCTGCCCCTCGACGAAGGTGGGCTTGATACCCATACGGTCCATGATCCTGCTGATCTGGGGGCCTCCGCCATGGACTATCACCGGATTGATGCCGACATATTTCATGAGGATGACATCGAGGGCGAACTGCTCCTTGAGCCCCTGGTCCACCATGGCATGTCCGCCATACTTGATCACTATGGTCTTGCCGGAAAACTTCCTTATGTAGGGCAGGGCCTCTATTAGGATCTGGGCCCGGGTCTTCTGGTCCATGACGACTCTACCTCTGATCTACCTTGACTATTATCATAGGATGAAACTACAGGATGAACCGGCTCAGGTCCTCGTCCTTCATGATGAGGGCGAGCTTCTCCTTGACATAGCTGGCTGTGATCCTGATGGTGAGCGGGGCTATGTCCGGCGCCTCGAAGGAGACCTCCTCGAGCAGCTTCTCCATGACGGTATGAAGGCGGCGTGCCCCTATATTCTCCGTGCGGCTGTTCACCTCGTAGGAGATCCGCGCGATCTCCTCAATGGCCTCGTCCTCGAACACGAGCTCTATCTCTTCTGTGGCCAGCAGGGCCTTGTACTGGGTGACCAGGGCATTTTCAGGCTCGGTGAGGATCCTGACGAAATCGGCCTGGGTCAAGGGCTTCAGCTCGACCCTTATGGGAAAGCGGCCCTGGAGCTCGGGCAGCAGATCGGACGGCCTGGCCACATGGAAGGCACCGCTTGCGATGAACAGGATATGATCGGTGCGGACGATCCCGTACTTGGTATGGACAGAGGTCCCCTCCACTATGGGCAGAAGGTCCCTCTGGACCCCCTCACGGGAGACGTCCGGGCCCGACTTTCCCCCGGATGCCCCGGCGGCCACCTTGTCTATCTCGTCCAGGAATATGATGCCGGACTGCTCGACACGCTGGATGGCCTTCTCCACCACCTTGTCCATGTCGATGAGACGGCCGGCCGCCTCCTGCTCCAGGAACTTCCTGGCCTCCTTGACGGTGACCCGCCTGCGTTTCCTCTTCTTTGGAAAGATGTTCGAGAGCATCTCCTGGAGATTGCTCTGCATCTCCTCCATGCCAGAGGCCGAAAATATCTCCACCATGGGGGCGGCCGGCCTGGCAGTGACATCGAGCTCCACCTCCCTGTCCTCGAGCTCTCCGGCCCGGAGCATCCTCCTGAACTTCTCCCTGGTCTCGGAGGCCCTGGATGCAGCAGAATCATAGTCTCCCGTCGGCCTTACTGGCACCAGAAGATCCAGGAGCCGCTCCTCTGCCTGGCGTTTTGCCTGCTCCTCCACTTTCTCCTTCTCTTCCGTCTTGACCATGTCGACGGCAAGGTGTGTAAGGTCCCTGATCATGGACTCGACATCGCGCCCCACATATCCGACCTCGGTGAACTTGCTGGCCTCGATCTTCAGGAAGGGCGAGCGGGCAAGACGGGCGAGGCGGCGCGCGATCTCGGTCTTTCCAACCCCTGTCGGCCCGATCATTATGATGTTCTTGGGCGCTATCTCGTCCCTGAGCTCCTCCGGCACCTGCTGCCTGCGCCAGCGGTTCCGCAAGGCTATGGCAACGGATCTCTTGGCATCGTCCTGTCCGATTATGTATTTGTTCAGCTCCGAGACGATCTGCCTGGGAGTCAGCGGTCTCACGTCTTCCATATCCACCATGTCCATCTCACTCAAGTAGCAACGTAACGTCCAGTCTATGGGCGATACGGCAGCATCAGCACTCCAGGGATTCGGTGATGAAGCGCTCGTTCGTATAGATACAGATCCCGGAGGCTATCTTCATGGCCTCGAGGGCGATCTCCTCTGCATCAAGGTCGGTATTCGAGGCCAGGGCCCGGGCAGCGGCCAGGGCGAATCCGCCCCCTGAACCTATGGCAATGATCCCGTCGTCGGGCTCGATCACGTCCCCTGCCCCGGAGATCAGGAGGGTGGCATCCCTGTCTGCCGCTATCAGCATGGCCTCGAGCCTTCTCAGATACTTGTCCGTGCGCCACTCCTTGGCGAGCTCGACTGCCGCCCTCATGAGATTCCCCCCATATTTCGACAGCTTCTCATCCAGACGCTCGAAGAGGGTGAAGGCATCTGCGGTGGCGCCTGCAAACCCTGCGATCACCCTGCCCTCGTGCAACCTCCTGACCTTCTTGGCAGTCGCCTTGACCACCGAATTTCCAAGGGTGACCTGGCCATCGCCTGCCACAACGACCCTATGGCCCTTGCGTACCGCTATTATAGTGGTGCCATGAAACTCCATGTCTCTCTCTTCTTTCATATCTCCACCCGCCGGCGACCGACAAATATCACAACAGCGATCCGATTGGAGGCAGGGCTAGGGGGATCAGGCACAGACTGCTCCATCTTATTGGACAAAAAGGCCCAAAGCCGCCTAAAACACACTTAGAGAGTGTATAGACATACACGTCTCCATCACAGATGTCCAATCCAAACAGCAATTACAC
>CAZNKD010000032.1:0-18653 GCA_964573615.1 uncultured Desulfobacterales bacterium | reverse complement strand
GTAGCTTGCAAGCAGAGGCCACCTTTGATCAGCAGGATCCCTCCTGCGGATATTATCCGGTATTAGCCCCGCTTTCGCGAGGTTATCCCAGACTCAGGGGTAGATTACCTACGCGTTACTCACCCGTGCGCCACTTTACTCTCCAGTCCGAAGACCGGATTTCTCGTACGACTTGCATGTGTTAGGCACGCCGCCAGCGTTCATTCTGAGCCAGGATCAAACCCTCAAGTTCAAATTGAAAGGTCAAAATGACCTTGAGTGCAAATCCTAATTAGGTTTCTACTCTTGTCAGTCGCTATTCAGTTTTCAAAGATCGGCTTTTGAAATTTTGACGGCTTGTCAAAAGAGCGAAGATAAATTTAATATCGACGTTTCTTCTTGTCAACCCGTTTATGTCATTTTCCGTTTCAGCCTCTGTGCGTCAACGGCGGCAGTAAGATAGCAACTTTTTTCAGGGTGTCAACCAGATTTCTGCCAATTTTCTGCAAACAATCTGGATTCCCGCTCTGCGGCCATCCTTTCTGCCCGTTCCGCAAAAGGCCTGAGATATATATCCTGTCCCCAAGGCAATTGCAAGCACTAATACGAAAAAAATCAGGATTTATTTTTTTTCTTGTAATTACAGCCCCTTTTAGGACAGACCACCATCTTGCCCCCGCCCCTCACCTGCCTTTCCACCAAAAAGGGATGACCGCACAGGGGGCACTGCTCATCAATGGGCCTGTCCCATATGGCATAGTCACACTCGGGGAAGCGGTCACATCCATAGAAGACCTTACCGCGCCTGGAGGCCTTCTGTACGAGCTGGCCGTCACAGCCTGGCCTCGGGCACTTGACGCCAGTGGGGATGGGGCGTGCATTTTTACACTCCGGATATCCCGAACAGGCCAGGAACTCCCCAAAGCGCCCCTTCTTCTTGACCATGGGAGAGCCGCACTTGTCACACACGAATGAAGTGGGCTCTTCCCCGCTCACCTTCCTGATGGCACCGTTTTCGTCTCTTTCGAAATTGGTGGTGTTCTTGCACTCGGGAAAGCGTGAGCAGGCCAGGAATTCTCCGGTACGGCCATATTTGATCACCATGGGGGCGCCGCACTCGTCGCACTTCACATCGGTCTCCACGCCCTTGGACTTCACCGAGACCATCTCCTGCCTGGCCTTTTCGAGCCTGCTCGAAAAGGTGGAGTAGAACCTCTTCAAGAGCTCGACCCAGGAGACCTGCCCCTCCTCCACCTTGTCGAGCCCCTTTTCCATCTCTGCCGTAAAATCCGTATCCAGGATCTCAGGGAAATGGGCCGTGAGCAGGTCTGTCACCAAAAAACCCAGCTCTGTCGGGACAAACCTGCGATTTTCAAGCCTGACATACTCCTTGTCCTGAATCGTGGAGATGATGGCCGCATAGGTGCTCGGCCTGCCTATGCCCTTCTCTTCCAGGGTCTTTATGAGGCTGGCCTCGCTGTAACGGGGGGGCGGCTGGGTGAAGTGCTGCTTCGGCAGGATCTCATGCACCTTGAGCCTTTCACCCTCGCTGAGCTCCGGCAGCAGGGTCTCTCCGTCCTTTCCGGCCTCTTCACCGTAAACCTTGAGGTAGCCAGGAAACTTGAGGATGCTTCCTGTGGCCCTGAGCTCATAGGGCCCTGCAGCAACCCTTATGGTTGTCTGGTCGTATATGGCCGGGGCCATCTGTGAGGCCAGAAAGCGCCTGTAGATGAGATCGTAGAGCCGCCACAGATCTGGCTCCAGGACCCCCTTCAGGCTCTCAGGGGTCCGGTTTACATTGGTGGGCCTTATTGCCTCATGGGCATCCTGGGCAAGCTTGCCCTTCTTGATCCGTCTTTGGCCCTTGGGCACATACTCCTTTCCGTAGTTGGCCGATATGTAGGCCCTGGCCTTGGCAACCGCCTCATCGGCCACCCTTGTCGAATCGGTCCTCATATAGGTTATCAGGCCCACAGGACCGCTCTTTCCAAGCTCGATCCCCTCATAGAGCCGCTGGGCCAGCATCATGGTCTTCTTGGCAGAAAAGCCGAGCTTTCTGGCAGCATCCTGCTGCATGGTGCTGGTGATGAAGGGGGCAGGTGGATTCTTTCTCCTCTCCCTGCGCCTTACCTCCTGGACCTTGAACTCCTGGCCCTTCAGCTCCTGCTCGATCTCACCTGCCTGCTGCCCGTCTTTTATCTCGAGCCTCTTTCCAGACCTTCCCCAGAGCTTGAGATCGAAGGGGGGCGGCTGGCTACCCTCTGCCTTGACCGTGATGGTCCAGTACTCTTCAGGGACGAAGTTCTGTATCTCCCGCTCCCTGTCACAGATGATCTTTACGGCAACAGACTGCACCCTGCCGGCAGACAGCCCCCTTCTCACCTTCTCCCAGAGAAGCGGGGAGAGTTCATAACCCACGAGACGGTCCAGGATGCGCCTTGCCTGCTGGGACTCGAAGCGATTCTTGTTGAGCTCGGTGGGAGACTCTATGGCCTTTAGCACGGCGTTCTTTGTCAGCTCGTGAAAGAGCACCCTGTGAAATCGCCTGCCATTTTTGGCCCTGCCCTTTTTGAGCTCCTGGGCGATGTGCCAGGCGATGGCCTCGCCCTCTCGGTCCGGGTCAGGGGCAAGATATATGTCCTGCACCTTGCTGGCTGCGCTCTTGAGCTCCTTGAGTATCTTGCCCTTGCCGCGAATCACCTCATATTCAGGGGCGAAGTCGTTCTCCTTGTCCACACCGAGGCGCTTTTTCGGCAGGTCCTTCACATGGCCTACCGAGGCCTTGATGTCGAAGTCTTTTCCCAGATATTTCTTCAGAGTCCGCACCTTGGTAGGCGACTCCACTATGACCAGTCCCTTTTTCATGAATCCTCGTAACTCTCTTTGACGCTTATTCTTGACGCACTCCTCTCAACCATCACCTTTAGATGATCGAAAGGGTGCCCACCGGAAGATACCACCGGAAATATCGGGCATCTTCTCAGCGGCCGCCCGTTTTCAGTCCGTACCGGTTTCCGGCAAACGAGGAGACGAATCCCTTGAGCTCAAGCTGCAGCAGGATCCGCCCCACCTCACCAGGCGGCAGCTGACATGCGGCACAAATAGAATCCATATGTTGGGGTTCTTCAAGGAGCTTGTCAACCACAACCCTCTCCTCTGGGGATAGATCGGCCTCATCGCAGGAAGCATTGCGGCCCGGGGCGCAAGGCGGCTCGACTCCAAGCTCCTCCAGCACGTCCCTGGCCGACTCTACAAGGCCAGCGCCCTGCTTTAGCAGCCAGTGACACCCCTTGCTCCCCCAGGAGAAGATCCCCCCTGGCACTGCCAGCACATCCCTTCCCTGCTCAAGGGCCAGCCTTGCAGTTATAAGGGAGCCGCTTTTCATCTCGGCCTCCACCACAACGACAGCCCGTGAAAGGCCGCTGATGATCCTGTTGCGTGCAGGGAAGTGCCTTGCCTCTGGAGCGGTTCCCGGCGGATACTGGGTCACAACAGCACCACTTTCCACGATCCTCTCCTCGAGCCCCTTGCTACCTCTCGGATAAGCCACATCCAGGCCGCACCCCTTGACGGCAACGGTCAGGCCGCCTGCCTCCACGGCCGCCTTGTGGCATGATGAGTCGATTCCCATGGCCAGGCCGGAGACCACCACCACTCCGGCCCTCGAAAGCCCGCCTGCTATCTTTTCTGCTGCAGCCCTGCCATATGAAGAGGCACGCCTGGCCCCGACCATGGCAACGCAGAGGCCGCTTGCGGCCTCGATACTTCCCCTGCCGTACAGGAGGGCTGGAGGATCGGATATGGCACCGAGCAGCTCGGGATATGACGGATGGCCCGGATAGACTATCCATCCGCCAAGGGCCATTGTACGCTCTGCTATCCGGCTTGCCGCATCGAGATCAGGCCCCTTTGCCAGGCAGCGGGCTGCACCCTTTCTCATCCTGGCGATCATGGTGTACTCCAGCTCGCCCCTTCCCCAGACCTCGGTCGCAGAGCCAAAACGCTCCACCAGCCGTTTAATGGCCATGTCCCCTATACCCGGCACGAGGCTGAGGGCGATCCTCGAAAGGAGCTCTTCGCTGAAAGGGGGCTGAAAAGGGGCTTGAGTCATCGGGCTCTTTCTAACCTCGTCTAAAACTTACAGGCCCTGCCAAGCATCAGGCCATCTACAAAACTTTACAGGGTGCTGCCACTTGTCTGATCGTCAAGACCTGCGGCAAAGGTTTAAAGAAGCCATCAAGTGTGCTATTTAACTCCTATGACCGGAGATGATACCCCAGCCCACCCGATTTCGAACCTTATAGACGAGTTTGCGGGATATCTCGAGGCCGAGAGGATGGCATCTGCCAACACCGTCTCCGCCTACCGGAGGGACCTTGAAGGGCTTCAGGAGTTTCTGGACTCCAGGGGAACCAGCCTGCTCTCGGCAGCTGCCAGAGATATACGGATGTGGCTGTCGGTCCTCCAGAGGCGAGGGCTCAAGCGCAGCTCCATTGCAAGAAAGCTCTCATCGGCAAGGGGCTTCTACAGATTCATGATCAGGCAGGGCAGCTGTGCCTTCAACCCGGCAGAGGCCATCTCCTTCTCCATGCGGGGCCGAAGGCTCCCTGAGTGCATGAGTGTGGATGAGGCATTCTCCATGATAGAGCATGCCGGAGACGATGGCTCCTTCCAGGCCGTGCGGGATCGGGCGATACTGGAGCTTCTCTACAGTACTGGGGCCAGGGTCAGCGAGATAGCGGGCCTCGACATGGATCGGCTGAGTCTTTCCCCCGAGATGGTAAGGGTCATGGGAAAGGGGAGGAAAGAGCGGGTGATCCCCTTTGGAAGCCATGCCAGAAAGGCCCTGGAGGAATACCTGGAGCACAGGAGATTTCTGCTCTCGAAAAGGCAGAGGCAGGATGAGCCGGCCCTGTTCATAAACAGGATGGGCACCAGGCTGTCTGAACGCTCGATACAGAGGATAGTATATAGAAGAAGGCTGGAGACAGGCTCGGGCAGGAGGATCACCCCGCACACCTTCAGGCACTCCATGGCCACCCATCTCCTGGAGTCCGGGGCAGACCTGCGCTCCATACAGGAGATCCTGGGCCATGCATCCCTGTCCACCACCCAGCGCTATACCCATCTGGACATAAGGGGGCTTTCCGAGGTATTCGACAAGGCGCATCCAAGGGCAGGCAGAAGCCCCGCAGGCCCCACAACAGATGACAGGGCAGCAGGGGCCCCCGTATCGGAAGAGGAGAGCTCAGGAAATGGAGGCAGTTGAGTATCCGGTGGCAGTTGAATATCAGGTGAATGTCAGGCCGTCAGCATGCGAAATGGCCTGCAAGCAGGGCCGGATCTGACCGCCTTCCCAAAAAACGGCAAAACAAAAGGCATAAAAGCGATAAATTAAGGAGAAACGATACATGGATATGAACAGACCTCAGATACCGCCTGAACTTGAAAGATTCAGGCGCATGTCCGGAAAACAGTTCAGGCCCCTTGCCGGAATCATCCCCCTGGTCCTTCTGCTCGTTGTGGCGTGGAACTGCTGGTTCACCGTGGAGCCGGAAGAGGTGGGCGTGGTACTCCGGTTTGGAAAATTCGTAAGGGAGACAAAGCCCGGGCTCCACTTCAAGCTGCCTTCTCCTGCAGAGACTGTGATCAAGGTCCCTGTACAGCGCCAGCTAAAGGAGGAGTTCGGCTTTCGCACCGCCGTGCCAGGGGTACGCACCCGCTATGTGGACAAGGACTTCCACAACGAGTCCCTGATGCTCACAGGAGATCTCAATGTGGCCGTGGTGGAGTGGATCACTCAGTACCGGATAGGGGATCCATACAAGTTTCTCTTCAAGGTGAAATCGCTGCGGCAGACCTTCAGGGACATGAACGAGGCGGTCATGCGGGCCGTAGTGGGTGACAGGGATGTAAACGAGATCCTCACTACAGGCCGCCAGGAGCTGGCCGAGGTGGCCAAGGTGAAGCTCCAGAAGCTCTGCAACCAGTATGAGACCGGCATCGTGGTGGAGCAGATAGTGCTTCAGGACGTAAACCCCCCTGATCCCGTAAAGCCCTCCTTCAATGAGGTCAACCAGGCCCAGCAGGAGAAGGAGCGCATGATCAACGAGGCATGGGCCGAATACAACAGGGTCATACCCAAGGCAAAGGGGGAGGCAAAAAAGACCATCCAGCAGGCCGAAGGCTATGCAACGGATCGCATCAACAGGGCCAAGGGGGATGCGGCCTTCTTCCTGGAGCTGCTGACAGCCTATGAAAAGGCCCCTGAGATCACCAGGCGCAGGCTCTATCTGGAGACCATGGATGAGATCTACACCAAGATCACCAAGAAGATCATAGTGGATCAGGAGGTAAAAGGCATACTTCCAATGCTACAGCTGAACACCAAAGATGAGGCAGGGAGGGCAGGCAGATGAAAGCTCTTTCAGGACTCTCCATAATAATCGTGATATTTCTCATCTTTCTGCTGAGCGGAACCTTCTATACGGTGAACGAGACCCAGCAGGTGATCATTACCCAGTTTGGAAAGCCGGTGGGAAAGCCCATAACCGAGCCCGGCCTTCACTGGAAGCTGCCCTTCATACAGGAGGCCAACTACTTCGAGAAACGCTTTCTGGCCTGGGACGGGGATCCGAACCAGATCCCCACAAAGGACAAGCGCTTCATCTGGGTGGACACGTATGCCAGATGGCGCATAGCAGATCCGCTCCTCTTCTTTCAGCGCCTCAGGAATGAACGCATTGCCCAGACCAGGCTGGACGATATCCTGGATGGCGGAACCAGGAACGTGGTGGCCCGGCACAAGCTCATAGAGCTGGTGGTGACCGGCGAGCACGAAAGCGCAGCCGCCAAGGTGCAGTATGGCCGGGCAAGGCTGGCAAAGGAGGTGCTCGAGGGTGCAAAGCCCAAGGCCAGGGATCTTGGAATCGAGATAATAGACTTCCGGTTCAAGCGGATAAACTATGTGGAGCAGGTGCGCCAGAAGGTCTATGCCCGCATGATCGCGGAAAGGAAGAGGATTGCCGAGCAGTTCAGGGCGGAAGGCGCAGGAGAGGCTGCCAGGATCGAGGGAGAAAAGGAGCGCCAGCTCAAGGTGATCACATCGGAGGCCTACAGGAAGGCAAAAGAGATCAAGGGAAAGGCGGATGCAGAGGCGGCAATGATCTATGCCGAGGCCTACAGCAAGGACCCGGAGTTCTACGCCTTTCTGCGCACCCTTGAAAACTACAAGCGCTCCCTGATGGGGGACACAACCCTTGTGATCTCAACCGACAACGACCTTCTGAGATATCTCACGAAGATCAAGGGCACAGGGGCAAAGTAGATCGGCCCCCTGAGGGCTGAAGACCGGAGGCTGAGAGGGCTTGGGCCGAAACAGGGCCCAAGCCGCTTCAAACCAGAAAGAGTGATCCCCAGACCTCTCCCTCAATAGGGGGGTCCGGGGAGGGATATGAGGAGCTGTCTCGGCTCAGGCCCTCTGGCATACGGGCCGCCTTCAGGATGACCTGGGTCCATTTCCTTCCTGGATAGAGCGTTACCACCAACCTGGCCCCGTATCCTCCGGCAGAGGCCAACTCACTGCCCTTTTCCCTGAGATACGAGACGAGATCCGTCTTGCCAAGCTGCTCGGCAGTGGCAGCATCCTCTATACGCCGCCCCTGCAGATCGGCTATCAGCTCCACTGCTGCCTGAACCATGTCTTCAGGCACCTGGGGTGTGAGCCCTTCCCCGAGGGCAATCGGGATCTCCACCAGATCCACGGGGCTTTTGCCAGTGTCTGACTCATAGGCCGAATCCATGATGTCCTTTACGGCTATCGACTCGCCCACAGGCCATGCCTCTGCCCTTTGCCCGGGGCCGCTGAAGGCGAGCCTGGTCCACTCGCGAAGCCTCTCCCTTGCCCGGTCCAGGGGCTCCACATGGGATAGGGATGTACCGGCAAGGGGCGGGCCCGAATGGATGGAGCTGTCCCCATCTACCAGCTCGGACAGCTTGTCCGACTCCTCATGGATCCTCAGGAGCTCTGCTTCGACCTCGTCCTTGCGTGCATCTGCCTCCTGGGAAAGGGCGAGAAAGACCCGTGCGGCAAAGACCCTGTCGACCTCCTTGTCCCCCTTGATGAGGTCTACGATGCCCTCTATCTCCTCGCTTCCAGTGGCCCCTGCCTTCATGGCCAGGTAATAGGTGTCAAGGCCGGTATCCACCCTCATCTGCTCTCCCCAGCTCTTCAGGGCCTTGATGGCCTGGGAGAACTCCTCTGCCCTATCCCCGAGGGGGGCACGTTTCAAGATGGCGATCTCAGGGGATGCAGGCCCTTGGCGGATGGATGGTCTATCCGGGTCATCCGGGTCCTGGGCTGCAACCGGTGCATCCTCAAGGGCAGGGACCACGAACAGCCTGCCTATGAATGGGCTCAAGAGCCTTCTTATCTGGTTCCTCGCGTAGCAGACCGGATATATCAGGGCCTCTATGGTCGATTCCTGTGTCGATGCTCCTTTGGGCATGGCCTCTTACCTCCATTTGTCTATTGACTATTACTTGATGATAATCTTAATTTATTGATTAGCATAAGGGTTTATGCAATCAGAGAAAAGCCCGGGAGAACTGGACAGCCGCACTCGATTTTCACACCGAGCAGGGTTCGCTTTTTCAAAACCTGAAAAAGGCCTGTATGCAACCTTGAAGAGCATATCACATGAATCTTGAAGAGGGACACAAGACAACAAGCAGATTTGACAAAAAGAGACTGAGCGGCTACCTGGGCTACCTGCCCAAATTTCTGCGCCTGCTCATAAACCTCCTGCGAGACCCGAGGGTCTCCTCTACGGACAAGGCCATACTCGGCGCAACAATCGCCTATGTGCTCAATCCGGTGGATATCGTGCCGGACTGGATTCCGTTCCTTGGGCTCGTGGATGACGTCTATCTCACAGCCCTGGCCCTGTTGCGACTCCTTTTGAGGACCGATGAAAAGGTGCTCATGGAGCACTGGGATGGCCCAGGCGACCTCATCCCTCTGCTCAAACAGAGTGCCGAATGGGCGGTTGCCTTCCTGCCTGCCCGGGTCAAGAACGCCTTGCTGGCCAAGATCGAGGGAGAAGAGGAGCAAAAAGGGCGCAAGTAGGCCCCAACAAACCGAACCCAAAAGGACGAAACAATCCTTCAAATATTCGACACGCGAGGAAGCATACCAAGATGACAAGCACCAAACAGTTAGAAGTGGACCTGCCATGCGGGGTCTTCTACAACCTCTCCAATCTCATGCTGGACCTGAACGGGACACTTACCATCGACGGTGAGTTCATAGAGGGGGTGGTCCCCAGGCTCAAGGCCCTCTCAAAGATCCTGAATGTCTATGTACTGACTGCAGATACCTATCAGACTGTGGGTGAGCTCACCAAGGTCCTCACAGACGACTGCTGCGTGAACATACACACACTTGACAGCGGAAGGGGCGATATCCAGAAGCTCAGTTTCCTCGAGGAGCTCGGACGGGAGCAGACAGCGGCCATTGGAAACGGGTGCAACGACGCCCTAATGCTCAAGGAGGCCGCCCTGGGCATATGTGTCATCGGAAAGGAAGGCGCGGCAATAGAGGCGCTTCTTGCAAGCCAGGCGGTCTTTCTCGACATAAATGACGCCCTGGACATCTTCCTGAAACGAAACCGCATGATCGCCACCCTTAGAAAATAGCGGGTACTCAATCCTTAAGAGGCACCTTTCATGCCCTGATCCAAGGAGTCGATCGGAAAACTCTTCCGGCCAGAGATGGCAAAGATGGAACAGAAACCTTCCAAGAAAAGGGGCGGACTCACCGCCCTTGTGTCCGCATCCGGGTGAGCGGCCAAGATAGGTCCGGGTGACCTCGAAAAGATACTATGCAGCCTTGAGCTGCCAACCCATCCGGATCTCCTCATGGGGCTGGAGTCCGGATCGGACTGCTCCGTCTGGCGCATCAATTCTGACACCGCCATTGTCCAGTCCGTGGACTTCTTCACTCCCGTGGTGGACGATCCCTATGAATTTGGACAGATTGCCGCTGCCAACTCCCTGAGCGACATCTATGCCGTGGGCGCCCGCCCCATCACTGCCATGAACATCGTATGCTTTCCCATAAAGGAGCGTGGAAGGGGGGAGCTTGAGGCCATATTGCGAGGCGGGCTTGAGAAGATCAAGGAGGCAGGGGCCGTGCTGGCAGGCGGCCACAGCGTTGAGGACCCTGAGCCCAAATATGGCTTGAGTGTCACAGGGCTTGTACACCCAGACAGGTTTCTGTCGAACAAGGGGGCAAGGCCCGGAGATGCGCTCGTCCTTACCAAACCGCTCGGCACGGGCATATTGGCCACTGCCCACAAGGCAGGGCTCCTGGAGGATACCCTTCTTGATCGGATGATCAGGGTGATGAAGACCCTCAACAAGGATGCAGCAGAGCTGATGTGCAGGCTCGGGGCACATGCTGCCACGGACATCACGGGCTTTGGGCTTGCCGGCCACGCACTCGAGATGGCCAGGGCAAGCGGGTGCCGCATGGTGATCCAGGCGCAACGGCTTCCCCTGCTGGAAAAGGCGATCGAGTTCCTGCAGATGGGAATGATCCCTGAAGGGGACTATGCCAACATGAACTTCTGCAAACGCCTTATCGAGATCGATGAAGCGGTTGATGAGGCCCTGATCCAGATCATATTCGATGCCCAGACATCTGGAGGCCTGCTGATAGCCATTGGGCCCAGAGAGGCCGGTGAGCTGGTGGCCCGCCTCAGAGGGCTCGGCCATGAAGAGGCTGCGATCATAGGCCAGGCAGAGGCCATGAAGGAAGGGGAGGACGCCTTTCTGCTAATAGAGTGAGAAGGGCTGGGTCGGCTCCCCCGGCCGCATCATTTCTTTTCAAGCAGCCGCTCTATCAGGGGCTTTACATCCCCTTCACTCACCATGCCCATGAATTTCTCAGCCACATTGTGCTCTCTGTCCAGGATGAATGTGACAGGGAGGGCATAGATGTTTCCGTAGTCCTGAAGCACCTTGCTTGTTGCAAGGAGCACCGGAAAGTTGATGCCGAGCCTTGCGATGAAGGGCGGCAGCACCTGGTCTGGGTTGTTGTCAACAGAGATGGCCACCACCTGAAACCCCCTGTCGCCAAACTCCTTCTGGAGCCTAACGAAGTCTGGCATCTCCATCCTGCATGGCGGACAGTAGGTGGCAAAGAAGTTTATGAGCACCACCTTGCCGCTGAAGTCGGAAAGCTCAACCGTGTTGCCCTTTAGATCCAAGAGGGTGAAGCCAGGGGCCTTGTTCTCATCCGCCTTGCCCTGACATGCTGTCAGAACCAATATAAAACCGATCAGCGCCAAACCTGATACACATATCTTTTTCATAGAGCCAAATCTATCAAAAATGGAGTCCATGCCCTAATCCTCTCTGAATTTCTCAAGTCTTCGAATTATTTCAGCCAAGATCTCAGCCTCACTCTCAAGGATGCGTCTTCCCTTTTCTGGGGAGGCCTTGGCGGGATCACCCCATACCCCCCCAGGCCAAAATCTCAACTTGTTCCTTGCAATGATAAACTTGGGGAAGCTGGGAAATTCCGCATCAGCACCGCCCCTTACCAGTTCCGGGAACAGATGCTGAATCAAGGAAGTTTCCACCTCTCCTGCATGTGAGTCGCCAGGGGTCTCCACCATCCCTTCTGGCAGCTCCTTGACCAGGTCTATAATCGACAAAACCGCAAATCTGGCATCAGGGAGCTCATCCAGCAGCTCATCACAGCCGTTAAGGATAGTAGCCATGTGTGTTCCCCCGGCATGTCCTGACAGCAGGATAAAATTTCGCAACCCCTGCCCATACAGGGAGCGGAGGATATCCTGCACCAGACAAGCAAGTGTCATACTCCTAATGGACAGCGTTCCTGGATGCTGACCGGTACTCCTGCACAGGCCGTACCATATAGGGGGCGTCACAAAGGCCCTGACAATACCAGCGGCCCTTTCGGCAAGGGCATAGGCATGAATGGTATCCGTACCCAATGGGAGGTGGGGCCCATGTTCTTCCACGGAACCAAACGGCAGTATCACCGTCTTGCACCCGGCAGAGACGGCGTTTGCAAAATCATGCATTGTAATCTTCTCAAGGAGCATGAGGCGGAATTTACTTTGGCACCAATCGGGTGTCAAATATGATACCCTGGCCCAGGTTGCCCTTGAGATCATCTCTGAAAATTGATTAATTAAAAAAATCGTTGACTGTTACCGATAAATAATATAAAAAAAGTCTGATATGAATAAAGAGCGGGAAAAAAGGGGATAAAATGAGACTCACCAGAGCGGGCGAATACGCCATCAGATGCATTCTTTACCTTTCAGTAAAGGGAAAGGGGGTGCTCATAAGCAAAAAGGAGATTGCTGAGCACTGTTCCATCCCACCCAAGTTTCTTGCCAAGATTGCCCAGGATCTTGCAAGGGCCAGGATTATTGAGATCAGGCAGGGCCCAAAAGGAGGCTTTGTCTTGGCCGAGGAGCCCGAGAACATATCTTTGCTGAATGTTGTCGAGGCCATAATTGGCGAGATCTATCTCAACGACTGTGTGGCCAGGCCAAACAGCTGTGTTGCAAGTACTACATGCGTGGTCCACAAGGCCTGGAACAGGCTCAGGAATAAACTGAGGCAGGCCATGGATGAGATCACATTTGCGGATCTGGCACGCGAACCGAACTGTCTGCCCAATTTTGAGCATCAAGAAGATCTGAAGGAGGCAAGCGCATAACCGCTGCTGCCCCTTGCGGACTCCGGACAGGAGGGCTGCATGCATAGTGACAGGGCTGGTGCATCCCAAAGAGGCCTTTTCATCAGGACCTTGAGATCTATATCAGATCTCTATATCCAGGGGGTTCGCTCCATGAGGCTTGGCAGGACCCTCTGGAAGATCATCATCATCAAGGTCATCATCATATTTGCGGTATTCAAGTTGTTTTTGATGCCTGATGTCATGGAAGAGCACTTCAGTGATGACAATCAAAGGGCAGACCATGTACTGGAAGTCCTTACTGGCGATGACCAAACGGGCCAGGGTCAAAAGACAGTAAGGATGAACATACAGGCGGAATAACCCGCTCTCTAGCCAGAAAGTTTAAAGCCATTTTTGTTTTTCGGGTTTTAGGTCGTCAAGTAACTAAAAAAAATTAAAACCAAAAGGAGGCGTCCCTATGGTGGAACAACTGGACCTCAGTCTGGTGAACTGGGCCCGTGCGCAATTTGCACTAACGGCCATGTACCACTGGATCTTTGTCCCATTGACCCTTGGACTCACTTTCCTGTGTGCATTCTTCGAAACCATCTATGTGAAGACCGGTGACGAAGAGTGGAAGAGGCTGGCAAAGTTCTGGATGAAGCTCTTTGGCATCAACTTCGCCATCGGTGTTGCAACAGGGATCATCCTCGAGTTCGAGTTCGGCACAAACTGGGCCAACTACTCTTGGATGGTGGGAGACATCTTTGGAGCACCCCTGGCCATTGAGGGAATCGTGGCATTCTTCCTGGAGGCCACCTTCTTTGCCGTGATGTTCTTCGGCTGGAACAGGGTCTCCAAGGGCTTTCACCTCCTCTCCACCTGGATGGTTGCCATAGGCTCCAACCTCTCTGCGCTCTGGATCCTGGTGGCCAACGGATGGATGCAGTACCCCACTGGCATGGCCTTCAATCCGGACACGGCACGCTTTGAGATGAAGAGCTTCTTCGATGTGGTCTTCTCACCCTATGCCATCAGCAAGTTCACCCATGCCACCACCTCTGGCTTTGCCCTGTCGTCCCTGTTCGTCATTGCGGTCTCATCCTATTATCTGGCCAAAAAACGCCATGTGCTCATGGCCAAGAGGAGCATTGCCGTTGCGGCGGTCTTCGGGCTCGTCTCGACCACCATGCTCGCCCTTACCGGAGATGAGGCGGCATATATCGATGCCAAGCATCAGCCCATGAAGCTTGCGGCCATGGAAGGGCTTTGGGATGGCACCACAGATGCCCCCATCGTGGCCTTCGGCCTCGTCAATGCCATGAAGGAGCCCGGAGATGCCCATGAACCCTTCGTGTTCAAGTTCGAGATCCCCGGCCTCCTCTCCCTGCTGGCCAACCGTGAGCCAGGAAGCTTTGTCCCCGGCATCAATGATCTGGTCTTTGGCAACAAGGAGCAGGGAATCATGGGTGCACAGGAGAAGATAGAGCGCGGAAGACAGGCCGTTAAATTCCTGGCCGAATACAAGGAGGCCAAGAGGGCAGGAGATGAGGCCCGTGCCTCAGAGGCCCTGGCCAGGTTCAAGGAGCATCAGGACTATCTGGGATATGGCCACTTGAAGGAGGCCAAGGATGCAGTCCCCCCGGTGGCCACCACCTTCTACTCCTTTCATATCATGGCAGCGGTGGGCACAGGCATGATACTGATCTTCCTGCTATATCTCCTGTTCACCATCCGCGGGACCATAGAACAGACCGGCTGGCTCTATCCCCTGGGTGTCATCTTCTTCTTCCTGGCCTTTGTTGCCGGTGAGGCAGGATGGGTGGTTGCCGAAGTTGGCAGGCAGCCCTGGGCCATACAGGATCTGCTGCCGGTTCACGTGGCCAGGACCGACATAGCGGCAAGCAACGTGAAGCTGACCTTCTTCATGTTTCTCATCACCTTTACCGTCCTGCTCATAGCGGAGGTAAAGATCATGCTCAAACAGATACAGATCGGACCAAAGGAGGTGAATTGATATGATAGGCAGCCTTGACTACTCCACACTCCAGCAACTCTGGTGGATACTTGCCTCCGTGGTGGGCTCCCTGTTCCTGTTCCTCACCTTCGTCCAGGGCGGCCAGACCCTCATATGGGAGCTGGGCAAGAGCCAGACGGAAAAGGACCTTATCATCAACTCCATTGGCAGAAAGTGGGAACTGACATTCACCACCCTTGTGCTCTTCGGCGGTGCGCTCTTTGCGGCCTTCCCGAAGTTCTATGCCACCAGCTTCGGCGGTGCCTACTGGGTCTGGATAGCGATACTGTTCACCTTCATCGTACAGGCCGTAAGCTTTGAATACAGGAAAAAACCTGACAACCTGCTTGGACCAACGGTCTATGAGGCCTTCTTGTTCATAAACGGTGCCGTGGGCATCCTTCTCATAGGAACCGCTGTGGGCACATTCTTCACCGGGGCAAACTTCGTGCTGAACGAGTACAACCTGGTGAGCTGGACCACCCCGCTAAGGGGACTGGAGGCGGCCCAGAACCTGTTCAACATCTCGCTGGGGCTCTTTCTGGTCTTCAATGCCAGGGTCCTTGGTGCCCTCTATCTGCTGAACAACATAGATTTTACGGGTATGGACGATTTTGAACAGCGTGTCAGAAGGGCTGTATTCAACAACCTGCTTGCTGCCCTGCCCTTCCTGCTCGTTGTGCTGATAGGCCTGCTCACGATGGAGGGATTCAATGTGGATCCGCAGACAGGCGTGGTCTCCATGGTGCCCTTCAAGTACCTGAAGAACCTGATCGCCATGCCCCATGTACTACTGCTCCTGCTTGCAGGGCTGGGCCTTGTCGTCTATGCAGTGATATCTGCAAGATTCCTGGGCCAGGACAGGGGCATATGGTTTGCCGGATTGGGAACGGTCCTGGTAGGGCTTGCCGTCTTCTTTACGGCAGCCTTCAACAATACGCCATTCTATCCCTCGAGGGCCGACCTTCAGAGCAGCCTGACAATATATAACGCCTCGAGCTCCCATTACACCCTTACGGCCATGACATATGTGGCCCTGATAATACCGGTGGTGCTGGCCTATATCGCCCTGGTCTGGTTCAAGATGGACAGCAGGAAGCTGTCGGCATCAGAGGTTGAAGGGACTGAGTCGGAACACTATTGATGGGAATTGGCAACACATAAGGCGCTGGCGATGGTGCAGGATGCCCCTCTTTTGTTTATGGGGAAATCCTGCACCGCAATGCTCCAAAGAGTGCTTGGAGACTACAGAAGATAAACAGACAAAGGAGGTCTGACATGCAGGCATTACTCATAGCCGGCTGGATGGTAACGATAGTCATCTCTCTTCAGGGTGCCATTTTGGTGCTGAAAAAATGCGGACTTATGCGATAAAAATAGTCCTTGACTCTTTTTGAAATGAGAATTATTATTAAATTAAATCGATAATCAAAATCGATTTAATCTCATTTCAAGGAGGGAGCCATGACTCACCACGCCAAGGCCCAAAAGAGAAACATGACTATGACCCTGGAGGAGCTCCGGCAACAGCGGGAGATTGTCAACCAGATCGACTGGTCCATGACCCCGGAAAAGGCGGTAGACATGTACCTCGAGTGGGGCGCTGGCTGGACCAGGGGCAATGACTTCGTAAGAAGTGGCGATGATGAATCCTACTACTTCGTGGTCTATGACTGGGAGACCCCTCCACAGGCCACCCTGCTCAGACGCTCATCGAAAGAGGTGGAAGAGCTGGCCAAGATCCCAGTGGATCCCGAACTGTTCAGGGCCTCCATCGAAGAGGGCGGGATCAAGCCCGGCGTGGGTGTCTATCCCCCGAACACCGCGCTGAAGAGGTGGCTATCAGAGGTACTTGCAGGTCCTCCGGTGGATCTGCACATGGATCAACAGGAAGCCTAACCCTTTGCCTGGCTTAACCGGCCGGGCAAGACACAACAACCTCCCCTTTACCCTCCTGCCGAAAACATCGGAAGGAGGGTTTTTTCTATCTCTTCCTCCCCTCTTTCTTCATCAGCCCTTCAAGGACCCTTCTCTGTGCCATACGTTCCGAACGCCGCTTTGCCACATATATGGGGCGCTTGGAATCCCGATCCAGCCCTGAAACGAACATGGCAGTGGACAGGGTACCGGCAGTGGGGGTGAAGTCCTGAAACTGGCGGACAGGAAGCCGAAGGGCCTTTAACTTTCTGGCCATGGCCTTCATGTGGGCCAAGGTGCAGCCTGGATGTGAGCTCATGAGATATGCGGTTATCTCTGCTGGCCTATTGCCCTTTTTCTTCGTCCTCCTCGCCTCTTTGACAAAGGCATCAAGCAGCTTGCCACCAGGTTTGTGCATCAGGCGGAGCACCTCGTCCTCGGTATGTTCAGGCGCTATCTTCAAGGCCCCAGGGGTGTGGTGCCTGATTATCTTCGACAGGAGCCGTGGGGTCCTAAGGAGCAGATCCATTCTGAGCCCGGAGGATACGAATACACGGCTCACCCCAGGACGCCTGCCGGCTTCATCCAGCAGCCTCCTGAACGGCTCCCCGGACACCTCCAGATGAGGACAAGGCCTTGGAAAGAGGCAGTCCCTCCTGCTACAGGTGCTCAACCGGCTGCAACCCGTGCCGTAAAGGTTGGCGGTAGGCCCTCCCAGATCTGTAACGACCCCCTTGAAATCCGGCATTCTTGCCACGGCATCGAGCTCTGACATGACCGAGTCCAGACTCCGGCTCACCACCCTTGGGCCCTGATGCCTGGTGATTGCACAGAAGGAACAGTTGCCGCTGCACCCCCTCACAATAGTGATGGAGTGCCTGATCATGCGGTATGCAGGCACATCCCCAAAGGAGGGATGGGTCATGCGGGTGAAAGGCAGTTCATAGAGGCGATCGAGCTCCTGCGAGCTCAGGGCTTCGGCCCTCTTGTTCTGAAGGACCCAGAGCCCCGACTTCTGCTGCTGGATCACCATCCGTGAAATGGCGGCCCTAGCCTCCTTATCCACCATGAGTTCGGCGTCGAGAAACCTTGCAGGCTCCCGGACTATCTCATGCCAGGAGGGGAGTACAAGGAGCTCGTCCTTGGCAGTGCCGCCATCAAAGCCCTGCAAGGAGGAGACCTGCCTGTCTGTCAGTCGCTGGCAGGTGCCCTCGATGCCAGCCAGGTCCCGGCCCTCGTCCAGACGCCTGGCAATCTCCAGCACAGCCCGCTCTCCCATGCCATAGACGAGGAGATCCGCCTTGGAGTCTGTCAGGACCGAGCCCCTCAGGCGTTCCTGCTGATAATCATAATGGATGAATCTCCTAAGGGAGGCCTCTAACCCACCGATGATCACAACGGCATCTGAAAATGCCTGCCGTATAAGGTTGACATAGCGAATCACAGCCCTGTCAGGCCTTCGCCTTCCGCTCCTGCCCCTTGCCATGCCAGGGAAATACGGGTCCCCATCCGGGCTGTAGGAGTCCCTCTCCCTGATACGGCAGTTTCCCGTATAGTTTGCCACAATGGAGTCCAGGTTGCCTGATGAGACCCCGAAAAAGAGCCTTGGCCTGCCGAGGACAGTGAAATCATCGGGCCTGTCATGGCGCGGCTGCGCTATGATCCCCACCCTAAAACCGTGGGCTTCAAGCCACCTGGCTATGAGACTTATGCCAAAAGAGGGATGATCGATATAGGCGTCTGCCGTCACCAGGGCCACATCCACCTCATCCCATCTCCTGGCGCTCATTTCGCTTCTGTTGGTGGGCAATAGCAAAGAATCATGAAATGAATAGGCAGACAACGGCTGTTTCCTTCCTGATGTTTTGTGATTATCCTTGAATGGCTGATATTGAGCCACTATAGCACCGATCAGATCTAAAAGGGGAGTTTTTCAGGTTCAAGAATCTGAGATGAGAATAGTCAATATCCTACTAAAAGCCCTGGGCTGGCTGGGCCTCTTGTGTCTTATTGGCAATA
>CAZNKD010000031.1:0-32951 GCA_964573615.1 uncultured Desulfobacterales bacterium | reverse complement strand
TGCAGCCTTGACAAGGCCATCCAAGGCTGCAACCAGCTCACGCCGAGCTGGCTAAAATCCCAGGGCGAGCTGAAGGGTAAAAATTAGGTGGTCTTGCGCCCTTCCATCCAGCTCGTCTTCCTGATCCACTGAAGTGATATCGAAAGAGAGCTTGTTTGCGTGCCCCTTAAAGAAATAGTTGATACCACCACCATAGATATTGGTAGCCTCTCCTGATTCCGGATCTATACGCTCGAAGTGGATGTTCGGCTGAATAGGGCCGAAAAAGAGCTGCCAAGGCAGCAGGTGGCCCGCCTTGAAGGAGTATATCGTGGCATCCCCTCCCCTGGAGAACCTGGTGTAGTTCAAGCTGTTTACCCCGTTGTTTACATGTATTACCGCTGCCTCTGCAGTTACTGCCCCTTTATCCGGCCCCAGGGGTTGATCCCAGTGGATATCCAGTGTCCATGCGGAATAGTCCTGCTTGTTGCCGCCGGTGCCTGTGCGTAGATTGTCCTGAAAATCGAACCCTGCACCAACTGTGAGCACCTTCTTCTTCCCGAGATAAGTGCCCTGATTGAACCATGCAGTCTCAGGCTCCCAGAAGGCCCAGCTCAACCTGCCAGCAAACCTGGGATGATCTCCCGGATTGATATCGTCATCATAGACACCCTTGGCCACCATCAAACGATACTGGAGTCGCTTTTCAAGCACGTTTCCCCATAGACAGACCCCGTCATCACGCCCGACACGACTTGGATAGAAGATGCCCCCGCGTATGCCACCCTGAGCCCAGTCGAGATCGAGATTCAGCATGGCCTTGGTGGAGGTGGTACCGTAGTTCCTGGTGAGTGGTACATACATGCGTCCGACCTGGATCTTGAAGGCATCATGGAAAAAATCAAAGGTGATCCAGGCATCACGAAAGACCATGTTGGCCCCAAGGCCAAGGCTTGGCCGCCGCTTCATGTAATCCTGGCCGATCCGATCTCCTGCCAGGTGGGTAAAGAGCGTGATCTTGTCTAGGAAATCCGCCTTGGCATAGAGATAGGCCCTTCGAACGAGAGTATCGTAGATTCCTTTGTCCTGTCGGCCATCGCCATCACTATCTCGCCCATCACTTATGGTCTGATACCAGGCCTGTCCCCAAAAGCCGGCACTAAAGGCCACGTTTTCATCCTTGTAGATCTCCATGGCCATGGACTCGGATGAAGCAGCAAGCCATGAGGCCGATAGGATGAAGGCCATGAAGAGCGATAGAAAAACCGATAGATCCCTTTTCATCATTTTCTCCTCCCCTTTTTAGTCTCCTTATGTTTAGGATCCTAATTTATCAAACGGCCCAGGGCAATCGATGAAAAAAATTCACCCCGCCTCCTCTTGGAGATCCTAAAAGGTCAACAACTTCTCGCTGCCCTTGATCAATTCGTAGAGCTGCTTCTGGGTGGCCCTTTGGTGCATCCCCTCCCCCACACCGTGGAGGTCCAGGCACTTTCCTCAAGCAAGGAGAACACCTTCCGAGAGGGTGAACACCTTTGCCAGATGCCTTATGGGAAACTGTTCCGAATCTCCCTGTTCATAGGTTACAGAAGGCCCGTTAAGGAAGATGGTGACATCGTCCATGGCCTCGAGCATCACATTTGCAAGCCGGAAACAGTTCCAGATGATCTCCGGGCTATCCTGACACACTACCATGAGCACCCGCATCTCTTGTCTCCATTTGTCGAATTTGGCGAAGGCTCTAAATGACTCCTCCCCCTTTTTCAGATCATATTATGGCCGGGGAAACAAAGGCAAGCTGCCAGGGGGATTTCTTGACTTTCTTGCAACACTGTTGCATATTCTCTCAGCCCCTTTCACACACCTTTTGCCGTACTGGATCTGGAGGAGACCGATGGCATCGATTACAAGGCTTCTTTTTTGCTTCTGTGGCCTGATGGCCCTGTTTTTTCTCGTTTCGCCTGCTACGGCCTCAGGGCAGAAGGTATCGGTGATATGCAGCATCGAGCCCCTGCGTTTCTTTGTCTCCGCCATCTCTGGCGATGAGGTGCATATAGAGGTCATGGTCCCTCCTGGTGCAAGCCCCGCCACCTATGAGCCCCGCCCCATGCAGATGGCGGCACTTGCCAGGGCAGAGCTCTACTTTGCAGCAGGGGTACCCTTTGAAAGGGCATGGCTCGCCAGGTTCAAGGCCCAAAACAGGCGCCTTGCCATAATCGATGTGAACGAGGGGCTTCATCTATACGAGATGGAGAGGAAACACCATGAGGGCGGCCCGGGCAGAAACCTCGATCCCCACACATGGCTATCCCCTCCATGCGCCCTGGTCATAGCAAGGAATATCTATGCGGCCCTGGTCTCGGCCTGTCCCCAGCACAGGGAGGAGTTCTCGAATCGATATGGCGAGCTGGTCAGAAGGATAGCGCTCCTTGACTCGAAACTCATGGAGATCCTTGCCCCTGTGGCCTCGAAGAGGCCCTATCTGCTCACCTTTCACCCGGCATGGGGCTACTTCGCCAGGGCCTACGGTCTTGAGCAGATCCCTGTGGAGATGGAAGGAAAAGAGCCCTCTCCCAGAGAACTCGATCGTCTGGCATCCGAGGTGAAGAGGCTCGGCATCGGCTACATCCTGGTCCAGCCCCAGTTTTCCCAGAGGAGCGCCAGGGCCCTTGGCTCCATCTGCAACCTCAGGGTGGTGACAGCAGATCCCCTCTCCTCCAACTGGGAGGATAACCTCCTCGAGATCGCGCGTTCCATCGTGCAGGCCGCACTGGCCGGTGCCGAAAGATAGGCCGTTTCGGCCTACAGGAGAGACCGAATCATGGCCCCAGTCATCGAAATCCATGACCTCAGCTTCTCCTTCAATGGCCACCCTGTGCTGTCTGGTGTCGAGCTTTCCATAGAGGCGCAGGATTTCGTTGCCGTTATCGGACCAAATGGCGGTGGCAAGACCACACTCATAAAACTCATGCTCGGGCTCTACCAGCCGGATTCAGGCTGGATCAGGATACTCGGCCAGGAACCCAAGCGGGCCTGCAGACGCATAGGCTACATGCCCCAGTATGCCACCGGAGAAAAGGGATTTCCCATAAGGGTGCTGGACGTAGTCCTCATGGGGCGAATCTCTGGCACCAGCCTGGGCATCTGTTGGGGCCGCAGGGACAGGCAGAAGGCCATGGAGTGCCTGGAGCTCGTGGGCATGGCCGATGCCAGAGACCGCCTGGTGGGAAGCCTGTCAGGGGGCCAGCTTCAGCGCGTACTCCTTGCCAGGGCCCTGGTTTCGGAGCCTGAGATCCTGTTTCTCGATGAACCCATGGCCAACATAGACATGGGTGGCCAGGGGATACTCTTCGACCTCTTGGCAGAGCTGAACCGGAAGATGACCATACTTCTGGTGACACACGACATCGGCCTGATCTCGCGCCACATCAAGTCTATCGTATGTGTGAATGAAAGGGTGTTCTTCCACAATGCGGCAGAGCTGAAGCCTGAGATGCTGGAGACACTCGGGCTTTCAGGGGAGAGCTGTCCCGTGGAGATGATAGCCCACGGGGTGCCCCACAGGGTGCTCAAGAGGCACAATGCCGACACGGATGGCCGGAGACAGGAAAAGAGAGACGAGTCCTACCAGAGCAGAAGGGGGCAGCGGTGATGGAGATACTTGGCTATCCGTTCGTCCAAAACGCCCTGCTTGCAGGGATCCTGGCGGCCCTGGCATCGGGAATCATAGGCAGTCTCGTGGTGGTGAACCGCATGGTCTTTCTTGCAGGCGGGATCGCACATGCGGCCTATGGTGGGGTGGGGCTCGCCTTCTACATGGGATGGCCCGTGCTTCCAAGCGTCCTTGGCTTCTCCCTTGCAAACTCAGTGGTAATGGGCATCCTGACCAGGCAGCGCTTCGAGAGGACGGACACCATCATAGGAGTCATATGGGCACTGGGAATGGCCCTCGGTATAGTGCTGATCGATCTCACACCCGGCTACAATGTCGATCTCATGAGCTTCCTGTTTGGCAGCATACTGGCCGTATCCACACAGGATCTCATGCTGATGGGGATACTGGACCTGATCCTGACAGCCAGTGTCCTGCTTCTCTACAGACTCCTGCTTGCCCAGAGCTACGACAGGGAGTTTCTAGCGGCCAGAGGGGTCAACACCACTGTCCTGCACCTGTTCCTCATGGCCCTGATGGCCGCCTCGGTGGTAATGACCATCAGGATAACCGGCCTGGTGCTTGTGATGGCGCTATTTACCATGGCTCCCTACATGGCAGAGAAGTGGACCGGCTCCCTGATGTCCATGATGATAGTGGCAGCAGCCCTGAACACCCTCTTCGTCACCGCAGGCATCGCCCTTGCCTGCATGTTCAACCTCACCAGCGGGGCAACCATAATATTGGTTGCTGCATGTTTTTTTCTGCTGACCAGGCTCCCGTTTCCGGTTAAAAGAGTGAAAGGCAGAGCAGCACAAGCCCCCAGGGGGGCAAAGGCGGGCTAGCTATCCATATGGGCGGCATGGATCACAGAGCAGCTCCTGAAAAGGAGGGTAGAGAGGAGAGGTATCGGCAGATCCTCAAAAAGAGCGGTGTGCGCCCCACGGCCAGACGCATATTGATCCTGAAGGCGATCTCAGAGGGCAGGAGGCCGCTAAGCGCATCGGAGATCATGACACTCCAGGAAAGCCGTGGCCTTCGCATGGACAGGGCAACGCTCTACCGGACCCTCAATCTCTTTTTGGAAAAGGGGCTGGTGCAGAGATTCTCCTCGGCGGACAGCTCATTCCGGTTCGGGATCGGCACCAGGATCGAGGATGAAGGTGGAAGGAGGCTCCATGACCATCCCCACTTCTTCTGCACCGCCTGTGGACGCATGAGCTGTCTTGCCGCAGATGCGGTGAACATAGAGCTTCCACAGGAGGCCAGCTCCATGCCCGGAAGGGCGGTCAAGATAGAGATACGCATCGATGGCATATGCCATGAGTGCCAGAAGAGGGGAGACGAAGAGGAAGGATGAGGCAGGGATATCGGGCCGGGACAGGGACAGGGCCAACTCCGGCCTGACAGACTGAAAAAACAGCACCAGCCATGGAAAAAATGGACAGAGACCAGACAACCGAAAGGGTGACCAGCCACATCAGACGCCACGACCGTCTTATTGAGCTCTTTGGGATGGAGATAGAGCACACAGAGCCGGGAAGGGCCCGCATCTCCATGACAGTCGGCCCAGACCACCTCAATGCCGCAGGCCTTTGTCACGGGGCTGCCATGTTCGCCCTGGCAGACGTGGGTTTCGCCCTGGCCGCCAACTGCTACGGTCAGATGGCCCTTGCCCTCGAATGCTCCATAAACTACTTCAGGCCCGTGAAGCCTGGAACCAGCCTGATCGCCAAGGTGGAAGAGGTCTTCAGGGGCAGACGGACAGGCAGCTACATCGCCAGGATAGAGGATGACAGGGGCCGGCTCGTCTGCATGTTCAAGTCCACCAGTTTTCAGATAGATGACCAAAAGTCCGTGATCGAGACAGGGGGGCAGGAGCAGTGAGTCCGGCAAGACGCATGAAGGACAGGCGCGATCACCTCGTCATCGCCCTTGCCGGCAACCCCAATGCCGGCAAGACCACCATCTTCAACCAGCTCACAGGGGCCCATCAGAAGGTGGGCAACTGGTCCGGTGTGACCGTGGAGAAGAAGGAGGGCCATCTCACCCACAAGGGGCAGAAGATGACCGTGGTGGACCTTCCTGGCATCTACTCCCTGACCGCTTACTCCGTGGAGGAGATCGTTGCCAGGGACTTCATCCTGGAAGAGCATCCGGACGTGGTCGTGGACATCATAGATGCCTCGAATCTTGAACGGAACCTATATCTCGCAGTCCAGCTCATAGAGCTGAACATCCCCCTGGTCTTTGCCATGAACATGATCGATGTGGCAAGGGCCCGGGGCATCACCATAGACTTCGATCACCTCTCTAGGCTGCTCGGTGTCCCCATAGTCCAGACAGTGGGCACGAGGGGAGAGGGAATCGATCAGCTCCTGGACACTGTCATGGAGGTGGCGAGCGGAAAGGATCCGGTCTCCAGGCACATACACATCAATTATGGAAACGACATAGAGGAGGAGATCCTGAAGATCAGGGAGATCCTGAAGCTCGATCCCGATTTCAACAGCCGCTACTACCCGCGATGGGTGGCCGTGAAGCTCCTGGAGCAGGACAGGCAGGTGCTCGAAAAGCTGAAGGAGTCCTGCAGGGTGGCAGAGCAGGTGCTGGAGCAGGTTGCAAGGAGCAGGAAGCGCCTTACCGAGATCTTCGAGGAGGACCCGGAGACGGTGATCGCCGAGGCGAGATATGGCTTCATCGCAGGGGCCCTCAAGGAGACCATGAAGATGTCCCCTGTCCAGAAGAAGACCATCTCGGACAGGATCGACCAGGTGGTCACAAACAGGCTCCTCGGCTTTCCCATATTCGTCCTCTTCATGTACCTGCTCTTTCATGCGACCTTCAGCCTGGGCGGCATAGCCACGGAATGGATCGAGGCGGCAGTGGATCTCACCGGGCGTGTTGCAGCCCACCTGCTGCCGGACGGACTCCTGAAGGACATGATAATAGATGGGGTCATAAGCGGTGTGGGAGGGGTGATAGTCTTTCTGCCAAACATCCTCATCCTCTTTCTCGGCATAAGCCTACTTGAAGACACGGGCTACATGGCCAGAGCCGCCTTCATCATGGACAGGATCATGCACACCCTTGGGCTTCATGGAAAGTCCTTCATCCCGCTTCTCATGGGCTTTGGCTGCAACGTGCCTGCCATCATGGCGGCCCGCACCCTCGAGACCAGACGGGACCGCCTGCTGACCATCCTCATAAATCCGCTCATGAGCTGCTCGGCACGATTGCCGGTCTATATCCTCATTGCAGGGGCCTTCTTTCCGACACATGCGGGCAATGTGATATTCGGCATCTACATCCTTGGGATCGTGCTCGCCATACTGCTTGGCCAGCTCTTCAGCAAGACCCTGTTCAAGGGCCAGACGGCCCCCTTTGTCCTTGAACTCCCCCCCTACAGGATGCCTACGGCCAAGAGCGTGCTCCTCCACATGTGGGAGAAGACCAAGGTCTATCTGCAGAAGATGGGCGGGGTGGTGCTCGCCTTCTCCATAGTGATCTGGTTCCTTGGCGCATTTCCACAGGAGATCGAATTCAGCAGGGACTTCGACGCCGAGATCGCCCAGATCGAAGAGCGCCTCTCATCCAACGGACTGGATGAAGAGGGCCGGCTCGAGCTGGAAAGGCGCCTTTCTTCCCTTCGCTTCAAGAAGGAGGAAGAGCGCCTGGAAAAGAGCTACATAGGCCAGATCGGCAAATTCATAGAGCCTGTGATCGCCCCCCTTGGATTCGACTGGAAGCTGGGGATCAGCCTTGTGACCGGCTTTGTGGCCAAGGAGGTGGTTGTGAGCACGCTTGGTGTGCTCTACCAGACCGAGGACGAGGACTTTGCCGGCCTCAAACGGGCGCTTAAGGAAAGCGGCCTCGACCGGGCAACGGCCCTGGCATTCATGGCCTTCGTGCTCATCTATGTCCCGTGCATGGTCACTGTGATCACCATCTGGAGAGAGACCGGCTCCCTTGGCTGGACGGCCTTTTCAGTCTCCTACCTCATGGTATTGGCCTGGGTGGTGGCATTCCTGATCCGCTGGGGCTGCACGGCCCTGCTCCACTGCACTGGCTGACCAGGAATCGTCCACAAATGCGAAAGGAAGTAGTGAACCGAATGGAAGAAAAGAGCCGAAAGGAGAACAGGCGGGGGCAGGAGGACGGATCGAGACAGGAACAGGTCTCGGGTCTGGTCCCTGCACTGAGGCAGGGGGTCATGGTGCTCCAGATGGTCTTCTATATGAAGCTCAAGGGACACCTTTCTGAAAAGTATCCGGATGCCTCCCCTGAGGAGATCAGGCTGCTTGCAGGGGCCGTGGTGAACAGGTACTTCGGCGAACAGGAGCTCTCCGAGCCCCTGAAGGGATTCATGGAGGCCCAGGGAACCAGGGTGGAAGAGGAGCTGTCCGAGGTGGCAGACAGGTTCGAGGAGCTCAGGATCCCGCTCACCGATGCCCTCAGGATGCACTTCTTCTTGAACCGCTTTGAAAAGACCGGGGATGAAGAGGCCGAGGCCAGGGCGCTCAAGGATGCCAAGGAGTGGGGGATCTTGCTGGAGGATCGCCAGGTCCCCTGGCCCAGGGGATTTATGGAGATGGCGTACAGGGTCGGAAAGGCCTACGGACTCATAAGGGAGCAGGCACCGGAAGAGGCCGAATGAGCTCCGGCTATGGATCTATGGTGATGGAAAAGCGCCTTGAAGCGCTCTTTCCCTCCTGATCCGTTACAAGGGCCAGGAAATTTACCGTGCCCGCACTGGTTGGTGTGCCGGACACAACCCCGTCTGACGAGATGTCCAGGCCGTTTTGGGGCAGATCCGGACTGCTCCAGGAGTAGGGTTTGACCCCGTCTGTAGCCTCGAGAGTGCTGTCGGGATAAGGGGCCCCGACCTTGCCCTTTGGCAGGATGGTCGTCACCACCTGAAACGGATTGCAGATCTTCTGCCTGAGGTAGGAGATATCCGCATAGAAGACCACGTCGTCATATTCCAGGTTCCTGCCGCCGCACGGCACCACGGCCCCGGTTTCATAGATCGTGAAGCCTGAAAAGGAGCTGGACGTTGGATCCCCTGTCTGGTTGCAGAGATTCTCGCCACTGCTGAATATTATCAGGGCAACGCTGTTCTTGACACTTCCCCTGTCGTTCACCTGGAGATAGCTGCCTTTGTTGTTGCAGATGTCGGTTCCTGCCGCCGTGATGCCAACTGCCGAATAGTAGTGCAGTCCATTTCCAAAGGCATCCTTGCCGGATACCCCCAAGGAGTTCAGGCTGGAGGGCAGATACTTGTGTGCCTCTGCATAGCCGAGGATCGCATTGAAGGCACTCTCCACAGACTGGCGCGTATCAGCAAGTTTCTGTCTCTTGACCATGAGCCGCATGACCCCGACACCCATCCCGGCGATGAGGCCTATTATGACGAGGGCTATGGCCATCTCTATCAGGGTAAAGCCCCTTTCATCCCCCCTTTTCACTCTATCCATACCCTGTCCACCGTGTGATGAACCGCCTCTTTCAGAGGCTGCCACCCTCTTTCCCTTTCATGGAGTGCAAGAGCCTGAGGTTATAGTTGAGGTCCGGATCCGAAGGGCTCATCTCAAGGCCCTCTTTCAACACCTCCTCCGCCCTGTCCAGGCGCCCAAGCATCATGAGGCAGGCTGCCAGGTTGTTGGCTATGGCCGGGTCCTTCCCCTGAGCCCAAAGGTCATTCAGTATCCAGGCCGCCCCCTCAATATCGCCCCTAAGCCTGCACTCTTCGGCAGACTGCATGAGCTTGAGGCGCTTTCTCGCCATTGCCTCTGCCCGGGAGCCGTCCTTCCTGTGCCCCTCAAACGAATCGGATGCCGGGCCTGTGCTGCCAGAAAGCAGGCGGGCAAGGCCCTTTTGGGCACTGTCTCTCCTCTTCACATCCCCTGTCTTACCGTCTCCGATCCCCCCATCACCGATCCCGCTGCTGGTTGAGCGCCTGTGCTTATCCTTCAGCTCATCCATAAGCCTGTCTATATGAAGGGCGGTTGCCTCCTCATCCCCGCTCTTGGCCCTGGTGCTGCTGTCTGGATGTGATTTTACCTCGTCAGAAGGAGGGGCAGGGCTGGCCTTGGGACTGGATGCCGACCGGGTGGACGAAGAGGGCCCACCCAGTCCAACGAGCAGGTAGTCCGACAGATAGAGGCCTACGACCACGGTGAAGATGAGGAGGGCCACCACCAGCAGGCCAGGCACAGAGCCCTTGCCGCGGCCCTTTCTTTCCGCCTGCAGCCCGGGGCGATGGCCAGCTCCTGGCCCTCCTGCCGGTCTGGTATCTGTCTGCGGATTCAGCCCGCCTTGGCGCCCCTCGAGCGCCTGCAATGTATCAAACAGCTTGCTCATTTCCCATGACCGTAATGCTGAGGATGATCACCAGCTCCACCCTGCTCTTTTGATCCTTCTGGTACTTGAACAGGTGCCCAAGCCCTGGAAGATGCATCAGTCCTGGCAGCCCTGAATCTCCCTTCTTGGTCCGGTCGTGGATGAGACCGCCAAGGATGATGATCTCCCCCGACTTGGCCCTCACAACAGTGGAGGCCTCACGCAGATTCACCACCGGGAAGGCATAGCGGTTGCCATTTGCATACTCCCGCTCCTCAAGGGAGACGATATCGCTCTTTATGGGCACGAGATGGAGATTCACATGGCCGTCCCTTTCGATTTCAGGGGTAACTCCCATCAATACCCCGTCGAACAGGGAACCTATGTCCACCTCGGGCTCCTGGATGGTGGAGTTCTCGAGATCCTGGGTCTGGATCTCGAAACTGCGGAGATAGGAGACCGACTGGCCAACGGAGATCATGGCCGACTGGCCGTTCATGACCCGCAGCCTCGGGTTTGAAAGGGTATTGATGGCCCCGAACTCCTCAAGGGCATGGAGCACCATGCTGATATTGAACTTGTCTCCCTGAAGCACAAGATTGTACCAGGAAGAGCCATCGTTCAGGATCTCGGACGACAGGGCCATCTTCCTGTAGTTTGGAAGATTGAGGCTGTTCTTCCACAGGTTCACCTCAAGCTGCTTCCAGTCTATTCCCACCTCGTGGTTCCTGTTCAGGATAACCTCCACGATCTTGGCCTCTATGAGGACCTGGCGCCGGTACTTCTCCCTGATGGTCTCCATGTACTGGTCGATTTCACGGACGATGTGGGGTCTTGCAATGACAACCAGTGTACCAGTGGCCCTGTTCAGATAGTACTGGCCCCCCTCCCCCACATAGCGTGCAACTGCCGCCTCCACCTCCGAGTAGATATCCGTCGATGGGCCGGTATTTCCACCTGTTATCTCATAGCTGCCCGTCAAAGGGGTCAGGACCTCGGCCCCTGTTCCTGCACCTGTCCCGGAAGCGGATGAGCCCGATCCGCCATCTCCGTCTCCGCCGAGCACGTCTCCGCCCACGTTGAAGTTTGACTGCCGTATGGTGTTCAGGAAATCGAGGTCAAATATCTTGCGCTCGAGGGCCTTTACGAATATGGTGCCTGCCCTCTCCTCCCAGGCCAGATCCAGGGCCTGGCACACATAGTCCATGACATCCCTGATGGAACGCTCCTCGAATTCGGCTGTCAGCCTGTTGTCGCCTCCAAGTATCTGCCTTGCCTGACCATCTATGATGAGATTGTAGCCGCCAGCCTTGGCGAGCAGCTGGAGGACTGCCCTGAAATCCTCGTCCATGAAGGAGATGGAGACCTTCTGGGTATCGAGGGGAGAGAGGGTCTTGAACCTTGGGGCAGGTGCAAGGGCCTGGGCCCGCATACGCTCCTGCTCCCTTTTGGCCTCGGCCCGCTTCATCTCCATGTTCCTGTCCTCGACCTCCTTCATGGCCTTGGTCACCGCATTTTCTGCCTGGTTCTGCTGAAATCTGGCGTGATCCGCACATCCTGACAGGATGGCAACAAAGAAAGCAGCCAATAGGACCACCCTACATCCTGTTGCTCCACATCCTGAATGAAACCCCTTTGAAAAGATCATCTCATCCACCTTCAACTCGGTTTTGCCCCCTACCCTTCCGAGGCATCGAGACCGATGCCGTTCAGGTAGAGGGTCTTTCTGGCGCCAGAGTCCAGGATCAGCTCCACCCTGTCGTCCCCTATCTTTGAGACCAGAAAGCCAGGGCCCCTCTGCCCGCTTCTGAAGATCTCACCGTTTATCCTGCAGAGCCTCTGCCCCCCCTTTCTAAGGATCATGGTGACTCTGGGCTCTGCCTCCTCCAGAGGTCCATGGTGCATGTCGATTGCAGAGACATCATGGAGAAACGGGCTTGAGGCTATGGGTTTCATGTCCCCGAAAGATATGATGGAGGTGGCAGAAGAAGGCCTGTCCATGTCCTGACAGTTGCACTTCCATTTCGGGACATCTGGAAGCTCGGGTATCCTGTGGCCTATGGGTGCGAAATATATGGCTGCGGCCATGCCGACAATCGCTGCACCAAAGGGGCTGAACAGTATCAGATATTCTCTGGCCATCTCTCTTCCTTTCCGCAGATGTCGGTCAGATACCCCTCCACCCTGAAGGAGACCTGTGGCCCCTCCTCGCCCTCGGCACGATCCGTCTCACGCCCTGAGGGCCCTGCATGCTCAACGAGGGCCATCTCCTTCAACACGAACAGGGAGTCGCTGTCATGGGACAAGAGCTGTCGATCAAGGACCATGAGCTGCCTGATAAGATTGAAGAATCCGGGATCGTCAAAACTTGCCGAGACCTTCTGCCAGATCAGCTGCATGCCGTCCCGGTCACATGCAGACAGGGCCTTTTTCACCATGTTGAACCTGTGTATCTGGCCCTCAAGCTCCTTCACGGCAAGCTCACTCCTCTTTAGCCTGAAAGAGGCCTCTTCCAGCATGTGATACGACCTGTACTCCGAGACAAAGAACATGAGGCTTGCGCAGAAGAGCACCACTGCCCCGAGCTGTGCCATGAGCCTTGCAGGCGTCTGGACAGGGATATTGAAGCTCCTATCTCTATCTTGGCCTTTCATTGGCCTCCCTCCTGGCCTGAGTGGTGTCGGGTACGATCATGGCCACTTCCATCCTTGCCAGCCCCTCTGCCTCCTTGAACTGCCAACTCGAGTCCTCTATGGAAAAATGCCTCGAAAGTCTGGCAGCGGTGCGCTGAAAGAGGGCCTTGGATGCCGAAAAGTCTCCCCTGGTCACGAGAACGAGGGTGACCTTGAGAGGCATTGTGAGGAGTCTTTCCGCAGCAGAGGTAGAAATTTCGTCCTGATTCATGGCTTGGCTGGCAGGTCCATCAGGATCACCGGGATCGCTTTCAAACCGGTGTGCTACCTGAAACACAGGGCCAGCAGCAGATCCATGTCCATGCCCGTCTCCTGCAACCCCACCATCTTCCTGCCCACTGTCCGCCCTCTGGACGGATAGGGACTCTATCTTGACCTTGGAGGGCAGGAGTGCTCCCACTGCCAACAGGAGCTCATGTGGCTTGGGATCGGACAGGGCCCTGGCCTTGAGCCAGGAGATGCGTTCGATCTCGGTTTTTATCCCATCGGGAGGGAGCATGGCTTCAAGGCGTCCGGCCTTTTGATTCAGGGCCTCTGCCGCCCTTAGATATTGCGCTTCCATCTGGGAATTCCTGTAATGAAGCCCAAGGGCACCCCCTGCAAGGAGGAGTGAGCCTGCCGCCAGGGCGCACGCCACCATTGAGGCGGCCTGCTGGACCCTGAAGGAAAAGCTCCAGCTGTCTGGAATCAGATTGAACTCCCCCTTGGAAAAGGCAGCCCCCAAGACCTCGGGATAGAGATAGAAGTCATCCTGGTCCTCGAGCACCAGCAGGTCCTTGAACTCGGGGCGCCAGACCTCCTGTCCACCGATCCGTTTGGGGACCTGTGATGGCTTGAGCCCCAAACAGGCCAGCCTTGTGGGGGTAAAGTTGAAATTTCTCTTGCAGCGCTGGCTCACTTGCTGGATGCCCTGAGCCAGATCCTTGGACTCAAGCATCCCGGGCAGGCCCCAGGGTCCTGAAATCGGCATGATCTGATGGATCCATGCCAGGCCATCTCTCACCACCAGGATCTCTATGCACTCCTTGCGGCAGACCACCACGAGCACCGCCTGTTCGGTAAGCGCCCCGAACAGGGCGGAAATGGCAAAAAAGCTCGGAAGCAGCACTCTCAAGCCCCCCTTGGCAGCCGCTTCCATCTGAAGGATGGGCTCGACATCCTGGGCAGGAACGCCGGCAGCTATCAGACGCTTCATGCTGGCGCCGCCTTCGATAGATTTGAAGGTGATATTTAGGGGCAGATCATCACCAATGATGGACTCCTGCCTGAGCCGCTCCTCGACCTGGATCTTGAGGAGATCGGGCTTCATATCGGGGAAGTTTGCCACAAGGAGATTGGCGTTCCTCGAACGAATGGCAGAAAATATCCTGCATGCAGAGTGCGGGCAGCGGGGCTCAGAGGCAGAGACGACCTTTTTAAAATGCCTCTTGCCGCCCTTCATGGTGAAGGGGGCACAGCTCCATCTGCCTGCATCCACATCGAGACAGCATGATAGATATCTGCCAAAGAGTTGGGTGATCATGAAGGGCTAGCCTCCCTTGTTGCCGCCGGCTTGACCATGTCCTTTCTGATCCAGCCCCATGTCTTCTTTCCAAGGGCGTCATAGACCTGAACCCTGTACCAGCCCCTCCTTTCATCCAGGAGCATGAGCCTGTCCCCCCTCTTTACCGAGGTGATCTGGGGAAATTTCCTTGCAGGCTTGGTACGCACCAGGGCCCGGGATACACGGACCTCTACGGTACCGGGGCCGGCAGTCTGGGCCAGCACCCCGGCCATCTCTTTCTGCCCACTGCCTTGGCCACCAACAGCATCCTGTGCACCATTGCCCTTGATCCCAAGGGAGGATGGATCGAATACCGCCTTCGACTCACTTGTGGCCCTGAGCCCTGAAACGTCCTTTGGAAACAGGTTGAAGGAGAATACGGAAAAGATCAGGGCAGCCCCCACGGCGGCAGGTGCATAGCGCTTTATTGCAGGACATATGGGCCCTCTTGAGAGGAAGCCCCCTCTCTTTTGCCAGTTCAGGATCTCCATGGTCTCTTCAGCCGCCTTTAGAGCCTCAAGATCTATGAAGCCCTTTCCCTGGGCTGCTGCGCTCAGTAGGGCCCTGTCCATCAGCCTGTTTATGAGCCTTGGAACACCGCAGGTCTGCCTATGGATATAGCGGGCTGCAGATGGGTCTATCTCTATATCTGCCCTGCCGGCACGGGCCATCCTGTAGCGGATGTAGTCCAGGGCCTCTTCCTGCCCAAGAGGCTCTAGCACCTCGCTTACCGTTATGCGCTGACAGAGCTGGCCAAGCCCTTTCCTTGAAAGGATCTCCTTCAGGCCCTCCTGGCCTGAGAGCAGGATCTGGACAAGCTTTCTGTCACTGAGCTCTATGTTTGAAAGGAGCCGCAACTGCTCGAGCGTCTCGGAAGAGAGGTTCTGTGCCTCATCTATCACCACCAAAAGCCGCTTTTTCCGGCCAGCAAGCCCTATCACCCTGTCCCGGAACTCCTTAAGCAGCCTGCTCAGGCTTCCTCGGGCCTGCTCGGGCACACTGCCGGCCAGATCCTCCAGGAGCATCTCCATAAGGCCGACAGGATCTATCATTGGAGTCACCACGACCGCCGTCTGGACCCCATCACCAAGCTGCTTCAGCAGAAGCCTCAGAAGAAGCGATTTGCCAGTGCCGGCATGGCCCATGAGCACGAGAAAGCCGTCGCCTCTTTCAATCCCGTATTTCAGGCTCTCCAGTGCCCCTATATGGGCCCTTGACGGGAAGAAGAAGTCCGGATCCGGAGAGATCGAAAATGGCGGACGCTTGAAGCGAAAATGGGTCAGATAATCGCAGCCAGCCATCTACTCTATCCTCCCCATGAGATCATATATTGGCCCGAGGAGCCCCATTGCTATGAGTGCGAAGATAAAACCTGCTATCACGATCAGGATGGGCTCCAGGGTCTTTCCAAGGGCATCTACCAGCTTGTTGACATGGTCTCGGTAGTAGGATGCAAGGACCGAGAGCTGTTTTGGAAGTTCGCCTGTCTGCTCCCCCACGTGGATCATCCTGTTCACGAAGGGCTCAAGCACAGGAAGCCTCTTGAAGGCATGGGTCAGATCGGTACCGTTTATTATCTCCTCTTTCATCTCCATGATGCCCTTTTTAAGCACCTGGTGGGAGATAGAGTCTGCCATGATGTCGAAACTCCTGACTATGTCTATCCCTGAGTGGATCAGGAGCGAGAGGTACTCGAAGAAAAAGGCGAGCTGTGATGCCCTTATCACGCCGCCCACGAGAGGGATCTTCATGATCATCAGATCCCAGTAATACTTGAATCTCTCATTTCTGGAGGCCAGAAACCTGAACATGGCGATGGCCAGAAGCGCCACAGGGAATACGGGCCACCAGCTGTTGAAGAAGCCCACCGCCGCCATGAGCACCCTGGTGGGCCAGGGAAGATCCGTCATGCCCATGTTTTCAAATAGCTTCAGCACCTTTGGAAGCACATAGAGCATCCAGAAGCAGAGGGCCCCGGTCATGGCGGCCACCACGAATATGGGATAGGTAAGAGCCCTCTTGGTATTGGAGACGATCTCTTCCATGCGCTCGAGATGCTTGGCGGCATCCACCAGGGTGGAGTCGAGCCTGCCCGTCTCTTCACCTATGGAGACCAGGACGATAGGGATCCTGCCGAACACCTTTGATGAGCGTTTCATGGCGGCAGAAAGGAGCTCCCCGTTCTCGAGGGCCATTATCATCTCCTTTATGGCAGCCCTGAGGGCCTGTTCCTTTATGGTCTGGGCCATGTCCTCGAGGCAGTCCCTAAGAGGAACCCCGCCCTTCAAGAGAAGGGACAGATTGCGGAAGAACTCTGCAAGCACCAGCCTGTCCACCTTCCGTTCAGGAAGCAGACGTGCAGGATCCAGAACTCTCCGCTTGTAGTCCACCAGCGTATAGCCCCTGGCCTTGAGGCTCTGATAGAGCGAGGCAATGGAGCTGAAGCTGCCCCTGTCCCTTATGAGCCTTCCATGCTCGTCTACTGCCTGATACTCGAAAAGAGGCATCAGCCTATCACCCTCCGCAGCTCTTCGATACTGGTCTCACCGCGGGCGGCCTTCCTCATGGCCGCCTCCTTTAGATCGTAGAACCCCTCCTTTCGGGCCTGTTCCTCTATCTCCACCAGAGGTGCCTCTGTGGCGATGAGTTTAAGGATCTCCTTTGAAAACTTCATGATCTCTGCCACTACCGTCCGCCCCGAGTAGCCTGTGCCCCGGCACTCCGGACAACCTACCGGCCTGCAGAACTCCCCGTCTTTTGGCAGATTGAGGAGCATCATCTCCATCTGGCTCGGCTTGAAGGGCTCCTTGCACTTGGGGCATAGCCTCCTGATCAGGCGCTGTGCCACTACGCCCACCATGGTGGATGAGAGCAGGTATGACGATATGCCCAGATCCATAAGCCTTGCCAGGGCCCCTATGGCATCATTGGTGTGCAGGGTGGACAGGAGGAGATGGCCGGTCAGGGCCGCCCTGATGGCCAGCAGGGCCGTCTCCTGATCCCTTATCTCCCCGACCAGGATCACATCGGGATCCTGGCGTAGAAATGCCCTGATGGCACTTGCGAAGGTATAACCAGCCCTTGTGTTGACCTGGGTCTGGCGAATCATCAAAAATTCGTACTCGATGGGATCCTCCACGGTCATTATGTTCTTGCTGATGACCTCCTGCTCCCTGAGAGCAGCATAGAGGGTGGTGGTCTTACCGCTGCCGGTGGGGCCTGTGACCAGCATCATTCCGTAAGGGCGCTGAAGAAGCATCTTGAGGGCAAGGAGCTGATCCTCTTCAAAGCCGAGATCCGTGATGCCAAACGCACTCTCTCCCCTGGATGGCAGAAGCCGCATAACCAGGTTCTCCCCATGTTTGGCCCTCAGGGTCGAGACACGCACATCGAATATGTCGCCTATGAACTCGAAGCTCATGCGGCCGTCCTGGGGTTTTCTCTGCTCTGATATGTCCATGCCCGCCCTCACCTTGATATTGGTAACAAGGCGGTTATGGATGGAATAGGGAAAGATGTGGGCGGCATAGAGGATACCGTCTATCCGGAACATGGCCCTTGAGGACTTGTCACTGGGGGTTATGTGCACGTCCGTTGCCTTTTTGCTGACTGCATCCGTCAAGATGGCATCCACGAGTTTGCCCACGTCTATGTTGGTCTCGGGATTTATCCTGAGCCTGTCGATGGTCTCCTCCACCACCTTCTCAGGAGGATTTTCCATCAGGTGGTAGTGCCATTCGATGAGCTTTTCCAGCTGATCCTCTGCTCCGACGTGGAGCGCACAGGACATGCCGGTAAATCTGAAGAGCGAATCGGTGATGGAGGTATCAAAGGGGTCGACCACTGCCACGTGGAGCATGTCCTCATCTATCCAGAGGGGCAGAAGCTTCTTCTGGGAGGCGGCCTGGTACGGGACCTTGGCTAGTGCCTGGGCCTCCGGCACGAATACCCTGAGATCGATGAAGGGAAGGCCGCTCTGCTCTGCCAGCACCTGGGCAAGCTCTGAAGGAGTAACAAAACCAAGGCGCGTCAGGGCCTCACCGAAGCGTTCACCTGTGGCCTTCTGCTCATGCAGGACAAACTGGATCTCCTTCTCTCCTACAAGGCCCTTTTCCTTGAGGAGCTGGCCTATGGGCATTCTCTCAGGCGCAGGCAATTTGAAACAGGTCCCCCTTTCTCTTCTCTTTTGGCCCGGAAAGGGTCTTTATCCCGAAGGTCCGGGCCCAAACGGGCATTTGCCCATAAAAAACCGGTGATATCAGGGCAAAAAAGGCCTTTACAACCTCTTTATCGAAAAAAGGGGAAAAATTCTTTATAAGTGGGCAAACTTTTTAACTTGGCAGCTATCCTTCATGCAGCCAGGCTGCCAGGTGGACGGTAGGGCTGAAAGATGTGAGGCGATCCCGAAGGTATCAAGGACGATATCTCATCCAGGTCATCATCGTCCAGGAGGCCCGGGACGACAGTGGTCCTGAACAGATGTCCTATGCCGCTTTCGGCCACGATGGCCATGGACTGTCTCACCCTGGATGCGGCCCCGGACCTGCCAGAGACGAGATCGTACTTGTGCCAGGGCCCCTTTATATCCATGGCTATGAAATCCAGCAGACCGCTCTTCAGCAGCCTTGACAGGAGCTCCGGATTGCTCCCGTTGGTGTCGAGCTTGATCGGAAGGCCAATAGAGCGGATCTGTGAGAGAAAAAGGTGCAGCCCTTCATGTATGGTTGGCTCTCCCCCAGAGATCACCACACCCGAGAGCCTATCCCTGCGCCCTTTCAGAAACTCCATGACCTTCTGTGGCCCGGCCATGGAGCCAGGGATCCTTGGAATGAGGGAGCTGTTGTGACAGTAAGGACAGGAAAAGTTGCAGCCCTGGGTGAATACCACGGCTGCAACCCTGCCTGGATAGTCGCTCAGGCTGAAGGGGACAAGGCCTCCTATCTCAACCACGTCCCTGTCACACCCTGGGGTTTCACACCTTGAAACGGGAGCGGATGGTGAATTCGGCCTGTTTCCCGTCGTTCCACTGGTTCACTGGCCTGAGATATCCCACCACCCTGGAGTAGACCTCCGTGGCCTGACCGCAGTCCGGACACTTGGGCACCTCTCCCCTCAGATATCCATGATCCGGACATATCGAAAAGGAGGGGGTTATGGTGAAGTAGGGCAGAGAGTAGCGGCTGCAGACCATGCGGATGAAATCCCGCACGGCAGCAGGATCCGGGGCGGCCTCACCCAGAAAGACATGGAGCACCGTGCCTCCTGTGTATCTGGACTGAAGCGGCTCCTGCAGATCGAGCACCTCGATTATGTCTGTCGTATGGTTTACAGGCAGCTGGGTAGAGTTGGTATAGAAGGGGGTGCCGGTCTCTTCCATGTTCCTGATGGCGATGGAAGGGTAGCGCTTCTTGTCCAGCTTGGCCAGACGATAGGCAGTACCCTCGCCGGGGGTGGCCTCCAGGTTGTAGAGGTTTCCGGTCTCCTGCTGGAACATGATGAGCTTGTCCCTCATGAAATCAAGCACCCTTCCGGCAAAGGCGACGGCATCCGGATCCGCCAGGTCCTTGCCCATGAGATTCAGACAGGCCTCGTTCATGCCTATCAGCCCTATGGTGGAGAAGTGGTTGCTCCAGTACTTGCCATAGCGCTGTTTTACGTGGCGCAGATAGAACCTGGTATATGGATATAGCCCTTGCTCTGAAAAGCGCTCGAGCACCTTGCGCTTGCTCTCGAGACTGGTGCGTGCGACCTCCATCATCCTCTCGAGGCCCTCCAGGAACTCGTCTTCACTCGAGGCCCTGTAGCCTATGGCCGCCATGTTGATGGTGACCACACCTATGGAGCCCGTCAGGGGATTTGCGCCAAACAGCCCCCCTCCCCTGCGCTCCAGACTCCTTACGTCCAGACGCAGGCGGCAACACATGGATCGGGCGTCGTCAGGCGACATGTCGGAGTTCACGAAATTGGCAAAATAGGGGATGCCATATTTTGCAGTGACCTCCCACAGGCGATCGAGACCGGGATTGTCCCAGTTGAATCCCTCCGTGATATTGTAGGTGGGTATGGGGAAGGTGAACACCCTGCCCTTTGCGTCCCCCTCAGACATCACCTCCAGGAAGGCCTGATTCAGGATGTTCATCTCCTCCTGGAAATCTCCATAGGTCTCCTGCTGGAACTGCCCTCCTATTATCACATGCTGACCTTTCAGGTTCTCAGGGGGCTCGAGGTCCATGGTGAGGTTCGTAAAGGGTGTCTGAAAACCGACCCTGGTCGGTACGTTCACATTGAATACGAACTCCTGCAGCGCCTGCTTCACCTCCCGGTAGGACAGGTTGTCATAGCGGATGAATGGGGCGAGCAGGGTGTCGAAGTTGGCAAATGCCTGGGCACCTGCCGCCTCGCCCTGAAGGGTGTAGAAGAAGTTGACGATCTGCCCAAGGGCGCTCCTGAAGTGCTTGGCCGGACTGCTCTCTGCCTTTCCGGGTGCGCCTCGGAAGCCTGAAAGGAGCAGGTCCTGCAGGTCCCAGCCCACACAGTAGACGGAAAGGAGCCCCAGGTCATGGATATGGATGTCACCGCTGATGTGGGCCTGGCGCACCTCAGGGGTATAGATCTTGTTCAGCCAGTAGGTCTTTGTGATCTCGCTTGAGACATAGTTGTTCAGACCCTGAAGCGAATAGGCCATGTTGCTGTTTTCGCGCACCTTCCAGTCCAGGCGCTCGAGATACTTCTCTATCAGGTCGATATCCGCCTTCTGGACCATCTCGCGGATCCTGGCGTGCTGATCGCGATAGAGGATGTAGGCCTTGGCCGTCTTCTTGAATGGAGAGGCCAGAAGCACCTCCTCCACCAGATCCTGGATCTCCTCCACCGTGGGGATGGCCTCGTCAAAGACCGCCTGTGCCAGGGTAAGCACCCTGATGGTGAGCCGCCTTGCCTCTGCCTCACCAAACTCGCCTGTTGCCCTTCCCGCCTTCAGGATGGCGGTAGTGATCTTGGAGATGGCAAAAGGGACTATTCTGCCATCCCTCTTCACTATCCTGTCGAAGATAAGCGGCCTGGTGCTGGTGGTTGTCATCTCGGGCTTTAGCTCCATCTCCCCTCCTAACTCTATGCTCTTGGCCCCCTGCTTAAGTCTTCAGGTGGCCTGAACGATTGCGCAGAAATCCCCCTGCTCCAGTCCCTTCAGACCGGAGCCCGGAATTGGATGGCTGAATTTTGAGCATACACACTATATTGGACCAACAACTTAGATTGACCACTATATATCGTAGTTGCAGCCATAAGTCAATACAACTTTTTGACACTTCATAACCGTCGATTATTTGGCGCTTTTTCCTTCAAATCCCATATGGGCACATCTATAATTGAATCTGAAGTGCCATTTGTGCCGAATAATTACAGGAGAAGAACCGCATGCCTGTTGGCGGCGGGAACCCTTCGAAAGGAAGACAACGATGAACCTGATCTATGTAATCCTGGCCATAGTAGTGATACTCGCCCTGTGGGCCGTTGCCATCTACAACCGCCTAGTGAAGTTGAGAAACGTCTGCCAAGAGGCCTGGAGCGGAATAGACGTGCAACTAAAGAGAAGAGCCAATCTCATTCCAAATTTAATCGAAACCATCCAGGGTTATGCAAAACATGAAAGGCAAATCTTCAAGAAAGTTACCGAGGCCAGGACAAGGGCTATAGGTGCAAAGGACCCTGCAGAGAAGGCATCTGCAGAATCGGCCCTCTCAATGGGTATCCGCTCACTCTTCGCCATTGCTGAGGACTACCCTGAGCTAAAGGCCAATGAGAATTTCCTGAATCTCCAGCAGCAGCTCGCAGAGCTGGAGGAGCAGATCCAGCTGGCAAGGCGCTACTACAATGGGGCTGTAAGGCAATTCAATACGGCCATAGAGATATTTCCCAACAACATGGTGGCAGGCCCTTTCGGGTTTGAGAAGATGGAATTTTTCGAGTTGGACGACGAGGAAAAACGACAGGTGCCAGAGGTGAGATTTTGACCATGAAGCAAAAGAGCTCGAAAGGCCATCTTGCTTATCCCTTGCCCGTCTCCTGCGCCCTCTTTCTCATAGTTTTCATCATCTCCTCCGCTCTGCCCTCCATCCTGCCATCCAGTAGCACAGCCCAGGCCTCATCCGCCTCCTCCCATGAAAAGATAACGAGCTTCGACAGCTCCATATACATAGATGTGTCCGGCACCATAGTGGTGACAGAAAGGATCCGTGCCCTCTGTCTGGGCAATGAGATCAGACACGGCATCTATCGTGATATCCCAACACTCTATAAAAGCAGGCTGGGCTTCATAGACAGCCACTTCAAGCTCCTTTCAGTGGCAATGGACGGCCACGACACGGAGTGGCACATGAAGAAGACCGGCAACGGAAACGTCCGTATCTACATAGGCAGTGCCCAGCGCATGGTCTCAAGGGGTGAGCACACCTTTGAGATCACCTATCAGATGGAGAGGATGATCGGTTTTTTTGATGAGTATGACGAGCTCTACTGGAATGTGACCGGAAACGGCTGGAATTTCCCCATCGAAAAGGCAAGGGTCGAGATCATCCTGCCTGCAAAAGCAGAATTCGTGCAGTACGCTCTCTACACGGGCCCCGAGGGCTCCCAGGCATCACAGGCCAGGGTCGTCCAGGAAGGAGATGGGGTGTTGGTTGCCGAGACGACCACTGTGCTCCCGCCAGGGCATGGGTTCACCATTGCGGCAGCATGGCCAAAGGGCCTTGTGCGGCAGCCTGACAGGGCTGAGGCCATCTATGCCTTCCTGCAGGACAACAGGGCCTTTGTTGCAGGGGTCGCGGGTTTTCTGATTGTGATCTCCTACTATCTCCTTGCCTGGTCCAGGGTGGGAAAAGATCCTGAGCCAGGCAATATCATCCCCCTTTTCGCCCCGCCGGAAGGGATAGGTCCAGCGGCGGCGAGATACATAAGAAATCTCGGCTATGACAACAGGGTGATGAGCTCCGCCCTGGTAAGCATGGCAGTCAAAGGGGCCATAAAAATAGCCGACAAAGATGGCGGCTATGAGATCATCAAGAACTTTCAGGGCCCCAGGGCCCCGGGCCTCACCAGGGCTGAGGGAGTCCTCTTTGGCGCCCTGTTCTCCGGCGGCTCCCGCCTGCGCCTCTCCTCTGAAGAGGCATCAAGGATCAAAAAGGCCATTGATCGGCTGAAGAAGGGGCTCAGGCAGGAGTGCGAGAAGATCTACTTCCTGACCAACAGGCGCCATATCCTCCCAGGAGCGGCCGTAACGATAATCACCCTCGTCCTCATGGTCCTCCTTTCACCCAATATGGGCGACAGCTTCTTCATGACCCTATGGCTATCGATATGGAGTGTCTTTTCCTTGATCCTGATCGCCTCATTTGTATCGATCTTCAGGGAGGTGATCAAAAGGCCCAGCCTCAAAATGGTCGGGGCGACCTTTTTCATGGCCGTCTTTGCAATCGCCTTTGGGGCAGGCCTTGTCGTGGGCTCCTATACCTATGGGCAGATGCTCGGCTACAATGCGCTGGTTATCTTTTTTGCCCTGATCATCTCCAACCTGGCCTTCTATCACCTAATGAAGGCGCCAACCCTAAAGGGACGCAAGATCATGGATGCCCTCGAGGGCTTCAGGCTCTATCTGAAGACGGCAGAGGAGAAACGGCTCGGCATACTGACACCGCCTGAAAGGACCCCGGAGCTCTTTGAAAGATACCTTCCGTGGGCAATAGCCCTCGGGGTGGAGAACGAGTGGTCAGAAAAGTTTAAAGAGGTCCTTGAAAGGGCAACTGCCTCCGGAACCTACACCCCGGCATGGTATTCCGGCCATGGCCACTTCACCCCAACCTCTGTCTCGGCTATAGGCCCGGGCATGACTACAGCCCTTTCCTCTGCCTCCATCTCCGGCTCTGGAGGAGGCGGTGCTTCCGGCGGAGGAGGCGGCGGCGGAGGCGGTGGCGGCTGGTAGCCTGTGCTGCAAGGCAGGTCAACTGCTCGTGTTGCCAAATGTTTCACACGATCAACTTTATCTTTGATTTATGAATTGCCTTCCTGTAAACTTTAAATGCCATTGACATGTTGCATGGGTTCTCTCTTCAGGTCGTCTTGCGTTTTTCAAACCAGCATGACTTGATCCCAAGGGCTTGTGTAGCGTGAATCTATGTTTTTGAAAGGAGTTTTTGGGAAAGATGGCAAACGGTACAGTCAAGTGGTTCAACGAGAAGAAGGGGTACGGGTTCATCGAGATGGAAGGTCAGGACGACATCTTCGTCCACTACACAGGCATTGCCGGTGATGGCTTCAGGACCCTTAGGGAGGGGGAAGCAGTCACCTTCGACATCGAGGAGACCAACAGGGGGCCTCAGGCCGTGAATGTACAGAAGGATTAGTCCGGACAGCCCGATCAACCAAGAGTCAAATCTTTAACCATCAAGGGGCAGGAACCTTACATCAGGTCTCCTGCCCCTTGTCCTTTATGATCTTGTAATTGCCCCCTTCTATCCTCAATCCGAGTCCGTTCACTATGGCTGTTGCAACGGTACGCCTGGCATCTGCAAGGATACGTCCAAAGGTCTGCCTGGAGATCCCCATGCGGGCCGCTGCGGCATCCTGATCCAGCCCCTCTATCTCGCTCAATCTCAAGGCCTCGAGCCCCTCGACCGTAAGGGTTATCTCATCGATATTCCGCAGCGGGATCCCCCTGGGCTTGAAATATGTCACAGACGGTTCATGTCCGACTATCCTGCACTTGGGCGGCCTTGCCATTCGGGTTGCCTCCTTTCAGCTTCAGGCCTGATGCAAAACCTCTTGCAGGGCCTCCAGGAACCGGTCGTTCTCCTGCCTGGTCCCTATGGTGATGCGGATGCACTCAGGAAGATCGTAGGCATCCATGGCCCTGATGATAACCCCTTTTCTGAGCATGGCCTCATAGACCTGCCTGGCCGGGCGCCCCACATCCACCAGCATGAAATTGGTGTGACTCTCAAACACCCTGCACCCCAGCCTGGAAAGCTCGGATGAAAGACGCTCCATCTCCTTCCAGGTATTGACCAGTGTCATCTCAAGATGAGCCTGGTCTTTAAGCGCAGCAAGGGCAGCCTCCTGGGCGGGCAGATTCACATTGAAGGGCTGCCTTACCCTTTCAAGCAGTCTGGCCAGCTCAACATCCATTATACCATAGCCTACCCTTAGGCCTGCAAGCCCGTAAGCCTTTGAAAAGGTGCGCATGAAGACCACGCGCCTGTCCCTCTTGATGAAATCGGCACCCCTGGCACTATCCACGTCCTCCTTGACGAACTCTCCATAGGCCTCGTCCAGCACCACCAGGACAGTATCGGGAATCCTCTCCAGAAAGGCTGCGAATTCATCTTCCTGCAGCACGGTTCCCATGGGATTGTTGGGATTGTCCAGGAAGACGATCCTGGTCTCAGGACCTATCCTCTCGGCCATGGCGTCGAGATCGTGCCTGCGCCCCTTGAGGGGTACCACTATGTTCTCACCACCCATTATCTGGACCATCTTCTGATAGACCAGAAAACTGGGGAAGCTGCTGATCACACTCCTTCCCGGCCGCACGAATACACGGCAAAGAAAGTCGATGATCTCATTGGAGCCGTTTCCAAGGACTATGTTGTCACGGCTCACGCCAAAACGCTCTGCCAGGGCCTGTTTCAAGTAGTAGCCGCTTCCATCTGGATAGCGGAAGAGTCTTGCCGCACAGGATTCGAAGGCATTTACCGCCTCGGCGGAAGGGCCGTAGTCGTTCTCATTGGAGGCGAGCTTGATCACATCCTCCACTCCGTACTCGCGCTTCAGCTCCTCTATGGGCTTTCCCGGAGGATAGGGTATGAGCTCCTTTATGTAGTCAGGCACATCCTGAAATATCTTCATAGAAAAATCCCATTCCACCTGGATCACAAAAGGGGCCAGGCAGGTCTCAAATCTCCTAATCCTTTGCCCAGAAGAGCGAGTGCTCCTCTGGCATGAAGCTCTCCTTGGACTGCACTATGATGTCGACCGCATAGTCCTCCTCGAGACGGCACAGATCCTGTCTCTTTCTGTTGAGGAGATAGGCGGCCACCTGCGGGGTCACCTCCAGCACGAGGCAGGAGCGCCCATGACGCCCTGTGCCCTTTGAGAGCAGCCCGCTGAGTTTCCTCAGATAGAGCACGGCCAGGCTCTCCACCGACTTCACTATGCCGATCCCCTTGCAGTGCGGACACTGCACATAGCTGACAGCCTGCACCGGGGTCTTGAGCTTCTGGCGCACCAGTTGAAGGAGGCCAAAGCGGGAGATGCGCCCCACCTCGGTCCGGGCCTTGTCCTTTTTCAGGCACTCCCTCATGCGCCGTTCAACTGCCTGTCTGTTGGCAGCCGAGCGCATGTCTATGAAGTCTATCACCACGATGCCGCCCAGATCCCTGAGCCTGAGCTGTCTGGCAGCCTCCTCTGCCGCCTCGAGATTCGTTGCAAGGGCCGTCTCCTCAAGGTCTTTCTCACCTATGTGCCGCCCCGAGTTCACGTCTATGGATACCAGGGCCTCAGTGGGCTCAATGATCAGGTAGCCGCCTGAAGGCAGCTCCACCCTCGGCCTGAAGACCTGGTCAATCTGCTCCTCGACCCCGTATTTGGCAAAGATGGGCTCATCACCCTCGTAGAGCTTGAGTCTCTTTACCTGCCTCGGGGCAATGATCTTCAGAAAGCTCTTGATCTTCTCGAAGGCATCCCTGTTGTCCACGAGGATCTCATCGATGTCCGAGGTGAGATAGTCCCGCAGGAATCTCGTGACCAGCTCACGGTCCTGATAGATGAGCCCCGGGGCCTTGGTGGACTGAATCTTCTTCTTGAGACTCTTCCAAAGACGGCTCAGATAGCCCCAATCCCGCTCTATCTGGCGTTTAGGGGCCTTGGAGCAGACAGTCCTTGCAATCAGGCCTATGCCCTCTGGCAGCTTGAACCCCTTGAGGATCTTCTTGATCCTCTGTCTTTCGCGCTCATCCTGGATCTTTCTCGACACCCCGACCTGGGGATTTCCAGGCATGAGGACAAGAAAGCGGCCCGGGATGGACAGATATGTGGTCACGTATGCACCCTTCAAGGGGGTCTGTTCCTTGACCACCTGCACAACCACCTCCTGCTCCCTTTTGAGGAGCGAGGCTATCTTCTTGCGGTTGTCCTCATAGCCGTAATACTCGGGATGGATCTCGTCAAAGGGGAGATAGGCGTTCCTGCTTAGACCAATATCCACGAACGCGGCCTGAAGGCTCGGCTCGACATTCTGGATCTTTCCCTTGTAGATATTGCCCCGGGTCTGGACATAGGACAGGGCCTCGATATCAAAGGCCTCGAGCTTTCCATCTTCCAGAAGGGCGATCCGGCTCTCCTCTGGGGCGGCAACATTTATGACGATCTGCCTGTTGCCCTTGCTCCCCTTTGCGCCCTTGCCCCCCCTGGAACCCTTTGTACCCTTGGCATCCTTGGTGTCCTTGGCATTGACGCCCTTGTCCGCCCCTGTCTTGGCCCCTGTCGCCCCCTCATCTGGAGTGCTGCTGGAGCCCGATCCGCCAGAGGCAGCGCTCACGGCCGGAGCAGCCCCTGCCGAGGCCCCAGCCTTGGCCCTCCTGCCCCCCTTGGTACCCTTCTTTTTCCTGGTTCTCGTAGCCATTCTATTCCACTGTCATATCCGAAAATCTCTTGTTCACTCGCACGCCCCTGCCAATCTCAACCTGATTGGCTTGCAGTGCAGTAGAAATCCTTGGAGTCGACCCTCCTGGTTACAACAAGCCCCTGCCTCTCCAGACGCTGGAGGATCCCATCGATATCCGCATCGAATCCGAAAAGCTCCTTGATCTCCCTACATGTAAGAGGCCTCCGCTTGAGCATGTCCAGGATCTCGGCCTCCACGAGACCGGCTGCCCCGGCCTTCATCTTGGCCCTGTAGTCCACTATTATCTCTGCCCTTGCTCCGAGTGCATCCCTGATCTCCCTCAGCCTCGACTGGGGCACAGGCCGCGCCCACTCCTCTGCAGGCGGTCTCACAACGGTATTCAGCTGGATCCTGTGCGGATCGATCTGCTCCACGGCCTTGGCCAGGGCCGCCACCTCCCCGTCCTGATCGTTTATTCCGCTCACGAACAGGATCTCGAGCCAGAGCTCCCCCTCCATCTGGCCTCGAAGGGCCGAAAGCCCCTCTATGACCTCCTCCAGCACCACACACCTGTGCGGCCTGTTTATGCGCCTGAATGCGCCAGGAGTGGCTGCATCCAGGGATGCCAGCACTATGTCCGCACTGGCAAGGGCCTGTCTGACCTCACGCCTCGAGACGAGCCCAGAGTTTGTGAGCACGACCACCGGGCGTTCGATAAGGGATTTTGAAAACCCTATCAGATCGCCGAGGCGCAGATGGAGTGTTGGCTCTCCCGATGCGGTGAAGGTGAGGCAGTCAAAGCGTGGATGCCCGGCCCGGACGACCTCCTCTATCTCACGGGCAATCTCCTCATAGGGAAAATACTCCTTCACATCACAGATGGTGCCATTTGCCCTTCCAAGCTCACAATATATGCAGTCCATGTTGCAGGTCTTGGCGGGCAGCAGATCTACTCCAAGAGAGAGGCCAAGACGCCGGGATGGAACAGGTCCAAAGCAGTACTTCATGGCAAAGACAATAAAATATTCCTCAATTGCTTAATAATTTTGCGAAATTATACGAATAGGAGAAAAAGGTTCAAAGACTACGATAATTTAATGCCTCATTATGGTCAATAAAAGCATTATTTCAAAAATGAATTTTAGCTCATTGACCACAGGGTCATCCTCAATTATAAATTCCTCTTCAAGGAGGGGGGATCATCTCAGTGCCTCTTCATCCCCCACTTCCCCAGGGGAGGAGATGTCACTTTCAAACATCCTTAGAAAGATGCCGTTTCCATGGCTCATGGGCACCATCTTGGCGGTTCCCTTGGCAGCGATACTGCTTCTGTGGCTTCGTGCCTCATCCCTGGCGGATGCCGTCGCCAAGGCCCTGGAGTCAGGAAGTGGCATGAGTCCGGAGCTCATAGCCCAGTTTGCATCCTATCTCACCTATTCCTCAGCGGCCTTACTGGTCATTGCCCTGGCACTCATCGCATCGGGCATCCTCCATTTCAACAGGGAGATAAAATTTGCAAGGGCAGCGGCCATAAGACGGCTCAGCCATGACCGCTACCGCTTCCTCGCAGATGGCCCACCCACCATAGGGATCGTCCGTTTGGATCTGGCAGAGCTAAGGCTAAAGGATATCAACAGGGCGGCTGTGACACTGTTCGGCCTCCCAAGGGCCGATATCATAGGCAGCACCATCGACCGCCTCGTCACCGAAGAGTCATGGCCAAGGCTCAAGAAGGAGCTGGAGCAGCTCCTTGCAGGCAAGAGCAGTTGTGAGGTGGTGACCGAAATGGAGGATCCGGTCCATGGCAGAAAGAGCATCGCCTGGCACCTCAGCAGCATAAAACTGCCCGGGGAGGAACCGGAGGCAGTGGCTGTGGTCATCGATGTGACAGAGCGCATGAGGGCAGAGGAAGAGCGGCTTGAAAAGGAGCGGCTTGCCGGTGTGCTCGAGATGGCCGGCGGAACGGCCCATGAACTCAACCAGCCCCTGCAGGTGGTCTCCGGCATGGTGTGGATGATGCTTCAAAAGACCCCTCCCACGGATCCCAACTACAAGAAGCTGAAGATCATATCTCAGGAGGTGGAGCGCCTGTCCAAACTGGGCCAAAAGATTGCAAGCATAAGCAGCTATGAGGTGAAGAGCTACGTTGGAGACACGAAGATCATAGACATCGACCGTGCTGCACGGCAGAGGCGGGCTGCCAATGGCAAGGGCCCTGCCCCCCTCGACCCCTCACAGAGACCTACCGGCTCTGAAGGCAACCGCTGAGATTGAGCACCCCTTCGATGGTGGAAAGGGTCCTGCCGGGGGTATTCAGCCCCCCTATCTCATCCAGACTAAACCATCCGGCATCAGAGGCGTCAGAGGCGGCCCTTACGGTCCCGCCCACATATCTGGCAAGTACGTAGACTATCAGGTAGTGGTACTGGATGCGTCCGTCTCTGTCCCGATAGATGGCATCCACGGTCTGGAATATGGGCTCAGGCTCTATGAGCACGCCCGTCTCCTCCCGAACCTCCCTGATTGCGGCCTCGAACAGCCTTTCTCCAAGCTCTATGCTGCCGCCTGGCACAGACCAGGTATCCTTTGCCGGCGGCTTGTCCCGCCTTATCATGAGTATCTTGCCCTCATCAGAGAGCACCACCACCCCCACTGCCGCCCTCGGGGCACAGGGATACTCGTTGCCGCACCGGCCTTTTCCTGATATTTCTGACGCTGTTCTATTTTCCATGAGTGCTCCCGGGATTAGACTCGGATTATATATCCCCTGGCCCCGCCATGCCACAATCCCCTTGGGGCCTCGAGTTCATGATTGCCATGGCAGGGAGGGCTCAGTGATGATGAAAGGATGGAGCTGATCAGATGAACCAAGAAAGCAGAATGAAACTTGCCCTGCTCTGTGGAGGGAGATCGGCAGAAAGGGAGGTCTCTCTTGCCGGGGCGGATATCGTAAGGAACCATCTCTCACCGGAGAGATATGAGGTCTCTGTCTATGATGCCAGAGACGATATCGAAAGGCTGGTCCGGGACGCAGGCAAGATCGATTTCGTATTCATCCTCCTGCATGGCCCTTACGGGGAAGACGGCACGGTCCAGGGCCTTCTGGAGCTCCTTGACCTGCCATACCAGGGCTCGGGCGTGCTCGGAAGCGCCCTTGCCATGGACAAACACCTCTCCAAGGTGGTCTACAAGGAGGCGGGGATCGACACGCCTCAATGGATGGTACTCAGGCGTTCGGACGTCTCTGAGGGGGTGATCTCCTCTGCAGTCCAGTGGCTTGGCTTTCCCATGATGGTAAAGCCCTGTACCCAGGGCTCGAGTGTTGGGATGACCAAGGCGCGGGACAGACAGGAGCTTACACAGGCCATAGAGCGAGCCTTCGAGTTCGACAGCCGCATAATGCTCGAGGAGTTCATAAGCGGACGCGAGATCACAGGAGGGGTGCTGGGAAACGAGGATCTGACCGCACTTCCAATAGTGGAGATCGTGCCCTCTGAAGGGTATGCCTTTTTCGATTACGAGGCCAAATACAAAAAAGGGGCAACCAAGGAGATATGCCCTGCCGAGCTGCCTGACGAGCTCACGCTCCTGGCGCAGGACATGGCGCTCCGGGCCCACAGGGCACTGAATCTTTCCGGATACAGCAGGACAGACATGCTGCTGAGTGAGAAAGGAAGGCTCTACTCCATCGAGACGAATACCATCCCTGGCATGACCCCGACCAGCCTATTTCCGCAGGCCGCTGCTGCCCACGGGATCGACTTCAGCCAGCTGCTCGACCGTCTGATAGAGCTGGGCCTCGAGAGGAAGGGCAAACGGCCCTGAAAGGAGTTGCCCTTTCACCATTTCGGCCAAGGCCCGGAAAGTGATTGATTGAAGGAGATGGAAACTCAAGGATCTGGCACGCCTCCCTGTGTAGCAGAGAGGCGTGCCAGCCAGTGTCTCGGAATCGAAGGCGGATTGTCCCTATCAGGTCCTGAACCTCGAGACCTGATCGTTTAGCTGCTTTGCAAGCTCGCGCAGTTCCTTTGAGGATTCGAGGTTCTTGAAGGCGAGCTCCACGGTCTGCTCTGCAGCCCCCTTGGTGTCGCCTGCCAGGTTCTTGACCTCCTCGACCTTGGATGCAGCATCCATGACATTGTGGCTGATCTCGGAGACCGTGGCGGTCTGTTCCTCTGCAGCGCTGGCAATGGTGTTTGCAAGGTCGTTTATCTGGCCGACAATGGATGTGATCTCCTCCACAGAGGAGACGGCCTCTCCGGTATCCGCCTGGATGGTCTGGATCATGGATGTGATCTCCTGGGTGGCATCCGCGGTCTGCTTTGCAAGCTCCTTTACCTCGTTTGCCACAACGGCAAAGCCCTTTCCGGCCTCACCGGCACGCGCCGCCTCTATGGTGGCATTGAGGGCCAGGAGATTTGTCTGCTCTGCGATGGTGTTGATCACCTGGATGATGTTTCCGATCTTGTCTGAGCCCTCTCTCAGCCTTCCGATCACCTCGTTTGTGAGCACTGCCTTGTCCTGGGCGGAGTTGGTGATCTGGGCCGTCTGGGTCACGCTCTGGGCGATCTCTGTGGTGGCTGTGGTGAGGTCGGCAGTCGCCTGGGAGACGAGCTGGATGTTTTCGTTCACGATCTCGGCTGCCAGGGAGACAGAGTCTGCAACAGACTCCATCTGCTTCGCCTGACTGCTCACCTCTTCCCCGACCTGTTTCAAGTCCTCTGAAGTGCTGTTGATCCGCTTGGATTCACCCTTGAGATCCTTGATAAGCTTCTGGAAGTTTTCAGCCATATGGTTGAATGCAGACGAAAGAATGCCAAACTCCCCCGAGAAGCTCTGTGTGATCCTGAGATCCAAGTGCCCCTTTGCAAACTCCTTTACGAAGTTGACTATATTCTCTATGGGCCTTACCACCTGGCTCTGGACGATCCAGAAGCAGAGGCCAAAGATCAGCGCCCCTATTGCAAGCATCACAACGATCAACTGCTGCAGATGTTCGATACTGGCCTTTGAGAGCTCCTCATAGCGCTTTGTGAGCTCGTTTGCCTGTTTGAGCAGCCCTATGTTGTTGTTCGACAGATAGAAGAT
>CAZNKD010000030.1:0-43187 GCA_964573615.1 uncultured Desulfobacterales bacterium | reverse complement strand
ACAGGCCCTGCCCCAGCAATGAGGTCCAAGCGTATCGAGTCCATCGACTGGATGCGCGGCATAGTGATGATACTGATGGTGCTCGACCATGTCTCCATGGCCTATGATGTAAATCATCTCTCCACGGATTCTGCGGCCATGTTCAAGGCCGGGGCCCAGCTGCCAGACTTCGCCTTCCTGACCAGGTGGGTGACCCACATCTGTGCCCCTACCTTCGTGTTCCTGGCCGGAACCGCGCTCGCCATCAGTGTCGAGAGGAGGCTTGCAAGGGGGCAGGACCCCGGCTCCATCGACAGGGGCATCATGATAAGGGGGGCATTCATCGCGGCCCTCGATCCGACACTGATATCATTCTTCTCTTGGCGGCTGGTCTTTCAAGTGCTCTATGCCATAGGGGCCTCCATGATCCTCATGGCCTACATAAGACGCCTGTCCACCGCGTGGCTGGTGGCTCTGGCACTTGCCTGGTGGTTTGGCGGGGAGTGGGTGACAGGCCTTGTCTGGAACCCCTTTACCGGCCAACAGTCCATCCTTGCAGGCCTGAGTGTTGCCCTCTACCGGGTGCCTGGCTTTTCGATCAGCTATCCCGTGATCCCTTGGCTCTCCATCATGGTGCTTGGCTGGGCCTTTGGCAGATATCTCGTGGATTACATGCTAGGCAAAAAGGTGGTCATGAGCCCGCGTACCTTGGTCCTGGTGGCGGGCCTCTTGTGCCTCCTCACGTTCCTGGTCTTCCGCTACATGAACGGCTATGGCAATATGTGGCTCTACCGAGAGGGAAACAGCCTTGCCCAGTGGCTCCATGTCAGCAAATATCCGCCCTCTCTCACCTATATGAGTCTGGAGGTGGGGCTGATGTGCATATGCCTTGCCCTCCTCATGACCATAGAGAAAAGGATCACGCCCAACCCGAACGGTGTGCTGCTGGTCTTTGGCCAGACCGCAATGTTTTTCTATCTGGTGCACAGGATAATCCTGGAGGGAAGCGCCACCTGGCTTGGCCTGCGCGGATGCCTCTCTATAAAGGAGGTCTATCTCATAACCCCTGTCCTCCTGGTCGGGCTCTACTATCTCTGCCTGTGGTATCGGGACTTCAAAAAGAGACATCCCGGAGGATGGACCAGATTTATCTGAGATCGGCCTGTGTCGGTATGGTATGATAGAAAAAGCTCTTGAAATTGTTGGTAATTGTAATGAAAAAATATAGGAGTTTCGTATGCGACAATACAAGCATCTTTTGGAAATGGCCCTTTTTTTGATGGTGGCACTGGCCCTTTTGGCATCCGTCGGCTTTGCTGACAAGCCAGACGGGTTGTCAGCAGAGTTCCGTACTGCTTGGAACTACTCCTGGGATTTTGAGCACACACCGCTTGGTGGCCTTCCTGCAGGCTGGAAGGTGGAGGCCACAGGGCTCCAGAGCCCCCTGGCCAGGTGGGAGGTCAAGGCAGACCCTTCTGCCCATTCCGGAAGCAGGGTCTTGGCCCTTACCGAGACCAGGCACCGCTCCGGCTCCACTTTCAACCTGTGCTGGAATCCTGATGTGCAGTTTCTCCATGGAGAGATCAGGGTCTGGTTCAGGCCGGTTTCAGGGAGGATAGACCAGGGGGGCGGCATCATGTGGCGTGTCCAGGACAGGGACAACTACTACATTGCACGTTTCAACCCGCTCGAGGACAACTTCCGCATCTATTATGTGAAAAACGGCAGAAGGCACATGATTGAGAGTGCGGATGTGCGCTTAGAGCCCGGAAGATGGCACTCCATGACCATAGTGCAGGCCGGTGCCAGATATGAGTGCTTCCTGGATGGAAAGCGGTATCTTGCAGGCACGGATTCCCATTTCGGCAAGGCAGGAGGTGTTGGGCTATGGACAAAGGCGGATGCGGTCACCTCCTTCGATGATTTTCAGGTGAAATCAGAGGAGAGGGGGCAGTAGAGATGATCATGAGCCCATATTCTGCAAATAGAACGGCCCTTTGTATGCTGTTGGCCGCGCTATCGCTTCTCGCTGCAGCCTGTTCCCCTTCTGATGAAAAGAAGGGGGCAGGACGGCAGGTGGTCGTTGTCTATGTCTCTGAGGACCAGGTCTTTTCCGAGCCTGTACTCAAGGCGTTCGAAAAAGATACGGGTATAAGGGTCCTTGCCGTCTATGATACCGAGGAGGCCAAGAGCACCGGCGTCATGAACAGGCTCATTGCCGAAAGGGACAATCCACAGGCAGATGTCTACTGGGCAAATGAGCCGATAAGGGCCCAGGTACTGAAGGAAAAGGGGGTGTCTGCCCCCTATGTCTCTCCAAATGCCCAGGGAATCCCTGAGATATTCAGGGATCCTGAGGGGTACTGGACCGGTTTTTCTGCCAGGGCGAGAGTCCTCATCGTGAACAGTGGTGAAAGCGAGCCGCCTGCATCCATCTTCGATCTTATCGACCCCAGATGGAAGGGCAGGGCGGTGATGGCAAATCCGCTTTTCGGGACCACCACCGCACATGTGGCTGCCCTTTTTACCGTGCTTGGGGATGAGAAGGCCCGAAGGTTCATGGAAGGGCTCAAGGAGAACCAGGTTATCGTCTCCACAAGCAATGGCGAGAGTGCAGACATGGTTGCAGAGGGCAGGGCTTCATTCAGCCTCGTGGACAGTGATGATGCAGTGAACCGGATGCGTCAGGGAAGGCCGGTGAGGATGGTCTATCCGGACCAGGGGGCCGATCAGCTTGGCTGCTTCATAGTGCCGAATGCGGTGGTGCTCATCAAGGGGGCGCCACACCCCCGGCAGGCACGCAGGCTCATAGACTATCTCCTGAGCCCTCAGACGGAAAGGGCGCTCGCCTTTGCCGATTGTGCCCAGATTCCCCTCCATTCAGGAGTGGAGATGCCGCCGGAGATGAAACCCCTCGATCAGCTCAAGGTCATGAAGGTGGACTATGCCGCTGTAGCCAGGAAGATGGTGGAGATTCAGCCATTTCTCAGACAGTGGGCCGGTCTTAGATGACAAGGCAGATCGTAATCGCCTCATCCATCCTGGCCTTTGTCCTTGCAGGGGTGCTGCCAGTCCTCTATATGGTGGCATCAGCCCTCTTGCCAGCCGGCAGCCAGGAGGGTGCAGGCCCCGTCCACTTCTTTGCCACCCTGCTCCAGAGCACGAGACAGAGACAGCTCCTGTTCAATACGGTGCTTCTGTCTTCTATGAGCGCCACTATCGCTCTGATCATAGGGGCCCCCCTTGGGCTCTTGTTGGCAAAGAGCGACTTGCCCCTAAAAAAGAGCATTGCCCTGCTGTTTATCATGCCTCTCCTTTTGCCACCCTACATCATGGCCGTGGCCTGGTGGGACCTTTCCCTGCACCTTCCCGTGCCTGTCTGGATGCTCTCCGGGCCTTTTGGCTCCACACTGGTCCTTTCCACGATATATATCGCCATCCCCATGCTCCTTGTCATGGCAGCAGTGAGGGGGATCGATCCCCGCCTTGAGGAGGCCGCCAGACTTTCAGCCTCGTGGCCACTGGTCCTTAGGAGGATCACCCTTCCCCTGTCCATGCCTGCACTGGCCCTTTCATGGCTGCTGGTCTTCATCTTGTGCATCGGCGAGTACAGTGTGCCCTCATTCTTCAGATATCAGGTCTTTTCAGCAGAGAGCTTTACCCTCTTTTCTGCCATGTACGACTTCCGATCCGCCACGCTCCAGGCCCTTCCCATTGCCATCCTCGCCTTGGCGGCCTCGGCTGCTGCCGCATTGATCCTGCGCCGAAGCGGCCTCGAGCAGGTCTCCCTGTCGGCAGCCGGCCCAGTCTGCAGGATGGGCCTTGGAAGATGGAGGAAGGCCGTGGCCCTGGCTGTCCTTGGCATGGCCCTGGTCTTGGTGGCCTTGCCCCTTTCAGGTATGGCCGTGACGGCAGCAGGGCTCGGTTCACTTGCGCCTGTCTGGGCTGCAGCAGGGCAGAGCCTCCAAAGGAGTCTATCTTATGGCCTGATCGGTGCCGTGATCCTGACCATAATCGGCTTTTTCATGGGATACGGGGTGGCAAAGCGGGCAGTTCCAGGCAGCAGGGCGGCAGACCTCGTCTGTCTGCTCGTCTTTGCACTTCCTGGCTCTGTCCTGGCCATAGGGCTTATCGGGCTCCTTAACAGACCAGAGACAGCCTTTGTCTACGGCTCATGTCTGGTCATCTTTGCAGGTTACACAGCCAAGTACACTGCGCTTACAGAGCGTATCATCCAGGCCCAGGTGGGGCAGATCCCCAGCTCCATGGAGGAGGCCGCCCAGGTCGCCGGGGCTGGCTGGATAAGGCGAACGCTCTTCATCACAATCCCGTTGAGCCGCAGGGGCATTGTGGCCTCCTGGCTCGTGGCCTTCATATTCTGCCTCCGGGATACGGATATCACCATGCTCATCTATCCGCCGGGCAGAGATACCCTGCCTGTTCGAACATTCACCCTGATGGCAAATGGCACACCAGAGCTGGTGGCTGGCCTCTGCCTCCTCATGTTTGCCGCCCTGCTGCTGCCCTCGCTTGCACTATGGCTGCTCTGGGGCAGAAAGACAGGGGCAGGGGCATAGGAAGGGCCCGGGCCGTGCTCGCCATCAAGGATGTCTCGCTGGCACGAGGGGGCAAGGCCGTGCTGTCCGGGATCTGCCTCCATCTGGAACAGGGCCAGCGCCTTGTTCTGATAGGCCCGTCTGGCTGTGGAAAGACCACGCTTTTGAGAATAGTGGCCGGTTTCATCCCTCCGGATCAGGGTCAGGTGCTGCTCTTTGGAAAGGTCGCATCCGCCAGGGGCAAGATCCTGATCCCTCCCGAGCATAGAGATATCGGTTTCGTGTTTCAGGACCTTGCCCTTTGGCCGCATATGACGGTTCTTGGAAATCTCGAGTTTGGCCTGAAGGCCCGCAGGATTCCAAGGGATGAGAGGCGGAGGCGTATAGCGGAGATGTTGTCCATGACGGCCCTGGAGGGGCTCGAGAAAAGGCGTCCTCATGAGCTTTCAGGAGGCCAGCAGCAGCGGGTGGCCCTGGCAAGGGCCCTCGTTACCAGGCCAAGGCTGCTGCTTCTCGATGAGCCGCTGTCCAGCCTTGACGAGCCGCTGAAGTTGCGCCTTGTGGAGATGATCCTCGATCTTCAGGGGGAGCTTGGTTTTTCCATGATCCATGTCACCCACGACATGTTCGAGGCCAGGAGGCTCGGACAGAGGATCATGGCCATTGAAAGAGGGGTCTTAAAGGCCCTGAAGCCCGATATATTGCCTTAAAGGAATTCTGCTGCAGAGGGATTGTGCCGATCCGAGATATTGAGGCAGGATTTCAAAGGCGGCCTTTGGGCCTATTGTCTAAAGAGGCAGGGATCTTGGGTTTGGCATGAAAATACATGGTTTGATTGCAGCACTGTTAGGCGTTGTCTTGCTGATTTCCGCAGCCGTGCTGTTTCTGAGATATCTTGTGAAGAAACGGCAAGAGCTGGAGCGCCATGCCATAAGCCGCTATGGCCATGAAGGGATACTCTTGATGGAGGATAGCGCCAACTTCCTGGGGACAAGCTCCAAGAAGATGGGACAGGTCAGGGGAAACGGCCTTCTGTTGGTGACCCGCAAGAATCTGATCTTCAGCAGGCTTCTTCCGGAAATGGAGCTCAGGATACCATTGTCCCGGATCCTCTCGGTTGAAAATCCCCGGAGTTTTCTCGGTAAAAGGGTTTTTAAACCCTTGGTGAAGGTTACCTATCTCGGCAGCAACGGCAGCAAGGACTCGTCTGCCTGGCACGTCAAAGACCCCGACGGTTTTTCATCCTCCCTGCTGGATGCCATAGAGTGTTTTGGGAGGAAATAGCCTAGGTTATCAAGGGGATATCTGGAGGATATCCTGCCGTATCAGTACTTGGCTTTGTATCTGCCAGGGAGGCTCCGGCTCATCTGAGGCCCGGAAGCCCGACAAAACTGCCGCCATTGTCCTCTGCCAGCCTCCTCATGAGGGCTGAAAATCTGGCAATATTGGGTGAGCCTGGGGCCTGCTCTATGAGCACCGGAAATCCTATGGCATGTATCCTGACCCTGCGCCGGCCTCCGCTGCCTGCCCGGTTGAGCCGGTTCACCTCGTCCACCACCGCCTGAATGGAGCCCTTCGAGAAGTCGTCTCCGAACACATATATGGAGATGTTCCTGTCTGGGGAGTAGAAGACCTTTATGGCCTTCGTGATCCCCTCCACCGGGCTCGAGTTTGAAAATGGGGCCCATGTGGCCAGCCTTGAGAGGATGGCACGCCTGCGAGCCGGGCTGTCCGGAATCCAGCGCCCCCTGTACTGGGAGAACATGTAGTCACCCATGTCGTTCATGACCTGGATGCCCTTGACCCTGGGATAGACCTTGAGGATCTCATCCATCTTCTTCCTGACCAGGGGCCAGGCAAAGCGCTGCATGGATCCGGAGGTGTCTATCACAAAGATGATGTACTCACTGTCGACCGGGATGCCCCCGATTACGGCCTCAGGGGCTGGTTCGGGCTCCGGGGCCTTGCTTGCAAGCCGTTCCATCTCTTTGGTGAGTCGCTGCCTTGCCGTTTCAAGGCCCTTGGCGATTATCTCCTGGGCCTCCTGCTCGGTGCGTGCCGCCCTGAACTGGCCCCTGGCCTGTCTCAGCTCGGCCTCGAGCCTGGCCACCTGTTCCTTCAGCCTGGATATCTGCTCCTTCCTGGAGATCAGCTCCCGGTTGATGATCCTGCTTTCTGCCTCCAGCTCCAGCTTTTTTTGGGCCATCTCCTTTATCTCGGCCGTAAGGTCACGGCTCATCTGCTCGGCAACCCTTGGTTCTGAAAACTGGGAGATTACAAGAAGGAGGATGATCGCCCCAAATCCGCATGAGACCACGTCCAGAAAAGAGAGGCTGAACACCTCTATCGCCCTTCTTCGCTCTCTTCTCCTCATGTTTGGCCCCTCCGGGTAGTGGCTTTTGCCTGGATCATGTCGGCAGCTCCTCTACGGCCAGTCCCGTGCAGGGGTCAGGAAGGAGCCACCGGTCCTGACCGCAAGCCTCCAGTAGAGAGATGGGGCCATGGGATCACCCTCAAGGGGGAACAGGAGCGTGTTGACCGGTATGTGGCCGCCAAGAGCTTCTGCAGCCTCCTTGAAGAGCCTTACCCGCTCGTTGGAGCTCACCTTGCCCGCCCTTTTGGCCCTCCTTCCAATGGTGGGCAGCCCATCTGTGAGCAGTATGATGTTGTCTGGCCTGGGATCGATGGCCGAGGCCCTTGAAAAGGCAAGGTACAGGTTGGTGCCCCCGGATGGGGCGATGGTGGCCAGGTGCTCCATGATCCCCTGAAGCCCCTTGCTCTCCTTTACCCCTATCCATCTGGTGCCGCTTTCACCTAGAAACTCCACCTTGGTGTTGAAAAGGCCTACGCGTACAGAGGAGTTCAGGGGCAGATTTGCCAGAAGCCACCTGACAGTCCTTACGGTCTGTCGCCACTTCCTTGATCGAAGCATCTGGCTTTTTGGCATATTGCGCCGCCTGATTATGCCTACCACGCTCTCATCCAGCATGCTTGCGGATCCATCCACCAGGATCAGGACGCGTCTGCCCCCAAGGCGCAGCCCGGTCAGGTACTGCCTGTGGCCCTGTCCGGTGAATTTGAGCGCCTTCCTGCCCTGATCCCGTTCTGCCTCCATCTCCGACAGCTGCCGGCGCTTGATCTGGTCCATGGATTTCAGGTCGGACTTGAGCCTGTCTGCATGCTCCTTTTTTGCAAGGGAGAGCCTGAGATACCGGGCCGTCTCCTCCCGGGTCCTTTCGATCTCGGACAGGAGCTCCTGGCTTGCCCCCTCCATGCGCACCCTTTCCTGATCGAGCTCTTCCAGGCTGTTTTTGAGCTCGGAAAGCAGCCTTTCCTGGACCTCCACCTCCTGGCTCAGCCGTGCCGCCTCTGTCAGCAGATCCTTGTGCCTCTCGTTTCTGTTCCTGACCGTCTGGCTATGGACGATGAGCACCAGGAGCACCACCGCACCAAAGCCGCAGAACATTATGTCCAGGAAGGACAGGTTGAAGGCGGCAAGCTGTCCGCGTCTGTTCTTGGGGGCCATCGCGCTAAGCTGTCCGCGTCATCCCGGTGTCAGCCAAGGGGTCTTGTCCTCATGCGGGAGATGAGATTTGCATCACAATACTCTTCCGTGTCCAGCACCAGGCGCTCCTGCATCAGCTGGAGCTGGTGGATGAAAAACATCAGCACGATCGAGAGCACCAGGGCTATAAAGGTGGAGTTGAAGGCCACACCAAGGCTCTGGGTCACTCCGGTGATGTCTCCCTCCACTGCCCTGTTTGCCTGGGACAGGGCCTGCCCGATCCCGCGTACAGTGCCGATGAATCCGACCGAGGGGATTGCCCAGGCGATGTAACGGATGATGGAGAGCTCGGACTCCTGCCGTTCTCCTTCCGAATCGCATATATCCCGGACGGCCGTCGCTGCATCATGGACATTCATGGTGGCGGCAAAGCGCTCTATGGCCACCTTCAGGGCCCTTGGAAGCAGATAGTTGCGGGCAGGCTCCGGTATCTCGTCTATCCTCTTTTTGAGCTCGGCCGTATCCTCCGGTCCGATGGGCAGGCCTTCTGGCAGTTTCAGAAGATCCTGGGACAGCTGATTGCTCTGACGCCATACAGCGGCAGCCTTCCAGCCCATGATGGCCAGTGCCCATAGCATCAGGATGATACAGGCCTCCTGCTCATAGTCCTTCAGGACCACGTAGAAGTTTCTGCGCTCCTGATGTGTCGGGTCCTGGGCCATCAGGGTGTGTTCCTCCTCCAGGAAGGCATCGGCTGCCGGCCTGATGACCGTCACATAGGCCCCGTGGACCAGGATGAAGGCCAGTAGCAGAGAGGCCACCTGGTAGATGAGCTCTGCTGGGATCGCGTTTCTGTTCATCGTTATTCCTCTGGTGTTCTGTGCCGGCGATTTTCCCTATATGTCGACTGGAAAGGCCACTGCCTGGTCTGCTCCGATCTTCTCACTCGGCCGGAAGGGAAGGGGCCTTTTCGGGGCCTTTTTGGTGCCCCTGGCCTCGCCCCTGTCCCTATCTGTCTCCATCCTCGTCTTTTTGGGTGTCGGCCGGGTATCTGTCGGGGGCTTGGCAAGTGCAGCGCCCTGTATCACCTGTATCAGGGGCATCACTGCCAGTAGTGCCGACAGGGTGCATAGGGCTGTTTTCCTTTTGAAGTTATTTTGCATATCGTGCCACCCTGAAACCTATGAAGTCGCTTCCCTTCCTTGAAAAGGATCTGTATGCAAGGCGAAGCTCTGTGATGGAGCTGTCCTGCCAGCTCGAGTCCCTGACCACGTGGTGAGTGCCCCTTTCCGGGCCCATTGGGTCTTGTACCGGCCCAGGCCTGGCTGTAGGTGAGTAGTAGTCATGGCACCATTCGGACACGTTTCCGCCCATGTCGAATAGGCCTGCCGGGTTGGGGCTGAAACTGCCTGCCGGGGCGCTTACTGGAAATGAATCCCGATAACCCTCGATAATCACTGGCAGTAGCCCCCTGGCCGACTCGTCAGCGAAGTTTCCCGCCTTGTCCCTGGGTGGATAACCGCTGCCCCAGGGATATCTTGCAGGCCGTGCCCGCCCTGCTGCCCGGGCCGCATAGGCCCATTCGGCCTCTGTGGGAAGCCTGTATCCCGGCCCATTTGGATCAGGGACCACGAATCTGCCGCCCTCTTCCCTGTAGAAGGGCCTCAGGCCCTCCTGCTCCGAGAGCCAGTTGCAGTATCTCACGGCATCCTCCCAGGAGACATTGACCACTGGCTGGTCGTCGCCATCGAGGCTTCGTCCCTGGAAGGATCCGGATGAGTGTGCCCTCTTGAATCTCCTGAACTCCCTGTTGGTCACCTCTTTTTTGGAGATCAGATAGGGCTTGGTGAGTGTCACCTGACGCTGTATCTCGTTGGTCCTCCGGCCCTGCTCCCTGCGGGACGAACCCATGAGGAAGCTGCCAGGCGATATGAGAACCATCTCATGGCTGTTGCCAAGGCCTGCTTTCGATGCTGCCTTCTTGACCGAGCCCCTTGGCTCCAGCCTGATGTCCAGGGCCTGTGACCCATCCGGGACCAGGGCGATCTCTTTCTTGAACGGGGCAAAGCCGGGGGCCCTGGCCTCTATGGTGTGCGTTCTTGCAAGGAGCCTGAATCTGCCGGAGTTCCGGGCCTGTGGCCTTCCATCCAAAAAGAGCCGTGCCGTTTTCGGTGACGTGCTCACAAAGAGTGTGGCATATCTGGCAGAGAGCCCTATTTCGATCCTCCTGCGTTCGCCGGCCCTGGGCTCTATCATCCTCTTTTCATCCCTGTAGCCAGGGGCCGTAAGCGTTATCTCATGCCTGCGGCCAGGGGCGAGCTCCACGTCCACAGGGCTCTTTCCGACATAGGTCCCATCCACTGCCACCAGGGCGCCTGCAGGCCTCGTTACTATCTCGATATGGGCTGGGGCCGGCTTGAGCTCCACTGTGGGCAGTGTCGTCTCCTGGCCTGCGCTGACCTCTATGTCGAGGGCTGCTGTCTCAAAGCCTGGAAGGGTGAGGGAAAGCTGGTGCCTGCCTTCGAGAACCTCTATTGAACAGGGCGTTTGGACACCGATCCGTTCCCCGTCCAGGACAAGATCGGCCCCTGGGGGCTTGCTTGAGATGTGGAGCTGCGCCCATAGGGGCTCTAGGCCGAAAGAGAAGCGCTGGTGTCTTCCCTTTCCCAGGATCTCGATCTGCTCCTTGACAGGACGAAAGCGCTCCTTCTCTATATACAGCCCGTGGAGGCCTGCATCCAGCTCCAGCCCTGAAAGGGGGCTCATGCCGAGATCGGTCCCATCCACCACTATCCTGGCCCCTGCCGGTTTTGTCGTGATATCCACCAGGCCTGGAAGGGGCTTCATGGAGAGTCTGAACTCCTTGACACCGGAGGCGATCTCTATCTCCTCCTTTAGGGGCAGATACTCCTCTTTGAGGGCATGCACGGTGTAGGTGCCTGGAAGTGCCAGGAACCTGCCCCCAAGCTCGATGACCGGAAAGATGCCCTCGACAGAGAGCTGGTCAGGCTCTGGCTCCACATGGATGGTAAAGGCACGGGCTGCCAGGAGAAAGGCTGCTGCCACGCCAAGGAGTGATACAAGGAGCAGGGCAGGGATCAGAAAGGCCGGCCTTCCACCCCTTGATGCAGGGGCATCCACCCTTGGAAGCGTATCCTTTCCTGGCCCTATCCCTTCAGTGGCTGCACCTTCAAGGAAGGGAGCCGGCCCATCGACCCCTTCCGGCATTGATGCATTACGCCCTGAAGGCCCTTGGCCCGCCCTGTCCACCTCGATACAGAGCAGGTCTCCAGAGATGGAGAACCTTATGAGGAAGCCTCCGATCCTGATGGTGTCACCAGACTTTATCCATACCGATTCCAGTCCGGGGCCGCCTGGCTGACGCTCTTTCCCTTCGTGAGCCCTGTCTTCTGGGAAACTCGAGGCCATGCGATTTATGGCCCTGTTGTTGTGAAAGATCTCTACCCTGCGGGTGAGGGGCTGGAGGAACAGGTGCCCGTCTGCCTCGCCGATGACTGCCACCTCGCCTGGAATGGGGGCGCCGTCCTTGCCCTCCCTTTCAGGGAGGCGGATCCGGGCCTTGCTCGAAGAGCCGATGAATATGGGAAGGGCAAGCGGTACAGGCTGTGACGGGGCAGCACCTCCTCCTCCGCCGGGCCCTCCATCCGAATCGAGCAGCCTGTTTATCAGCTCCAAATATCTGACCATATCACCATCTTTCTGTGCGGTTTGCTTGGCCTCAGATCTTCTCTCTGCAAACGATCTCTACCGTAAGGGGCCTGCTGCCGGGGGCGATCTCAAGCCTCTTCATGACATCCCTATAGCCTGGCCGTGATCCCTTGACGGTATAGATCCCGGGCAGAAGCTTGAGGGCCCGGCTCTTCACCATACCCAGCCTGCCCACTCGATATATCACTATATCTGTCAGGCCATCTGACAGGAAGGTCACCTGCACCGGCTTCCTTGCGAGCATCAAGGTCCTTTGGGCCTGTTTTATGAGCCTGCCCAGCCTCGGGCCGGGTGCCTGGATGGACAGGGCCCTGTCCACCACCTTTTTGGCATCGCTGTACGGCCCGGGTTGATTGAGGCTCCAGGGGCTTGAGACTATCTGGCCGAGTGCATCCTCTATGGCCGCCCGCTCTTTTGCGAGCCTGAGGCCGTCTTGGGCATCAACCGAATCGGGGGCAGTCTCGAGCGCGAGCCTGTAGAGGCCCTCGGCCTCCTTCCAGCTCTCCCTCTCCATTGCGGCATGGGCCTTGGCAATGAGGTGGCTCAGGCGGGCAGCCCTCCTCTCCTGCTCCAGCTTCAGGGCCAGCTTCTGCAGGGCGGGATCGGAAGGATCGATCTTTTTCGCCTCGGAAAGGGCCTTGGATGCCTCCTGGTATCTGCCTGCCGCCAAGGCGGATATGGCCCTTCCCACAGCCTTTTGAAACTCTTTTCTGGCCAAGGCCGCCCTTGCCTCCGAAAGGAGCCCTTTCGCCTCCTCATGGTAAGGGTCCATGCCGAGTGTCTCCTCAAGAAGGCCCAATGCCCCTTGAAGGTCCCCTTTGTCCATGAGTTTCCTGGCCTGTTGCACCATCTTGGAGGTCTGTTCAATGGTTTTGGCCCGCTCTATGCCGAGCAGGGCCTGCTGGTTCCTGGGATCTATGGCGAGCGCCCTTCTGAATGCCGCTGTGGCCGCATCCCCGTCGGCCCTGTCAAGGGCCATTGATCCCTCCCTTATGCTCTCTTCGAGGATCTGTCCCTTTGAGGCCTCGATCTCCGTTACCATCTGGGCCGCCCTTTCAAAGAGCCTCGATGCCTCCTGGAAGCTACCCTTTTCCAGGAGATCTTTCGCCTTTCTCGAGATCTCTAAGGCCTCTTCGTAGCGCTTTCCTGCCCAGGTCGGGATATCGTTTAGCCTGGCCCATGCCCTTTTTTCAAGCCAGCGCCTTTCTGCCTCCTGTGCCTTTTCCTTGAGGGCCGCCTCTTCTGCTTCCCCGGCATCTGTGTCGATAACTGTGCTCCCCTGGCCTGGTTCAGCCCTGGTCGCAGAGGTCGCAGAGGTCGCAGAGATCTCAGGAGGATGGGGCCTGCTGCCCCCCTGGTGATCCCTTTTTGCCATCTCCGGAAGCCAGAAGATCACGGCAAGGGCTGCTGCAGCCAGCAGGACGATAGAGATGATTGCAAGCAGGGCCTTGGCCCTTTTTCCTTCTCCCTTTCCCTTTTGGGACGGGCCTTTCGGGGGTGTGGTTGGCGGCTGGATCTCGACCATCAATCGGGTTCTTCGCTGGATTTTCCGGGCTTGATGCCTTCTTCCCCTGGGCCGGAGGGTGCTTCGGGTGCGCTTCCGCTCTGCTTCTGGATGGCATTTGCCACCCCTGACCTTATCACCTCATCGTTTGTCCCTGAGGATGGATGCGGCGGAACATACAGGTCGTCCTGATCAGAGTCGGCGGTGGGGGCAGGCTCGGCAGCCTCCGGTCCAAGGATCAGGGGCAGGTCCTCTTCAAGTCCGGTCTCTTCCTGGTAGATCCTTTTGAGCAGCCGTCTCCACTGTTCATACTGCTGCCTGGCAGAGCCTGTAAGGCGCATGGTCTGGCCATGGACCTCCACCACCAGAGGGCGGGCATCCGATGAGAAGGACTGGCCAAGCTCCTCTATGACCTCCTCGTTCATCTTGGCCTCCTGCCTCTTCTGGTATCCACTGTATACGGCCATGGCCCCGCCCACTGCCATGATGTCGCGTAGCGGGTCGAGGATTCGCTGTGCATCCTCGCCTGTGACCGCACCAAGGGCAATGGCCCCTGCAATGGCTGCAAAGCCGAGTATCTGGCGCTTCATGGCCTCCCCCTTGATCTCGCGCATGACGGCCAACTCTTCAGACCTGAATCTTCTCCAGTGCTGATAGGGGGACCATAGTTCCGAATAGAAGTTGTCGTAATAGCTGCTTATGGTGTCCTTCAGCATCTCGTCCCGGGCCTTGATGGCACGGATCCTGGCGAGCATGGGGTCGTTTTCGGCAGGCAGGCCCACCAGCACGTAATGGCCGTCCCCGTCACGGCTGAGGTAGCGGCTGAACGGCTCTTTCGACATGGATGCAGCATAGCGGAGCTCGGAGACCCTTCTGATGGTTGCGAGTTCCTGGGGTGTGAGGCCATTTCTGAACTCTATGAGATCGTTCGAGATGGCGTTGAAAAGGTCCTGGAAGCTGTCTTGACGCTCTGGTTGTGCCCCGCTCCTTTCAGATGGCAGGGATGTCTCTGCATAGATCTTGTCGAGCCAGACCACGTTTCTGGCATCCACCGCCTTTATGGCAAGCTCGAGCCTTTCGCCATCCGAGTACTCTATCCTGCCGGAGATGACGAGATCGGCATCCTCATCCTGGCCCGGTTCATCTTCCGCTTCATGACCTGTTCCGGCCGACTCCCCTTCAGGCCTTGGTATCACCCATACAGATCCCCAATAGCCCGAGTGCTGTAGGGTGTATTTCAGCTGAACAGGCAGGAAGTTTGCCTCTGCCTGCCTTATCTCTTCTGAAAGACCGGCCCTGTCCTCCCTGTCTTCTGGCAGCTCCCCCGGATCAAATACCTCTATGGCAACGTTCAGGAGCTCGTCTTCTGGCAGCTCGCCTGATGCGGTTATCGGGGCTACGTCCTGATCGACGTCGATCTTGCTCACCCCTGCACAGCCTGAGATCAGCAAGATATATGCAGCCAGGGATAGGAGCCAGGGCCAGGCGGCCCGGGCCATAGGGCCACCAGGGGCTCCATGCCTGCCAAGAAGTGGGAAGATCACCTGTTTGCCTCTTTGTATTTCCTGTACTCTTCCCAGAGCCGTTTTTTGAGCTCCGGGTCGGTCTCGCGCTCGGCAGCCTCTCTGAGCTGCCGGGCCACTATGTCGTCATCCTCATATATGGCAGAATCCCCCCTGGTGGCTGGAGCACCCTTTTGGTCCCCGCCGCCTGCCCGGCCAGAGGCCTCTGATGCTCGCTGTCCACGGCCCCTTTCCATGCCTCCTGCCCCAACGGCCCCGCTGCCTTCCATGCCTTCCGGGCCTTCCGGGCCATGGCCGGAATCCATCTCTCCCGAGTCTGTCCCGTGTGGGCCACCTGCCTCTGGACCGGCGGCCTCTGCCCCTTTTCCTTCCATGCCTTCCTGCCCGGCACCTGCCCCAGACCCAGATCCAGCTCCAGATCTAGCCCCAGATCTCTCCCCAGATCTCTCCTCGGACGCGGCCCCTGTCGCAGCCTCTCCCGGACCGCAGCCCTCCGCCTTCTGTCTGCTCGTCTTGAGCCTTTGCTGCTCTGCTGCCAGCATCTCGTCGAAATCTCCAAGGGATTCTAGCAGCTCGGTCTCGGCGGCCCTCAACCGGTCGTCTCGGCCCTGTCTTCTGGGGATCTCGTAGCCAGGGATCATGAGTGTCGGAGCAGGGCAGGGCAGGCCGCTTACAGCAGCCATGCCAGCCATGGTGATGGCCTGTGAGCATAGTTCTCCGATACGCCTGTCGAGATATTCGATATAGCGGGCAGAGTCGCGCTCATCACTTCCTCCATTACGCTCCACATGCTCCCTGGTCTCATGGAGGATCATGATCTCCTTTCTCAGGGTCTCGATAGTGATGGGCGATGCCTGCACATCTTTTGCCTTCATGGGATGAAGTGCACAGATAGAGAGCAGGAGAGTTATGAGGGCCGGGGCCACGGCCTTGTTGATCAGACGAAGTTTACCCACGAACTGGATTTTACTCTGGAAATCCCCATTGGCAACCGCCTGGTCGATGAAATAGAAGGCGGGATGGATTGATGGCCGCCAGATGATAGCTCTGGCCCCGTCCGTCCCTATTTTCCAAAGAGGCGTTCAGCCCCGTGCAGGTCCAGCAGCCGGCCATAGGCAGTCACAGGATTGGTATCCATCCTGTCCAGCATGAGGTCTACCTCGATCTTGGCCCCGTTTAGGAAGAATTTGAGCACGCTCATGCCATCTGCCGATAGCAGAAGGCCCTTTATGCCCTGGTGTATGAATGGTTTGGCACCGAGCCGGCTTCCCATCTGCTCTATCACCGCCTTTTCCTCGGGCTCGAGAGCCACCTTGCTGGACAAGATGGAGATCACCATCTCTGCCCCATCGGCCTTGCGTCTGTAGGTCTTCTGCACCTGGGTGATTTGGCTGTCGTCAAGGATCACCTCTGCGCCTGTTGCGCTCCATCCAGGAAGGGGAGGCGGAAACCAGGCCTCGAGGGCCTCCTCCGGGGCAGCGGCAGAGGCCGAGCCCAAAGGGCCAAGGATGCCGATCTGAAGGGACATGATCAGCAGGCTCACCACTGCGAGAAAAGGCCTGCAGCGCCAGGATCTTTCGCCTTGAAAAAAGATGATGCTATAGTGACCATTCATGTCAGTGCCCGATCCTCTCTTTGTCTGACTTGATATCTTAAACGATTTCAGCAAGTTCAGCATGGAGCCCTTCTGGCGCCTGAGGCGTGCAGTATGATCTCGGCACATGCAAGGGCATCCGACAGGGCCTCGTGGTGCTGCTCGAGCCTTATGTTTAGGCGCCTGCACACGTCTGGCAACTTTGTGGGATATATGCCGAGCTCCCTTCTTGCGATCTGCACCGTGCACCTGAACTCCACCTCCGGCGGGGTTATGCCGTAGAACCGGCAGGTATTTGTGAGTACGGATCTGTCAAAGGATGCATTGTGGGCTGCGAGAAAATCCCCTGCCGTGATCATGGGCTCTATCTCAGGCCACAGCTCCTTGAATGTCGGGGCATCCTTTACGTGATCCCATGTGAGGCCATGGATATGGGTGAATTTGAACCATCTGTCAGGTGGCCTGATGAGCATGGCCCTCTTTTCCACAATCCGCCCTGCCTCGACCCTGACCAGCCCAAGTGCACAGGCGCTGTGTCTGTAGTAGTTGGCTGTTTCGAAATCTATGGCCGTAAAGTTCATGGGCTGAAATCTACCACCTGATCCGCTCAAAATCACGCCTGTTCGATCCGCTCCTGCACGAATCTGGTCAACTGCTCGTCATCCAGGTCCGATACGGCTATTACAAGCCTCTCCAGGGGATCGTTGATGATGTAGCCCTTCCTGGTCCTTCTGATCTTGTCCTCCTGGGTGAGGGTCTTTATCGCGCTCTGGAGGCTTCCCTGGCTCATCCTGCAGACCTTTATCATGAAATCGCCGGAGAAGACCCTTTTCACCGGTTCATGGGCTGCGATTGCATGGAGCACCCTTCGTGCACCAAGGGAGAGGCGGCTGTTCAGGGCCTCGTAGTAGTCCCGCTGATTCAGGATGATCCTCACTGCGATCTCGATCCAGGTATCCAGGGGCTCTGTCCTGCCCGAACGCTCCTCAAGGGACCAGAGCTCTGACCAGAACCAGTTGATGGCAAAGGGGTGTCCCCCAAAGATCCTGTAGATGCCCTTGATCCTCGGCTCTGGCGGTTCAATCTCGATGGTGCTGGCAAACTGGGTGCCTACGAACTCCACCACCTCACTTTCCGGGAGGATCTCTATGCCCATTGGTGTCACGGACTTGAAGAAGGCGGAAGACTCCTCATGGATCATCATCTGGAGCAGGTGTCTTTCAGAGCCCAAGAAGATGGGGACAAAGGAGCTGCCCCTCTCCTGGAAGATGGAGCGCATAAGCCATTCGATCCTGCCCTTGGGATCGATCCTTCTCACGTTTTGAAACTCATCCAGCACCAGGCAGAGCCGTACCCCTGGACCGGCCCTTTCCGGAAGGGATACGATCTTGGAAAGGGCTGCTTTGAGACCTTCCATCTCGTCTGCAGGCCCGGAAAAATCAAAGGAGAGGGCAGGCTGGCTTGTGGCGGGATCGAGGGTGAGCTGTGGCCTCAGCCTCGTGGCCCCCTTGATCGTATCCTTTAGCCGGCTCCAGGCCCCTTCAAGGGAGTAGAGGCCCCTTTCAAACTCTCCGGTCAGAGAGTCGATCGAATAGCAGCGGCTGAGATCGAGCCGCATGGTGAGCCAGCCCTTGGCCTCGAGCCTTCCCAGGAGCTGGTTTGTGAGGGAGGTCTTACCAAATCGCCTGATGGAGAGGATGCAGACGGCCTCGGATCGCTCGGCTGCACCTTCAAGGCGCTCGAGCTCCTTTCTGCGGTCACAGAAGGGCTCGCCATATTTGATGGGCCGTTGAACTATGAAGGGATTTCGGGCCATATTGTTTATCCTTTTTAAATTATTGATTAGACATAATCTAAATGCAATAATCGATCTTGGCAAGGAAAGAGCCAGCAGGGCAGGGCCTCCAGCCTCCTTCTCCTTGCATTGGACCATGACAGGCCTTTATCTTGGAGGTGAGCAGACAGATGCCTATCAGGAGGTCTATCTGGTGATGGAAGGAAAAAAGATCACATATTTTGACGAGGCTGCCGGTACCTGGGATGAGAAGCCAAGCAGGGTGGAGCTGGCAAGGGCTGTTTCCGAGGCCATCAAGGGCCAGGTCCCGCTGGACAGGCAGATGAGGGCCATGGAGTATGGCTGTGGCACAGGGCTTGTCTCCCTTGCCCTTGCCCCATATCTCGGGCAGATCTTGGCAGCCGACAGCTCTGCCGGGATGCTCGAGGTACTTGAAGAGAAGCTGAAGAAGCTCGAGATAGAAAATATCACCACGATGCTCCTTGACCTGACAGATCCAGGTTTCAATGCCCAGGGGCTTGAGGCCGGTTTCGATCTCATCTTCACCAGCATGACCCTTCACCATATCGAACCGGTAGAGGAGTTGATTTCCAGATTTTCCACTCTCCTGAAGCCGGGCGGATGGCTCGTAATCGCCGATCTCGACAGGGAAGACGGCACCTTTCACGGGGATATCCCGGGGGTCTTCCATCACGGATTCGACAGGGGGCATCTGAAGGCGCTCCTGTCCGAAAAGGGCTTTGGACAGATCGAGGCCCTTACTGCCCATGTGCTTGAAAAGGAGATCGCTCCAGGCGAGTGGAGGGAGTATCCGGTCTTTTCCATGCGGGCCAGAAGGCAGGCACATCTTTGAAAATCTCAAAAGAGGATTTCTGAAATGGCTTCAAGCCCCTAAGGCCTTCTAATCCTTCTTTTTTACAGCCTTGGTTGCATCCAAGATGATATCAAATCTTATCTTTTGAGCGAGTTCCCGGACAAGTGAAGCGAGTTTCGGCCTCTCTTTTTCAATCCTTTGGATCACCAGCTCTATGTCCTGAATGCTCAGTAGCATAGCGGCATCCTTAAGCTGATCTAGGAGTGCTGGTTCCAGCTGTCCCAGCAGCCCTGTCAGTCTGGTGATATAGTGTTCGCTCTCCGTTCTGGAATTGAGACAGGTGGATATCGTCTCTTTGGCCTCCATCTTCATAATGTATTGCAGATCAAGATGTTTCTTCATGCATCTGTACACCTCATCCGAACTGCAAGGCTTCAGAAGGAAATCATCCATTCCGCACGCTGTTATCATCTTTTTTTCATCATCAAAGGCGCTGGCCGTCAGGGCGACTATTATCACCTTGTCGCCTCCAGGCATGGAACGGATGATTTTGGTGGCCTGTATCCCATCCATTTCCGGCATCCTCAGATCCATCCAGATGAAGTCGGGCCTCCAATCTCTGAACATCTCCACGGCCTCTTTGCCATTTATGGCCTCTTTTATATGCACTTTGAGCACTGAAAGAATGTTTTTTAGAAGAAGGCGGTTGTCCGGTTTGTCCTCGGCAATCAGTACCTTCAGTTCTCGTTGAGATGGATGCAGGCCCACCACGCGGTGTCTTGGCCCCTCTTTATGGATTTTTGCATCCTCGGGACACTGCTTGAGAGGAATGCGGGCCCAGAATCTGCTTCCCTTGCCCTCTTCAGTCTCAACGCCGGTCTGGCCTCCCATGGCCTCAACAATCTGGCGCGTTATGGCAAGTCCTAGGCCAAATCCTGTCTTGTCGGAGGCATTGCCGACCTGTACGAATGGTTGGAATAGCTTTTGGACATCCTTAGGCTTGATTCCTGGTCCCTTGTCGGCAACCTCTACCGTCAGGTTATCATCCTCTCTCCCTATCCTCACAGTGATCTCCGCTCCCTTGGAGTATTTCACGGCATTTGTCAGATAATTCAGTATGACCTGCCGTAGCTTCCTTCCATCTCCCATGATGCAAGAAGGGACCAAGTCGCTTTTTTTAACAGTAATCTCGCTTCCCATGCGTCTGGCCCTGTCCTGCACCATATCCACTGCATCCAGGGCAATAGCACCGATATCTAACGGTTGTTCCTCAATGGAGATACGCCCGGCCTCTATCTTGGCCAGATCCAGCACATCGTTTATGAGCATCAGCAGGAAAAAGGCACTCCTATGAATAATGGCGGCAGTATCCCTGTGTTCAGATTTAAGCCCGGGATCTTTTAAAAGCAGCTCCGAAAAGCCCAATATGGCATTGAGGGGAGTTCTGAGTTCATGGCTCATGTTGGCAAGAAAGGCGGTTTTGGAACGACTTGCATACTCTGCTACCTCCTTGGCCTGTTGCAATTCAATTGTGAGCTTCTGATAGCGTTTTTTGCTGTACCAGACATATGTAGCGAATATGAGCAGAAGTGCTGTGACAAGGCCAAGAAGCCAAAGGGTTGTCTCCTGCCTCTCTATGAGACTGGTCTGATGCTCTAAGGCAGCAGCCTGCTCTTTTAACCTCTTTTCCTGGTATGCTATCTTGGAGTCCAGAAGGGCAATCTTTTTCTGCTGTTTCTGAAGAAACCCTGCCCGTTTTGTGATTAGTGCCTTTTGCTTCTCAAGCCTTTTGAGCTGACGGGAAAATCTTTCTTCCTGTTTGTGGTATTCTTGTCGCAATTGCCCAAGCTCTTGCTCTTTGGCCTGGATCTCCTGACGTTCTTGCTCCAGAAGCTTCTGCTGCTCCTGAATACGCAAGCCCATCTCTTTTAATCTGTTCGATGTCTGCTCTAGTTGCCGATTTCTGGATGCGATCTCTCCTTTGAGCTCGGCAATCCGGTCATTAAATCTTTTGATCTTGGTCTCCAGTTGTCGATTGATCTTCTGCAGCTCAGAAAACCGTTTCTCCTGATTACGCATCTGCTCAAGGGATGCACCAAACAGCTTGCTGATCCCGATCTCCTCTTCCCCGGTCAGCAATATGTTTCTGTCTATCCTCAGCCCTCGTTTTAGGATATTTTCTTTGTTTATCTGAAGACGTATCCGATTCTTTCTATCTTGATAGAGATTCACCATGATAATAGAGGGGTCTGATACCTCATTTGTGATGATAAGGACCGGTTTTTTAGGGCCAATGGCCTCGAATACTTGGCTGGCCTGACGCCTGAGACGCTTTGAGATGTAGATGGCCTGGATATCTTTCGGATTTAACCGGCTGCTATCTTGGATATTCCTGATCTGAATGTCTTTGCCCTTGAGGGTCAGGTCGGCAGTCATGCGACGTAGGGCATCAGTGATCCGGTTGCCCTGTTCAAAAATGACGATATTGAAGGAACTGAAGGAATTTTCAGAGGGCCACCGGGTATTTTTGCATACCAGATAGATATATGCGGAAATTACATCCTCATAGCTTCTGGCCCTTTTATATGGGAGTGTCGGATTCGGGGAGAGGAGAAGAGTGGTTAAGATAAAAAACAAGAATAGCCTTTTTGTTTTAAACATTTCTATTCTGCCATTTCCAAAGTGTCTTTTGTACCGCTCTATTTTTAATAGCTCAGCAAAAAATGTTCAATTTTTCGGTTTTATCTGCAGGAATGATTGATTTAAACAGAAGGTTCAATTAGTTTACATGATATAAGAAAAAATCTATTTCCTGACTATAAATTCTATGGTCTCTATGGTCGGGTCATGCATATAAATTTTCCAGCAGATACCAGCCTCTGTAAGCTCATATCGCTCTTTTTCTTGCTATGCTTGCTTCCTGCTAGTGCCTATTCCAAGGATCCATTGCTGACGCTAGGGATAGAAGATCTATCTCAGATAGAGGTAGAAGAGGCCTATGCCACTCTTGGCAGCATGAATCCAAGAGAGACGCCGGCCAGTATTATCGAGATCACTGCCCAGGACATTAGGAATTCTGGAGCAAGGAGCCTGGATGAATTGCTGGATATCTATGTGCCAGGATTCCAATATATGTATAAGGTTCAGGGCAACCAGGCTGGTATAAGGGGCATAATCAGTGACCGTAACAACAAACTGCTCTTAATGGTCAATGGAAGGAGCATGAATGTAAAGGCCAGTGATGGGGGGGCTATAACCGAAAGATGGTTCTCCATGCTTGGAGACATAAGGCGTATCACCGTTGTCAATGGGCCAGGATCCGCAGTTTATGGCCCCGGAGCAATCGCCGGAATTATCAATATAGAGACCTGGAGTGGAAGGGATTATCAGGGGACGGATATCTCTGCCCGTGGTGGTGGATGGGAAAACTTTTCCTCTTTCGAGTTTCGGTATGGTACGGAGCTTGCTAGTAATACCGGTATGTTCGTCTATTATGGATTCGATTATTATCCAGGAGCGAGCCCAGAAGAGGCGCCACTCAAGTTTTCATTCGATTTTCAGAAGCCTGCCTATGGTGTCTATTATGAACAAGACAGCGATTCCAATCTCGATGTCCCCAACGATAACAGTACGTTAAGCGGCCGGGCAAGGCACAAGTTTCATCTCCAACTCGATGGAGAGAATTATGAGCTCTGGACACGTTATACCCTTAGCGGGCAACGGATCCCAGCGGATCAGTATTTCTATTTGAACGTGCCATGTGATTTGTTGCTGGACAACGGGGCAGGAAATCAACAGTTCACGCTCTATGGGAAGTATACCCAGTTTATGACCAGCCATCTGTCGTTGGATTATGTGCTCAGCTATATGTGGAGTGATGTCATGGTAAACTATGGTGTGCGAGATACCCATCCGCAGCTCTATCCCGCAATGGATGATAGACACTGGAGCGAGGATGAGACCATAGCCGGGATCACTGCACACATCAGACCGTTTGAAGGTCACAAAGTGGCCATCGGTACAGAGTACTACTATAACAATTTCGGAAGGCGGGGCCACCTCTATGGGGACAGCCCCTCCAATATCCAGAGTTTGCCCATCGGAACCAAGTGGAACAGCCACATGGTGTCTTTCTTTGGTGAATATCAGATGCGGCTTACCCATTATTTGTTGGCCATCGCTGGTATCAGGTGTGACAAGCATAGATATACATCCTGGATGTACTCGCCGAGAGCGGCTCTAGTATATACACCTGATGGTAACAATGTAGTAAAGTTTATCTATAATCACTCGGTGAGACATGGAGATGATGCAGATCTTTATCTGGAGCATAAGAGCTTAGACGATGAAGGAGATATAGAAACCCTCGATAATTTTGAACTGATCTATGAAACCCAGCCAACAGCTATATTTCATTTCAATATATCCGCATTTTACAATAGGCACCATGTAGTCTCTTTTGACCGAACAACCTTCAGAAGTATCCATGTGGGATTGGCTCAGACCTACGGAATAGAGGTAGGCTTGGAGATAAAGAGATCGGGACTGGTTGCCAGGCTCTACCACAGCTATACAAAACTGATAGATTTTGATCTTGAAGATGAGGATGCCGTTCAGAATATCTCTGCCGCCCCATACGGCTACGGCAACGATTTGGCCAACTGGATGAAGCATGCTACCAAACTTATAGTTGACTACGATGTTACTGATGAGTTGTCACTCCATGGAAGTGCCCGGATCTATTGGGGCTTTTCAGGTAGTAAGGATATGGCCAAATACAATAGGGACAAGCTGCGATCCTTGGGCCTTCCTGTCTATGCCTCTGATGGCAATGCCTATGACGGAAGTGTTCTGGTAACGGTCGGAGCGGAGTATCAGCTCTCTCCACAAATGGATATCATGATACATGGATACAATCTTCTGGGTCTGTTCGATGAGGATCTGAACAAGAGAAATTTTTTTCAGCGCACCTCCACGTATCGAGATGCTGCGCCTGCAGTTGCATTCAGGATATCTTGCGCCTTTTAGCGTAATTGGAGGGAAGCCGGATATGTATGAAAACTTTTTTGGATAAAGCTCATAGGATAGAGGACAAGGGACAAAACAGGGGCGAGATCCTTGTTGTGGACGACAGCAGGGAGAATCTGCAGCTTCTTTCCAGGATTTTGGAGGCGGAAGGCTATCGGGTGAGACTGGCCACGACAGGTGAGCTGGCGCTTGCATCCATAAAGGCCCGCCAACCCGATTTGATCCTGTTGGATGTCTGCCTGCCAGATATGAGTGGCTATGATATTTGCAGGCGCCTTATGTCGGAGGAGGCAACTTGTCATATCCCTGTCCTTTTCATCACTGTCAAGGGCGGCATAAAGGACAAAATCAAGGGTTTTGAGGCAGGCGGACGTGACTACATAGTAAAGCCCTTTCAACAGGAAGAGGTGCTAGCCAGGGTCAATACCCATGTAGCACTGCTCAAGATGCATAACAATCTTGAGCAGCTTGTAAGAGAGCGTACGAGCGAGCTCAGACAGGCCAACGAACAGCTCCATCGGGAGATTGCCGTGCGCAAACAGGCTGAAGCGGAACGTCAGCTGTTGTTCGAGGCGATAAACCAATCAGATGAATCCATCATCATTACTGATTTCGACGGCAATATCCTCTTTGTCAATCCAGCTTTTGTAAGGCTCACAGGCTATTCCCGTCAAGAGGTGATAGGTCAGAATCCCCGAATCATTAAAAGCGGCCAGCATAGTGCTGAATTTTACAAAGATCTGTGGAAGACTATTCTTGGCGGCAAGACCTGGCACGGGGAGCTGATTAATAAGAGGAAGGATGGGAGCCTATTTGTGGAAAAGGCCTCCATCTCGCCAGTGTTCGATTCAAATGGCAAGATAGTAAATTTCATTGCGGTCAAACACGATATTACAGAGCAGCGCTCTCTAGAAGAGCAACTTATGCATGCCCAGAAGATGGAGAGTGTAGGACGCTTGGCGGGGGGCGTTGCGCATGACTACAACAATATGTTGCAGGTGATTTTGGTCTCCTTACAGCTCCTGCTCACCAGGGATGATCTGGGAAAAGACATTATCTATCATCTAAAGCATATAGAAAAGGCGGCAAACCAGGCCTCGGAGATCACAAAGCAGCTACTCGCCTTTTCACGCAAACAGGCTGTTTGTCCCAAGGTGATCAATCTCAATCATATTCTTTCCAGCGAGATACTTGCCATGCTTGAGCGTCTGCTTGGTGAGGACATAGAGCTTCGCTTTTTTCCAAGGGCCAATCCGGCACTTATAAAGATCGATCCGGGACAGATCCACCAAGTGGTCACCAACCTTGCCATTAACGCTAGGGATGCCATGCCCCAAGGTGGCAAGCTCATTATAGAGACTGAACGTGTTGAGTTGGATGAGGCATTCTGTAGGCAGCATATTGGGGCAAGCCCTGGCAGTTACGTGATGCTGGCCGTCAGTGATAATGGCATCGGTATCGATAAGGAGATAATGCCCCATATCTTTGAACCCTTTTTCACCACCAAGGAGGAGCATAGAGGGACCGGTCTCGGACTGCCTTCTGTCTATGGTATTGTCAAGCAGAGTGGAGGCTACATAAATGTCTATAGCGAGCCCGGGATAGGGAGTACCTTCAAGCTCTATTTTCCGCTCCATTCAGAGCCTGAGGAGTCGGAAAGTGAGGGGGTAGGGGATCAAAGCAAGGGTATGGATGAAGATGCATCCTTGCGAATTCTCCTTGTCGAGGACAATGATATGGTGCGAGAACTAACAAGGAGTGTGCTTGGTATCCTAGGATATGAGGTCTTAGAGGCCGAGAGCCCCCAGAAGGCCTTGGAAATGTTGAAGGCACGGCCTGAAAAGATCGATCTTCTATTGACCGACCTAGTCATGCCCAAGATGAGCGGTGCTCAGTTGGCTGAGAGAATCAAAGAGATGATCCCAGATGTCAGGGTCCTGTTCATGTCCGGATATACTGCCAATATCGTTGCAAGACATGGAATCATGGCCAATAGAGTCAATTTTATTCAAAAACCTTTTACCATGAAGGATCTTTCCAGGGCGATCCGAAAGACCATGGGCGCAAAGGTTTGATGGCAGTCATAAAGTGCTATCGTTCTCTAAGGGTTTTTCAGCTTCCATCATAAATTTTTAACCGCTGAATCAATGGGTGCCGATTTCCGCGCCTGCCCTCGCAGAAAATAGGTCTGTGGGGTAAAGGGGGTTAAGTGGCTCTGGAGCACAGACGCGGAACCCTGCACCTGATTATGGGAACACTATAAGGGATGTGGTGGGTCAAATAGCGGCCCACATAGCAGTTTTTTTGAAAAGTCTCTAAAAAAATCGCTGTTGGCAGGTTTGCCTTGCCTTTTGTTGCAGCCATGCCCTTGCCCCTTTAGACTTCTGGGGCCCAGGAAGGAGAGTGAGATGGCCAAGTTCAAGCCCCAGCACAAGAGGCTTCTTTTCATAGACAGCAGGATAAGGGAGGGCAGGTTTCCGAACTGCTTTTCCCTGGCCGAAGAGTACGAGGTGAGCCGCAAGACCATCCAGCGCGACATCGAATACATGCGTCACATGCTGGGCGCTCCCATCAAATACTCTCCAAAGAAGCGGGGCTACTACTACAGCGAGGAGCAGTACAGGCTGCCTGCCATGAAGATCAAAGAAAGCGAGCTCTTTGCCATCTATCTGGCAGACAAGCTCCTTGAGCAGTATGAAGGCACCCCAATCTATGAAGGCCTCCGTTCCGTCTTTGAAAAGATAGAAGACTCCCTGCCGGAACCCATAGCTATCGACAGGGCAGGCGAGCAGGGAAGATTCACGGTCCTTCCCTCGTTCAGTACGGTCATAGACCCTGGGATCTGGCAGACGGTCGTGGCGGGGCTCCGGCAGGGAAGGCAACTCGACGTCCTTTACAGGACCCCAGGCAAAGGGCCCACGAGGCGCCGCATCGATCCTTACCATGCGGTACGTTACGAGGGGGACTGGTATCTGGTGGGCTGGTGCCATCTGAGGGGAGAGATCAGGACCTTCAGTATCTCAAGGATGCTCGAGGCAAGACAGACGGAAAAGGGCTTCGATGTGCCGGAGGACTTCGATTTCAGGCGGCTTGCAGGCAGCCACTTCGGGGTCCACTGGGCCCCTGGAGAGATCCGGGTCAGGATCCGTTTTGACGCATCGGTAGCCGACTATGTGAAGGAGCGCAGATGGCATCCAAGCCAGGAGATCGAGGAGTTGGAAGATGGCAGCCTAATCCTTGCCATGACGGTAAACCACTTGCTGGAGCTGAAAAGGTGGGTGCTGTCCTGGGGGGATGCGGCAGAGGTGCTCGATCCCGAGGAGCTCAGAAAGGAGATGTCAGCCATCGCAGGGAATCTTGCGGTCATGTATGGAGCCTCATAGCAGGTGCCGGTAGGGAGGGGCAAGGAGACAGGGCCGAGGCCGCTTTCTTCTGTATCCGGCCGGTCACAGAGGACGGTTCTGCCGAAGTTTTTTTAACTCCCTTGTTGACTGATCGGGTCGGAGATGTTGATCTATTGACCACTCGGGCAGCAAGGCCTTGGAAGGAAGCGTTTCAATCGTTTTTAAAGGAGATTTGGAAGAGAGGGGTTTAATGGGGGGTGGATACGTAACAAATCTTGCAAGCATCGGTCAGGTATTGTGGGATCTTCTCGGCCTGTATGGCCGGGATCCGCGGCCCATCTTCAAAGAGGCAGGGCTCGATCCGGCAAAGATGAGGAAGCCGGGGGCACGTTACCGGGCAGATGCGCTTGAAAGGGCCTGGGCCCTTGCCTCAAATATCATAGACGATCCCTGCTTTGGGCTTCGTGCCGCAGAGGTCTGGAGCCCATCCTCCATGGGGGCACTGGGCTATGCCATGCTCGCCAGTGAGAACCTGCGCACCGCCCTAAGACGCATGGAGCGCTATCACAAGGTCATAATAGGCTGGCAGTTCATCGAGACGGCAGAGACCGGAGACGAGTTTCGCATCAAACTGAACACCGGCCCCACAAGCGCCAGGGTGCATGCCAGGATGGATGCCTTGATGTCGGTGATACTCGAGATCTGCCGCCGCGGGCTCGGCCAGCGCGTTGCCCCTGTACGGGTGGCGCTGATGCATCGGGTCCAGGCATGTGAAAGGAGGTATCGGGAGGTCTTCGGAACTCAGGTGGAGTCTGGGGCACAAGACTATATGATGGCCCTTTCCCTGCAAGTGGTGGAAAAACCCTTGCTGGGGGCAGACAAGGAGCTCGTCGCCATAAACGAGCGGATAATGAGCCCCTATCTCAAGCGGCTCAAGGGGGACCCTTTTCTTACAGAGGTAAAGGGGCTTATCGTCAGGCACCTGCCATCTGGAAACCTCACGGACGAGGCGGTTGCCCAGCGTCTATTCATGAGCTCGAGGAGCCTTCAGCGCCGCCTTAAGGAGCGCGGGACCACATTCAACAGGCTTGCAAGCCAGATCAGATACGATCTTGCCCGGAAATATCTGGCAAGGAAGGATGCCAGCATGGCAGAGATCTCCTTCATGCTGGGTTTTTCCGATCTCACATCCTTCTCGAGGGCCTTCAAGGGGTGGGCAGGTGTTCCGCCTCGAAAGTACAGGAAAGAGTGCCCAAAGCCGGGTCGGCCGGCAAAGGCTGCCCGGACAAAGGCTTCTGCCAGGAAGAAGAAGGCGGCCAAGGAGAGGAAGGCCGTCAGGACAAAAAAACGGTAGAGACAGGGGACGAAATCAATGATGCCTGGGCTGGTTCTTTCTCCAGAGCAGATCACCATAATCATATTGGGGGCCACCTTTTTGCTGCTCATCTTCACCAAGTTGCCGCCTGTGGCCATATTCATGGGGGCCCTCACCCTGACCATCACCTTCGATATCGCCCCCCTTGCCCAGCTCCTGAAGGGCTTCAACAATCCCGGCGTGCTGACCATAGGCGCACTTTTCATGATTGCTGCCGGAATGTACTCGACAGGGGCCATATCGATCTTGAGTGACAGGTTGATCGGCAGGCCAAAGTCCGAGCTCGAGGCCCAGTTCAAGATACTTCCGAGCATCGCCTTTGGCAGCGCCTTTCTGAACAATACCCCCCTGGTTGCCATGATGATCCCGGTGATCAGGGATCTTGCAAGGAGCTGCGGGCTCAATGCAAAAAAGCTCTATATACCCCTGAGCTATGCCTCCATACTCGGAGGGACCTGTACCCTCATCGGCACGGCCACGAATCTCGTGATCAACGGCCTCATAGAGGAACACCTCAAGGGTGCTGGACAGGGCCCTCACATGGAGCCGCTAAAGATGTTCGATCTGTCCTGGATAGGGGTGCCTGCCACCATAGCGGGCATAGGCTTCATAATGCTCTTTTCCCGCTGGCTCCTTCCCGGCCGTGACGGAGAGGAGGCCTCCGAGGGTGTCGTAAAGATGAGGCGTTTCAGGATAGAGCTCGAGGTGGAGCCTGGTGGATTTCTCGATGGCAAGAGCCTCGAGGATGCAGGGCTTTCCGGGCAGGAGGGCTTCGAGATCATCTGTTTCCTCAGGGATGGTGAGAGGATCGACTTTACGCCGGACACAAGGCTAAAGGGCGGTGATATCCTGGCCTTTGCGGCAGATATAGATGGGGCAAAGACACTCTGGGCTACCATGGGACTTCGGCCGCTCTTTTCCCCAAAGGAGAAACGGGATGAGCGTTACAGGCACCACCTGGTCGAGGCCGTGGTCTCAAGGCGCAACCTGTTCCTCGGAAAGCGCGTGGGGGACATCGAGACGGAGGAGAAGAACCAGAGCATCTGGCTCGTGGGGCTTGCCAGGGGCGAGAGCGCCATGGACTATCCCTTGAAGGATGCCGTGGTGCAGGCCGGGGATGTGGCCCTCCTCGAGGTGACGGATAGCTTCTTCTACAGGAATGTCAACGACACCCAGTTCTCTGTGGTGCGAAAACTGAGGGGGGCCTCCATACAGCGGACCGGAAAGGCCCTCACTGCCGCTGCCATAACAGTGGCCATGGTGGCTGTGGTGGCAGGCGGGTGGATGTCCATGCTGAATGCCGCCCTTCTCGCCGCTGGTGCCATGCTCCTTACTGGCTGTATGGATCTGCGGACTGCCGGAAGGTCCGTGGATTTCTCCACGCTGATCGTGATCGCCGCTGCAATGGGGCTCGAGTCTGCGGTGACGGCAAGCGGATTGTCTGCAAAGATCGGCCATTTTTTGGCTGACCTCGGAGGCGCAAACCCCTATACCGCCCTTGCAGTGGTCTTTACAGGGGCCATCCTGATGGACGCAATGGTCACCAACGTGGCCTCGGCCGTGTTCATGTTTCCTATCGCCCTCACCATCGCAGAGAAGCTCGGTGTAAGCTTCATGCCCTTTGCGATCACGGTGATGGTCGGGGCCTCGTGCAGCTTCATCTCGCCTGTGAGCTACCAGACAAACCTCATGGTCTACAAGCCGGGCGGATACAGCTTCATGGACTTCGTAAGAATCGGTGTGCCGATGTCCATACTGGTGGGGATCATAACCGTGTTTCTGACCCCTATATTCTTCCCATTTTCTCCTTAGAGGCGTATGGCCAGAAGGGCGCTGGTGGGAGGAGGGTTTGTCTCAGCTGGCTATGACCGATTGGAGTATCTGACTCAGCTGATGGAAACGGTAGGGCTTTTTGAGGTATCCTGAGACACCGAGGCCGGCAAATCTCCTTGCAACCTCCTTCGTCTCATAGCCACTCGATATGATGACCTTGACCCCGGGCTCCATGCGTTTGAGCTCCATAAGGGTCTCCTGGCCGTCCATCTCCGGCATCGTAAGATCGAGCACCACGCAGGCTATCTCGCCGCGGTGCCTCTTGAAGGTGTTTACCGCCTCGATCCCGTTTTCTGCAACCATGGCCATGTAGCCCATCATCTTTAGCATCTGGCTCCCAAGGGCCCTTATCTCCGGCTCGTCGTCCACCAGCAGCACCCCGGGCCTCTGCAGCCCTCCCAGATGGGCAGAGTCCGTCTCCGCGATCCTCTCAGCCATCTCCATCGTGGGCAGCAGAATCCTGATGGTGGTCCCCTCTCCCCTTTCGCTCTCTATCTCTATGCCGCCGTGGTGTGCCCTGATGATGCCGTGGACTGCTGCCATTCCAAGGCCGCGGCCAGTGAATTTGGTGGTGAAGAATGGCTCGAATATCCTCTTTCTCTCATCCTCCTCCATGCCACAGCCATTGTCCGACACCTCTATGAAGACATAGTCCCCGGGATAGAGCTGCTCCTCGATGCAGATGGTGGCCAGATCGTCTGCAGTGCAGAATCTCGTTCCGGTGGTGATGGTTATGAGTCCGGCCCTTTCGCCAATGGCCTCCGAGGCATTTATCACCAGGTTCATCAGGATCTGGCTCATCTGGCTCGGATCGGCATTGACCTTTGGAAGGTCGGAGGCGAGACGAAAGTTGATGATGATCCCCTTTCCTATGGAGACCTGGAGGATGCCCTGCATCTCCTTTATGACCGTGGAGATGTCGAGGGGCTCGGTCTCATAGCTGGCCTGCCCCGAATAGGCAAGCATCTGCCCGCAGAGGCCGGCAGCACGCTCTGCTGCCCTCTCTATGGCCTCCAGGTGCTTACGTGTCTTGGGCTCGTCTTCAAGGAGCATGGATAGAAGCTCGGTGTTTCCAAGGATCCCCATGAGCAGATTGTTGAAGTCATGCGCAATGCCTCCTGCCAGCACGCCGAGGCTTTCGAGCTTCTGTACGTGGAGCAGGTGTCTTTCCATCTCGCGCCTGTCCCGCTCACTCCGCTTCCGGTCGGTGATGTCGAACATGACGCACAGGACCTCATCCTCCCTGTTGACAGCCTTGAGCAGTATCTCCTTTCTGGAGCCATCCTTGCTGATGAACTGGGTCTCCACCTCGACGATATCCTGCGATTCAAAGAGCTTGTACGCCCTTCCGACCCTCAGGTACTCCTCCTCTGATCCATAGAGCCTGCGGGGTGTATGGCCGATCAGCTCTTCCGGCTTGAAACCCGTGATGGTCTCGATATAGGGGCTTATCCACTTGAATGTCCGCCTCCTTGCATCCACCAGGGTGACAGCCGCCGGAAGTGCCTCCAATATGGCCTGGAGCACGGACTCCTTGTATCGCAGGGCCTCTTCCGTCTGCTTTTCTCTGGTGCGATCCTGACTGATGGCGGCAATCTCACCAGTGGGCAGCCTGCTGATCTCCATGTCGCGCCAGCTGGTGATGCGGCCCTCCTCGGAAATGGTCAGGGGATGGCTGGATGGGGTCCCGCTCTTCCATACCTTTCTGAATGCCTTTACCAGGCCTGCCCGCCTCGCACCCGGGAAGATCTCGAGCATGCTCTTTCCAATGAGATCCTGGCGCTCCACTTTGGCGGCCCGTTCGGCACCACAGTTGAGATCCACCAGCATGAAGTCCAAAAAGTCACCCGACTCAACAGGGCGGAAGATGAGGACGTCTCTGTCCTCCTTTTCGAAAAGGGCCCGATAGCGGGAGTAGGAGGTCTTCAGCTGGGCCTCTTGTCCGATCCTGTTGGTGATGTCCCTGATTACTGCCACGATGTAGGGCGTGCCGTGATCGTCGACGGCTGTAAGGGAGACCTCTGACCAGAAGAGTGAGCCGTCCATCCGGCGGGAACGCCATCTGAAGAGCTGGGGTCCCTGGGTCGCGGCCTTCCTGATCCATGCCGCCACCTCGTCCATGGAGTAGGGCGGCTCGCCCAGGCTGAATCTGTCGCCCAGAAGGCCGAGGACCTCTTTCTTCTCCGAACAGCCGAACAGGTCGAGCATGGCCTGGTTCACGTCGAGGACCTCGCCAGTAGAGGCATCGTGTATGAATACCGCCTCGCTGATGCCATCCAGGATGTTTTTGACGAGTGAAGGATTCTCTTGGAGCAATTTCAGGCCATCCCTTCCATCTATTTCTTCTTCCTGAATACGATACCCCCCTCGGGGATCTTTTCCCACTTGAGCTTCACAGGAAATGGCCTGGCATGCCAGATCCTTTCACAGTAGTCCCTTATGGAGCGGTCGGAGGAGAACTTGCTCATGCGGGCACTGTTCAGTATGGACATGCGGGTCCAGTGCTCCCGGTCCTTGAATCTGTCTGCCACCTCGTCCTGACACTCCACATAGGAGCGGTAGTCGGCAAGGAGCATGTATTCATCGTGATAGAGGAGCGAGTCCACAAGGGGCCTGAACAGCTCCCTGTCTCCATCCGAGAAGGCGCCGGATGCGATCAGGTCGATGGCCTCCTTGAGCTCCTGGTCCCTTTCGTAGTAGTGCCGAGGATCATATCCTTCAGCCCTCTTTTTCATCACCTCGTCCACGGTCATTCCGAAGAGGAAGAAGTTTTCTGCACCGACCTCCTCTCTGATCTCCACGTTTGCCCCGTCCAGTGTGCCTATTGTGAGGGCCCCGTTCATGGAGAACTTCATGTTTCCCGTGCCTGAGGCCTCCTTCCCTGCAAGGGAGATCTGTTCGGACAGGTCGGCCATGGGATAGACCGTATGGCCCACCTTGACGTTGTAGTTCGGGATGAAGAACACCTTCAGCCTGTCTCTGACGTCAGGATCGTTGTTTATGACCTCAGCAACGGAGTTGATGAGCTTGATGATGAGCTTTGCCATGAAATAGCCGGGGGCGGCCTTTCCGCCAAAGACGAAGGAGCGGGGAGTCATATCCATATCGGGAGTGCTTTTCAGGCGGTTGTAGAGGGTGATGATATGGAGCAGATTGAGATGCTGGCGCTTGTATTCATGGATGCGCTTCACCTGGACGTCGAACATGGAGCACGGGTCCACCTTGATGCCCCGTTCTGCCGCCTGGTTGGCCACATCCTGCTTGTTGGCCTCCTGGACCTGGCGCCACTTCTGCCTGAAGGCGGCATCGTCTGCAAACCTTTCGAGCTCCTTGAGCCTTGAAAGATCCTTTATCCACTCGTCCCCGATGGCCTCTGTTATGAGGGCGGAGAGGCGAGGATTGCTCACCGCTATCCACCTGCGGGGTGTGACCCCGTTTGTCACATTGATGATCTTGCCGGGCCAGTACTCGTCGAAGTCATGGAGGGTATGGGCCTTCAGGAGCTCTGTATGGATGCGGGCGACACCGTTTATGGCATGGCTCCCCACGCAGGCCAGGTTTGCCATCCGCACATACTTGTCCCCTGCCTCGTCTATGATGGACATCCTGGACAGCCGGGCCTCGTCTGTTGGATAGCGCCCCTTCACCTCCTCCAGAAAGCGCCTGTTGATCTCGAAGACGATCTCAAGGTGCCTTGGAAGGAGCCTTCCGAATAGGGGCAGGGGCCACTTCTCCATGGCCTCTGGAAGCAGGGTGTGATTGGTGTAAGAGAGTGTCCTGGTGGTGATCTGCCACGCCTGGTCCCAGCCGTAGCCGTGCTCGTCCATCAGCAGACGCATGAGCTCGGGCACCGCAACTGCCGGATGGGTGTCGTTTAGCTGGGCGGCAAAGCCGTCTGGCAGGGTGTCCAGGGTGTCGTGTTTCATCAGGTGCATGCGGATCATGTCCTGCAGGGAGGCCGATACGAAGAAGAACTGCTGTTCCAGCCGCAGCTGCTTGCCGGCGCACTGCTCATCGTTTGGATAGAGCACCTTCGAGATGTTCTCGGCCTTGACCTTCTCTTCGATGGCACCGAAGTAGTCGCCCACGTTGAACTCCTCGAAATCGAAGGAGTCCACGGCCTCTGCGCTCCAAAGGCGCAGGAGGTTCACATTGTTCACCCTGTATCCGGGGATGGGGGTGTCATAGGCGACGGCATTCACCATGCGGGCAGGCAGCCAGCGCATCCTCATGTTTCCGGCCTCGTCTGTATAGCTCTCGGTATATCCTCCAAATCCTACGGGATGACAGATGTCGGGTTTCTTTATCTCCCAGGGGTTTCCGTAGTGGAGCCACATGTCACTCAGCTCCTTTTGCCAGCCATCTTCTATCACCTGATGGAACATGCCGTGCTCATATCTGATGCCGTAGCCGATGGCAGGTATCTGGAGGGTGGCAAGGGAGTCCATATAGCAGGCTGCAAGGCGGCCAAGCCCGCCATTTCCCAGGCCGGGTTCCACCTCATGGTCGATGATCTCCTTGATGTCGAGGCCGGTCTCTTCCAGGGCCTGGGCCACCTGATCGTATATCCCCAGGCATACCAGGTTGTTGTGCAGATGGGGGCCGAGCAGGAATTCTGCTGAAAGATAGCAGACGATCTTCGTCGGGGCCTCGATCAGGCCCTCCACCGAATTTATGAAGAGGTGCTGCATCCTGTCGCGCACCGTGTGGGCCACCGCCATGTAGTAGTCGTTTATGGTGGCGTTCTCCAGGGGTTTGCCCTGGTTGTAGAAGAGGTTGTATGCAAAGGCCCTCTTGAGTTCATTGATCTCGCTTTTTTGTTGGCCCCTCTTGTCCTTGGTGGCCATGGTCTTTTTCCTTGTGCCCATTTTTACTCCTTTTTCAAATTATTCCAGTAAACTATAAAATCGAAATCTCTTGTATGAGCGCTGGCAAGGCCTGCTCTATACCCTTTTTAGCTCCACTATCTCGAGCCTGTGCTCCATGCCGGGGTGCGCCATGGATGGCCCTTCCGTCACTATGGCGGCATCTCCCTCGAGGCCGAGCTCTTTGATGCTCCTTTTGATGAAATTGCGCCACCTCGTGGGTTTTGCGCCTTTCAGCAGGACAGGAAAGACACCGAAGGAGAAGAGCAGCTCCCTGCAGGTCTTCTCGCTGACGCTTGGTGCAATGATCCAGCATGGAAGGCGGAAGCGGGTGATCCGCCTGGCAGTGGCCCCCGAGTCCGTGGGACAGAAGACCGCAGCCGTATCCATCCTGCCAGCTATGTTGTCGACGGCAAGGGCTATGAGATCCACCTCCTGGCCTGAGCCAGGCCCCTCCTTCCCGACATGGACGGAGGCATGTTCCTCCATGAGACGCCTGAAGTGCGCCCTTTCAAGATAGGGTTCCGTGGCTGCCGCTATCTTTGCCAGCATCTCCACCGCCTCCACGGGATACTCTCCCATGGCCGACTCCTCGGAGAGCATCACACCATCCGTGCCATCCAGGATGGCGTTCGCCACGTCTGTGGCCTCGGCCCTGGTAGGGCGCCTGGAGTGGGTCATGGACTGGAGCATCTGGGTGGCCGTTATGACAGGTCTTGCCTGTACGTTTCCCTTTCTGGTGAGAAACTTCTGGGCAAGGGCTATGCGCTCGATGGGAATCTCGACTCCGAGGTCACCCCTTGCCACCATGATGCCGTCGGAGGCAGAGATGATCTCGTCTATTACGTCCACGATGCTCGATCGCTCGATCTTTGCGATCACGAAGGGATCGAATCCGAGCCTGCGGGCGGCCTGCCGCAGATGCCTTATGTCGTCCGGGCTGCCCACAAAGGACTGGCTCACCGCGTCAACGCCATGCTCCAGGGCAAATTTCATGCACTCATGGTCCCGCTCGGTAAAGGCGCTCTGGCCAAGATCGATGCCCGGGATGTTGAGCCCTTTCCTGGACCTCAGCTCTCCGCCAACGACCACGATACAGCGTATGTCAGGCCCTGATACCTCCTCGACCCGGAGCTGGATGAGGCCGTCGTTCAAAAAGAGCGTATCACCCTTCTTTACTGCGGCCGGAAGCTCCTTCATGGTTATGGAGACCATCCTTTCACTGCCCACCACGTCCCTTGCAGTGAGGATGAACTCTGCGCCCTTTTCAAGGATCACCGGCTCCTTTTCGAATATGCCTATCCTCATCTTGGGCCCGGGAAGGTCTGCCATGATCGCAACGTCACGGCCGGTCTCACGGGATGCGGCCCTTATCCTGTCAATGAGCTCTGCATGGTAGTCGAACTCCCCGTGGGAGAAGTTGAGCCTTGCCACATTCATGCCCGCCATCACCATTGCTTTAAGGGTCTCCAGGGACTCGGATGCAGGCCCTATGGTACAGATGAGCTTGGTCCTGTTTGGAAAAGGCCCTCTCTGCCGATGGCGGCCCTCTTTCTCTGTCATTACGCTGTCTCCTCAGGCTTTTGGGCCAGGGCGAGTGCCCTTTTTGCAAGCTCGGTGATCTTTTTCCACTCGCCCTGTTCTATGAGCTCCCTGGGACATATCCACGAGCCCCCAACGCATACCACGTTTTCAAGGGCCAGGTAGTCTCGATAGTTCCCTTCAAAGATCCCGCCTGTGGGGCAGAAACGCGCCTGGGGAAACGGGCCTGATATGGCCTTGAGCATCCTGATGCCGCCTGCTGCCTCTGCAGGAAAGAACTTGAATGAGCGAAGGCCCCGCTCAAGTCCGGTCATGAGCTCGGAGACCGTGGATATGCCGGGTATCAGCGGAATGGGGGCCTCTGATGCCGCATCGAGAAGCCCTGGCGTGAGACCCGGGCTTATGGCGAAGAGACCGCCTGCATCTGCAACTGCCATGAGGCCCTCCCTTTGAAGGACGGTGCCTGCGCCCACCAGTGCCTCAGGCAGGCTCCTGGAGATGGCGGAGATGGCCTCTATGGCCGCCTCGGTCCGTAGGGTTATCTCCAGCACCCTGATACCAGCCTCCAGCAAGGCCTCTGCGAGGGCAACGGCCTTTTCCGCCTCGTCTATCACTATGACCGGTATCACAGGGCCGCTTTCAAGGATGTCCTCGGCAGGTATCCTCCAGTTCAGAAAGTGCGGATTCATAGGCTCTCCTGCTGGTCATGTCTTGGGTTCATGGCTAATTGTCTCCCATCTGTTTGCTGTGCAGGCCGTGGGCCTCCTGGTCGTAGGTGAATATGGCACTGGCCCCCTGTTCTGCATGCATGGCACAGCGCCGCAAGGGTGAGAATATCTGCCGCCCCATGCCGAAGTGGGAGCCGGTCAGGTCGGTATCGGGAAGGGGCCTTGCAGCAAGCTCCTCTTCCGGGACCAAGAGCTCAAGGAGTCCGTTTCTCGTGTCCAGCCGGATCATGTCTCCATCTCTGACCTTTGCAAGAAGGCCGCCACAGAATGCCTCAGGGCTTACATGGATGGCGGAGGGCACCCTGCCTGAGGCGCCCGACAGCCTGCCGTCAGTGACCAGGGCGGCCTTGAAGCCGCGGTCCATGACGATGCTGAGTGGGGTGATGAGCTTGTGAAGCTCGGGCATTCCGTTTGCCTGAGGGCCCTGAAAGCGCACCACTGCCACCAGGTCCCGGTCCAGCTCGCCCCTTTCGAATGCGGCAGAGAGCTCATGCTGGTCGTCGAAGACAAGGGCCCTCGCCTCTACCACCGTGTCCGAGCCATGCTCGAGGGCGGATGTCTTTATCACCGCCCTGCCCAGATTGCCCTTCAGCACCTTGAGCCCTCCCGATCCGTCGAAGGGGCTGCTGGCAGAGGATATGACCTCCGGGTTTTTGGACCTCACCTGTTCTGTGCCATAGCTGATCCTGCCATCTTCAAGGGCCGGTGCCAGGGTGTACCGTATGAGGCCTGTGCCTGCTATGGTCTCCACATCCTCATGGAGGCAGCCTGCATCCAGCAGCTCTGTGATCATGGCGGCAACGCCCCCTGCCGCCTGAAAGCCGTTTATGTCCTCCGGGCCATTGGGGTAGATCCTGACCAGGAACGGGACCGCTTCCGACAGGTCTGAAAAGTCGTTCCAGTCGATCCTGATCCCTGCAGCCCGGGCAATGGCCACCAGGTGCATGGTCTGGTTGGTGGAGCCTCCTGTGGCAAGGAGGGCCACCATGGCGTTTACGATGCTCTTTTCATCGATGAGTCTTCCGATTGGAAGATACTCGTTGCCAAAACGGGTGAGCTCGCATATGCGCCCTGCCGCCATCCTGGTGAAGGCCTGCCGCATCTGGTCCTGAGGATGGACAAAGGAGGCGCCTGGAAGGTGGAGCCCCATCACCTCGGCAATGAGCTGGTTGCTGTTCGCTGTGCCGTAGAAGGTGCAGGTGCCCTGGCTGTGATAGGCCTTCGCCTCTATCTTGAGCATCTCTTCCCTGCTGATCTCGCCCTGGGCAAAGAGCTGTCTCGCCCTTGCCTTCTCCCTGTTTGGGATACCGGAAGGCATGGGGCCTGCCGGTACCAGGGCCATGGGCAGGTGGCCAAACTGGAGCGCCCCCATGAGCAGCCCCGGCACGATCTTGTCACACACCCCAAGGAGCAGGGCCCCGTCGAACAGGTTGTGGCTGAGGGCCACGGCTACGGACATGGCTATGACGTCTCTGCTCATGAGGCTGAGGTCCATGCCGGGCTCGCCCTGGGTGACTCCGTCGCACATGGCTGGCACCCCGCCTGCCACCTGGGCGACCGCCCCTCTGCGTGCCACCTCATCCTTGATGATGTCTGGATAGGAGGCGTAGGGCGCGTGGGCCGATAGCATGTCGTTATAGGATGTGATTATGCCTATCTCAGGGGGTCTTCCGAACAGGGCCTCCTTGGCTTGCGGCTCGGCGGAGGCCATGGCATGTGCAAGGTTGCTTGCAGGAAGACAGTGGCGTACCGGCCTGTTTTCACAGTAACGGCGGTCCTGCTCTATCCTTTCGAGATAGGCGCTCCTGCTTGCCTCGCTCCGTTTTGTGATCCTCTTGGTAACTTCCAAGATCTTGCTCTTCATATCTGTCCTCTTTGATATTTCTGTCTCGTAACACCTTGCCCGCCCGCTCAGGCACTCTCTTAGGGGGGCTAACTAAGGGGCCCAGAAGAGCTCAACGGGCCTGCCTGCCCCGTTCAGTACATATCTTATGGGCATCTCTTCAGGCCTGCCGGGTCCAAGGGCCCTTTTTAGCACCTTCATCTTCTCCTCTCCTGAGATGAGCAGAAAGATCCATCTGCTCGAAAGGAGGGCAGGCAGCGTGAGGGTGATCCTTTCGTGGGGGGCATCGGGAGGGGTTATGGAGGCGCAGAGCCGTCCTGAATCCATGTCCACTGCCTCCTTGAGTTCCGGGGCGCCGGGAAAGAGAGATGCCGTGTGGCCGTCTGATCCCATGCCAAGGACCAGGACGTCGAATGGAAGCCCTATGGAGCGCACCCTCTCTTCACAATATCTTTCGCCTCTGTCGCTGCCTGCTGCTTCTGCCCCGGCATACAGGCCGATGAAGCGGGCCTTGGCGGCCCTGTCTCTCAGAAGGTGCCTCTTCACCAGAGCCCCGTTGCTGTCAGGGTGTCCCTCTGGCACCATGCGCTCGTCTGCAAGGGTGATGGTTATCCTCGACCACTCGATCTCCTGGCCTGAAAGCTCCTCAAAGAACAGGACAGGTGTGCTCCCTCCGGATACCACAAGGCTTGCCCGGCCCCTTTTGGAGACGGCCTTGGCCAGCAAGTATGCGGTCCTCTCCGCAAGGGCTCTTGCCTGTGTCTTTCTGTCAGGGAAGTTCTCTATCAGAAGCTCTGTCTTGGGCCCTGGTCTTTCATCCACAAAAGTCCTCCTTGTCGGTCCTGCCGGATCGGGGCTTTTGGCTACTCTGCCCATTCCCGCCCGTCTTTGGCAAGGAGTGTGACCGCTGCCACAGGCCCCCAGCTTCCGGCAGGATAGGGCTTGGGGGATTCTGCCTGCTCGGCCCAGGCATTCTGGATGGAGTCAATCCAGCGCCAGGCCTCCTCCACCTCCTCACGGCTTACGAACAGGGCCTGATTGCCCCGCATGGCCTCGAGGATGAGCCGTTCATAGGCATCCGGTATGCGCTCCACCTTGAAGGCCTCGGAGAAGCTCAGGTCCAGCATGGTCTTTTGAAGGCGTACGCTTTCTGCTATGCCGGGCACCTTGTTGAGCATCATGATCTCTATGCCTTCATGGGGCTGGAGGCGGATTATGAGCTTGTTGGCCGGCAGTGTCCTCCTGTGGCCGGTGAATATGTTGTGGGGAAGCTGCTTGAATACGATCACCACCTCGGAGAGCTTTGCAGGCATGCGTTTTCCTGTCCGGAGATAGAAGGGCACGTCTGCCCAGCGCCAGTTGTCTATGTCCACACGCAGGGCGACGAAGGTCTCCGTGCCGCTCTCTCTGTGTGCCCCTTCCTCCTCGTTATAGCCTGGCACCGGCCCGCCCTTCATGAAGCCTGCGGTGTACTGCCCCCTTACGGTGACTGAATCCACATCGTCCTGGGTTATGGGTCTCAGGGCCTTGAGGACCTTGAGCTTTTCGGCCCTGATATTGTCGCTGTCGAGGCGTACAGGCGGCTCCATGGCAATGAGTGTGAGTATCTGGAGCAGATGGTTCTGTACCATGTCCCTGAGCTGCCCAGACTGGTCGAAATAGCCCCAGCGCCCCTCTATCCCCACCTCTTCGGCCACGGTGATCTGGACGTGATCTATGGTGTTGTGGTCCCAGTTGGTGGTGAAGATGGAGTTTGCAAAGCGCACCGCCAGCAGGTTGAGTACCGTCTCTTTGCCCAGATAGTGATCGATCCGGTAGATCTGATCCTCTCGGAAGAACTCTGAAACAGTGTCGTTTATCTCTATGGATGAGGCAAGGTCGTGGCCTATGGGCTTTTCCATGACCACTCGGCTCTCATCCCGGATGAGCCCGGCGGCAGAAAGGCCCCTGCAGATCTCTCCGTACAGGGTCGGGGGTACGGCAAGATAGTTCACTGTCACCCTTTCTTCCTGATCGAGCACTTGGCCGAGCTGCCGGTACTGCTCCGGCTTGTCCAGATCCATCTTCACATATCTCAGGCGATGGGCAAGACGGCTCCAGATAGCCTCGTCTATGTCCCACTTGAGGAATCTTTTGAGGTTCTCGAGGATCCTCTCCCTGAAGGATTCCGTGGTTTCATCGTGTCTGGCTACGCCGATGATGATGGTTTCAGGCTCAAGCAGCCCGTCCCTTTCCAGGTGGTATAGGGAGGGCATGAGCTTGCGCCTTGAAAGATCCCCCAGGGCCCCGAATATTACGAAATCACATGGGCGGCTGGATCTCTTGCCTGTGTCGTTGTTGGCCATCTAATCAAATTCCTTTCGGTGGATTCCTGCCCGGGATTTTTCATGTTGTGAAAAATACCCTTTGAGGCCTGTTGTCAGATCATCTTTGTCGTGAAGGTTGAAGGTATTATCAGGTTGGTCTTGATTTCCTTGTATGATGAGCCAGAGTCTCTAACAGCAGAAAAAGGAGAGGCCAAGCGGATGGGGGACGCCCAGACCGGCGGCTTTCCGTTTTTCTCGCTAATTGAACCTGGCAGGAAAAGTCAAATTTTGTCAGATAAATTCCATCTCGATCTCAAAGACGCCTATTCGCCTTCCATTGTAATTGATGCTCTCCTGGTTGCAAGAAAATAACAGGGATTGATTCCCCATGTAGCCCCCATTTTCTGAAGAGGGTTCCAAAAAATTTCCGGAAAAGATTTTCCTGTGTGTGGAAGTTTTTTTCATATAGGTCATTTTTTGAGCAATAAGGGGCCCTGTATCTCAATTTTTTTGCTTAAATTTTTTTGATTGTGGCACACGATACGCAATAGTGATTAGTCAAGAAAAAACGGAGGGAATAACCCCATGAAGAATCTTGTTTTTAGTTTTTTGGCAGCCTTTTTATTTTTGAGTCTCTCTTTTTTCATCACAAATGCCAATGCATTGGAGCTTGGAGGAAATATCACGATCTATGATGGCAGTTCCAGTGAAGATAACGGCTGGCATGGCAAGAATGAGGATGATGAAGTGGAGCCAGGTTGTGTGGCAGATCAGGTATGGGATCTTGAGGGTTTTTTCTTGAAAGGGACCGTTCTGTCCATGGTAGGAGGATTTAATTTTAAAGATGGTCAGAGCGGATATAGTTCTGGTGATATTTTTATAGATATCAATGGTGATCATTCAACCAGTAGTGCGATTGGTAATAGCACTATATCTGGCAATTTGGGATATGAATATGCAATAAGGCTTATGTTTGATGCCAATAATAATTATTATAAAATAATTTCTTTAGATGATAGCTCTGAGCTTGTTTCTATCAAACACACTCAAAATAGCAATTCTAATCCATGGAAAGTGAATGCAACTCCGACCGATTATGATGGAAGTTTTTCTTTTTCCACTGGCAATGATGATGACACCGGATTTGCGGGAGGGACTCATTATATAGTATCAGGTCTGGATTTAAGCACAATTTTTAACGATTCTAATACGACCCAACTATACTTCCACTTCACCATGGGATGTGGAAATGACAATCTAACTGGTGCTGCCCCTGTCCCCGAGCCTGCCACCATCATGCTCTTTGGCGCAGGCCTCATCGGGA
>CAZNKD010000029.1:0-35866 GCA_964573615.1 uncultured Desulfobacterales bacterium | reverse complement strand
GACCACCAATCTCGTTCCATGTCCAGGCTGTGGCGGCAAGGGCCAGCTGGTGGCAGAGCGTACCATCGAGATCACCATCCCGCCAGGGACGAGGGACGGGGCCGTGCTCAAGGTGCCGGCACAAGGCCCGTGGGACAGCGCACAGAATCGGCGCAAGGCCCTTTTTTTCGAGGTGAACGTACTCTTTCCGGACGGCTTCAGGCTGATTGAAAACGATATCTATTCACGGCTCACCATAGATTGCTGGACCGCCCTTGCAGGGGGCCTCGTAACCGTGCAACTCCTGGAAGAGAGTGTGGAGGTCGAGATCGCTCCGGGCACCCAGGCTGGAGACGAGATCCGCCTAAAAGGGCTTGGGTGGCCGGATGGGGAGGAGGGCCGGGGCGATCATGTGCTGGTGATTGATGTCGCCTTTCCAGACTCTCCCTGCCCCAAGGAGGCAAGGGGGCTGATCGATCGGCTCAAAGAGATCTGGCCTGCAGGCGATGCCAAATAAATTCATGGTCTATGTTCTTTTTTTCTGATCCTTCTATCAAAAAAACTGCCGAGAAAATAGGGCTGCCACTCACGGGAAAGGAATCATCTCATCTGTTTATCTTGGCATAAATGGACAAATTTTATCTTCATTGGCTGAGGAGCTTAATTTTTTCCGGTTTTCAGCCGAAACGTTTTTTAGCAGCCGGTTTTTTGCCAGATGGCAGCAAGACTCCGGCCCTGAAATACAGATATTTTTTTGAGGTCTTTTGGTTATGGTCGCCTTAACAATGTTGCAATTTCTACTGGGATCAAGGTTGCGCTTCTGCGGCGCGACTATCAGGTACATGGAATTTTGGAGGTGGATAGCATGATAGAGCGTCTAAAGCGGGCTGTTGCCGACTCGTCCCTGGCTACCAGGATACTGGCAGGCATAATGGTGTCCATATTCCTGCTGGTAGTACTTCAGCTTGGGATGCTTAAATATGCCGCCCAGGAGCAGAAGAGGGCCTTTTTCAGGGAGAGCCTGGAGGGCGTAAACGAGCTCGTACATGAAGCGGACAAGATAGCTTCCAGGAATCTGTCTCTGGCCATGCTTCTTGCAGGCATGGATAGCATCAAGGATGCCATTTCCCAGGGTGACAGGCAGCGGCTTCTCGAAATGGTAAGGCCCGTCATGGCCCAGATAAACCAGAACTCCTCAACCAGGCTCAAGGTCCATTTTCATGTGCCACCTGGAAGATCCTTTCTGCGTGTATGGAAGCCCGGAAAATATGGGGACGACATCTCCGGCTTCAGAAAGACCGTGGTTACAGTGCTTGAGACAGGAAAACCGGTAAAGGGCATAGAGGCCGGAAGGGTAGGGCTTGCCATCAGGGGGATTGCCCCAATCTTTGCAGATGGCTCCTCCAAACCGATCGCCAGTGTCGAGGTCATTGCGGATCTGGCAGCCCTTAGCAAGGAGTTTGAAAGGAAGGGCAAACCCAACCTGATCTTTTCTCTTAACAGGGTCAAGTCCACAGCGGCTGACAAGAAACTCAAAAAGATCGGCCGCTATACCATGCTGGTCCCAATGCCCAAGTCGGTTTCAGGGGTGAAGATCGAGGAAGGCTTCCTGAAGGAGACGGCTGAGAAGGGAACGGCATCGCTGGAGGCTGGCCGCTATCTGCTCACGGCGGCAACCATTCCGGACTTTACAGGCAAGCCCACAGGGATCTATCTGCGTTTTGTCGATCTTGCTGCCTTGCAGGCAAAAACGCATAAGGATTTTGTCCGAGCTGTTGTTTTGGCACTCCTTACCGCCCTGATCGCCTTTTTGATTGTCAGCTTGGTGATCAAGTATAACCTGAGGCTTCCCCTGAGACGAATCATCGACGTGCTTGAGGAGATCTCCGAGGGACACCTGAGAAAGAGTGTGGAAATCAAGGGGGCAAGGCAGATAAAGGAGCTTTCCCGTGTTGCAAACAATGTGGTCTATACCAATGGCCAGCTTGTAAATCTCATCCAGCGTGAGGCAGATAGTCTCAAGGTTATTGCCACAGAGCTCGATCAGGCAAACTCTATAGTGGAAGATGGGGCCGAACAGATCGATTCAGCCGCGCGGGAGATGGCTGAGGCCTCTACCGATGCGGTTCAGGTCCTTGAAGGGGTCTCGAACTCCATAGGAGAGCTGACATCGGCTACTACAGAGATAGCCCAGAGTGTCAACGAGACCGCAAATGCAACCAATGATGCCATGGACAAGGCCCAGTTTACCAACACTGTCATGGAGCAGCTTGGTGAGAACTCGGAAAAGATAGGCCATATCATAGGTGTGATAACCACCATAGCCGAGCAGACCAATCTTCTGGCCCTCAATGCCACCATTGAGGCGGCACGGGCAGGTGAGGCCGGAAAGGGCTTTGCCGTCGTGGCAAACGAGGTGAAAGAGCTTGCAAAACAGACGGCCCAGGCCACGGATGAGATCAGAAATGTCATAAGCCGGGTCCAGAATGGAATAGAAGAGGCAGTGGTATCCGTAAGGGATATCACGGAATCGGTAAGCCATATAAATGATCTGGCAAATACCATTGCCAGCGCTGCCGAGGAGCAGACGGCCACGGTGTCCGAGATAAGCGAGAGTGTGCGTGACAGCGCAGGCCGTGTACACAGCCTTGAGGGCAAGGCCCACATGCTTGCTGAGCAGGCCGCAGACTTCACCGAGATTGCAGCCGTGGTGAACAACATCAACTATGCCATAAATATGATGTCTCTCCAGTTCAATAGAGTCACAAATCTCTATGACGTTGATATGAAGGTAGTGGCCGGTGTCTCTGATGTAGTCACTTCAAGGGCCAAGATGACGGGTGCTATACTGGCCCATTTCTCCTGGCTTGAGGGTCTTAAGCTGGATATCCAAGAGGATCGGGATCCCCATGTGGAGATGGACCCGACCAAGTGTCTCTTTGGCAGCTGGCTCGCTGAGGCAGAACAATCGGGCCTGCTAAGCGGTTCGGTCCTTAAGGAGATCAGGCGTATCCATGAAGAGATTCATCATGGGGCTGCGAAGATCATGGAGATGAGCGAAAAAGGAGCGAGCAGACGGGAAAAACTTAAATTCTTCTACGGGGAGATACAGCCCAAGCTCGTGAAGATCCTCGACATGCTAAGCAGCTCAAACTGATCTAAAGGCTGGTCAAGGTCTGTCATCAGGGCCGGAACCCTTCTGTTTGAAGATGCATGGTTCCGGCCTGTTTTTTTGTCCATCAGGAGGCACGATATCCTGCCAATCAAGGCCCAGATGGCAGCTAGATGGCGGCCATGATCTCATCCCGTGACACATTGGTGGTGATCTCGGTCTCACCTATGCCGGTTGGCAGCACGAAAAAGACCTTTCCACCAATGGCCTTTTTGTCATGGATGAGGCCATCTGCAATCTCATCCCTCGATATCTCTTCCGGGATCTTTGTGGGAAGCCCGAGGCGTTCGAGGAGGGAGTCAAGTCTTTCCAGATCCTCCTGATGGAAGATCCCCTTTGATGCAGCTATCTTGGCCACTGCCACCATCCCCATGGCCACAGCCTCTCCATGCGGTATGCGGTAGCCCGATGCGGCCTCCACGGCATGGCCTATGGTGTGGCCGAAATTGAGTATTCTTCTGAGTCCTCCTTCCAGTTCATCCCTGGCCACCACATCGGCCTTTATCTCACAGGAGCGTTTTACGATGTGGCAGGTGGCATGTGGTTCCAGATTGAGCACGTCCCACCACTTCTCCTCGAGGAAGGAGAAGAGTTCAGGGTCTTTGATCATCCCGTACTTCACTACCTCGGCAAGCCCGTTTCTGATCTCACTCTGGGCAAGGGTGGCCAGGGTCCCTATGTCTGCAAATACCGCCTTGGGCTGATAGAAGGTGCCCACCAGGTTCTTTCCTTCGGGCAGGTTCACCCCTGTTTTCCCACCCACAGAGCTATCCACCTGGGCCAGATATGTGGTTGGAATCTGGATGAACTCTATTCCCCTCATGAAGATGGATGCCGCAAACGCGGCCATGTCTCCCGCCACTCCTCCTCCAAGGGCTATTACGGCGCTCTTTCTGTCTGCGCCTGCCTGGACCATCTTTCTGGTGATCTCTTCTATGGTAGCCAGGTTCTTGCTCTCCTCTCCTGCCTCAAAGGTTATGAGGTGGGCTGGCAGGCCTGCTCCACTCAGCAGTTGCAGGAGGTCCTCTCCTACAAGATCGGCCACATTCGAGTCAGTGACAATGAGATAACGGTTCCCCACAGGTTTCTGCTTCAGGTACTCGTGCAGTTCCGTGAGGATGCCGGGGCCTATGAAGATCTTGTAGCTCCTTTCACCCAGTGGCACCTCGACCGTCTCCCAGATGAAATCGGGCCTGTCCCCGGATTTTGAAAGGGCGCCGAAAGAGAATCCGCTCATTTGCCGCTCCCCTGAACTCCTATTGAATCCTGCTGGACTCCTGTCTGTCTGGCTCTTTTGAAGGGCGCTTTTTGAGTGCTGAAAAGGACCCCCGCCTCATGAGCCGTTCGAATCATATGAATGTGGCTGCCCTGTTTATTCTATCCCAGAAGGGCGTTAAGCCTCGCCTCTATCTGCTCCCTTGGGGCAGCTCCGACTATGGTATCTGCAAGGCGGCCGTTTTTAAAGAGGAGAATGGTGGGGATGCTCCTGATGCCGAATTGCTGGGAGACTCCGGGGTTTTCATCCACATTCAGCTTTCCTATGACGGCCCTCCCGCTATATTTTCTGGCCATATCCTCTACGATCGGGCCGATCATGCGGCATGGTCCGCACCAGGGCGCCCAACAGTCGATCAAGACCGGCAGGTTGCCGGAGATGACCTGGGAGAAGTTGGCGTCAGTGATGGTGAGCGGGGCTGCAGCACTTCCTGAAGGAAGCGGGGTCTTGCACCTGCCACAGCGTGGCCCCTCTGGTATCCTGTCCACAGGCACCCTGTTTTTTGCGCCGCAAGACGGGCATGTTATATAGATATAGTCGCTCATCTGTCCTTGTCCTCCTTGTATATTGTCATGGCCTCCCAGGGTGATGGCGGCCCGGGGGCCAGTGATCCTGTGGTGTTTTTTAAGTGGTTAATTTTTCAGAAGTTAAAGATAAGCATAAAAAAGGCGCTTGCCACTCAGGTCTCTTTCTTAGGGCCTTCTTCGTCTTGTCCGTTCTGATTTGGGCCATTCTGCCAGGTTGTGCCCCAAAGAAGATGGCCCCTGGGTCGCAACCGGTTCAATATGGACAGAAACTTTCTGCAGGTGAGATCCTGTCGCAGATCTGGCTTGTCTCGAGGCGGATGAGGTCCCTTGAGATATCGGCCAGGGTCAGGATAACAGAGCAGGGCGAAAGGGGGCCGTGGGTGGGGTGCAATATCTGGCTCTATGATACCCCCTCTTTCTCGGGCCTCAGGATGAGAGGGGCTGGGCCTTTCGGCATGACCCTTTTCGACATCCTGTCGCTCGGCGGCAATACGACCATACGCCTGCCAAGGGATCAGCAGGAGTTCTCGGGCAGGTTCTTCTCCCTCTGGAAGAGGCAACTGGATGCAGAAGAGCTGAAGAGACTGATCATAGTTGCCCTCAAGCCCTGGAAGGTGGCAGAGGGTGTTCAGGACAGGGATCTTCTGCCATGCGGCAACGGGCGCATCTGTTTCATGGGCAGATGCCTCTCCGAGGTGGTCAAGGCGGGTTTCATCCCCGGCCAGGAGGTGCCCTCCCCCCTGTTTCTCAAGTCGGATCGGTTCCGGGTGAACTACTCCGGCCAAGTGGCCATATCCCAGGGCGCAGGGCAGGCTGGGCTCGTCCTTCCCTCCAGCTATCCCAAGAAGATCAAGGTGAGGCTCCTGTCCTGGGGAATCCAGCTGGAATTGATGGTGAAGTCCGTAAAAATAAACGGGCTTTCAGACAGGAGTCCGGTCTTCTCTTTATGAAGCTGGTCTCTATGAAGCTGGCAGCTCCGGCTGACGCGAGGGCTATTTGACGAAGACCTCCACCACCTCCTTGGGCTCGTCTGGCGGCAGCTCCAGCGCTCTTGATCCGTACTCCAGGACAAAGATCCGTTCCGGCTCGATGCCTGCCTTTCCAACCAGGTACTCGGCCACCTTCTGGGCACGCCTGTTTGCAAGATCCCTTAGGTCGTGGTCGGTTATCTCTATGTGCTCCCTGAGCATCTTCTCCATGACCTCGACAGGCTGGGACTTGATCATGCCTATGAAGTTCTTCGGTTTGTCGAAGGGGGCCGCCTTGTAGGCATCTTCCAGATAGTCCGGATACTCCTCATCGGTGATGACAATCTCGTCTATGGTGGTCTTCTCCTTCTCTTTGCTGCTCAGGTCTTCGAATTTCTGTGCCTTTATGAGGCGCCAGAACTCCTGTTCATGCAGTGCCTGCCGGTCCCTGTCGGATGAGGCATTGCCCAGGAGTTCGATATTGAGTTCAGGCCGGTCTGTCAGGATCTTTGCCAGGGTGTCGAGCCTCTTTTGGGCCTCCTGATTCAGCTCGGCGCTGCCTGGCTCGAATGGGATTATATTGATCTCTTCACTCGAACCGAAGGCGGCGCTCAGGAGCGAGAAGGGAGAAGTGGCGGCCTTGGTGATGAGGTTTCCGATCACGCTGAACACTGCTCCTGCTATGCTGAAGTCCGGATCGTCAAGGGAGCCGGATACAGGGATGTTCAGCTTTATCTGACCGTTTCTGTCCTTGAGAAGGGCAACGGCAAGCTTGACAGGCAGGCTCGTGGCCTCCTTGCTCTCTACCGGCTGGCCGAAATCGAGCTGATCCACGAATATCCGGTCCATGAGATCCACTTCCCGCTTTTCAAGCTTGAGCTGGACATCGACACTCGCCTTCCCCTTTTGGAGGGTGTAACCAAGGTATTTTCCGGTGTACGGGGTGAAGCGTGTAAGTCCCATGTTGTTCAGTCTGAGGTCCAGGTCAGCATATATGTCCTTGGAAAAGGGGTTGAACTCGCCGCTGATGCGGAGCATTGCATTTCCTGGCAGATATCCTTCGGCCTCGATCCGTGCAGGCCTGTCCTTCAGGGAGTTTAGCCCGGTGATCTTGCAGGTGAAGCCTGAAAGCTCCGTATGGAAGAAGGGCTCCACCGAGTAGTCGGCCACCTCTATGGTTCCATCCTTTACGAGGATCTCGTTTACAAAAAGATCGGGGACCTTCTCTACTTTCTCTTCCTTTTCTGCCCTTTGGGGCCCTGCATCCCTGCCCTTTTGGGCCATCTCTTCTGCATCCGCACCCTGCGTCCCTGTTTCACCATCACCCTCTGGAGAGGAGACAGGAAAGATCCTGTTGATGTTCAGCCTCTTCTCCTTGTCGAGTTCGATCAGGGTGTATGGCCGGTCAAGGACCACGCTCCTTATCTTGAGTGCAAAGGGCGCATAGGCTACATCGAGGCCCTTTATGGAAAAGTTCTTCCAGGCGAGAAACTTCTTTCCAATGCCCCTTTCCAGGGCCTTGAAACCCTTTATCTCGATGTCCGAGGTGCTCTTCAGGCCTATCTTCCCGTCATCGGCCATGGAAAACTCTATGTTCGAGCTCGCCCATGCCGCCCCCTTTGCGATGACGAGCCTTATCTCAGGCGGGACATAGGCCTGAAAGCTGCTGAGAGGGATGCTGTAGGCCGTGAGCCTGCCGGCAAGAGCGACCGGCATGATGGAAGCCGTGCCGTTCAGCTTGATCCTGCCGTTCTTGTTCAGCGTTGCAGCCAGGGTGACTGGGCCGCTGTCACCCCTTCTGGTGGAGATCTCCTTGATGGTGAGCCCGAGATCGCTGATCCTTATGTCAGCGGGTTTCGGAGCACTGTTGTCCCTGATGGAGATGGCGCTTTTCGAGATGGATGCCTCTGGAATCTCCACTGTCCAGGGGCCGGCCTCAGAGCTCTGCCCTGGTGAATCGGCTCCGCCTTCCCCCTGAGGGCCTGGATCTTTTGCAGGAGCTGGCGGGATGAGGGATGCCAGGTTGATGGAGCCATCTTTTCCTATCTCCAGCGATACGGCCCCGCCATTCAGATAGAACCTGCCTGTATTCACCACCTGTCTTTCAAGGTCCACCAGGGCCCCCTCAAGCCCGGTCTCGGCTATGTTGATAACCCTTTTTCCGGCCCCGTCCCTGATTGCAAGCCCCTCGACGGACAGCTCTATGTCCTTCAAGAGCACGGCAGGGCCACCTGCATCCCTGGAAGAGACCTCGAAGAGGAGGGAGTCGAGATCGAACTGCCCCCTTTCTATGGTACCGTTGATATAGGGGGAGTAATAGGCAGACAGCAAGGGTATGCTTATGCCATCTATTTCCACGACGCCGGCAAGGGAGCCGTTGGTGAGCCAGATCTCTCCTGCACTATCGAGCTCTGCACCCTTGAGCAGTGTGCATCCTATGCGCCACTTTGCCGGGCTCTTGCCCTGGTTGTCCACATCCTTGAGCTCGATGTTGAGGGCCTTGAGGCTCGTTTCAAAGGGGACGGGATTGGCAGAGTCCTTGAAGTCGATCTGCCCCCCCTCAAGTGCCAGCCTTTTCAGCACGACATGGGCCCTGGCAGACTCTTTGGCCTTGGAGGCAGTGGCCTTTTCTGCCTGCTCTTCTCTTTTGTCATCCTTTGCCGCTCTCTTCTCACGCCTTAGGAGACCCACAAGGTTTATGCTCCCGTCTCCCATGCGTTCCACCATGAGATAGGGTCCTATTATGGCAATCTCGTTCAGCTCGAAGAATGAAGAGACGATATCGCTCTTGTCGATATCGATGGTCACTGCCTTGATGGAGAACACCTTTCTCGAGTCGGGATCCAGAAAGGCCAGGTCCTTCAGATGGAACTTGCCATATAGGTTTATGATGGGCTCACCCTGGTCTGAGAGCCTGAAGTCCACTGTGGCGTCTGCTGAAAGAGACCCCTTTTCCAGATTTCCGGCCACCAGCTGATCTATGTATGGAAAGTATTTCTTCAGATCCAGATCCGTGAATTTGATCTTTGCCTCTCCCGGCCTTGTCGGAGAAAAGGGCTGGGTCCTGGCATCTGTCTCGAATCGGCTTCCATCTATTACCGCACTGAATTTCGGTGTGGTGAATATGTGTACCTTCGTCTTCAGGTTGGAGATGAAGGGGATGGCAAGGGTGATGTCCTTGATCTCATGGTTCGACCCTTCAAGCTCGTCATAGAAATGGAATTGCCCGTTCACCAGGCTTATGTTGTTTATGGAGAAGCGGAAAGGCTCCTTGTGCTCCTCCTCCACCCTCTTCTTCTCTATTTTCTGCATCTTTGCCAGGGCATCGGAGAAGCTGAAGGAGCCATCCTTGTACCTGGTTATGCGTATGTCAGGGCCTGTGAGCACGAACTGTTTCACTATCAGGGCCCTCTTGAACAGGGAGCTCGCCTCGAGGTTTATCAATATGGTGTCGAGGTCCAGAAGATGGGTCTTGTGCCCTTTCTTGAAGACCTTCATCCCCCTTATGGTGCACTCCAGGGTGAAGGGATTGAAGGATACCTCTTTTATGGACACATCCCTGTAGAGCTGCTTGGCCACCGGCCCTTCCAGGGCATTTTTGATGATGTGGGGCAATATGAAGAAACCGAAGAGGAGATATAGGATATAAATTGTTACCGCAGAGAGCAAAAATTTCTGCCACAGCCTCAGGGCCCTGATCTTTTTTAGGATACCCACTTCGAAATCTCCCTACTTCGGAATCTCTTTGTTCGATCTTGATGGGTGTTAAGTGCTGGCAGCCTTACCGGTCTTCAGTCTGCCAGAGCCTCCTTGCCGTCTCTTTTACCAGTATACCAGAAAGTCCAATGAGACCAATAAGGTTTGGGATGGCCATGGCCCCGTTCATGGTGTCTGAAAAATCCCATACGAAGTCGACCTTCATAAAGGCCCCGAGGGCAATGGCTGCACAGAACAGGTAACGATAAGGGTTTCGTGCCCTGAGGCCCAGGATGTACTCTATGCACTCTTCACCGTAATAGGCCCAGCCGATCATGGTGGAATAGGCGAATATGGCAAGGCCAATGGTGACGATATAGCCTCCGATGCCGGAAAGACCGGCCTGGAATGCGCTGTAGGTGAGGGCGCTTGATGTGAGGCCGGATGTCCAGACCCCAGTGGTCAGGATCACCAGCGCAGTGAGGGAGCAGATGATGATGGTATCGAAGAATACGCCTGTCATGGCTATGAGCCCCTGGCGTACAGGGTCGTCCGTCTTGGCTGCCGCATGGGCAATGGGGGCGCTTCCGAGGCCAGATTCATTCGAAAAGACCCCCCTTGCCACCCCAAACCTGATCGCCTGGGCCACTGCTGCCCCGGCAAAGCCGCCTGTTGCCGATATCGGGCTGAAGGCGTGCCCGAATATCAGGGCAAGGGCCTGAGGGATCCTGTCCGCATGGAGTATCAGGATGATGAGCGCCCCTGCCACATAGAAGATCCCCATGAAGGGCACCAGCTTCTCTGTGACCTTTCCTATTCGCCTGATGCCTCCTATGATCACCACCCCTGTCATGATGGCAAGCACCAGGCCCGTTACAGGGGCAGGCACGGACCAGTGCTCCTTGAGGACCATGGCCACAGAGTTTGACTGGACCATGCTTCCGATTCCAAAGGCCGCTATGGAGCCCATGAGGGCAAAGAGCCATCCGAGCCATTTTATGCCGAGGCCGTCGGCTATGTAGCGCATGGGTCCGCCCTGCATGGTCCCGTCCGGCAGGACCTTCCTGTACCTCACTGCAAGTACCGCCTCTGCATACTTGGTGGCCATTCCGAAGATGGCGCATACCCACATCCAGAAGATGGCGCCAGGCCCGCCAAGGAATATGGCCGTTGCAACCCCTGCGATGTTACCTGTGCCAATGGTTGCCGAAAGGGCGGTCGTGAGGGCCTGGATGGGCGGGATATCACCTTGGCCCACTGCCTTGGGTCTTGAAAGGACCAGCTTCAGGGCCTGGGCAAGCCTTGTGAACTGGATGAACCTGAGCCTGACACTCAGGAATATGCCTGTACCGACAAGCAATATGAGCATGTAGGGCCCCCAGACAAAGCTGTTGGCAGCAGATAGTATCTGATTGAGATCCATCTCTCCTCCTGGAAGTCGTTGTGATAGGGCCAAGGGGCTAGCTCTGAGGCCTCAAGGGCTCATCCCAATATGAGACAGGCTGATTGTGGCCCATGAAGGGCCCTTTTTCAAGGGGGCAGAAGGCGGCCGGTATGCCAAGGCCGATATGCCAAGGAGAGGGGCTCGAGGCCATGTGTCACCTTCTGTCCGCTTTATGGGGCAGGGATGAGAGGGCCTGCGCCTTTTCAGGGGATCAGTACAGCCGCACCCTTTATCCTGCCTGCCCTCAGGTCCTCCAGGGCCTTGTTGGCCTCCTCCAGCCTGTAGGGCACGGTCTCTGTCTTTATGGGAAGCTTGGCGGCAAGGGCCATGAATTCATGGCCGTCTCTTCTGGTCAGGTTTGCCACAGAGGCGATCTTGCGCTCCCACCATAGATCCTCATAGGCAAAGGATGGGATGTCGCTCATATAGATGCCGGCACATATGAGGACCCCTCCTCGGTCGAGTGTCCTGAGCGCCTGGGGGACCAGGGGGCCTGCCGGTGCGAAGATGATGGCGGCATCGAGGGGCTCTGGCGGGGTCTCGGAGGAGCCGCCGGCCCACTGCGCACCCAGCGAGCGTGCAAAGGCCTGTTTCCGTTCGTCTCCATCCCTGGTAAACGCAAAGACACGGCACCCTTCGTGGACTGCAATCTGTATGATGATATGCGCTGCTGCCCCGAAGCCATAAAGGCCGAGTCTCGTTGGCTCTTCGGCCATGGACCTGGCCATGGCGTAGGAACGGTATCCGATGAGACCGGCACACATGAGGGGTGCCGACTCCTGGGGATCATACCCTTCGGGTAGGGGGTAGATATAGTCTTCAAAGGCGGTACAGTACTCTGCATATCCCCCATCCACGTGATATCCTGTAAATCTCGCCTTGAGGCAGAGGTTTTCAAGGCCCCTGGTGCAAAAGCTGCACTCGCCACAGCTCCAGGCAAGCCACGGGATCCCGACCCTGGTTCCCACTTCATATCGCTGCGCCCCTTCCGCCCTGGAGACCACCCTTCCGATGATCTCATGGCCGGGGATCAGGGGCAGCTTGGGCCCAGGCAGTTCCCCATCGAGGATGTGGAGGTCGGTCCGGCACACACCACACGCCTCTACCTTGACGAGCACCTGTCCTTTTTCGGGCTCAGGAATGGGCATCTCCTCGAGCCTCAGAGGCTCTGTCTGCCGGTGCAGTACCATCGCCTTCATGATGGGTCCCCGTTTCTGTTCCCTATGCCTCTTGATGGACCGGTTCCAGGATCTTTTGGCAATATTGTACCATCGTCTGGTTTTCAGGTGGCTCTATCTTGTCGAGCCCTTCCTGCCTGCTCATCACCCCCTGGCGTACCATGTTGGCGATCTCCCATACATAGGGGTGAAACCTGTATCTCTGCCTATGGACGTGATTGGCATAGGCATTAAGCAGGCAGTTCGAGGAGTTAGGGTCGGTATCCTGAGGCCGCTTCCAGCCGAGGCGGCGATTTTTTTCCACGATTTTCTCCTCGTTATACTCAGTGAATGCCAAGGGATGGATGTTCCATGGAAAGCGCTCAGGGTTTTCAAACTGTTCATCTGAAAGGAAGTATGGATCGATTGCCGGGCCAGCTATCTCTCTTAAGGGGGTGTGTATGGCCTCCTGTGCCTTTTTCATGAAGGATGCATTGGTCTGCATGACAGAGGCATTTATCGGGGCCTGCCCCGGAGACCAGCCGAAACCTACAAAGGGGATCCCCTTTTCTATGGCGGTCCGCAGCACTATGGCCTTGACCATGCCTATACACGATGTGCATATGGTGCTTGCGCGCTCCAGGGTCTTGGGGGAGTAGAGTTCCCGTTTTGCGGCCGTACTGAATATCTTTCTGAGCATCTGCGGGTTTGGCCTCACCACATAGCTGTCCACGCCCAGGGTGCTGCACACCTTCTTTATGTTCTCAAAGGCCATGGGAGAAATAAAGGTGTTGTCGAAGGTGAGCGCCAGCACCCTCAGGCCATACCTCTTTACGAAAAGATACAGGGTGTAGGTGCTATCCTTCCCGCCGCTGTAGGCCATTATGACATCATAGGCCCCTGAGCCCGCCCTCTTAGCGATCAGGCTGCGAAATTTGGCCTCGTATTTCTCCATCAATTTCTTGGAAAGCTCCAAGGGCCTGCTCCTTTCACAGAAGTTGCAGACTCCTTCCTGGTTGAAGCTTATGCCTGGAAAGGTCTCAGGCAAAATGCATCTCGTGCACCTCTTCATATCTCGATATCCTCTTTATGTCTTGAGCTCTTTTCCTGCTCTGCCTGATCTTTCAGTTCCTGCTTCTTGATCTTGCCGGTAGCCGTCTTCGGCAGTGAGTCCACCAGCCTGATCTCATGGGGGACCTTGTATGCAGGCAGGATCTGCCTAAGGTGTCTCTTCAGAAGACGCATATCAACAGTGGCGTTCGGATCTGGAACGGCAAAGAGCCAGATGGCCTCTCCAAGTATGGTGTCGCTGACGCCTACAACCGCGGCCTCGGCGAGCCCATCGAACTCCATGGCCACATCTTCTATCTCTTTGGGGGCGATACGGTGTGAGCCGCTCTTTATCATATCCGATTTGCGGCTTACGATGTAGAAATAGCCTTCCTCGTCCTGCCAGGCGAGATCACCGGTGCGGAGGCCCTCGGGCCTCAGCACCTGGGCTGTGGCCTCAGGCGCATTCCAGTAGCCGGCCATGATGTTCTCGCCCCTGGCGACGATCTCGCCTGTCTCTCCCCTTGGGACCTTGCGCCCATCATCGTCAAGCAGCCTCAACTCCACACCAGGGATGGGGATGCCTATGGAGCCAGGTCTCTTGAGCAGCTCTCCTGGCGGCAGATACGATAGACGGGCTGATGCCTCGGTCTGGCCATACATTATGAATATGTCCACCCCAGGAAACAGCTCTAGCAGCCTATGGGCCAGTGCCGGAGACATGGGTGCGCCTGCCTGGGTCAGATAGCGCAGGCTTGGGAACCTGTATTTGGATAGATTGGATCTGTAGATGAGCAGGGCATAGGTGGAGGGAACCCCGGAGAAGCCGGTTGCCTCCCACCTCACCATCTCATCCAGGATGGTGTTTGGATAGACGAAATTCTGGTTGACTATGAGCGTGGCCCCTTTGGCGATATGGGTGAGAAGGATGGAGTTTCCGTAGGAGTAGAAGAATGGCAGTACCGCCATGACCCTGTCTTCCGGCAAGATACCCAGGTATTCCACAATGGATGCGGTATTTGAAAGGAGATTGGCGTGGCGCAACACGACCCCCTTAGGCCTTCCCGTAGTGCCGGATGTATAGATGATCTGGGCCGGATCGCACCCTGTCCTAAAGGCAAGATCCTCATATGAGGGAGCAGTCCCGTGCTGCCATATCTGCTCCATCCCGCTGCTGTCAACGCTCTTTTTCAGCGGAAGAGCCTTTCCTGCCTCCTGTGTCACCTTTTCGACAAGCCTTGCATATCTGCGGTTCATGAAGAGTAGCTCTGCCCCTGAATCCTGGAGATAGTAGGTAAGGGCTCTTTCGGATGTCTGGCTGTTCAGCCCGACCGCTATGCCGCCTGCCATCATTATCCCAAAGTATGAGGCGATGTACTCTTGGGGATCATCGCTCAGGATTGCACCCCTGAATCCTGGACAGACGCCCAGCTCTCTGAGCCATCCTGCGGTCTTGAGTGCCCATTCAAGGAGCTGGCCATAAGAGGTCTGTAGCCCCTTGTGGATCAAAAGGGCCTTTTCAGGCCGGCGCCTTGCCGACTGGATGAGAAGATCAGGAATGGTCCTTGGTTGCATGGCCAAAACGCCTTTGTAGCATATGAAGCGGCATCCTTGAGGGTTAAGGGCACTCAGCCCCTCTTCCTTTCGATATATGCTGCCAGATTCTCTATGGAGTCCAGATTTTCAGGGATGAGCTCTTCATCCTCGACCTTGATCTCAAAGCTCTCTTCTATCCACTCGACGAGCTCAAGTACCCCTGTGGAGTCTATTATCCCCTTTTCGAGAAATGAATCGTCATCCTTCAGATCATCCCCTCCCTCGCCGAAGAGGAAGTTTTCCACGATGAACCCTTTTATCCTTCCTTTCAAGTCAGACATCTTGCTGGAATCCCCTTTGCTTGCCAAGATTTTTTGCTGCAATCCCCCCTGTCATGCTTCACGTGCCCTGGAGACACGTTTGGTGCCGGGAAGCTCATCCGGTGTCTCTATATAGAAATCGGAAATAAATCTATCATAAATAATCTGTGTGGAAAGTATGGAGACAAAGGCCATATTCTCCCTGAAGCCCTGTCTGTTCCTTTTTCTGCACTTTCTCACAAGGGCTGTCACCGCAGACGGCCTGAATACCCCGCACTCTGAGACCTGTCTTTCAGACAGGTAGTGATCCAGATATTCGGGGCTGGCCTCGCCAAAGAAACTCAGGATGTCAGGGGCCATATAGGGCTGTTTTTTCCTCTTTACTATCCTTTCAGGCAGGATCTTCCTGAAGGCCCGCTTGAGGAGATATTTTTCGTCCAGCACCTTCATCTTCAGCTCGGGAGGAAGGGAGCCTGCAAACTCCACTACCCTGTGGTCCAGGAATGGGAAGCGGCCCTCTACGGAATGGGCCATGGCCATGCGGTCTCCTTGGGAGGAGAGCAGATAGTTTGAAAGCAGTATGGCCATCTCCAGGTATTGGGCCCTGGAAAATGGCCCGAGGTCCTTCAATGCCCCTCCAATCTCCTCGAGCAGCCCCTCCTCTGGCGGAGGGGTGTCAGAGAAAAAGTCGGGATCTGTAAAGGCCATGATGCTACCTGTGGTCTTCCATCTGGGCCTGTGGCTGTAGAACGGGTCGTCCGGGTCCGCACTGGTATCGAAAAAGCGCCTTGCAAACTGGGCCGATTTGGCTGGCGACATGGCAAGATATGGATAGAGCCGCTTTAGGAGAAGAGGCCTGCACTGTGAGTCTGGAAAACGGCCTATGAATCGTCTGATCTTCGCCTCCTTGAAGATGTCATATCCCCCCAGGATCTCGTCTGAACCCTCTCCTGTCAGCACGACCTTGTAGCCCTGGGCGTTTACCAGGCCGGACAGGAGGTATAGGGGGGTGGGGGCGGTCCGGACTATAGGATACTCCGTGTGCCAGATCACCTGCGGGAATGCCTGAGCTATGGTGCCGTAGGTGCAGTGGACCGTGTGGTGGTCGGTCTTAAGACGCTGCACCAGCTCTTGCTGCTCACGGCTTTCATCATAGATCCGGTCTTCAAATGTCACCGAAAAGGTCTTTAGGGGATTGTCCGTGAAGTATCGTATGGCTGCCGTGATCACCGAAGAGTCGAGCCCTCCGCTCAGATAGGCCCCTACAGGGACATCGGCCCTGAGGCGCAGGCGCACGGCATCGATCAGGAGCTCCCTGAGTTGGCTACAGGCCTCGTCTTCATCCAGGGATCTGGCCCCCTGGAGGAGCGGGATCTGCCAATAAGGGGACTGCTCAAGCTCCCCCGACATGGGCCTTCCCGTCTCTATCACCGCCATGTTGCCGGGCTTGATCTGTCTTACGGATGTAAACGGGGTGTTGCTGCCATAAGGGGCCCAGAAGGTGAATATCTGGCGCAGAACAGCCGGATCCAGCCGCCTTTCTATCTCTGGGCCTATATTGAAGAGGGATTTGATCTCTGATGCAAAATAGACGGTATCGGAACTGATGGTGTAGAACAGGGGGCGAATGCCCATCCGGTCCCTTGCAAGAATTAGTCTGTTCAGGCGGGAATCATACAGGGCGATGGCAAATTGCCCATTCAGCCTCTTGGTAAAGTCGACTCCATCTTCCTCATAGAGGTGTACAAGGACCTCGGTATCCGAAGATGTCCTGAAGAGATGCCCCTGGCTGGAGAGCCCTTCCTTCAGCTCCAGATAGTTGAAGATCTCACCGTTGAACACGACCCAGATGGAATCGTCCTCGTTGGATATCGGCTGCCATCCCCCTTCAAGATCGATGATGCTAAGACGTGCATGTGCAAGGCCGCATCTGGATGATTCAAAGAAGCCGAAACCGTCCGGTCCCCTGTGCCGCAGGGGCCAGATCATCCTTTCAAGCAGTCGTCTGTCCGAATCCGGATCGGTTGGCCTCGGTTTTGGTGATGTCTTGAAGTAGCCGGCTATTCCGCACATGACTCGATCTTTCTCCTGCTCCTCTCATCGGTGCCAGGAGGTGTATGCGTAAGCGGAATGGTTGTGTATGGACTCGAAATTTTCGGCCTCAACGGAGAAGAAGGTTATATCCTCCAGGCCCTTCAGGTCCTGATAGACGGCCCTCACAACGTCTTCCACAAACATGGGATGGTCATATGCCTGTTCTGTCACATACTTTTCATCCGGTCTTTTTAGCACGGAATAGACCCTTGAGGAGCTGTTTCTCTCCACTATCTCTATGATGTCCTCAAGCCAGATGAACTTTTCAAACCCAACGGTCACCCGCACCTCGCCTCTCTGATTGTGGGCGCCGTAGCTTGAGATCTCCTTGGAGCATGGACATACCGTGGTGATGGGGACCCTGGCTATCATCATCATGTTCAGCTGCTCAGCCAGGGTGCCGTGGAGTCCGCAGCCATACTCCACCAGACCGGTGGTGCCGGTAACAGGGGCCTTTTTCTCGATGAAGTAGGGGAAATCTATCTCGAGATGGGCCTCCTGGGCCTCCAGGCGCTCCTTCATGGCGCTCAGGATCCTGTTGAAGGTGCGCACGTTTATCTCTTCACGGTACTCGTTTAGGATCTCAACGAACCTGCTCATGTGTGTGCCCTTGAAGTGATGGGGAAGGTTCACATACATGTTGACACTGGCCACGGTGTGCTGCCTGCCCTTGTCCTTGTCCAGCACTGTTACCGGATAGCGTATATTCTTTATGCCCACCTTTTTGAGGGGGATATGTCTATGGTCCGGCAGGCTCTGGATATCTGCAAGATCGGAATATGTCTTGTCCATCTTGGATCGCTCTCGTGATGATTTTTTTTCTGGTATTGCTCGAAAATCTCGTTTGCTGCAGCACACTTGCCCAGCAGTGCCCTTACATCGGTTTTCCTGTCAGGTGGTGGCTGCCAGTCTGTCAAGGAGATCTGCCGCGGCCCTGTCCAGCTCGGGATCGACACCATAGATGGGCTGTCCGTTCCGCTCCGCCCTGCGGACCTCCTTGGATGCCGGGAATATGCCGATGGGCTCAACGCCAGAGGCATCCTTGATGAATTCAAGGTCTTCCTGGTCCATTACACCGTTTGCGACCAGCTGGAGGCTTTTGATCCCGAGATCCTTTGCAAGCTGGTCTATACGCCCTGCCGTCTCGATACTTCCCCGATAGGGCTGCACCACTATGAGGATGTGGTCGGCCCCGGCTATGGTCCCGCGCCCCAGGTGCTCGACTCCGGCCTCCATGTCCAGGATGATCTCCTCGTCAGGGGAGAGCAGGAGCATGTTGAGGAGATTTCTCAGCACCGCGTTTTCGGCACAGGCACACCCTGCCCCCCCCTGCTGAATGGCACCCAGCACCATCAGCCGGATATTCGGTCCGGCCTCCTTCATGAATCTGGCAGGCAGATCGTCCACCTTGGGATTCATGTTGTAGAAGGGGCCGTTCCTCTGGGATCGCTCCTGCAGAAGCTCCTTCATCCGGGCAATGGGCACGGGCACATCCTCTTCTGATATGCCCAGGAGCCGTGCCAGGTGGGGGCTCGGGTCCGCATCGATTGCCAGCACCTTTCTGCCAGATGCCGCCATCGCCCCTGCCAGGAGTGCAGAGACGGTGCTCTTTCCAACCCCGCCTTTACCGCAAATGGCTATCTTCATCTCTCTCCTTATGGCCCGCAATGGCTGGGCCTTTCAAAAGATCTTTGCCGCCCCGCCTCTTCTCGAATCTCCTGCCGCCTCACCCTTGATGGGGTCCACGGCATGTACCCCGCCGAAATAGACGTCCTTCCTGTCCCAGACGTTGAGCTCAAAGGCATCCGAAAGCCCCTCGAGGCTCCGTCCGGACAGGCCGGGCTCGACCTGCAGCACCTGGCCATCCCAGTGGATTCGGGGGGCCTCCACCGCATCAGTAATACCCATTTCATAAACCGTCCAGTCCAGCAGGACCTGTGTGATGGCTGTCCTGATCCTCTTGCTGCCGCCGCTTCCAAGCACCAGCACCAGGCGGTCATCCCTCATGAGCAGGGATGGAGACATCATGGAGGCCACCCTGATGCCTGGCGGGGCAGAGTGGAAGCCCTCGGGGTGGAGATCGTCTTCCCCCATCATGTTGTTGAGCATGATGCCGGTTCCGGGGATATAGCATCCCGAGCCCTCTCCGTTCGAGGTGGTCATGCTGGCTGCGTTTCCAAGGCCATCGGTAATGCTTACATGGGTCGTCCCCCTTGAGAAGCCAGGGCCAAAGGCCTCCAGAATGGCTTGGGCCTGCTCAAGGAACCAGGGCCCTTCCGGCATCTCAAGCCTGGTTCCCAGCCCCTTTCTGCACTCCTCCACCTTTTGCATGGACGAGGCCAGGAAAAACAGATGGGGCAGCTCCCCGAACCCGCAGCTGTCCATAGGGAGCCTGTCCAGTATGGCCAGCCCGATGGAGATGAAGAATCCACCAAAGGATGGGGGCGGATTGGTAAGTAGCCTGAACCCCTTGAAATCCACGGAAAGGGGCCTTCTCTGCACCACCTCGTAATCTTCGAGATCCTCCATGGTCAGGAGCCCGCCACCCCTTTCCATCTCTGATACCAGCTTCCGGCCCGTCATCCCTTCATAGATCTCCCTGGCGGCCTCGCCACTGCTCGAGGCAAGCTCTTCCAGGAATGCCGCAAGATCGGGGTTGGTTATCGTATCGCCCTCCTTTACGAAGCTTCCGTCCTCCTTGAGGAACAGGCTGCGGCCCTCTTCGGAGTGGAGCATGATGGGGCGCAAGAGATCCAGAAAATATGCCTGGTGCCGGTTCAGCTCTATGCCCCTTGATGCATATTCGATGGCAGGGGCCAGGACCTCTTTCAACGGGAGGGTGCCGAGTAGTCGGTGGACGTGGAGCAGTCCTGCCAGGGTGCCCGGCACGGCCACTGAGCCCAGACCTATATTGAAGACCTGGCTTGAGCCGGGAAACTCTACAGTTACAGGAAAGAAATGGGGCTGTCCCCGCCGGGCCGATCCGCCTTTTCCTGGCGTGTTAACGAAGAAATCGAAGAGGGCCGTCCTGCCCTCGCTGGTCCTTGCCAGGAGAAAACCGCCTCCTCCCAGGGATGTCAGGGCGGGTTCAGCCACAGAGCCGGCAAAGCCTGCAGCCACAGCGGCATCGAAGGCATTGCCGCCGGACTCGAGCATGTATGCCGCCGCCTCTGTGACCTTTGGATGGCCTGTTGCCGCACCAGCATGGAAGTGGGTCAAGTCATTACCTCTCAGCCAAGCTATTTTCGTGTTATCCTTGAAAAAAAACAATGCCTGTAACATAATGGCATACCGATTGTAATTCAATCTCCTTGGAGTGACACGATAGTGTGAAGGGTCGTTGTCGATCTTGGCCGCACAGGCATCAAAGAGACCGGACATGGTCCTGTGGTAATATGGTCCTATTATACAGATCTCTCTCAGTGAAAGGGCAGTAAGTGGCAACCTCCACCAAGGCGGGCGCAGAAGAGGGCAGGGCAGGGCGCAGCCGCGAGATAGCGGGTCTGTTGCTCTTTGCCATGGTGGCCTTTCTTGCCGCTGCCCTCATGAGCTGGCAACCCGATGATCCCTGTCTTACGAGCACCAGCCTTGCCAGCCGCAACTGGATGGGGCCTGTTGGCGCCCATGTGGCAGGCTTCCTAATGGAGCTGTTCGGCTATGGCTCATGGGTGCTCCTGATCCTGGTGGTGATCGCGGCAGCCCCCTTGGTCTTTTCTGGCCTCGACGATGAGACAGGGCTTTCCCACAAGGTGGCCGGTGCCATCTTGATCTTTCTCGGGGCCGTGGTCTCTCTCGGCCTCTTGGGTGAGCCTGGCGGCCAGGAGGCAGATTCCATTTTCTCCATGGCTCCAGGGGGGGCTGTCGGCTCATGGGCTGCCGATATCCTCAAGAGATGGATAGGGCCTGTGGGTGCTGCGCTTTTTGCCTTTGTCATGGTCTCGTGCGGGCTGATGATGGCTACACCCTTTTCCTTTGCACGCCTCTTTTCCCTCATGAGAGGGGGGCTTTTCAGGCTTGTTGGAGGGAGCGGCAAGGAGGGCAAGGGCCCTGGCACAGAGCTCAGCCCCTCTTCCTCGAAGCTCCCTGAAGGGCAGGGCCAGGGGGTGGGGGCCGTTCCAAGGATCAAGGAGGCCCCGTCCGAAGGCCCCAGGATCAAGAGTGAAGAGGAGCTCAAGAGGGACGGCCTTGGTGAAGATGGCCAGCTCCAAAAGGCATCCGGCCCTGATGGAGAGAGTGATGGAGAAGATGACGAGTTCAAGATAGCACCCCTCAGGGCGGACTATGAGCTGCCTCCTGTGGATCTTTTGCAGTCCCCCCCTGAAAAGGCGGTCTATCACGACAAGGAGCTCTTTTTCTCCAATGCCGAGACCCTTGAGAAGAAGCTTCGGGATTTTGGCGTAAAGGGAAAGGTGGTGGAGATCTCTCCGGGGCCTGTGGTCACCATGTATGAGTTCGAGCCTGCCCCCGGGGTCAAGATCAACAAGGTGGCCTCTCTTGCCGATGACCTGGCCCTTGCGCTCAAGACCAGGAGTGTGCGGATCGTGGCCCCAATCCCCGGCAAGGCGGTCATCGGGATCGAGCTCGCAAATCCCCAGCGCCAGATCGTCTATCTGAAGGAGATCGTGGCCAGCGATCTGTTCCAGCGCGGAAAGGGCAGGCTCCTCATGGCCCTGGGGCAGGACATCGTTGGCAATCCGGTGATCACCGATCTTGCCAGGATGCCTCACCTGCTCATAGCTGGTGCCACGGGTACGGGGAAGAGTGTCGGGTTAAACTCCATCATCTGTTCCCTGATCTACCGCATGGGGCCGGACAGGCTCAGGCTCCTCATGATCGATCCAAAGCGCATCGAGCTGTCGCTCTATGACGGGATCCCGCACCTGATCCATCCGGTGGTCAGTGATCCAAAGAGCGCGACCAGGGCACTTAGATGGGCCGTGCTCGAGATGGAGCGGCGCTACCAGCTCCTTGAAGAGGCTCAGGCCAGAAATCTCGAGGGCTACAACCAGGGCGCCGAAGAGCCTCTGCCCTATCTCGTCATCATCATAGATGAGCTTGCAGACCTCATGATGGTCTCCTCAAAGGAGGTGGAGGCGGCCATTGCGAGGCTTGCCCAGATGGCCAGGGCCGCTGGCATCCATCTGCTGATCGCCACCCAGCGCCCCTCTGTCGATGTGCTGACAGGGCTTATCAAGGCCAATTTCCCTGCCCGTATCTCCTTCAAGGTCTCCACCAAGGTGGACTCCCGCACCATACTCGATGTCATGGGGGCAGAAAGGCTCCTGGGCATGGGGGACATGCTCTTCCTGCCGCCCGGCTCATCGAGCTTGGAGCGTATCCACGGGGCTTATGTGTCAGAGGCGGAGATCATCAAGATCGTGGAGCACTGGAAGGCGCAGCAGGAGCCTGACTACGATCTTTCTGTCCTCGATGCGGCAGAGGAGGACCGGGATGACCCGGCCACAGCCGGAACGGATGGTGAGAAGGTGGATCCCATGTATGACCGGGCCGTTGAGATAGTGACTCAAAGTGGCCAGGCATCCATCTCCGGGCTCCAGAGACGACTCCGTGTCGGATACAACAGGGCAGCCCGCATGATAGAGCAGATGGAGCGAGACGGAATCGTCACCCCTACCGACAGCATGGGCAGGCGTCAGGTTATCGCAAGGGGTTATGATGAGCCCTGAGCTCCTGGCCCCGGCCGGCAGCCTTGAAAAGCTGAAGGTTGCTGCAAGGTACGGGGCAGATGCGGTCTATCTTGGTGCCAAGGAGTACTCGCTTCGGGCAAAGGCCGAGAACTTCTCCCTGGATGAGCTGGCGGAGGCACTCCACTACTGCGAACAGGAGGGGATCAGGGCCTATGTCACCCTGAACATCTTTCCAAGAAATCGCGATCTGCCGGGTATCGAGCATCTTCTCCGCCTCCTGTCCGGAGGCGTGAGGCCCAACGGCATCATCGTCTCGGACCCGGGTGTCGTGGCCCTGTGTCGCAAGGTCTGCCCGGAGATCCCGATCCACATCTCTACCCAGGCAAACGTCACCAATGTGGAGGCAGCCAGGTTTTGGCAGGGCCTTGGGGCGGCAAGGATAAATCTTGCCCGAGAACTCTCCTTCAGGGAGATCGGAGAGATAAAAAGGGCCCTTTCCTGCCAGATAGAGGTCTTTGTCCATGGAGCACTATGCATATCCTGGTCGGGCCGATGCCTGTTGAGCCTCTATATGACCGGTCGGGATGCCAACCAGGGCGCTTGTGCCCACCCATGCCGCTATAGCTACCGCCTTGAGGAGGAGAAACGTCCCGGTGAGTTCTTCCCTGTGGAAGAGGATCAAAGGGGGACCTATATCTTCAGCAGCAGGGACCTTTGTCTCATCAGGAGGCTTTATGACCTTTCTGGTGCAGGGGTCGATGCCCTAAAGATCGAGGGAAGAACCAAGGGGATCTTCTATCTTGCACACGTGGTGCGGGCCTACAGGGCTGCCCTGGACTCGGCGATAGCGGCCCTCGAAGGTGGAGGGCTGAGCGGTGAGTGGCAGCCGCCAAGGGGGGTCTATCGCGAGCTGTCCTATATAAGCTCCCGGAAATATACGGAGAATTTTTTCGAGGACACCCCCCTGCCAAGGGACATGGCCTGGGAAGGGACCCGGGTGGATCAGACCTATGCGCCTGCCGCCCTTGTCCTCAAAGGGGGCAACAGGCCCACCTTCAGGGCGCTTCATGTTATCAGGCCGGGTGATCTCATGGAGTACATGGATGACGGGCTAGATACCTGGAAGTTTCGTGCAGGCCGGCTCTTTGCTGCAGATGGCACCCCCCTTCCAAAGACCATTGGCGGGGAGGAGTTTTTCATGGAGCTACATCCAGAAAGTGGGGCAGAAAATGGGGCAAAAAAGAGGGCGGAAGAGGGGGGCTGGGAAAGTATGGTGAAGGCTATGAGGCCATACAGCCTCGTAAGGAAGCGGGCCCAAGCCGAATCGAGCGGTTCAAATTGCTGAAAGGAAGAGGGGGCGAAGGCAGTGGAGGACAGCCGATGCCGGTCCGGAAGATGTCTTGTTTTTTGACGCTCCTGTTTTGGAAAGAGGCGAGGTGTCAAAAACACGACTAAAGCAGTTTGATCTGGAGCTTCTGCAGCCAGAAGAGGGTTACCGTTTTTCCGTCGATTCTCTGCTCCTTGCCGAATTCGTAAGGCTCAAGAAGGGGGCAAGGCAGGTGGTGGAGCTCGGCGGAGGATGCGGCGTGGTGAGCCTGATCCTTGCCAGACGCTATCCTGGGGCCTCTTTTCAGATCCTTGAGATACAGTCGGAGCTCTTCGAGCTTTGCAGGCGTAATGTGGCCTTGAACCGGCTTTCCGACAGGGCGGAGTGTGTCCAGGGCGATATAGGTCAGGTGCGCTCCATCTGGCCGGCTGCCGCCTTTCATCACGTTGTTACCAACCCGCCCTTCAGGAGGCCGGAGACAGGGCGTTTGTGTCTCTATTCTCAAGAGGCCTTGGCACGGCACGAGATTCTGGTTAACCTTGAGCAGGTCCTGGATGCCGCCTCATATCTGCTGGGTTCGGGCGGCAGGTTTACCATCATATTTCCAGCAGAGCGGTGTGCAGAGCTGATCCACTCCATGAGCAGTTTTCGACTTGAACCAAAGCGTATCAGGATGGTTCATCCCAGGATTGATCGCCAAGCCAGAATGGTCATGGTGGAGGCGGTGAAAGATGGCGGAAGCCAGGTCAGGATCGAACCGCCTCTTTTCATAAACCGGGAAGATGGGGCTGCATGATCCGAATGTTCTGGAATCTGACTGAAGATACAAAAGGCCCTCACAGTTCAAGTTGGTCCTCAATTTGCAATTTGCAGGTTGTCGGCGATCCGAGACAGACACGCCGGCAGGTTTGAGTTGAGTGGCATTGCAGATATTTCAGCCATGGGTAGAAGGTTACAAGGAATCATAGTCAGGGAGCAATATCGTATGAGATTTATCGTGGTGCTCGTCCTGGCACTCCTCCTCGGAGGATGTGCCGGAAAGGGTGGCGGAGAGCTTTCAAAGGCCCCGGGCCTAGATAACGACAAGAGGGCGGCAGCCAAGGCAAGGCTTGCCAAGAGGGATGACAAGGCGGCAGGAGAGCTGAAGGAGATCTTTCCTGAAGCCGGCACCTGTCCCATAGACTCAAACGGGGCAGATCCGGACACCGATCAGGGCCGTCTCGACATGGCACTCGAGCTTTGCAACATGGCCCGTGAGCTCAAGGCGAACGGAGAGGTGGACGAGGCGGTCAAGGCCCTGGACGAGGCCTATAGCCTGCTTCTGAAGGTGGAAGACAGGCGTGATCCAGAGATAGAACAGCAGCTTGACGACCTTCGCATCCTGATATCCAGAAGCCTGCTCCAGGTCCATGCAGTAAAGGACAACAGGATCAGAAACGGAAGGTCGATGGAGATCCCCCTCACCATGAACAAGTATGTCCAGAGGGAGATCGAGCTGCTCACCCACAAGGAAAAGCGTTTTTTCATGGAATCCTACAGGCGTTCAGGGCGCTATCGCCCCATGATAGTCCAGAAACTCCGCGAAGCAGGCCTTCCGGAGGAGCTTTCATGGCTGCCCCTCATCGAAAGCGGCTTCAAGACCAGGGCCCTTTCACATGCCCGGGCACTTGGGCTCTGGCAGTTCATCCCCTCAACGGGCTACAGGTATGGCCTCAGCAGGAACACCTGGATAGACGAACGGCTGGATCCCGAGAAGTCCACCAAGGCGGCAATCGCCTATCTCACAGAGCTCCATTCGATGTTTGGTGACTGGCAGACGGTACTGGCTGCCTACAACTGCGGTGAGGTGCGGGTCAGCAAGGCCATCAAGAGCCAGAACAGGGAGTATCTGGACAACTTCTGGGACATCTTCGAGATCCTCCCCTATGAGACCGCCCGTTACGTTCCCCGCTTCCTGGCCACCCTCCACATAATCAACGATCCTTCCAAATACGGGATGGAGCTTCCAACCCCTGAAGAGCCCTATACCTTTGAGACGGTCTTCGTGAGAAAGCAGATGAGCCTGAAGGATATCGCCAAGGCCCTTGGGGTGGAGGCAGATCTTCTGGCTGCGCTCAATCCCGAGCTGAGGCACGGGGTCACACCAGATTCCGGCTTTCAGCTGAAGGTCCCTGTGGGCTACAGGGAGACCTTCTTGGCCAAGGTGGATTCCATAAAGACCTGGAAGCCAAAGCCCACTTTCTACAAATACTATGTGCGGCACAGGGTCAGGAGGGGGGAGACCCTGTCCAAGATCGCCAGGAGGTACCGTTCGAGTGTAAGGGCCATCATGCGTGCCAATCGGTTGAGGAGCGCCAACCGGATACGGGTTGGCCAGGTGCTCAAGATACCATCGAGCCGCAAGGTGACCGGCTATGGTACAGCCTCCAGGTCGAAGAGGCAGGTGAAATATGTGGTGAAAAAGGGCGATACCCTCTGGAAGATCGCCCAAAAGTATAAGGTGTCGGTATCCAAGCTCAGGAGGGTCAACCGACTCCGTTCAAACTGCCTCTATGTTGGCCAGGTGCTCAAGATACCCAGGGCCGGTTGACTGTCCGATTGAGTGTATGATTGAACAGGGCGACTCGGCTCTCTTCCCTGGGCCGGGAGCAAGGGCTGGCCAAGAGCCCTTTCGCCTTGCACCTCATCCCTTGCACATTATGCATGGTTGAAGGCATACATCTTCATCTGAAGAGGGCCTTTTAACACCCCCCAGCAATGAAAGAGGGCTCAGAGGGCGGATCGATGATCTGCCCTTTTTCTTTTGCCTCTGCTTCAAGACCCTCGGGCCTCTTCATTTGCCTTGAGCCAGTAATTAAATTAATCTCAATGCGGCCCCTGCCAGATGGTGCCATGTAGGGGCAAGGATCCGGCAAGTTGTTCATGAATATATGGAAGCGAAGCTATGGAAGGTAATGACAGGAAGATAAAAAGGATTTTGGATGCCAAGGAGATAGACCGTGCCCTTTCCCGCATGGCTCACGAGATCGTGGAGGTGAACAAGGGCATAGAGAACCTGGCCCTTGTGGGCATACGTACGGGAGGGGTGCCTCTTGCCATGCGTCTTGCCAAGAAGATAGGGGCCATCGAGGGCAAGGCGCCCGATGTCGGCATCCTGGATATCACCCTCTATCGGGACGACTGGAGCAGGCTCAGCCTCCATCCCATCATAAGGAAGACCGAGATCCCCTTTTCCATAGATGACAAGGTGATCGTACTGGTGGATGACGTCATCTACACCGGAAGAACCATTCGGGCCGCCTTGGATGCCCTGATGGACTATGGAAGGCCCGGTCGGATAGAGCTTGCCGTCCTGGTTGACCGCGGCCGTCGGGAGCTGCCTATCCAGCCCGATTTTGCCGGGATTTTCATAAAGACCGCACCGAATGAGCATGTGAACGTATATCTTCAGGAGGTCGCAGGAAGGGATGAGGTCCTTTTGGAAGAGTCGGCTGGCCGGGAGGATGATGCGGGGTAGTGATGGCTGCCGAGTCACATGATCTTTCAGGCCCTGCCGAAATAGGCAGGGGCCCTCACAGCCGGGAGGTCCAACCAAAGGGCCGAAAGGAGATGCCTCCTGTGGCCGTGACCATGGGGTGTCCGGCAGGGATAGGCCCCGAAGTGGTCTTGCAGGCGCTTTCTGGCCCTTGCAGGGATGCGGCCTGCATAATTGTTGGAGATATCGCAATCCTCGAGAGGGCTGCTGCTCTGCTGGGCATCGATATCGAGTTCGGCAGCTGGAGGCCTGGCATGGTGGCAGGGCCCTATTCCAGCCAGGGGGGTCTCTATGTCTATGAGGCCACCCGGCTCAGACCTGGGGATGTCCCCTTCGGAAAGGTCTCGGAGCTGACCGGCAGGGCCTCTTACACCTATGTTCAAAAGGCCCTCGACCTCGTCTTTGACGGTGAGGTTGCGGCCATGGCCACTGCCCCCATATCCAAGGAGGGCCTGAGGCTTGCCGGAGTGGATTTCCCCGGCCACACGGAGATCCTTGCAGACCGGTGCGGCACAGATAGGTTCGTCATGATGATGGCAGGACAGAGGCTCAAGGTGAGCCTTGCCACCATCCATCTGCCGCTCAGGGACGTCCCCTTGAGATTGAGCAGGGAGGGCGTGCTGGAGACCATCTCCATAACCTGGCAGGCACTCGTGAGGGACTTTGCAATGCCCTCATCCAAACTTGCGGTGGCCGGCCTCAATCCACATGCCGGCGAGGGCGGGATGTTTGGCCATGAGGAAGAGGAGATAATCATGCCTGCGATCAGGCGTGCAAGGGAGCTGGGCATGGATGTTCATGGCCCCTTTCCGCCGGATACGGTGTTCTGGCATGCCGTCCAGGGCAGGTTCCAGGCAGTGGTCGCCATGTATCACGATCAGGGGCTCATCCCCTTCAAGCTCCTACACTTCTCCGATGGTGTCAATGTGACCCTTGGCCTTCCTATCGTCAGGACATCCGTGGATCATGGAACCGCCTATGATATCGCAGGAAAGGGGCTGGCCGATCCAGCCAGTATGGCTGCCGCCATCAGGCTTGCTGGCACCATCTGGAGAAATAGACAGACGGCATGAGTCTCGAAGCCATGGAGCCGAAACTGGGGGGGCAAGGAGAGGCCATACTCGAGATATCCGGTCTCGAGAAGCGCTTTGGTGACAGGGTGGCAGTGGACAGGCTGGATCTCTTCCTTGAGCATGGCGAGTGTCTGGCCCTGCTCGGCCCCAATGGGGCAGGGAAGACCACAACCATCAGGGCGATTCTCGGTCTGGTGCGCCCGAGTGGCGGCACCATCCGGGTATTCGGCCAGGATGCCGCAAAGAGGCTCAAGCAGATAAAGATGAGGATCGGGGTAGTGCCCCAGATGGACAACCTGGACCCTGACCTCACGGTCATAGAGAACCTGATGGTCTATGCCTCCTATTTCCGCATACCCCGGAAGGTGGCAGCGGCCAGGGCGGAGGAGCTGCTCTCCTTCTTGGCCCTGAACAACAGGCGGGACGAGATAATCCAGCACCTTTCAGGGGGCCAGAGAAGACGCATCCTCCTTGCCAGGGCCCTCATAAACGGCCCCGAGCTTCTCATCCTCGATGAACCAACGGTGGGGCTCGATCCCCAGGCCCGCTATCTCATCTGGGAGAGACTCCTTTCCCTCAGGGACAACGGCACGACCATGCTGCTCACCAGCCATTACATGGAGGAGGTGTCCCGGCTCGCATCGAGGGTGGTAATCCTCGATCAGGGAAGGAAGATAGCCGCTGGCCCACCCGATGAGATCGTAGCCGACATAATCGGGGCCGAGGTCATGGAGGTGATAGGGGATGGCAAAGAGCTCGACCGTCTTGCCGATATTGTGGAGGGTTGCCAGGTGTCGGTGGAGAAGGCGCCGGATCGCCTCTTCATCTATATAAAGAAGGGGTGCAGGGAGCTCGATCAGGTGATCAGGCAGTTTCCCCATGTGGTAAAGCGCCCGGCCACCCTGGAAGACCTCTTCATAAAGCTCACGGGACGAAAGCTCAGGGAGACATAGGTCATGCTGGCGGTCTGGCGCAGAAATCTGAAGGTGTGGCTCAAGCACATAAAGGCGAGCCTCATAGGCAACCTGGGCCAGCCCTTTCTCTTTCTCCTCGCAATGGGCTTTGGTCTTGGAAAGAGTGTCCCGGAGATAGAGGGGCTGACCTACCTCCAGTTCATAGCTCCGGGGCTTGTGGCCTCTGCAGTCATGTACAGCGCAGCATTCGAGGCGACCTATGGCTCATACACCAGGCTCTCCACCCAGGGCACCTTCGAGGCCATTCTCATGACGCCTGTGAGCGTAACGGAGCTGGCACTTGGCGAGATCCTTTGGGGGGCCACGAAAGGCCTGGTGTCAGGGCTCATAATGCTTGCCGCCATCCCCTTTTTCGGGGTCGTTCCAGACCCTGCCGTTGCCCTTATCCTACCGGTGCTCTTCATGGAAGGGGTGCTGTTTGCGAGTATGGGTATCGTGATGACGGCAACCGCGACCAACTATGAATATTTCAACTACTTTACATCACTGGTCATCACGCCATTTTTTCTGTTTTCAGGCATCTTTTTCTCCCTGTCTGCCATGAAGGGGCTGGTTGGGCTGGTGCTGTCCTGGCTGCCCCTGGCAGAGGTGGTGACCATCTCAAGGGCCCTTACCTATGGAAATCTGGGGCCGGGGCTCCTGCTCAATCTGGCTGTCCTGGCAATATATACGGCCCTTTTCCTCTCTCTGGCAGTGGTTCTGATGAGAAGAAGGCTGATCCAGTAGGGGTGTTTGCATGATCTCGGAAGAGATGGCGCCTGAAAGATGCCTCTGTCATGACGTAACGGGCCTGGATGACCTGAGGAGGCTTGCAGCCTGCATTGCCCGGCTCATCGAGCCGGGAGAGCTGATCCTCTTGAAAGGGGATCTCGGTGCCGGAAAGACCACCTTTGTAAGGTTGCTCGCAGGGCTGCTCGGAATAGATGAAAGACAGGTCACAAGCCCGACCTTTGCCCTGGTTCATCACTATCGCTCAGGGGATGTCAGCCTGATTCATGCCGACATGTACCGGCTCGGGCCCGGAGGCGATGTCTCGGACCTTGGCCTTTATGACTATTTGACAGGTGATGATATAGTTGTCATAGAGTGGGCTGAATATCTGGAAGAGGATCTGGGGCTCGACGGCATCGAGATCCATCTTGAGATAGCCGGGGCAGATTCAGCCGGCTCGCTCCGAAGAAAGGCCCATGTGAGGGCCCTGGGCGCCAGATGGGCCCAGAGGCTCGTGGAGCTTGAAAGGTGTCTTTCGGGCAAGGTGTCTCAGTAGTATTGTGCAGCAGCGATTTCTGGATGCCCTTTTGGGCTGGAGTCAAAAAACAAGCAGACAGGTGGAGGAGAGTCCATGAGTATCATTTCCGATCTCTTTGGTAAATCACCCTTTGGGCCAATGGTGGAGCACACCAAGAAGGTCCATGAGTGTGTCGAGATGATCAGGCCGCTTATGGAGGCGCTGGTGAATGAGGACTTCAAGGGCCTCAAGGAGCTTCACAACAAGGTCTCCAAGCTGGAGTACGAGGCGGACAAGCTGAAACATGAGATCCGCTCACAGCTTCCAAGGCGTTTTTTCATGCCCGTTGATCGTATCGATCTGGAGAATTTTCTCCGCTGTCAGGACAAGATAGCCGACTATACCGAGGACTTCTCCGTGATCCTCACCATACGAAATACCAGGATACATCCGGAGCTCAAGGAGCAGTTCTTCGACCTGGTGAACCAGGTGTTTCAGGTGACGGGAACCCTGCTCACCGCTGCAGTGGAGCTCCAGAACCTGGCCGAGGTCTCCTTCAGCGGCGCCGAGGCAAAGAGGGTCATGAAGTGGCTGGACGGCCTCGGAGAGGAGGAGTGGAAGGCCGACCGGATCGCAAGGAGGCTGAGCAGAAAGATCTATCAGCTCGAAAACGAGGTGGACGTGCTCACCATCATCTTCTATGAAAAGATGGTCCTGACCCTGGGCCAGATAGCAAACGAGGCAGAAAATGCAGGCGACATGCTCAGGAACATGATAATGAAATAGCCCTGGCTGCAGCCGCGTGGACGCTACTGCTCTTGGTGCGCTGGGCGGTGCCGGCCCTTTCTCCATGTTCGGGAAGACTCTTCTCGCTCTTGATTGCTCATTGCTGCTTATTGGGAGGCATTGGAAAAGAAGATGGATACGCTTTTGATAGGGATAAGTGCCCTGTTTGGGCTCTACATGGCCTGGAATATCGGTGCCAACGACGTGGCCAATTCCATGGCCGATGCGGTTGGCTCAAGGGCCATCTCTGTTAAACAGGCAGTCATACTGGCTGGGATCTGTGAATTTGCCGGTGCCGTTCTCGTAGGCGCCCATGTTACGGATACGGTCAGGAAGGGGATCGTGAATCCTGCAACCTTTTCGGCCCTTCCGGACATCTCCGTGCGAGAGGCGGCGGCACTCTTCATCATAGGGATGATGTCCGCCCTCATTGCCGCAGGGATCTGGCTCAATTTTTCGTCCTTCCTGGGGCTTCCGGTATCCACCACCCACTCGATAGTAGGTGCTGTGGCAGGCTTCGGCATAGTGGGGGCGGGCATAAGTGCCGTGAACTGGGGCAAGATGGGCCAGATCGTGGCGAGCTGGTTCGTCTCTCCGGTGGCAGGCGGGATCATCGCCTACCTGGTCTTCAGGGTCATGAACCGGGCCATCATAGGCCGGGACCGGCCCGTGCGGGCAGCAAAGCTCTATGCCCACTACATCGTGGCGGCAGTGGCCTGTGTCGTCACCCTGGCTACCATCTACAAGGGGCTGAAGCACGTGATAAAGGGGCTTGACTGGATGACTCCTGAAGTCTCCCTCATCATCACGGCCTTCATCACCATAGTCAGCGGGGTGATATCGAAATTCATCATTGCAAAGAGACTCGAGGGCAAGGAGGGCCTTCCCATAAGGGAGCAGCTGGAGGAGGTGGAAAAGGTGTTCGTGCCCATAGTGGTCATCAGCTCCTGCTCGGTCGCCTTTGCCCACGGAGCCAACGACGTGGCCAACTCCGTCGGTCCCCTTGCAGCCATAGTACAGGTGTTCCAGAGCGGGGCGGTCGCCATGAAGGTGCAGGTGCCATTCTGGGTGCTGGCCCTTGGAGGTGCGGGGATCGTCATTGGTCTTGCCACTTATGGCTACAGGGTCATGTTCACAGTCGGCACCAAGATCACCGAGATCACACCCTCCCGTGGGGTCGCGGCAGACCTGGCGGCCAGTATCACCGTCCTGGTATGTACCAGGATGAAACTTCCCATATCCACCACACACGTACTCGTAGGTGCCATCATGGGCATCGGCCCGGCAAGGGGCCTTGGAGGCATCAACAGGGATGTGGCAAGTCGAATCTTTGGCGCCTGGCTCATTACCGTGCCGGCCGCAGCCCTCGTATCCATGATCCTTTTCATAATAGGCAGACATTTCTGTATGGATTTCGTGCTGAGCTGCATCAAATAAGCGGCACCGCACGATCTGACCCTGTAGACAACCTAATATAGAGAACGGTAGGGCAAGAGCTATGTCATCAGATATCAACGAGATGCTCGGGACAAAGGGGGTAGTCTGGAGGCTTGAGGACCTCTATTCGGGTGTGGATGATCCTGCCATCGCACGCGATATGGACTGGTGTCTTGAGGAGGCTGTGGCCATAAAGTCCGCCTATGCAGGAAAGGTGGCCGATCTGGATGCCCCGGCCCTCAGAGAGCTGGTAGAGCGGCTTGAGCGCCTGTCAGAGGTCATGGCAAGGCTTGGGGCCTTTTCATACCTCAACTTCGCCACCAAGGCGGAAGATCCAGAGGCTGGCGCCTTCATGCAGCGTGTGCGGGAGTTTTCGAGCCAGGTGGAGAAGGAGCTGGTCTTCTTCGAGCTGGAATGGGCGGCCGTGGCCGACAGCAGGGCGGCTTCCCTGCTATCGGAGCCGGTCCTTTCCCACTATCGCCATTATCTGGAGGCGGCCCGCCGATACAGGCCCCATCTCCTGAGTGAGACAGAAGAGCGTCTCCTGATCGAGATAAGCCCTGTCGGGCGGGCGAGCTGGGTCAATCTCTTCGACAAGGTCCTCGCCTTTCATCGCTATGGTGAGAAGAGACGGACCCAGGAGGAGGTGCTGACAGATCTCTACAACCCTGATCGTGAGGTAAGGCGTCAGGCAGCCCGTGAGCTCACGGAAGGGCTCAGGAGTGATCTCCATGTGCTCACCCATACCTTCAATACGGTTCTGGCCGACAAGATGATAGAGGACAGGCTCAGGCGGTATGAGCGCTGGATCAGCTCTAGGAATCTTGCAAACGAGCTGGATGACGATACCGTCGATACCCTGGTCGATGCGGTTACCTCAAGTTATCAGACGGTTGAGAGGTACTACAACCTGAAGAGGCGGATCCTTGGGCTCGATGAGCTCTATGACTATGACAGATATGCTCCCCTGCCGTACCTTCCGGATGCCTTGGTCTCATGGGAGGAGGCAAAGACAAGGGTCCTGGAGGCATACAGGCGGTTTTCAAAAAAGGTGGCTGACATAGCAAGCCGGTTCTTTGAAAGATCCTGGATTCATGCACCCATCGTCCCAGGCAAGGTGAGCGGGGCCTTTGCCCATCCGGTGGCACCTTCGGCCCATCCCTATGTGCTGGTCAACTATACGGGCACCCTGAGGGATGTCGAGACACTGGCACATGAACTGGGCCACGGGGTCCACCAGGTGCTTGCCGCGCGCCAGGGGCTCTTCAACAGCGACACCCCCTTGACCCTGGCAGAGACCGCATCCGTCTTTGGAGAGATGCTGGTGTTTCAGGACATCCTCACGTCCCTGTCAGACGACAGGGAAAGGCTCGGTTTCCTCTGCTCCAAGATAGAGTCCATATTCGCAACCGTATTCCGCCAGATAGCCATGAATCGCTTTGAGGATGCCATCCATACGGCAAGGCGGAATCAGGGAGAGTTGGCCCCGGACGATTTTTCAAGATTCTGGATGGAGACCCAGAGGGCCATGTTTGGAGACAGTGTGACACTTACCGATGACTATGCCATCTGGTGGTCCTATATAAGCCACTTTCTACACGTGCCAGGATATGTCTATGCCTATGCCTTTGGCGAGCTTCTGGTGCTCTGCCTCTATGCCATATACCAGGAGGAGGGTGAAGGCTTTGTGGGGAAATACCTGGATCTTCTCTCCGCAGGCGGAAGCCAGAGCCCCTATGACCTGGTAAGGCCCTTTGGCATAGATTTGCGGGATGCCGCATTCTGGCAGCGAGGCCTTTCCATTATAGATGATATGGTGGCGCAGGCAGACAGGCTCTATGAAAAGATCGGATGAGAAGGGACAAAGACCTGCCCGGCAGGCCCTGCCCGACAGGGATAAAGGATGAGGCCCTGGAGCCTCACGGCAGCCTCGTGGCTGAACTCATCCGCAAGGAGCCGGGCACGATAACCCGTCTCCTTGCACCCTATCTCACAGAGACGAGAAAGGCCAGGATCGAGGAGGTCCTGGCCCGCAGGACAGCCCATGTCTCAGTGGTGCTCGATGATCTATATCACGAGCACAACATGAGTGCCGTCGTGCGCTCCATGGATGCCTTCGGCTTTCAGGAACTCCATGTGATCGAGATAGAGCACAGGTTCAAGGCGAACAAGGGCATTGCCTTGGGCTCCGAGCAGTGGATCTCCATATATCGCCACCCATCTCTCCGGGGATGCATAGAGCGGCTGAGGTCGGAGGGCCGCCTCATCCTTGCAGCGGATCCTCCTGATGCGGCAGGAAGATATGCCCCAGGCACTCCAAGCTATGAGCTTTCAGAGATACCGTTGTCAGAAGATCGTCCCATTGCCCTGGTCTTCGGGCGGGAAAGAGACGGACTCCACAATGAGCTGCGCCTCCTTTGTGACGCCATGTTCTATATCCCGCTAAAAGGCTTCGTGGAATCGCTGAATGTCTCCGTGACAGCGGCCATAAGCCTTCATGCAATGAGAAGCCGGCTGGAAGAAGGGATGCCTCGTGCAGCCTGGCAGCTTCCCATGGATATGAGGCAATACCTCAAGGATCTGTGGTACCTCCGCTCCCTTCGCCGGGGCGAAATGATCCTGAAGGAGATCATCGCCAG
>CAZNKD010000028.1:0-35675 GCA_964573615.1 uncultured Desulfobacterales bacterium | reverse complement strand
GAGGTGGTGCTGCCGGGTCAGAAGCAGCCATGCCAGGGGCCAAGGCCACTGGAGGGGCAGGGGGCACTGGAGCGCAAGGAAGAGGAGACGTGGAGAGAGAAGGGGCCTCCGAGGATCTGGAGCAGGCGGAGGGGGCCAGGGAGCCTTCTGCCAGGCAGCCGCGGCTCTTTTAGTCTTGGGTTTGAGGTCCTTAAGGCGTGGATTCGGGTAGAGTTCAACCATCAATGGCCGAGAAGGGGGCGGCAGGGGGTGAAAGAGAGGCAAAGGAGGCCGCCTGTGCCCCCTTGAGCCTCATAGCCAGGGCCATCTCATCCGGCAGGCTCCATCATGCATATCTGATAACAGGGGGCAGCCAGGAGGAGAGGGAGTCGGCTGCCAGACAGATCGCCTCCTTGATCCTTTGCCACTCGCCCATCATTCAGCCATCCACAAAGGGGCAAAAGACCCCGGCCCCCTGCGGCACCTGCAGCTCATGCACAAGACTTGCCCGCGGCAGCCATCCGGACTACCTGGAGCTCGCCCCTGATGGACGCTTCATCAGGATAGAGCAGATAAGGCAACTCCAGACGCAGCTCTCGTTCAGACCCCTCATGGGACAGGCGCGGGTCATGATACTTCTGCAGGCAGAGGCCATGACCCAGGAGGGGGCAAATGCCTTTTTGAAGACCCTGGAAGAGCCTCCGGAGATGAATTACCTGCTCCTTACTGCAAGGAGCTCTGCCCTGTTGCTGGATACCATAGTCTCGAGGTGCCAGGAGCTCCGGCTGATCGGCCACCGGCCATCCGAGGGCCTGGGCGCCGGGCATGAAGGCCCTGGAGACACAGACATCAGGGCCATGGCAGACAGGCTGATCGGCTATATCTCAGGGGGTGAAGAGGAGAGAAAAAGGGGGCTATTCTCCATGGTGGCCGAGCTGTCAGGGGATATGGAGTCGGCTCTCTGCGCCCTTTCAGCCATGACAGAGATCGTCAGGGACGTCATGGTGATAAAGTCGCTGTCTCCTTCCGGTCTGGCCGCTCCATCCCTCGACGGGACAGGCCGGGTTTGTGAAAAGGGGCCTTTCACGCCCTATATTTTGAACAGGCAGGCGGCAGACCGGTTATACGAGTTGGCCGAAGGCCTCAATTATGATAGCTTAAACGGCTACCTGAACGAGATCCAGAAGCTCAGATCCATGCTCGAACGGAATGTGAACAGGCAGCTTGTAATGGTGCGGCTGCTCGGCTTCTGGATCGGCAACCACCGACCTTGGAAAGATGGCCTGCAAGGCCATCCATGAAGAATAAGAAGAATAAAACAAGAAAAAGATAGAAGAATAAGATAAATGGAATCGGACGACAGAAAACTTAACGGGGGGGGCGGTGCTGTCACGGAGGATTCCGGCCCCAATGCCGGAGAGGCCGGGAAGGGTCCGGAAGGAGGCGGCCCCGAGCCGGAAGGCAGAGGTGCCGAGGCGGCCTCTGAGCCAGGAGACGGCCATCGGCAAGAGACCGGCCAGCCCCCCCATGAATCCCTGGAGCAGGTGACGCTCTGCCAGGTCCGCCTGCGGCCAGAGGCCTATCCCGTCACCTATCTGGTCGGGGATCTCGAGCTCACCGAGGGCGAGTGGGTGGTGGTGCCCACGGAGCATGGCCGGGAAGTGGGACAGGTGGTAAAGCGTCCCTACAGGGCGAGCCTTTCCCAGGACAAGCTGCCCCAGAGGGTTGAGCGCCTTGCCACCACCAGCGAGATCGAGGACTACTACCGAAACCTCGAGAGGGAGCGCTCTGCCTGGCAGACATGCCAGCGCCTCTGTGATTCCCTCGGCCTCAACATGAAACTCGTCCGTGTCGAGCGCTTCTTTGATGGCAGCAAGATCATCTTCTACTACTCGGCAGACGGCCGCATAGACTTCCGTGAGCTCGTAAAGGGACTTGTCAAGGAGCTCAGGATGCGGGTGGAGATGCGCCAGATCGGTATCCGGCACGAGGCCAAGATGATCGGGGGTATCGGATGCTGCGGCAGGGAGCTCTGTTGTGCCAGTTTCCTCAAAGGCTTTGACCCGATCTCCATAAAGATGGCGAAGGCCCAGAACCTTCCCCTGAATCCCAGCAAGATCTCGGGGTTCTGTGGCAGGCTTCTGTGCTGTCTTACATTCGAGTACGACACCTACCGGGAGCTTTCCCAGGACATGCCCGCCCTTGGAAAGGCGTGCAAGACCCCGGATGGCCAGGGAAAGGTGATCCGCCACAACATCTTCAAACAGGCGGTCACCGTGATGATGCCGGACGGATCCTTCGTGGAGTATCAGATAGAGGACCTGACAGGAAAGCCTGGCGCTGAAGGGCAGAGGCCTGCGCCTTCCCCGTCGGAGGGCTCCGAAGCAGGGCCTGCAGGAGCACAGGGCCAGAAGCAGGATTCGGAGACGGGTGATAAGGGCCCATCAGGTGGTCAGGCCGAAGGCGGCGCAGAGCAGAAGAGGGCCAAACAGGCAAAGGCCAAGGCACAGAAGGGCAAAAAGCGGGGATCTGGCCAGAAAAAGGGCAAGCAGCAGGCACAAAGCTCCAAAAGACGCAGGCGCTCCAAGGCCAAAAAGAGGAACGGAAGAGAGCCAAACGGTACAGGAAGGGGCACCCAGAACAAGGGCCAGAACAACCGGAACAACCAGAGCAAGGGGGAGAAGAGGGAGTAAGAGAGGCGAACAGGGCAGATGAGCAGCAGATTCTACATAACAACACCAATCTATTACGTTAATGCGGAGCCTCACCTGGGCCATGCCTATACCACGGTGGTGGCAGATGTGCAGGCCCGCTTTCACAGGCTCCTCGGAGATGACACCTTCTTCCTGACAGGTACGGATGAGCATGGGGACAAGATCGTCCAGGCAGCAGAGAAGAACGGTGAGACACCGCGCCAATATGTGGACCGTATCAGTGCCATGTTCAGGGATACATGGCCGATGCTCAACATAGAGCCGGACAGGTTCATCAGGACCACCGATCCGGAACACGTGAAGACGGTCCAGTACATACTTCAGAAGGTCTACGACAAGGGAGACATCGAGTTCAGGGAGTATGAGGGGCTCTACTGTTTCGGTTGCGAGCGCTTCCTGGTGGAGAGGGAGCTGGAGGATGGAAAGTGCCCGGACCACAAGACAGAGCCGGTGCCGCTGAAGGAGAAGAACTACTTCTTTCTTATGAGCCGCTATCAGGACTGGCTCATAGACCATATCAAGAAGAACCCCGAGTTCATAACGCCTGAGCGCTACAGGAACGAGGTCCTCTCCTTCCTGAAAGAGCCCCTGGACGATCTTTGCATATCGAGGCCCACCAAAAGGCTCACATGGGGCATACCGCTGCCCTTTGATGAAAAATTCGTCACCTATGTCTGGTTCGACGCCCTCATCAACTATCTCACCGGCGTGGACTACCCGGAGGGTGAGCGATTCAAGAGATACTGGCCCGCAGTGGAGCACGTGATAGCAAAGGATATCCTGAAGCCACACGGGATCTACTGGCCCTGCATGCTCAAGAGCGCAGGAGTGGAACCATACAGGAGGCTCCACGTCCATGGCTACTGGAAGATCAAGGACGAGAAGATGTCCAAGAGCCTCGGAAACGTGGTGCGCCCCAAGTGGCTTGTGGAGCAGTTCGGGGCAGACGCTGTCAGATACTGTCTCATGCGGGAGATGAATTTCGGCCTGGATGCAGGCTTCAGCCAGGAGACCTTTACCACCAGGATCAATGCCGATCTGGCAAACGACCTGGGAAACCTCTTCAGCCGCACCAATACCATGCTCCACAAGTATTGCGGAGGCGTAATCCCGCAGGACAGGCAGCTCCAGGGGCCCCACAGGGAGCTCGAGGAGCAGGCAAGACAGGTCGTGGAGCTGTGGCGGGAGAAGATGGCCTCCTTCGAGATGCATGGGGCCCTTGCCGAGCTCTGGCGCGTGCTCAACGTGGCCAACAAGGTGATAGATACCATGGCGCCCTGGGAGCTTGCCAAGGACGAGCAGAAGGCCCCTCTGCTGGAGAGCCTCCTCTATGTGCTCCTGGAGTTTCTGAGGCTTACCGCCGTGATGGTGAGCCCTGTTACCACAGAGGCGTCGAGGAAGATGCTGTCTGCCCTGGGGTGTGATGTGGGTGCCGAACTCGGTCCGGAAGGGCTCGCCTGGGGACGGCTCTCGCCCGGCACAGCGACCCAGAGGATCCCGTCGCTCTTTCCGAGGATCGACACCAAGAAGCCGGCAAAGGGCGCAAAGAAGGGAAAGGACAGGGGCGCTCCCCAAAAAAAGAGGGCAAAGGACATGGAAGACAAGAAGCAGAAAGAGGGTCTCATATCGATTGATGACGTGTTCAAGCTGGAGCTCAAGGTGGCCAGAATAGTGGAGGCAGAGCCCCATCCAAACGCAGACAGGCTCCTAAAGCTCAAGGTGGTCGCTCCGGAGGAGCGCACCATAGTGGCTGGCATTGCCGAACACTTCAGGCCGGAGGAGCTCGTCGGCAGACAGGTGGTGATCGTGGCCAATCTGAAGCCTGCCAAGCTGCGCGGGATCGTCTCGGAGGGGATGCTCCTTGCCGCCAAGGATGACAAGGGGCTTCAGCTGGTGACCGTTACAGGGGAAGTAGAGCCTGGCGCCAAGGTGAGTTGATGGGTGAGCAGGACACCAAGACCATAATCCTCGGGACCGCAGGCCACATCGACCATGGAAAGACCACCCTGGTCAAGGCGCTTACGGGTACCGACACAGACCGGCTGAAGGAGGAAAAGGAGCGGGGCATAACCATAGAGCTCGGCTTTGCCCGGCTGGATCTGCCCTCTGGTGCAGCCATCGGTGTGGTGGATGTGCCCGGGCACGAGCGCTTCGTGAAGAACATGGTGGCCGGTGCCATGGGGGTGGACCTGGTGGCCCTCGTGATCGCAGCAGACGAGGGGGTCATGCCCCAGACCTCGGAGCATTTGGAGATCTGCCAGCTGCTCGGTGTCAGGAAGGGGCTCGTGGTGCTCACAAAGGTCGACATGGTGGATGAGGAGTGGCTTGAGCTGGTGACAGAGGACATAAAGGAGTTCATGGACGGGACCTTCCTTCAGGATGCCCCTGTGGTTCCGGTGTCGTCTGTCACGGGCCAGGGCCTTGACGAACTCCTGGCGGTACTGGACAGGATGGTGGCGGAGATCCAGCCGAGAAAGCCCTCTGGCCCCTTCAGGCTCCCGGTGGATCGCTCATTCATCATGAAGGGCTTCGGGACCGTGGTCACCGGCACGGTGATATCCGGACAGGCCGAACTCGGTCAGGATGTCATGATCTACCCAAAGGGGCTGGATGCCAAGATCAGGGGGATCCAGATCCATGGCCGTGAGGCCAAGGTGACGAGACCGGGGCTCAGGACCGCCCTCAATCTCCAGGGGGTCAGCAGGGACCAGGTGCCCAGGGGGACAGTGGTGGCGAGTGCCGGTGCCCTCCACCCCAGCTTTTTGCTGGATATCGAGTTCGACTATCTCGCATCCAATGAAAAACCCCTGAAACACAGGGCACCCATCAGGTTCCATGCAGGGACGGCAGAGATCATAGGGCGCATCCTCCTGGCAGGCGACGAGGTCACCCCGGGCTCCAGGGTGCTCTGCCAGGTGAAGCTCGAAGAGCCGGTTGCCCTGCTGCCAGGGGACAGATATGTGATAAGGAGCTATTCGCCGATACGCACCATAGGAGGCGGCAGGGTCCTGAATCCGGTTCCCAGAAAGCGCAAGCGCACCAGGCCGGAGCAGTGGGATGAGCTCAGGCTTCTGGCATCCGGGAGCCCGGAGGAGCTGATCCTTCTCCATCTCAAAAAGGCGGGTATCCGTGGCCTCACCCCACGGGAGCTCTCCATCAGGACCGGTATCTATGGCAAGGCGCTCAAAAAGGAGCTGGACCGCCTCCTGGGCAGCCGCCAGGCGGTCAAATTCGATGCGGACGAGAAGTTCGTATCAAGCCGGGTCCTCGAGGATCTCACCAAGAGGGCGGTAGAGATAATGGAGGCCTATCACCAGGAGAATCCCCTCAAGAGGGGCATGAGCAGAGAGGAGCTGAAATCGCGCCTCTTCCCAACCATCAGCGAGGCCTCAGAGGCCTCCATGAAGGCCATGGCCTCAAGGCTCTTCCAGAAGGTGCTCGATGCCCTGAAGGCCAAGGGCTCTGTCGTGCTGGAAAAGGAGCTGGTGCGCCTCTCCTCCCACAAGGTCACCCTGGAAGAGGATGCCAGGAGGGTGAGGCAGGGGCTCGAGACCCTGTACAAAAGGGCCGGACTCACCCCGCCTGCCCGCGAGGAGGCGGTCAGGAAGGCGGCAGGCAGCCTGGACGAGTCGGAGGCCATGGAGATATTCGATCTGCTCGTGAGGGACGGCAGGCTCATCAGGCTCAAGGACAACCTCTTCTATCATCCCGAAGTGATCGAGCGTCTGGAGCAGGACGTGGTCTCCTACCTGCAGAAACACCAGGAGATGGGGGTCGCTGAATTCAGGGAACTCACAGGCGGCCTTTCCAGGAAATATATGATCCCGCTGCTGGAACATCTGGACAACAGAAAGGTAACCATACGCATCGGTGACAAGCGCCGCCTGCGTGCCGCACCAGGAAGCAACTCGGGAACCGGTTAGAGGAAAGACCGGCCAGATGAAGCCTGAAACCTTTTCCCAACGCCTCTACGGTGCAGCCAAGGCCAGGAGGGGCTGCGGAGACGGCCTCCGGGATTTCGGCCAGGCGGTTATCACCTACGAGCTTGTCCCGGGCAGGGCCTCCAGGGGCAAGATACTCGAGGCGATCCTGGACTTTTCACGTGAGGCCGCACAGGACCGCAGGATCAGTGCCCTGTCCATCACGGACAATGCCGGAGGCCACCCTGCACTCACACCGGTCTCGCTTGGAAAGGAGATCCAGGCCCTGGGCATCGAGGCCATCATCCATTTTTCCTGCAAGGACAAGAACAGGAACCTGATCGAGAGCCTGCTCTTCGAACTGGACCGGGCCGGGCTAAACAACCTGCTCGTCATGACCGGCGACTATCCGCGCTATGGCTTTCAGGGACAGGCAAAGCCGGTATTCGACCTGGACTCGGTCAACGCCCTCACCATGATAAGCGAGATGGCCAGGGGGCTGATACTTCCGAAACGGGCCCCCGGTGGCGGTGTGCGCCTTGCACCCATGGAGTTCTTTGCCGGATGTGTGGTGTCACCATTCAAATATCTCGACTCGGAGCAGGTGCAGCAGTACCTCAAGCTCAAGCGAAAGGTGAGGGCAGGGGCAAGATTCATCATAACCCAGATGGGTTTCGACATGAGGAAGTACCACGAGGCCCGTCTGGTCACGGACATGCTGGGTATCAAGGCGCCGCTGCTGGCGACAATACTCATACCGGACTTTCGCCTTGCAAGGATACTCCACAGGGGCACAATCCCTGGCTGTACCATGCCAGAAAGGCTTCTCAAGACCATAGAGACGGAGGCCAGCGGGCCTGACGGGGGCATGAAGGCGAGGCTTGAGCGTGCAGCAAAGATGGCGGCCATCCTGATTGGCATGGGCTATGAAGGGATCCATCTGTCAGGGCCGGGGCTCAAGTATCATGAGATCCGCTCCGTGCTGGACATGGCCCAGGGCTATTTCGGCCACTGGAGGGAGCTGGTGGCCGAGTTCCTCTTCCCTGAGGAGTGGCAGAGCTTCGTGCTGGAGGCGGACCCAGGAACCGGTCTCAACCAGCCCGTGCCTGCACGACTCGATCCGCCTGGCAGGGGAAGGCTTCAGCCGGGATACCTGGTGGGGGCCGCCATCCATCGCCTGCTCTTTGAGCCCGGCAAGGGGCTCTATGGGCTGGCCAAGGGGATTGCCAAGAAGGTGGCGGGCACGAGGTTTGAATCCTGGATAGCGGCACTGGAGTACTTCTTCAAGGAGCTCATCTATGAGTGCTACCGGTGCGGGGATTGCTTTCTGGCAGACAGGGCCTATCTCTGCCCGAACTCTCAGTGTGCAAAGCGCTTGGTAAACGGCCCATGCGGCGGAAGCAACAGGGGCTGGTGTGAGGTCTGGCCTGGTAAGAAGCGCTGCCTTTATGTCAGGGAGTACGAGAGGCTTGAGGCCCCGGATCTCTTTGGCCAGGCAGGCGGGGACGTGCTTGCGCCGAGGGACTGGGCCCTGGACAGGAGCTCGTCCTGGATCAACTACTATCTCAAAAGAGATCACCACAGGATCGGCCCCATGGAGGGCAGTGATGCCAGTCGGACAGGGGAAGACAAAAGGGGTGGTGAACACAGGCAGAGGGAGGCAGAAGAGAGATGAGGATAAGGCCCTGCATAGATCTCCATCAGGGTAAGGTCAAGCAGATCGTGGGCTCCACCTTGAGGGATGGCCAGGAATCGTCGGTCAAGGAGAATTTCGTCTCGGAGCGGCCTCCTGCCTGGTTTGCAAGGCTTTTCAGGGAGCATGGGCTTACAGGCGGCCACGTCATAAAGCTCGGGCCCGGAAACGACGAGGCGGCCCGCGAGGCCCTTGCCGCCTGGCCCGGCGGGCTCCAGGTGGGCGGAGGGATAACCGCTGAGAATGCATCTGAATGGCTCGATGCAGGGGCCTCCCACGTGATCGTGACATCCTATGTCTTTCACGGGGGTCAGCTCCATATGGAGCGTCTTGAAAGGCTCATCAGGGCGGTTGGCAGAAAGAGGCTGGTCCTGGATCTGAGCTGCCGAAAGAGGGACGGGCGCTACTTCGTGGTCACCGACAGATGGCAGAAATTCACCGATGTGGAGATCACCCCCGAGGTGATAGAGGGGCTTTCAAGGTATGCCGATGAATTCCTCGTCCACGGGGTCGATGTGGAGGGCAAGTGCATGGGTGTGGACCTGGAGCTGGTGCGCCTGCTTGCCAGGCACGTGACCATTGCCTGCACCTATGCCGGTGGCGCCAAGAGTATCGAGGATGCATATGCCGTCCTGGAAGAGGGAAGGGGTAGGCTCGATCTCACCATAGGAAGCGCCATGGACATATTCGGCGGCAAGGGGGTGAGCCTCGAGGAGGTCATAGAGTTCAACAGGGTCCATGGATGATCTTTCCGAGGTTGGCGATTGTCCAATGATTGCACTCCGTTGGGAGGGTCGAACGGTTTGCCTTCGACCCTGCCTTGTGCTCTAATGGGCCTTTCATAATCGTTTTTTAGGGATCTTACCGCCATTTTTCAGAAAGAGGGTGTGTATGGCTAGAGAGCAGTGGAAGTCACAGTTGGGTTTCTTGCTTGCGGCAGTGGGCTCGGCAGTGGGTCTTGGGAACATCTGGCGCTTCAGCTATCAGGCCTATGAGTATGGTGGAGGGGCATTTCTGGTCCCCTATGTGGTGGCCCTGGTCACTTGCGGCATTCCGCTTCTGGTCCTGGAGTTCGCCATGGGCCATGAGCGTACCGGATCGGCCCCCCTCGCCTTTGCCAAGATCCACAGGCGGGCGGAGTTCTTCGGGTGGTGGCCCGTGACCTTCGTCATGTTCGGCATCGTTCTCTACTACTCCATAATCATCGGCTGGTGTCTGAACTACTGCCTCTTTTCCGCAGGCCTTGCCTGGGGGGATGATCCGAACAACTTCTTTTTCAAGGACTTTCTGAGGCTATCGTCGAGCCCCATGGAGATCGGGGGCATAAATACCAATATCCTCGTATCCGTTGCAGTGATCTGGTTCCTCAACTGGCTTATAGTCTTCAGAGGGGTGGGCAAGGGGATAGAGCTTGCAAACAAGATCTTCATGCCCCTGCTCTTCTTTCTGACCATAGTGCTCATCGTCTATGCCCTCACGCTCGAGGGGGCAAAAGAGGGGGTAGTGGCCTATCTGAAGCCAGATTTTCACAAGATCTCCGGCATAAAGGTCTGGATAGATGCCTATAGCCAGATCTTCTTCTCCCTCTCCCTCGGCTTCGGGATCATGATCGCCTATGCCAGCTACCTGCCAGAGGATGCCGACCTCAGCCGCAACGCCGTGATGACCGGATTCCTGGACAGCATATTCGCCATGGTGGCAGGGCTCGGGGTCTTCGCTGTTTTGGGCTTCATGGCCAGGGCCAAGGGCCTTGCCATCTCAGAGGTGGTGACAGAGAGCATCGGCCTGGCATTCGTGGCCTATCCCCAGGCGCTTGCCATCATGCCCGGGGGCAAGATATTCGGCATGGTCTTCTTCTTCAGCCTGGTGGTGGCGGGGCTGTCGTCCTCCATATCCATCCTGGAGGCATTCACTGCGGCCATCCTGGACAAGTTCGGCCTGGCCCGCCAGTTCGTGGTGACGGCGGTATGCGGCATCGGTTTTCTCGGATCCATGATCTTTACCACCCATGCCGGTCTGTTGTGGCTCGACATAGTGGATCACTTCATCACACACTATGGCCTCGTGGTGGTGGGGATAGTGGAGTGCATCCTGGGCGCCTGGATATTTGATATCGGAAGGCTCAGGAGCCATATCAACCGTACAGGCTCCATCAAGATGCCCAAGGCCTGGGAGCCTGCAATCCGCTACTTCGTGCCCGCCATTCTGATAATAATGCTGGCAGGCGACCTGATGGCAGAGGTGAAGGCACCCTACGGGGGCTATCCCTGGCTGGCCATCTGCGCCATCGGGCTGAACTGGCTTGTGTTCACGATAATCCTGGCGGCCCTCTTCACAAAGATGCCCTGGAGATACGAGTACATGCTCCATTCCAGAGACAAGGAGGACGAGGGGCCCGGAGGCGGAGGAGGGTCTGCCTGAGGGCCGGTTTGAGAGACAGCAGCCATGAGACACGTTCCACTTGCAGAGCGGCTCCGGCCATCCACCCTGGAGGAATTCGTAGGCCAGGACCACATACTGGGCCAGGGGAAGATCCTCCACAGCCTCCTTTCCCGGGGCACCCTGCCATCCCTTATCCTCTGGGGGCCGCCAGGTTGCGGAAAGACCACCCTGGCAAGGATCATAGCCCGGCTGATCGATGCCAACTTCGTGAGCTTCTCGGCGGTGCTGTCGGGCATTCAGGAGCTGCGGGCCATAGTCAAGGAGGCCAAGGAGAACCAGCAGCGTGGCGGTCCCAGGACCGTGCTCTTCGTGGATGAGATACACCGTTTCAACAAGGCCCAGCAGGATGCCTTCCTGCCCCATGTGGAGTCGGGGCTCATCACCCTGATCGGCGCCACCACCGAGAATCCATCCTTCGAAATCATCGCCCCGCTCCTTTCGAGATGCCAGGTCCTGGTGCTGAATCCCCTGGATGAAGAGGCCCTTGACACCCTGATAACCAGGGCGCTCACCGACAAGCGAAAAGGGCTTGGGGAGTTGGGGCTGACCATTGCCGACGAGGCCAGGGGGGTGCTCGTGGCAAGGAGTGACGGGGATGCAAGGACCCTTCTCAACTATCTGGAGATGGCGGCAGAGCTTGCCGTATCTGCCCTGCCTGAGGGCAAGGGGGCGGAGATCACCCTGCACCATGTCGAGGAGGCCATACAGCACAAGGGGCTCAGGTATGACAAGGCCGGTGAGGAGCACTACAACCTCATATCGGCCTTTCACAAGAGCCTCAGGGGTAGTGATCCGGATGCCGCCCTCTACTGGATGGCCAGGATGCTGTCTGCTGGTGAGGACCCGCACTACATAGCGAGACGTATGGTGCGTTTCGCCTCTGAAGACGTGGGAAACGCTGATCCTCAGGCCCTTACCGTTGCCATGGAGGCCCTGAGGGCCTACGATTTTCTTGGAAGCCCTGAAGGGGAGCTGGCCCTGGCCCAGGCAGCCCTATATCTGGCCACGGCACCCAAGAGCAATGCCGCCTATACAGCATGGGGCGAGGCCGTCGAGGATGCCAAGAAGTTCGGCACCCTGCCTGTGCCGCTTCACATAAGGAACGCCCCGACCAAACTCATGAAGGAGCTGGGCTACGGAAAAGGCTACAAGTATGCCCATGACCACAAGGATGCCCTGGCCGTCCAGGAATATTTCCCATCCGAGCTGAGAAACCGCATCTATTACCAGCCCACCACCAGGGGATATGAGCGCACCATAAAGGAGCGGCTGGACAAGTGGAGGAAGATACTTGCCCAGCGCAGGGGCAAGGCCAGAGGCAAGTAGAGGCCTCCCTGGCGGCCCTGAGCTGCCAGTCCCAGCCCCCTATTTCGCCCCTTTTTCCTTGCCGCCAAGTCCAAAGAGCCCGCGAAGGAGCCTGTCCGCCTCCTGCCCTATGCGTTTTTTGATGAATCTGCTGCTCAGGCTCACCCTGGGGCTTGAAAGGGTCCCAGAGACCTTGAGAGGCACCTGACTCCAGCCATCTTCAGATCTGACCACCAGCCTTTTTGCCGTACTGTTCAGCTTGGCTGTCATCTGGGGCGAGAGCTTGAGGTTGAGATCCATGGAGATGGGGCCTGTAAGATCGATGCGCCCCACCGGATTCAGGACCAGGTCCTTGGATGAGAAGGCGCCTCTGAAGAGGACTGCCCCGTTCTTTACCCTGAAGTTTCCGCGTGCAGTGTCGAACTGGAACTCATCCAGGTCCTTCAGCCCCAACACAGAGGCGATGCCCTTCATGAGGCCTGTTGCCCTGAGAACACCCTTTGCCATGTTCCAGAGGCCCTCTGCATTGAGGTTCCTCCTGATGGCGTAGCTGCTCAGCCCTTTGCCGGAAAAGGTGCCGTCGAGGTTCAGCTCTCCAGCAAGCAGGCCCCTGAGTGAGGGGGAGAGATAGGAGAGGAACTCCTCCACCTTGACACCCTGGATCCTGAGATCAGACCTGTAGCTGAGCCCTTTCACCGCCAGGTCCACATCGCCCTTTTTTTGGATTTTTCCACCTGCAAAAATCAGGTTTTGATCAAAGGTTAGCTTGTTGTTCCTAAGCCTCCACTTGAGAAGATAGTCATCTATCACATACTCCTTGTACTTGAGCCTTCCTATCTTTACACTTCCGCTTCCATCCACCGGGATATCAAAGGGACCGGGCTCATCTGCCGCGACTTCCCCCTGGGTCTTGTCGGCAGTCGGGCCAGCGCCTTTGGCCGCCCCCTTGCCCCTGTTGGCCCCGGACCTTTGCCGGCCGCCCCCGGCCTCTTCGTCCGATTTCGCGGATCCTTTCAGGCCTTCAGCCTCCAGAAATGGCGTCACATCCAGCCTTTCCGCCTCTGCATCAGCGGTCAGTACCACAGGCCTTGCCCACAGATCCAGCACGGAAAGGGAGAGGAGTAGGGGCTGGCCATCGAGATCCAGCCTGAGGTCCTTGGAAGAGAGCCTCGCCCCCTGGAGGATCACCTTGCCATTCAGCGCGCAAGGCCTCTTGCCATACTCTACCGACACCCCTTTGAAATCGATCTCGGCCCTCTTGATGAGCCTTGCCGGCCGATCAGCCTGGCCGAATAGGGAAGCGGCTACGGAGAAGCTGCCGGATGGCTTGTACATGGTGATGGCCCTTTCTATATCTTCGCCCCTTAAGGGCCCACAGAGCCGTGAGACCTCGATTCCACTGCCTGATATCTGAAGGTCCAAGACGGGCCCTTTGCTCTTTGCAGGCAGGATGATCGAGCCCTCGACATCTATGGGCTGGTCTTCAAAAGAGACCCTGGCCTGCCTGATCTCCACCCTTCCTGCCTCAAGGCCGGCGGTTATGTCGAAATCAAGGCCGGCATCCGCCCCCTCGAGCCAGATCGGTGCGCCATCTTTTCCTTCCTTGGGTCCCTTTTTGGGAAGGAGATCGAGCCCTCTGGCCCTCAGCTCACCCTTCAGGGTCAGGTCCCTGAGATCTCCGGTAACGGCAGTGTCAAGGCTGATCTTCGGGCCCTTCACATGCCAGGCAAGGCCTTCCTGGAAATATGGAGAAAATAGCCCAGCATCCAGGCCCTCAAGGCTCAATTTGAGGTCCATCTGGACAGGGTCCAACTGGACAGTGCCCCTTGCCTTGAGGCCTGCACCTGCAATGTCTGCATCAAGCGCCACGGGAAAGGGGTGATCCAGGCTCAGATCAGAGATCTCGACCCCGATGGCCTTGGCAACATAGCGCAGCGGCTCCCCACTCCTGCCAGCAGCCATGTCAATGAAGGTGATGCTGCCGTCTTCTATGGATATCCGAGAGACCAGGACCTTCAGGCCAGCGGCCGCCTTGGCGCCCTTTCCATCTGTCTGCTGGCTTCCGTCCTTTTTGGGAGAGGCACCGGCACCCTTTTGTGCCTCTTTTTGTCTCCCCGGCCCAGCACTCTCTTGGCCTGCCAGGAGTTCGGAGATGTTCAGGCTTCCGTCCGGGCGCCTCACCACGGTGAGCTCTGGTCCCTTCAGGATGAGATGGTTTATGACAATGCGTCCGGAAAGGATGGGTATGAGGTCATAGCCCAAAGAGGCCTCCTTGGCAGAGATCAAGGCACCCCTTTCCGCCGGTGTAGTGGCCTTTTCAGGCACCTTGGCCCCTATCTCCACATCCCTTAGGGTGATGCCGGAAAAGAGCCCTATATCGATGTCTCCTACAGTGACAGGCCTTCCGATCTGTTCCGAGACCACAGGCAGCACCTTCTGCCTTACGAGATCAGGAGTCAGTATGCTCTTCAGGAAGATGGCGAGCCCGATCAAAAGGCCCAAGACCAGGAGAGCAAGGATACCTATGAGCTTGAAAATCCTGCCCATGAAAGCCCCCTTTCGTTTACTTTTTCAAGGCCCTTGGAGCTGTTGCCTTTGAGGAGATTTTAGCAGATGGGGATGAGGAGAGGAACGAGCCCTTATCAGTTTTTCAGGCTCTTTTGTCTCTTGAGCTGAAGCCTTGCGTAGCGCTGGGCATTGGCGCTGTTGATCTTCACCCAGTGCTTTCCCTGCAGGCAGTACCACTGGCCGTTTTCGAACTTTGCCACCAGGGAGCCGTGGTACTTCATCATGATGGCGATCTCTTCCTTGGTGTAGGGATTTTCCACCCCTGAGGTGATAGTCTCCTGCTTGCATGCCGTAAGGATTGCAAGCATAAGGGTGCACAAGAGAAGCGCCCTAAAATTTTTTATGCGTTTCAACCAAATCATAAAAACTTTTTAATATTCTTTTTAAGGAAAGTCAAGTGCTCAGGACTCTTATTTAGACTATATGTTTTTCATCCGGCATGTAAAGGGATTTTTTTGGGGCTTTTATGGGAACAGGGAGACGAAACTGAAGGTATTTACATCCACCAATCCCCTGTCCGTGAGCTTCAGTTCGGGGATTACAGGAAGGGCCAGGAAGCTCAGGGGCATGAAGGGGTTTTCCATGGAGATGCCAAGCTCATGGGCAAGGCCCAGCACACGCTCGAGATCACTGGCCACCTCCTGGGCCGAGGATGTACTCATGAGACCGGCCACAGGGAGGGCGAGCAGTTCCACTCTCTGGCCAAGGGCGGCACAAAGGCCGCCTCCGCTGGCCTTGAGGGCAGCAGCAGCGGCCTTCATGGATTCGTGATCGGTCCCTGCGATTATGAGATTATGGGAGTCGTGGGCAACCGTGGAGGCTATTGCACCCCTTTGCAGATTGAACCCCTTTACAAAGCCCTTTCCGATATTTCCCGTCCCGTGATGCCTCTCTATCACAACGAGATATGAGATATCCCGCCCAGGATCGGACAGTACACACCCGTGCTCCACAGGAAGCTCCGTCAAGATCTGCCTCGTGATGAGCTCTCCCGGCACTATCTCGACTACCCTGGCCCTCACCCTGTCTGTCTGGAAAGGGGCCGCTACTGCAAGGTCGAGCCCTGAGGGGTCCGGGATCTCAAGGCCGGCCGATGAGGCACCCAGGATCTCAAGGGAGCCCTGAGCGGGGTCTTGCAGGCAGGCATCCGAAAGGCCGTTGGTTGCTGAGTAGCATATCTCCCCATCTATGATCACGGCAACCGGCCTGAAGGCCTCGAGGTCCTCTACAAGCACGATATCCGCCCTGTAGCCAGGGGCCACGGCCCCGTGCCCTTTAAGTCCGAAACGCACTGCCGGGTTCAGGGTGACCATCCTGACGGCCTCTGCCGGCCCAAGGCCAAGGGCAACCGCCTGTGACAGAAGGTGGTCCAGGTGGCCGTGGTCCAGGATCTCATCCGGGTGCTTGTCGTCTGTGACCAGGCAGCACCTGGCCAGGGTCTCAGGGGTGACAGCAGGCAGGAGTGCCTCGAGGTTCTTTGCCGACGTACCCTGGCGGATAAAGAGATACATGCCCTTTTGGAGCTTTTCCCTGGCCTCGTCCAGGCCGAAGGATTCATGGTCGGAATCTATACCGGCGGATATGTAGGCAGACAGCTGCCTGCCCCTCAGACCCGGGGCATGGCCATCGATCACCATATTGCGCCGTCTTGCCTCCTCGATCTTTCCCATGACCTCCGGGTCCGCATTGATGACGCCTGGAAAGTTCATCATCTCTCCAAGGCCGACCACCCCCTCCATCTCGAGGACCCTGGCTATCTCTTCCGGGCCGAGTTCCGCCCCGGAGGTCTCGAACTGTCCTGCCGCAGGCACACATGAAGGGGCAGTGAAATAGAAGGAGAGGGCAGAGGCCCTTGCATCCCCTATCATGAACTCGATCCCGTCCATGCCCCAGCAGTTTGCGATCTCATGGGGGTCTGCCACCACTGCGGTGGTCCCGTGCGGGATGACGGCCTGGGCAAATCTTGAGGGCACCAGCATGGAGGATTCTATATGGATGTGGGCATCGATGAATCCTGGGCAGACATAGAGGCCGTCTGCATCCAGCTCCTTGCGGCATGGCCCATCTATGGAGGGTGCCATATGGACGATGACGCCATCCTTGATGGCAATGTCCAGCCTGTGGATTGTGCCGGAAAACACGTCAATCACCTGGCCAGAGCTGATCAGGAGATCGGATTCGATCCTCCCTGCCGCCGCTGCCGTGATGGTTGTGAGATCTGCCATTTTTTAAAAATCCTTTCAGTGAAGGCGCGGGCTGTCTTGGAGAAATGAATGGCTCAAAGAGGGCTTCAAATGGCCCTGTAGCGTTTCAGATACGGTATGGCCCGGCCCAGGGCCATCAGCGGGAAGTAGTGGCGGTACATGTTGTAGCGCACCATGAACCCCCTTGAGAGCTCCTTTCCCTGCATGACCCTCTCCTTGATCTTCTCTATACTGGCCCGCTCGCCGATTCCGTAGCCGGGAAAACCGGTTCCCGTGTACCAGGGCTCGTCCCAGGTGCCATCCGGGCGCTGGTTTTCGAGGAGCCACTCAAGGCCGCGCCTTACATGCCTCACGTAGCGCCTGCTGCCAACTGCCAGCAGGGCCATGAGGGCCCAGGCGGTCTGAGATGCTGTGGCCTCCTGATTTCTGCCCCTTAGGGAATCATCCATATATGATGCGCAGGACTCGCCCCAGCCACCATCTTCCATCTGGTGATCCGCTATCCAGTCTGCGGCCCTGAGCACATAGTCGGCATACATCTCCTGTCCTATGGCCCTGAGGGCAGGCAGGACGGCCGCGGTGCCGTAGATGTAGTTCACCCCCCATCGCCCGAACCATGAGCCGTCATCCTCCTGTTCTGCTCTTATGAAGGCGAGTGCGCGGTCGATCACAGGATGGCCCTTTTTCATTCCCGCAATTCCCAAAGCCTCGATCACATGGGCGGTCACATCCACACTGGGAGGGTCGAGGGCCTCTCCGAAATCGCTGAATGGTATCCGGATCACTATCTCGCTGTTGTTGTCCCTGTCAAATGCGCCCCAGCCACCATTTTTCGACTGCATGGCAATGGTCCATTTCAGGGCCTTGTCCATCTTGTGCTCCACCTCGGCCTTCAAGGGGCCTTCTGGCAAAAGAGGCCTTATGCGTGCCAGCACCATGAGGGCGACTGCCGTATCGTCCACGTCCGGATACCAGGTGTTTGCCCGCTCAAAGGCCCAGGCCCCGGGCTCCACATCCCTCAGATATACCTGCCAGTCGCCTGGTGCCTCGACGAACTTGTCAAGCAGCCAGCGAAGCGCCTTCATGAAGTTGGCGTCATTCAAGGGATCTATGGCGCAGTCCAGCATGCCAAGCATGGTGAGCATGGTGTCCCAAACGATGGATTCGGTGGCGTTTATGTAGATGCGGTCCTCCCTCTTTCTCTGCCAATGCTCCGAGAATGCCTGAAGGCCCCTGTCGATCACAGGATGCTGGGGCAGGTAACCCTCATCATAGAGGGCCATGAGGGAGTAGATCATGGGGGGCTGTATCCCGCCCCAGACCCCGTCGTTGTCCTGATGCCTGATGACCCAGTCTATGCAGTACCTTCTTGCCGTCTTTCGAAGGGGCTGATAGGGGAGGGCGTTGTAGAGGTTGAGCACCCTGTCGAGAGAGAAGAACAGGGTCTCCCACGAGAGGATGCCTGCCTTCTTTTCGAGCCTGTAGTCGAATCTCTCCCTGCCCTCTGGAAAGAGCTCGTCAAGGCGCTTTTCACGCGGAAGGGGCCTGCTCGGCCTGTTGCTGCAAAGGAGTGTCAGCGGCACTATCGTGGCCCTGGCCCAGGCGGAGAAGCGGTATATGCTTAGAGGTGCCCAGGCGGGCTGAAATATGATCTCTGGTGGCAGGTTGGGCGTGTATCTCCAGGGCCACTCCCCCAACAGCGCAAGCCAGTACCGGGTGAACACCCTGATCTTTGACAGCCCTCCATGCCTGAAGATCCACTGCCTTGCCCGCCTCAACGGCTCCTCCTGCGGGGAAAGCCCTGCGATCCTGAGGGCGGCATAGGACTCCACAGTGGTGTTGATATCGCCTGTAGGCGCCCTGTAGTAGACCTCCCATGAGCCGTCCTGGCGCTGCTCATGGAGTATGGCCTGGACCACGCCCGGCAGCATCTCTTTGACCCTTGCATCATCCATGAGTCCCATGAAGTGCATGGCCATTATCCATTCCGCCTCCATGCAGCAGTTGGAGTCGGTATCCGCAAGCCAGTACCCTTCCGGATGTTGCTCTCTCCTGCTCCAGGCAAGGGCGGAATCTATGGCTCTGGTGATGTCGAGGGCCATCTCTCTTTCCTCAAGTTTATCTATGAGATCTCTTGTGGGGAGATCTCTCGCGGGGAGATCTCTCGCAGGATCTTCACCTGCGATACGACTCCTTGACCAGGCTCAAGGGGTTGTGATAAATAGTAGTGCCTGTCACGAGGCCAAGCGAGAGTGAGCCAGCATAGCTCAGCTGGTAGAGCAGCTGATTCGTAATCAGCAGGTCGCCGGTTCGAGTCCGGCTGCTGGCTCCAGCACCATATCCAAAAAGATCGGGCTGCTCCATCAAGGGCTCCATTTGAGCCATCTCTGTATTCAAATCCATCCATCTCGCTCATTTATATTTGTCTTGGCCAGATTTATCTCGGCCAGATTTGTCTTGGCCCGGTTTGTCTTGGGCCCCCTTTTAGAAATCCCGATATCCAAGGTGCCAAGGGAGTCCATCCTTGTCCCTGCAACAGGTTTGGAGGCAAGATATATCATGAAATATCCAAAAATAAAGCCGTTTACCCTAACCTCCAGTCAGGAAATGCCCAGGAAAATGTCTCTGATCCAGATTGGTGGGGGCTATTTTCCTGGCCCCAGCCCATCGGGGCCTGCAGGGCCATGAGAGGCCGCCTTGGATGCACTTTGGGCCCTTGCCTTTATGAAGCGATAGGGGCTCACCTCGAGGCTGTAGGGGGTCTCGAGCCCAATGAGTATGCGTTCGTCCCTGTGGTAGATATCCTCCAGATAGACGATCTGTCCGGAGTCGTCCAGCTCTGCCGTCCAGTAGAGCACCAGCACCGGCAGGAAGCGCTCCAGGCGAACGGTCTTGTTCTTCCCTGATGCCACTATCTCCTGGACCTCCTCCTTGCTCATGCCGTTGATGGAAGACAGCAGCAGTTCAGCCAGGATCAGGGGCTCTTCAAGCCTGATGCATCCGTGGCTGAATGCGCGCTTGTCCTTCTGGAAGAAGGCCTTGCTGGGGGTGTCGTGGATGAAGACGTGATGCTTGTTTGGAAACAGGAATTTTACGAGCCCCAGGGCATTGTCGGGCCCGGGCTTCTGTCTGACCATATATGGAAAGTTTTTGCCACTGCTGTAGGCGGCCCAGTCGATGGAGTCGGGGTCCACAGGGTTTCCATTGAAGTCGACAACCTCCATCTGATTGGCCTCCAGATATCCGGGATCCTCGAGTATGTTGGGGATGACCTCCCTTTTCAGGATGTCAGGGGGCACGTTCCAGTAGGGATTGAAGACCACGTACTTGAGATCCGCCTTGAATACCGGGGTCTGCCACGATGCCGTGCCCACCTGTACCCTGCTGCGCCAGATCCTGCTTCCATGTCTGACGTAATAGAGCCTGAAGCTTGCTATGTTCACCAGCAGATACTCCTCTGGCAGGTCATGCAGGACCCACCTGGCCCTTTCGAGATTCACCTTCAGGGTGTTGATGAGGTCATCAGGGGTCCTGGACAGGGCCCAGTAGGTCTTGGGGCCTATTATGCCATCGGCGTTCAGGGCATATCGCCTCTGAAATCGCTTCACATAGGAGACCAGGGGCTCGGTGTACCTGCCAGACGAGAGATCTATCGCATCGAACTCCTCCTGGCTGATGATACCCTCTGCCAGCAGTCTCCTGGAGATGGCCTCCACCTGATCGCTCTTTCTTCCTGGCCTTAGGAGCCTCCTGCCGGTCACGGGCTGCCAACCGCCCCTGGCCCTTATCCCCCGCATTCGCTTTAGCTCCTCTTTGACCGCACTGTAGTAGCGCCCCTTGGGCCTAAGCCTGTCCAGCTCTTCACCTATCCTGCCGGATGAGACTATCCGTACCATGAGCTCTGTTGGGGAGAGGGAGCGGATGTTCCTCTCAAGGTTCCAGTTGGGGTCCAGACCCTCGGGATTCAGTTTTCCAAAAAAGAGGTGATGGCACAGCCTCAGAAGCGCATCGGACATGAGTATGTCGAAATCGGCCACGTCCCTCGGATCGGCCGTGCTGAACAGCCCGCCTGCTGCCTTTGCCCTGAGCTCTTTCAATATCCCATAGTAGTAGTCCTGCTGGATCAGGCCCTCTTCATCGATCCTTGATATCTCCTCCAGGAGCGCATCCGCCATATCCCGGTCCTGCCAGACCGGGCGGTAGTCCATGGCCTTGTAGAATGCCGGGATGGTGCGGTGTGAGGCCACACAGGTGGCACAGACGGTGATGTTTTTCTGGCTCTCAAGCCTCTGGCAGTACTCCCTTATGATCTGGCTGGCTGAAACGGGCGCACCTGTCTGGACCCTGCCGCCTTCAGGAGGCATGCCTGTTTGGCCTGTAGCTCCCGGCAGATCAGGCCTGGAAGCCGCCACCGATATGGCTACAGTGCCGATGAATATTGCGATAAATATGGCAATGAATGCAAGGAGAGTGCACGCAGGGCAGAGGAGTGCATCAGCCTTTCTCGTTCTCCAGCTCATGCTTGATGATGTTAAGCCCGAAATTTTTCCTTGGCAATCTCAAATCGGACAAAATAGGCCTGAAAAATAGAAAAAGGTGAGGATCAGGTCTCCTGTGAGGCGAGATAGAGGGCTGCCCTTTCCAGGTTGTAGAGCTCGCTCTTGGAGTAGTAGTTTTGATCGTTTCCGAGGATCACCAGACAGCTTCCATCCTTGATGGTCTCTATGATGGGCCGGGCCAGCCGTTTGGGTACGGCCGGGCAGCCGAAGCTCCTGCCGAGGTGGCCATACTTCCTGATGTGACGCCAGGAGACATAGTCTGCCCCGTGTATGACTATCCTGCGCTTTTCCGCCAGGTGGTTTATGCCTCGCTCCACGCCGTGGATATTCAGGGAGTAGCCATGACGGCCAAGGTATGTCTCACCGGTTACGAAGACCCCGAGGCTGCTCATGTGAGACCCTGGCCTGTTGGAGAACCTGGTTGCGCGTATGAGACCGGAGTTCTTTCCGTGGGCTACCAGGCTCTTGTACTTGAGCTGCTGGCGTTTCATGTCGATGACAAAGAGCCTGTCCTGGAAGGATGGCTTCCTGTAGTCTATGATCACCAGCACGTCGCGCTTCACCAGGCCCTTCTTCTTGAGGTTGTAGAAGGCCGCAACCGAGCGCTCAAATCCCTCCTGGTCCAAGAGCCCCGCCAGCCCGGAAGCGGCATAGAGCCTCCGGGTCATCTGCTTGAATGCATCCCTGTATGCGTTGGTCTCCGGGAAACGGATCTCGTATCTGACAGCCCTGGTGTCCGAGGCGGGCTTGCTCGATGAGACGGCATTTTGACGCCACGGCAGCGCCATTGCCATAAGGAGAGTCAATATTGCGACGATTATGGATGTCCTGCTGGCCATACCCCTCCCAACAGCAATTTTCAGGCCTTTTTGTTCAGCGCTTGCAAAGGCGGCCATGAAGCGGGAACAGCCCTGCCGGGACCATGTCAATCCCTGAGCCGATCGTAAGATGGTCAGAAGGCGGTCAGCCCTCCGGCCACTTCATGGCTTCCGCTTCAAAATTAAATCTTTTTATAAATTTCTTTGCGCAAAAAATTAATTCAGATGAAAACTTTTTGATTAATACACTGAGACCCCAAAAAATGCAATCAAAATGGAGGTAAGGGGCCAGCGGGGGGCGGCCCGATCCGGCCCTGTTCAGGCCAAGGGCTCAGGAAAGGGCGCTCCATTCGGTCCCGGAAGGGGTGTCCATCAGTGTGATGCCCTTTTCCTTCAGTTGGTCCCGTATCTCGTCCGCCCTTGCCCAGTCCTTCTCCTTCCTCGCCCGATTCCTTTCCTCTATGAGACCCTGGAGCTCTTCTTCTGAAAGCCCGGCAGCCTCGAGGGCCTCCCTGTTTCTTGCCGCGAGATACTCGCCGGGCTCCTGTACCAGTATGCCCAGGGTCCTGGATACCGACTTGAGCCCGTCCAGGGCCCTTGTGAGCGGCTCCTTGTAGAGGGCCGATGGCCGCTTGGCAGCCTCCCGGTTTATCCGGTTCAGTGCCCGGACCGCATCGAAGAGGTATCCCAGGGCCTTGGCAGAGTTGAAATCGTCATCCATGGCCTGGTTGAATCTCTCCTCCAGGGTGGCTAGCTCCTCGAGGTCTCTTTCTACCTGCTCGGGCAAGGGGCGCTGTTTCTTCACAGGGCTTGCGATCACCCCCTGGGCGTCGTGGACCGCCTTGTAGATCCGGTCAAGGGCCGTGCGCCACTCCTCCAGGGCAGAGGTGGAGTAGTCCAGGGGGCTTCTGTAGTGTTTGGAAAGCAGGAAGAGCCTCAAGACCTCGGGATGAAAGTGGTCCAGGATCTCCTTTATGGTGATGAAGTTGCCAAGGCTCTTGGACATCTTCTCTCCCCGGATGGTCACAAATCCGTTGTGCATCCAGATCTTCACAAACCTCTTGCCCGTTGCCGCCTCGGACTGTGCCCTTTCGTTCTCGTGGTGGGGAAACGACAGGTCCAGTCCGCCTCCGTGTATGTCCAGGGTCTCACCCAGGTACTTCATGCTCATGGCGGAACACTCTATGTGCCAGCCGGGCCTTCCGGGCCCCCACGGGCTGTCCCATGCGGGCTCGCCGGGCTTGGATGCCTTCCAGAGGGCGAAATCCATTGGCTCGCGCTTCTTGTCTCCAGGCTCGATCCTGGCACCTGCCATCATCTCCTCTATGTTCCTCTTTGACAGGGCACCATAGGAGGGGAATTTTCTGACAGAGAAGTAGACATCCCCTTCTGCCTCATAGGCAAAGCCCTTTTCGATGAGCCTCTCGATGAGGGCGATGATCTCAGGGATGTGTTCGGTGGCCCTGGGCTCTATGTCTGCCCTGGCAACTCCGAGGGCGTCCATGTCCTCATAGAAGTGGGCGATCTCCCTTTCGGCAAGCTCGGTGGTGGAGATGCCCTCCTCACGCGCCCTGTTTATGATCTTGTCGTCTATGTCAGTGAAATTTCTGACAAAGAGCACGTTGTATCCTCGACTTCTAAGGTGACGGACCACCACGTCGAAGACCACGGCAGAGCGGGCATGGCCAATATGGCACCTGTCGTATGCCGTTATGCCACAGGCATAGATCCCGACACGGTCCGGCCTTACCGGCTCAAGGGGCTCCTTTTCACCTGTCATGGTGTTGTATATCCTGATCTTTGCTGCCATCTTGAATGACCTCTTCGAGTGCTGATTTTGGGCTAATCTACACGCAGGTGGCGGAAATAAAAAGCCTTCCCGGAAAGATGCAGGCCACCTCGCCACGAAGCCCCCATGATGCTTGACAATTTTTCTGGTTTAAATACTATATAGTCAACTTTGGATGGTGCAGATAACAATATATTGTATCTATAATTTTCGATCCAATAATTCAATACAACCGGATAAAAAAGCCTGGAGGATGCCTCGACATGGAAATGGAGCTTCCAAAGACAGACCTGCCCCTATCTGAAAACGCCCTGGTCGTTCTGGCCAAGCGCTATCTCAAGAAGGACGAGGATGGCAATCCCATCGAGCGGCCTGAGGATATGTTCATGCGTGTCGCCAAGGCCATTGCCGAGCCGGACAAGGACTACGATCCGGATGCCGACCTGGACGAGATATCGGGCCAGTTCTATGAGATGATGACCTCGCTCAAGTTCATGCCGAACAGCCCCACGCTCATGAATGCGGGAAGGGTGCTTGGGCAGCTCTCTGCCTGCTTCGTCCTGCCCATAGAGGACTCCATCGAGAGCATCTTCGAGGCTGTGAAACACACCGCCATGATACACAAGAGCGGAGGCGGCACGGGCTTTTCCTTCTCCCGCATCCGCCCCGAGGGCGACATCGTAAAGACCACCCACGGGGTGGCGAGCGGGCCCATATCCTTTATGACCATATTCGACGTGGCCACTGAGACCATAAAGCAGGGCGGGACCAGGCGCGGGGCCAACATGGGGATACTCCGTGTGGACCACCCGGACATAGAAAAGTTCATCGTCTGCAAGACCAAGACAGACAGGTTGAACAACTTCAACATCTCCGTGGCCCTCACCGAGGAGTTCATGGAGGCGGTCAAGGCAGGCGAATCATACAGCCTCTACAATCCCAGGACCGGCCAGGAGGTAAGACGGGTCTCTGCCCCGAAGATCTTCTCCATGATCGTGAAGGCCGCATGGTCGAGCGGTGAGCCAGGGATCATCTTCCTTGACAGGATCAATCGCTCAAACCCGACCCCTCACCTCGGCCAGATGGAGAGCACCAACCCGTGCGGAGAGCAGCCCTTGCTCCCCTATGAGTCCTGCAATCTCGGCTCCATCAACCTGGCCAAGTTCGTCAGGGATGGAGAGATCGACTATCCAGGCCTTAAGGACATAGTCTGGAAGGCGGTCCATTTCCTGGACAATGTGATAGATGCAAACCGCTTTCCGCTGGAAGAGATCAGGCAGATGACGCTCAGGACCAGGAAGATCGGCCTTGGTGTCATGGGCTTTGCAGATCTGCTGATAGAGCTCGGGATCCCGTACAACTCTCCGGATGCCAGGAAGGTGGCCAAGGAGGTTATGGCCTTCATAGATGAAGAGTCCAAGGCGGCATCCATGGCCCTCGGGGAGCGCCGCGGCAACTTCCCCGCCTACAAGGGCAGCATATACGACAGTGAAAAGACCCCTTACATGAGAAATGCCACCACCACCACCATCGCGCCCACAGGCACCATAAGCATCATCGCCGGCGCCTCGAGCGGCATCGAGCCACTCTTTGCCGTAAGCTACATAAGGCGCGTGCTGGACGGCAACGAGCTGGTGGAGGCCCACCCGCTTTTCGTCAAGGCCATGAAGGAGCGCGGCATCTACAGCCATCAGCTCATGGAGAAGATAGCCACTGCCGGCTCCGTTCAGGATATAGACGAGGTGCCAAGCGAGCTCAAGCGCATATTCGTAACCTCCATGGACGTAACACCTGAGGAGCATATAGCCATCCAGGCGGCCTTCCAGGAGCATACGGACAATGCTGTCTCAAAGACCATAAACTTTCCGGAAGAGGCCACTGTGGAGGATGTGACCAAGGCCTATCTGCTCGCTTGGAAAAAGGGCCTGAAGGGGCTCACCATCTACCGCTACGGCAGCCGTCCTGTCCAGGTGCTCAACCTCAAAAAGGCCAAGAGGGAGCAGGAGGGGGCGGAGTCCGCCGAGATCCCGACCACGGAAAACGGCAAGATAGCCCCGAGGCCCAGGCCCCATCGCACCCAGGGCATCACCGAAAGGATGAGGACAGGGTGCGGCAACCTCTATGTCACTGTCAACTGGGACGACAAGGACTTCTGTGAGGTCTTCGCCCAGATGGGCAAGGCAGGCGGTTGCGCAGCCTGCCAGATAGAGGCGGAAAGCCGCCTGATCTCCCTGGCACTGCGCTCCGGGGTCTCGCCAAAGGCCATAATCAAACAGCTCACCGGGATCAGATGCCCGTCCCCGATATGGTACGAGGGAAGGCAGATACTCTCCTGCCCCGATGCCATTGCAAAGGTCCTGAGCTCTGTTGCCGATATAGAGGTAAAGGAGAAGGAGGGCTCTCCAATGACCTGCCCCGAGTGCGGCTCTGCCATGGAGCCGGAGGAGGGGTGCATGCTCTGCCGCTCCTGCGGATTTTCAAGGTGTAGCTGACGAGCCGGGGTTTGGGCGGCTGTGCGGCAATAGCGCTGGAGGCAGGCGGAAAAAGGGGGCCCGGACCGGAAAATCTCCCTTGAGCCCATAGGCGCTTCAATTCTGCATTATTTAAAGAGGAGGGCTGCTCCTGAAGACCTCTCCCGCCCCGCTTCTTCTTCTGCTCATCGCCTTCTGCACGGGTATCGTGTGGCAGGCATCCGGTCATGATTTTGGCCACGACCTTGGCCGGCACCTCTGGGCGAACCATCTCGGCCCGCTGGACTGGGTAGCGCTGGCAGGGCTGATTGCGGCCCTGGCACTCTCCTCATCTCCACTGCCGAAGTGGCCTGGCTGGCGGGCCGGAGTGCTGGCGGCCACGCTCTTTCTTCTCTTTTTCTCCCTTGGCGCCGCCTCGCTCCTTCTTTATCAGAAGGCGGTAAGACAGGCATCGGCCCCCCTGGAGCCCGCTGCCGTCTACGGCCAAAGACGCCTGATCTCTGCCATCGTGCTCTCATCCCCGGTGCCGAGGGACTCCGGGGCCGGCATCGACTCCACGTCCTGCATGCTGCTCGTTACAGGGCTGGCGGACAGCAACAGACAGGCTGTACCCTGGGTCGTGGTTTCAGCCACACTCAAGGGGATCTCCTGGAGGGATATCTCGCCGGGAGACAGGGTGCTCGCAAGGGCGAGGCTCTTTCTCGTCCGCGACTTCAACAATCCTGCATCCTTCAGTTTCTCAAACTACTGGATGCTCCGGGGAATAAGGATCAAGGCGAGTGTGGCAAGCCCCCTGGATCTCGTGATCCGGAAGCAGCCCGCCGGCCCCCCTCTCACCGGCCTTGTCCGGATGAGGGTGATGATCGAGGCCCACAGGCACAGGCTCATGGAGCAAGTCGCCAGATCCTTTCCAGATCCGCGAAAACGGGCCCTGGCCATGGCCCTCGTCTTTGGAGAAAAGGCGTGGATGGACGAGGGGCTGAGGGACCAGATCTATCTGTCGGGCATAGGCCACCTGTTTGCCGTCTCAGGGCTCCACATGGCCATGGTATTCCTGCTGGTCTCCTGGCTATCAAGGCGCCTTCTCACCCTTTCTGTGCCGATCGCCCATAGGATAAATGCGGTATCGGCAGCAAACTGTGCCGGTGCCGCAGCCTGTCTCGTCTATACGGCCATGGCCGGCTTTTCTCCCTCCAGCCTGCGCGCCTTTATCATGGTCGCTGCCCTTGCCCTCTCCATGGTCATAAAGAGACGGCCCTGTCTTCTGAACAGCCTGTGCCTTGCCGCATGGCTGCTCCTTCTGAAGAGCCCCTACTATCTCTTTGATATCTCCTTTCAGCTCTCCTTCGCCGCGGTCTTCTTTCTGGTGCTCGCACTTGAAAGGCCTATTGCCGGCAGGTGGCACCTGCAGGATAGGCCGTGGCCGGTCCAGTTCGCACTGGTGACCCTGGTTGCCTGGGCGGCGACCTCCCCGCTGATATTGACCCACTTTCAGCGCACGAACCTGGCAGGTGTGCCGCTCAATCTGCTCATAGTGCCGGTCGTGGAGTTTATGACCCTGCCGCTTCTCCTTCTTGGCGCGGCAGCCGGTCAGCTGGCCTGGATGGTGGGCCAGGGCCAAACCGTATCAGATCTGCTGTGGCGGCTGTCGGCCATGACCCTTGAGCCCCTTTTGACCCTTACGCATCACGCCTCCTCACTGCCCGGGCTCGTGCTCCGGACGGTCTGCCTCCGGCCCTGGCAGGTCTTCCTCCTGCTCTCGATACTTGGGCTCTCGTTCCTGCTGCCGGCCATATCGCCAAGGGGCACGTTCAAGGCCAGGGGGCTGGGCCTGTGGCTGCTTGGGCTCTTTTTCATCCTCCTGCCAGTTTTTGGGGCTGGATGGCTTCATCCTCCATTTCTGAGACAGCACCTCCTCTCGGACGATGGTGCCATAAGGCTCCACGTGCTCGATGTCGGAGATGGCCTGAGCCAGGTGCTGGAGCTGCCAGGGGCCAGGGTCATGGTGGTGGATGGGGGAGGGCTCAAAAAGGGCCGCTTCAAGGTTGGAAGGGCCGTTGTGGCCCCGTTTGTCAGATGGCTGGGCTACAGGCGGATAGATTGGCTGGTGGCGAGCCATCCCCATCGCGATCATGCATCCGGCATCGCAGACCTCCTGGAGGAGTTCCCTGCAGGAAAGGTGTTTCTCAACGATTGGCCAGGGCGCTTCGAGACATATGAGCGCATAAGGGCCCTGGCCCAGGCCCGGTCCATCCCTGTGGTCGCTGTTGGAGACAGACTCTCTTTGAATGCCGGAGGGGCGAGGGTGGATCTGATCCCGTGCTCGCGGTGCAACGGGTGCAGGAAGTGCGTTAACAGAGGCTGTCTCGTTGTAAGGGCGGAGGCCGAAGAGGGCAGCTCCCTGCTCCTGACCGCGGATATCGACAGGATCCGTGAGGCAATGTTATTGGATGAGTATGGCAGGGCCCTGGCCTCCGATGTGATGGTGGTGCCCCATCACGGCTCACTTACATCAAGCTCCGAGCCCTTTCTTTCAGCCGTACACCCATCCCTGGCCCTGGTCTCATCCGCCTCTTGCAGGCAAGAGGGTGCAGGGATGGTGCCTGCTGCCCCCAGGTACCGGCGCATTGGATGTGAGATGCTGTGTACGGCAACAAGCGGTGCAGTGAGCGTAACCCTCTTGAAAGGTCCGCATGTCGAGCTCGTCTCAGGCCCTTTCGACCCATCAGGAACCGAAAGATGATCCCTTTCATCTGCCCTTCCGATTCTGCCGACCAGTATTGATAGGAAGATCGCATCTTTACTTATTTGAAAAAGAAGAAGGTATCATGAAAAAACTTGCCCGCATCGTATGGTCCAACTCGTACAGCGTAGGCTACGACTATATAGACAGGCAGCACAAGCGCCTCATAGGAATGGTCAACACCTTCTTCGATGCCCTTAAGGCGGGTAAGGCCCAGGAGGTGACCTATCCGATCCTCAACGGGCTGGTCTCCTATGCAGAGGAGCACTTCAGGGATGAAGAGGTGGCCATGGAGCGAGCCGGCTGCCCGGTAGAGCTTATCAGGGAGCACAAGGCCGTTCATGACAGGCTGGTTCAGGACATCTTCGAGGTGACAAAAAAGGTCACCTCTTCCAGCAGATCATCAAACGAGGCGCTCACCTCTGTCGGCGACCTGCTGAGCACCTGGCTGCTCGAGCACATCCTCGATCACGACATGCAGTATGCACCCTATGTCTCGAAACTGAAGGGACCCCCGGAGTGATTTCAAAGTCCAATGCGCATCCTTCCGACTCTGCATCAGGGCAACCTGTTCGGATCCAAGAAGTTGCTATGCCCAAAAAACATCCCGAAATTTCACAAACGGCCTGAAAGGGGCCCTGCCTGCAAGAGGTCCTGAAAGATGTTAAGTTTTACAGGAAGATAGTGCCATAGGCACTAGAGTCAGTATCCATGCACTCTCATAATGCCGGGAGAGCGGCAGAGCTGTAGGCTGCATGACCTGGTTTGAAAGGAGCTGTTCGTCATGAACATGAAGGAGCTGAACGGTTCAATCGGAGACAGCTTTGAGAAGAAGGCCTTGGAGGCGGCGATCAAGATCGCCCTGGTGGCCATCCTTGCCGTTTGGACCTACCAGATAGTCAAGCCCTTCATAATCCCGATGATCTGGGGGATCATCCTTGCAGTGGCAGTGGAGCCCTTTGTTGCCTACTGTTCCAATGCGCTCGGTGGCAGACGGAAGCTCGTCTCCAGTCTGCTTGCCATACTGGTGGTGGTGGCCCTGGTGGTGCCGGTGGTAAAGCTTTCGACCTCCTCCTATGATGCCCTCATGGCCCTGATAAAAGGGATTCAGGCAAAGAGCATAGCCATCCCGCCGCCGCCAGCCAGCGTGAAGTCCTGGCCCATAGTGGGCGGATATATCTCAAAGGCCTGGATGCAGGCATCTTCCAATCTGGAGTCCGTGCTGAAGCAGTTTGCCCCGGAGATCAAGACCGCTGCAGGCTATCTCCTTGGATCTGCGGCCGGGGGGCTTAAGGCGGTGCTCATGTTCGTCATATCCATCGTGATAGCCGCTGCCCTGCTGGCATCTCCTGAGAGGTGGCAAGGGATCACGAACAGGATCATGAGGCGCTTTGCAGGCGACAACGCCGAGGAGATCACCGCCCTGTCCACCGCCACCATCAGGGGGGTGATGCTCGGTGTGGTGGGAGTTGCCGTGATCCAGTCCGTGCTGTCGGCCATAGGATTGATAGTGGCCGAAATCCCCCTGGCAGGCCTCTGGGCAGTGCTCGTTCTCGTCTGTGCCGTCATCCAGCTCCCCCCAATCCTGGTCCTTGGCCCGGTGGCTGCCTGGTACTTCACGGCGGCAGAGACCACCCATGCCACCATCTTCTTGATATACAGCATCATCGTAAGCTCAAGTGACAGCATCCTCAAACCCATCCTCATGGGGCGAGGGGTGGATATACCCATGTTCGTCATACTCATAGGGGCCCTTGGCGGCATGATGCTCTCAGGCATCATCGGCCTCTTCATAGGGGCAGTGGTGGTGGCCATCAGCTACATGCTCTTCATGGCCTGGGTGCAGGAGGGCGAGGAGACCAGGGGGCAGGCCAAAGAGGTGGGATGAGCCGGCGCAGCAGAAGATGATACGGATCATACTCAATGGAAAGAAGGCGGATCTCGACGAGGTGCGCGGGGCAGTGGCCGCTCTCAGGAGCGAGTCGAGCCAGGTGGAGGTGCGTGTAACCTGGGAGAGGGGCGATGCAGTCAGATTCGTCAGGGAGGCAGCCTCTGAGAAGATCAGCCGCGTAGTGGCCGCAGGCGGTGACGGGACCATAAACGAGGTGGTAAACGGGCTGGTCCGGCTCCCCAGAAAAGAGCGGCCCGTCCTTGCCATCTTGCCGCTTGGGACCGCAAACGACTTTGCAACCGCCTGCGCCATCCCTTCAGACCCTGTAGAGGCCCTGCGCCTTGCCCTGCACGGAAGGGCCTTTCCCGTTGACATAGGACGCGCCAACCAGCGCTATTTCATAAATGTGGCCACAGGCGGCTTCGTCTCCCAGGTCACCTCCCAGGTGCCGAACCAGGTAAAGAACTTCATAGGAGGCAGTGCCTATGCCCTGGCGGCCATCATGAAATCCCTGAACTTCGAGCCGAGCCGGGGCAGGCTTAAGGCCGAGGGCATAGAGCTCAGCGGAACGGCCATCTCTGGCGCCGTATGCAATGGCCGCCAGGCAGGCGGCGGCAAGGTCCTGGCACCGGAGGCCTACATAAACGATGGACTCTTCGACATCATGGTGATCCTCACCTTTCCCCTTTCAGACATAGGACAGGTGATTCAGGAGATCTTCGACCCCTCCTCTGGAGACGGAAGGTACGTGAGGCGATTCCGCTCAAGGTGGGTGGAATCATGGCCAGAGGCCAGACGCTCGGTAAATCTCGATGGAGAGCCCTTCGAGGCAGACCATATCAGATTCGACGTGCTCCCGGGAGAACTCGATCTTGTCCTTCCCGAGGGTTGCCCCTGCCTCCTTTAGCCAGCCCCCAGGAGCTGGTTCAATCTTGAAAGCCGCTCCCGGTCCCTGGAAAGATGGGGGCATGCCGCGGGTTCCAGCCTTCCCAGTGAGAGCTTTACCGCAAATGCCAGACATGCAGGCTCTCCGCACTCCCCGCAGTTGGTGCCGGGAAGGAGTTTGAAGAGCTCGAGTGCAGGCGGCCTCCGCCTTGGCCTGTGGTCTGGAGTGATCTCATCTGCCCGGTCGATCACGCTGTTCAGGTATTCGATCACCCTGGAGACGGCTTCTTCCGCCTCGTTCCTGTCGGAGACCGCCCCAATGGCTATCTCATGCCTTCTGAGCGCCACCCTGTAGCCGTCTGTCTTGAAGATCAGCACAGGCTCCTCCTCATCGGGCTCATATGTGATCACGGAAATGTCTGCATTGATATAGGGCATTAGCCCTCCAAGATCGTGTTCGGTCTCCACCACTGCCCTGTAGCAGGGCCCCTCGCTGTGGCATGCCGAGGCCACGAGCTGAAATTCCGGCTTTTCAGGAAGTCTCTCCACTATCTCACCTCTTGTCCTTGAGGGGCTTCAAGGTCCTTGATGAGCCGGGCCATGTCCGAAGGGATTTCCGCCTCAAAGGACATCGCCTCTGCCGTGACCGGATGAGAGAACTCGAGACGCCAGGAGTGCAGCATCTGCCGCCCTATCTCCACAATATCCCCACCCGGGGTCCTTACGCTTCTGGGGCCCCTGTAGGTGGTGTCGCCAAGAAGGGGATGGCCCAGATGGCTCATGTGTACCCTTATCTGATGGGTTCGGCCCGTAAAGAGCTCCACTTCGAGCAGGGCGGCACCGAAAAGGGCCCTTACGAGGCGCCATCCCGTCTTTGCCTGCCTGCCCGATGCATGGTTTACGCTCATCTTCACCCGCACGAAGGGGTCCCTGCCTATGGGTTCATCCACTATCCCGGATCTGTCTGCCGGGATACCCCTGCAGATGGCGAGATAGCGTTTCCTTATCTCTCTTTCCTTGAACTGGGCGGACAGGCCCATATGGGCCACATCGCTCTTGGCCACCACCATCAGGCCCGTGGTATCCTTGTCCAGGCGGTGGATGATCCCTGGCCGTTTGACCCCTCCGATCCCTGAAAGGTCTTTACAGTGGTAGAGAAGGGCGTTCACCAGGGTCCCGTCCGGCTGGCCCGAGCCAGGATGGACCACCAGCCCGGCCTGTTTGTCGATCACTATGATGGAGTCGTCCTCATAGAGGACATTGATGGGAATCTTCTGGGGTTCAGGCTCTGCAGGCTCCGGCTCCGGCATGATCACCCTTATGATCTGTCCGCCCTTCACCTTGCTCTTGGGTTTCAGGGCAGACGGGGCTCCCCCTTCTGTGGAGACGGCCCCTTCCTCCACCAGGCGCTTTATGGCGCTGCGGGAGAGCTCAGGTATGAGGTTGGAGAGGAATTTGTCGACACGCAGGCCCTCCTGCTCCTCACTCACCCTGAATCGCCTCGTGCGGCTGTCTGAGTGGCCAGATGGGGTCAAGAGGGACTCCCTGACGGCTGTCTGTTTGGCGTGGTGTGTGCCGATGGCCGGGGAAAAGGGCGTTCTCAGGGCTGCCCTATAGGCTGGAAACCATCAGGCATCCGGCTCGATCTCGAGGATCACCTCAGGGGCATCCTCGCTCTGGATCTCCTCCACACCGAAGATGGCCTCTATCCCCTTTTCGATCTCCTCTTCCTTCTTCTTCCTGGCAATGGAGAGCTCCTTGACCAGGAGGGACTTTGCCGTCTCCAGCATCTTCCGCTCGCCAAAGGAGAGGGGTTTGTCCATCTGAAGGATATAGAGATCCCGCAGGACCGCGGCCAGATCGAAGATGGAACCGGTCTTGATCCTCTCCATGTACTCACGGTAGCGCCGGTTCCATGTCTGGGGGGTAAACTTTATGTCCTTTTCCTCAAGGATGCTGTAGACCTTCTCCACATCCTTCTTGGAGATGACAGAACGGAGGCCCACCGCCTTGGTGTTGTTCTTGGGGATCATGATCTTCATGTCGTTTTCAAGGATCTTCATGACATAGAAGACCAGTTTGTTGCCCCCGATCTCCTTTTCCTCGATGGCCTCGATCAGCCCCACCCCGTGGGCGGGATATACTGCCAAGTCTCCTACTTTAAACATTTTTTAGACGCTCCTCGTCTGTATCGCTTCCAATTACAGGAGTGCTCAGGAAAAATTTTCAAAATGGGATCTTCTCCTGCTGTCAAAACTCATACTATATACCATATTTTGATTGAATTTTAAAGATTGTATCTATATCTCCACAGGGCAGACAGGGCCGCCATGAGGGCACTTCTCCCTGCAGACCCGTGTGTACAGGGCGTTTGATTGGGACGGACGGTGGAATTCAAACCTGTGACACCCCTGTGACATCCCTGTGACATCTGGGCCTTTGCAGGAAGCTGGAAAGAAAAAATTAAGATTTTATTTGTCTTATGACTCTCATTACATTAGTTTTAACGGCGAGGGGAATTAATGAGGGCCTCTAATAGCAATATTCGCCTTTTCAAGGCGTAAAATAAGAGGATGGGCCAGAAGGGCCCGGAAAGGAGGCCGATATGTCAAAGATTAGTGAGATTGAAGGAATAGGTCCTGTCTATGGCGAAAAGCTTGCCGCTGCAGGGGTTGATACCATAGACAAGCTCTTGAGCGCAGGTGCAAAGCCTTCAGGCAGGAGGGAGATCGCCAAGGCCACTGGCATCCCTGAACAGAAGATCCTGCAATGGGTCAATCATGCCGACCTGTTCCGCATCAAGGGGATAGGCTCGGAATATGCCGACCTCTTGGAGATAGCAGGGGTCAATACGGTTGTTCAGCTGGCCAGGCGCAATCCGGACAACCTCCATGCAAAGCTGGAAGAGGTAAACAGCCAGAAGAAGCTAGTCAGAAAGCTGCCCACCGCCAGCCAGGTAGCTGGCTGGATCGAACAGGCCAAGGAGTTGCCCAGGGTGATTGAATATTAGCGCATGCCAGGCATGGGCAGGCAGGTTGCCTCTGGTGTCAGGATACTCTATGGTCTTCTTCGGACAATTATCCTGCTAGAAACAGATTGAAATCGTAGATATGGACCCTTGAAAGGTCCGTTATGTCCCTAATGGATGTCACCATATGACAACCAGGCGGGAAAGACCGCATAAAACCGACGAGAAAAGGAGGAGAAGTGAAATGAAAAAGTTGATTATTGGACTGCTTGGACTTGCGCTGATCTCAGCTGTTGCATGCAGCAATGAGCATGGTGAAAAGGCCGCGGAAAAGGCAAAAGAGGCTGCCACTAGCGCAGTGGAGGCGACCCATGAGGCTGCCAAGGCCGTCACTGATGAGGCCAAGAAGATGACCCAGGGCGCTGAGGAAAAGGCCCAGGAGGGCCATGAGGCTGCTGCAAAGGCCACGGAAGAGGCCGCAGGCCATGCCGAAGGCCATGTAAACGATGCCGCAACATCCACACAGGATGCTGCAAGCTCAGTGATGGAGCATGCCAAGGAGACCGCAGCCCAGACTGCCCAGGAGGCCAAGGATGCTGCCGATCAGGCAGCTGCTGAAAAGGCCCAGGAGGCGGCTGACAAGGCCAATGAGGCCATTGACCAGGCTGCTGGCCAGGCGAACGAGGCCGTGGACAAGCACCTCGGTCACTAAGAGACACACTTGCC
>CAZNKD010000027.1:0-5999 GCA_964573615.1 uncultured Desulfobacterales bacterium | reverse complement strand
GGCGTGAAATCCGCCCAGCCCTTCTCTGCAAGCACCCGAGTAATCGCAGCTGTCAGTGTGGTCTTGCCGTGGTCGATGTGCCCTATGGTTCCTACGTTGACGTGCGGCTTCTTCCGCTCAAATTTCTCCTTGCTCATCGCTCGATGCTCCTCATGACTATTTAAAAGATTTGTTTGTTGACCATCCTGGAGCCCACGACCGGGATTGAACCGGTGACCTCTTCCTTACCAAGGAAGTGCTCTACCGACTGAGCTACGTGGGCTTGACTCTGGAGCGGGAAACGGGACTCGAACCCGCAACCCTCAGCTTGGAAGGCTGATGCTCTAGCCAATTGAGCTATTCCCGCACTCCTCAAACAAATAGAAAAAAGGAACCGGTCCGCCCCTGAGCCAGGGCGCCCGGATTCCTGCATTTGCCAAGATGGTGGAGAGGGGAGGATTCGAACCTCCGAAGGCTTCGCCAGCAGATTTACAGTCTGCCCCCTTTGGCCACTCGGGAACCTCTCCACGCCTTTAACTGGAGCTGGCGATGGGACTCGAACCCGCAACCTGCTGATTACAAATCAGCTGCTCTACCAATTGAGCTACGCCAGCCCAAGTTGAGCCACAAAATAATAGTCTTTAAAAATAAAATTGCAAGTATTTTTTGGCAAGACTGCCGCTAGTTCTACACAAAAAGGGCAGGGTTATCAACCCTGCCCTTGCTATATCATCAGGCTGTCTGTCAGCAAACTGATCTTTACTGCTCCTTCTTCTCTTCTTCTCCTGCCTCTTCTTCCTTGGCCTCCTCTGCTGCCTCTTCGGCCTCTTCAGGGACCTCAAGCTTTGGAGGAAGGACCTCCTTCTCCATACCGAAGCCTGCCTTGCCCTCCCTCATATCCTTTTCATAGAGCTGGAAGACATAGGCTGTAGTCCTGTAGAGAAGGTGAGCAAACTTGCTGTAAGGCAGGGCCAGGAACAGGGTAATCACGGTCGCCAAGTGCAGGATATAGACAGGATATGCCACAGGGGCGATGTTCAGGAGCCTGAATATCTCTGCTGCAGCACCGGTGACGCCTACGGAGAAGATGAGATAGATGAGTATCCAATCCTGCTCCGAGCTCTTGAGTATCCCCTCCTTGGTCTTCTGGATCCTCATGCTCCTGACCATCCAGGCACCACCGATCAAGAGCACAGCACCGATATTGGCTGCAATCTTGATGGGATTCCAGAGCGGCATGGGGGTGAAGTGCTCATGGAACAGGGGCACGTAGATGATATCGTTGATCACGAAGACCAGACCGGTGACTATGAAGAGGATGATAAAGGAGTAGAGCATCCACTTGTGGCCCTTCACCCTCTCCTTGGTCTGTCCGCACTTCTCAAAGCGGGAATGGGCAAGGATCTCCTTGATGGCAGGGACCACATACTTGGAAAAGAGCGGTCCCAGGGCGGGCTTGGGGCCTGTTCCCGTATACGAGGTGTATCCCGCTCCCACACAGATATCATTCCAGAAGGCCGTTATCCCCTTGTAGGAGGCCCATGCGGCCAGACCAGCAATGGGCAGGGCTACCAGGTCGATGGGGATGAAGGTGAGGATCTTGTAGTACTTCACATCGCCTTCAGGAAAGGGGAATTTCTCACCAGTGTGCAGGGACCACAGGAAGGCCACTATCATCCAGATGATGAAGGAGCCCACCACTGTGGCCAGCACTCCACCTGTAGTGGTGAACATGTCTGCCAAGGCCTTTGGCTCGGCATAGTATTTGATAGCATTGTTTCTGATGGCACCCAGCACATCTCCTGGCCGGGCATCCCTGGGGCAGTAGGCTGTACAGTCACCGCACTGGTGGCAGAGCCAGACGTCGGCGTCGCCGGCGATCTTGGATGCCAGACCCCACTGGGCCCAGAGCATCTCTTTCCTGGGAAAAGGTCTGTCCTCTGTGGACAGCGGGCAGACCACCGAGCAGGTAGCACACTGATAACACTTGTTAACAGTGTCGCCGCCCGCGGCCATTACGCCTTTAATAAAGGCTAAATCCGGCTGTATATTCTTTGTGTCAGCCATTTTACCTTACCTCCTCCTACCAGCCCTTGAATGGATTCGGACCCATTCCGATGATTTCCTCAGCGAACTCATTGATGATCTCGGGTACCTTATCGTACTCGTCTATCGCTATCTGAACGAGCTTGACCCTTTCAGGCTCCATTCCAAGGGAGTTGAGAGACTCTGCCACGTTGTCCATACGCCTGTTGGCCAGCTCGGAACCCTTTACGAAGTGGCACTGATAATCGTCACCGAAACGGCAGCCCAGGAGCAGTGCCCCGTCCATGCCGCTACTCATGGCATCCTTGATCCAGGATACGTTCACCGAACCGAGGCAGCGCACCCTGATAATACGGACCAGAGGTGACCAGGACAGGCCCTTGCGTGCGGCCATATCCAGTGCCGGATAGGCATCGTTCTCGCAGGCAAAACAGATCATCCTGAGTTTGTCCTCGTCATCGTCCGGGACCTCGATGGCCTTGATCATGGAGCCCACGATGTCGATGTTGTAGTCTTTGAAGCCGATGATACGCTCTGGACAGGCACCCATACAGGTCCCGCAGCGACGGCACCTTGTGGGGTTGGGCTTTGGAGTACCCTTCTCGTCGTCATCCAGGGCGCCGAATGGGCACTCCTCGGTGCAGCGCTTACACTGGGTACAGCGCTGGAAGTAGAAGTCTGGATAGTCGAAATCCCAGGTACGGGGATGGACTGCATGGCCCTCTTCAGCGGCCACTACAGACTGGATGGCCTTGAGGGCAGCACCGGTTGCATCCTCCACGGACTCCTCTATGGTCATGCTCCTCCTCACGCCACCTGCAGCATAGATGCCGGTCCTGCGGGTCTCATAGGGGAAGCAGATGAAGTTCGAATCACAGTATCCACCGAAGAGATCCAGGTCACGAAAGGCCGGGCCCTGCCTGTAGGCCAGATTGACAACGGCCTCATCCTTTGTGGTGGGGATCATACCGGTTGCCAGGACCACCAGATCCACATCCACATCGATATCTTCGCCAAGGATGGTGTTCTCCACCTTGACCTTCATCTGTCCGCCCTCTTCGGTGACCTCGGTCACTGCACCCTTGGTCAGGAAGATACCGGGATCATCCTGTACTCCCTTATAGAAGTACTCATACTGGCCTGGAGTCCTCATGTGCTGATAGAAGACAAAGGCCTTTCCATCATCGGGATTGTCTTCGCGCACATACTTGGCCTGCTTGAGGGCTACCAGGCTGGTGACTGCACCGGTATACGGGAAGTCGGCATCGTCATCCTTTCCGCCTGGGGAGAGGATGAAGGCAACACTCTTGACCTCCTTGCCGTCAGAGGGCCTCTTGATCTTGCCCTCCTTGGCCAGCTCCTCAAACTGAACGTTGGTGATGACGTTGGGGTTGCCCCATGCCAGGTGGGGATATTCATCCTCGGCAGGCACATAGGGCTTCCAGCCAGAGGCGACCACAACAGCGCCATGGATCTCTGCGTTGGGATCGACCTCCATGTAGTCGTGGCGTCCCTCGTTCTTCTCGTCATACTTCTTCTTCTGATCCTCGGCAGAGAGCTCGTTTCCGTTCTCGTCGAGCTTCTCCTCTTCGGTCAGGGGAACCGGGGCATCCCACTCGCTCTTGGTGCCTGCCTCCTTGAGAGATACACGGAACTCGCCAGGCACTCCTGCGATACGGGCGATCTCGGTATTTGTCTTTACGGTGATCTTCGGGTTGCTGGTGACCTTTTCTATGAGGTCATTCACAATGGGATCGGCAAGTCCGGAATAGTCGGGGCCCATGGGGATCTGCTTCCTTAGCTTTGCAGCAAAACCGCCGAGCTCAGGGGCACGCTCCACTATGGTGACCTCCTTGCCGGCCTCGGCTGCCTCAAGGGCTGCACTCATACCGGTGACACCGCCACCGATGACCAGGACCTTCTCATTGGCATCTTCCTTCTTGTCCGGTTCGGGGAATTCTGCCTTCTGGACCTTGGTGACCGCCATGCGGATATAGTCCTCGGCCAGTTCCTGGACATGCTCCTTCTGGGCATCCTTGTCCTCGGCATCCTCAGGGATCTGATGACTCCAGGCCACCAGCTCTCTCAAAGAGGCCTTCTCGACATATACACCAGGGATCTTGAGCCCCTCGAAGTTGTACCTGGGAGAGATGCCTGCAACCACCACTCCGTTGAGTTCCTCAGACTCGCAATCGGCCTTGATCATCCCCAGGCCCTCATCAGAGTAGAGGTCCGGATGGGTCTTGGCCAAGGCGCAGCCAAGCTCTCCAGTGGCAAGCTCTACCAGCTTGTCCACATCGATAGCATCTGCAATACCATCACCTGTATATATGTATACTCCGATCTTCTTTGACATTATCCTGCCCTCCTCACAAGTGTCTGCACAGCCTTAAGTGCTGCAGCGGTGGCACTCTGGGCTGAAGAGACGACGTCGATTGGTCTCTTGGCACAGCCGCAGGGGATGATGCCCTCCTTCGGCACCACAAAACCGTCGGAATCATATTCAATGCCGGGGATTGGGCTCTCTGCGCCAACCGGCTGCATTCCTGTAGCGAGCACTGCCATCTCGACCTCCTGCTCCACCTTGCCGCCGCCTATGGTATCCTCGGCGACCAGCTTCACAGAGCCAGGGGCGTCGCCAGGCAGGATGTCGGCTACTTTGCCCTTGATGAAGTGGACCTTGTCGTCCTCCTTCACCTTCTTGTAGAAGTTTTCATACTTCCGACCAGGAGAACGGATGTCTATATAGAATACATAGGCCTCTATATCCGGATTCTGCTCCCTGAGATAGGTGATCTGCTTGAGTGTGGCCATACAGCAGATGTAAGAGCAGAAACCGAGATGATTCTCATCCCTTGAACCGGCACACTGGACGAACCCGACACTCTTGGGCTCCTCGTTGTCTGAGGGCCGCACGATCTTACCACCAGTGGGACCTGCCGGTGAGGCCAGACGCTCCATCATCATGTTGGTGATGACGTTGTCGTACTGGGAGAACTTGAGGTTGTCGAGCTTGTTCGGGTCATAGGGCTTCCAGCCAGTGGCTACGATGATCGCCCCCACATTGAGGCTGACCGTCTCTGCCTGCTGGGTCTCATCCACATGGCCGGCAGGCATGGCCGCCTTGATGGCCTGGATCTCATCGGCAGAGGTGTTGGCCAGATCCAGCACGCACTGGTTGGGAAAGGCCATAGGATGGGGCATGTAGATGGGCTTTCTGGTATCCATGCCGAAGTTGAACTCGTTGGGCACCTCGGTGGTGGCTGCAGCCTCTCCCGGCTTGCAGTTGGTACACCTGGGTGTTGTGCCCCTCGGGTTCACCCTGATAGAGACATTGAAGTCCCCAGGGCCGCCTGTGATGGACTCAACGTCCGCCATTGTGTAGAAGGTGATTCTGGGGTTTGTCTGGATGCGCTTAAAGTTGATCTCGAGTCCGCAAGTAGGCGGGCACAGCTTGGGGAAGTACTTGTTGAGCTGCGCTACCCTGCCACCAAGGTAGGCCTCTTTTTCCACCAAGTATACCTCATAGCCCATTTCAGCGGCTTCGACGGCGGCAGTGAGTCCACTGAAGCCTCCGCCAATTACTAAGATGCTATTACTCATCTCCCCGCTCCTTTTCTAAGATTTAGTAACCACATGAAGTTCAAAGTGGCCCACGGCCAACACCCGCATCCCAACCGGGTGGTGCCAGCGGGACACCTTGAGGGGTCTGGATAAAAAAATGCCAGGCACCGCCGGGGCGGCGCCTGGTCTTTTATACTAATTTCCGTGCCATTTGCCAACAGTTATTGGCACATCAGCCCCTTTACCTATTAGTCGGGGATGATCTTGTGGCACTTCTTCTTCATACAGGTCCACTCACCGGTCTTGGGATCGTACTTGGAGTTGACGAAGCACTTCCAGCCGCCCTCGTCATAATCCTTGTCATCGACCTGCATGAAGTCACCGCGATAGTAGAAGCCAGGATACCTGGA
>CAZNKD010000026.1:0-4393 GCA_964573615.1 uncultured Desulfobacterales bacterium | reverse complement strand
ATGTGCGCGGTCTGTGGGAACATGTCCACCAGGCAGAGATCTGCAACCATATAGCCGCCTGCCCTCAATATGAGCAGGTCCCGAACCAGGGTCATGGGATCGCATGATACATAGATGATTGCAGGGATGCGTGAAGCAGCTATCTGGCTGCAGGCCTGCCTGGCCCCAGTCCGTGGTGGATCGAGGAGCAAAAGATCGAAGCGCTCCCTCAAGATGGGGGCAAGGTCCGAGTTGGCATCCATCTTCAAGAACCTGATACCACGGGCGCTGTTTGCAGCCGCATTTGCCCCTGCCATCTCGATGGCATCCTGGTCGGACTCCAGGGCCGTCAAGTGAAATCCCGCCCTGGCCAGAGGAATGGTGAAATTGCCTGCCCCAGAGAATAGCTCAAGGATAGTGGTGCCGGGGGCCGAGCCTTGAGCCATCTTGAAAACCGCATCCATTAGCCTTTCATTCTGGCCGAGATTCGCCTGGAAAAAGGACCAAGGCCTTGCATAGAGGCCGCCTGGCGCATGCGGCCCCTTGTAGAAGAGGATCTTCCAGGGCTCCTTGGCACAATAGTCATTTTCAGCCCCTCCATCGTCAAAGATGGGCAGCAAACGCCCTCGGCCCTGGCCCCTTCCGCCCCCATGGCCAGAGATGACAAAGGCGGCCCTCTTCCCATCGATGCCCTCTGCCATTGCTATTTCAAGGCCACCGGCCCTTCTGCCCCTTTTGGGCAGCCCTGAACAGGAGACAAGATGGTCTCCTATAGCTGGAACCAGCCCCTCAATGCCGGCTTTCAATACCGGACAGGAGCCGATCTCGACCAGCCGCCTGCTCCTTCTTGCAAAAAAGCCCACGCGAAATCCACGGCGGCCCGAAAGCACCTTGAGCCTGGCCCTTGCCCTCCAGTGCCATGGCCCGCATGAGGCATCCACGACCCTTACCCTCCTATCTGGACTACCGGCACTACCCAGCAGCCCCTTTGCCGCAAGAAGGGATATGAGGAGTTCTTCCTTGATCTTTATCTGATCCCGGTAATCGAGATGCTGGAGCTGACATCCGCCACACTGACCAAAATGGGGACATCTGGGGACGATCCTCTTGTGGGAATGGGAAGGGCGGAGCACATCCACGAGCTCCGCCCTGATAAAACTGGACTTTTCTTCTACAGGCCTTACGAGAACACGTTCACCTGGCACCACCGCCGGGATGAAGACGACCTTTCCGGCCCTTCGTCCAAGGCCGTCTCCACCAAAGGCGATCCCTTCTATTTCGGTCTCAAAAAGATCCCTGCCTGAACCTATATGCCCCTATGCCTCCTGTTGAATCACCCGATCCAGTGTGCGGGAGAGCATCTCATCGCCTGCGATCCTGGCCACCTCGTCTGCATCTATCTCTGGATCGGCCTCGCCGGCTGCATTGCCTGCAGGAGGGGCCACCAGATCAGAGACATCTATCGCAGACAGATCCGGAGGGGAAGGAGCATCCCCTGGACGGGCCTCATCTACCTGATTGGGCTGATCTGGCTGATCGGGCATAGAGAACCAATCCACTTCCTCGGATGCCTCTGCATCAAGGCCCAGCACACCTGCCAGATCTGTCAGGTCCTTTCCGCACTTTTCACACTGCCTTACCCAGTCGAAACTGATGGTGCCACACTTGGGACATCTCATCTCATTACTCCTTAGCTCGTTTTTTATTCTATTCCAATCAGGCCCTATTTTCACCCACGGCATATTTGAAAAAGGGCATTAATATGTTTTATTGTCTTTCCGACCTTGCTTCATTCCGGCTGAGACAGCCAGGTACTTGCCTACTCGCCCCCTTCCTGCCAGAAGGCACGTGACCAAGGGGGCAAGAAGGCTTAAATTATTTTTTATAGAAGCCATAAAAAAACACGAGGGATCGCCCCATGAAGATAGATCTGTCAAATCTGCTCTATGCCATCCTTATCGGCATCTTTCTGCTCAATCTTTCCGGATGCGGCAAAAAGGAGCCGCATCTGGCCATAGACGCTTCTATCATTAGCAAGGGACAGACCAAAGATCAGGTGGTCCGTCTCATCGGAAGGCCCCATGTGATCACCCACAACGAACAGGGGCAGGAGGAGTGGTACTACTATCACGACATATCCGGATTCTGGGTCAAGATCCCCTTGATAGGCAGGCTCTTTGGCAAGAGAAAGATCGAGACCACCCAGGTGGTCTTCTCCAACAACCTCGTAACCAAGGTGACCTACTATGTCGCTGAACGATGACCACTTCAAGATAGCCAGACAACGCATGGTGGAGACCCAGATAGCCGCAAGGGGCATCAGAGACAAGCGGCTTCTGGAGGCCATGGCAAAGGTGCCGAGGCACCTGTTCGTGGATGAGGCCCTATGGGATCAGGCCTATGGAGACCACCCTCTGCCCATAGGACATGGACAGACCATCTCCCAGCCCTATATCGTGGCCAGAATGACACAGGAGCTTGGCCTCAAGGGGGACGAGAAGGTACTGGAGATCGGCACCGGTTCTGGCTACCAGACCGCCATACTGGCGGAGCTGGCCAGGAGTGTTTTCAGTGTCGAGCGCATCCCTGCACTACTTCAGCGGGCCAGGAAGGTACTGGACAGGCTCGGGTACCGAAATGTCTGGCTCAAGCTGGATGACGGGACCTGGGGCTGGAAGGAGCACGCCCCCTATGACGCCATCATGGTGACTGCCGGCTCCCCCACCGTTCCGGAGCCGCTTCTGGAGCAACTGGCTGACCCTGGCGTCATGGTGGTCCCTGTGGGAGACGAGTACTCACAGGCCCTGACCAAGGTCATCAAGAAGGATGGCCACATAGAGACCTCCTTCCTGGAGGGGGTAAGATTCGTAAAGCTCATAGGAGATCACGGCTGGGATCTGTGATCATTCCTGTCTCGGAAGCAGTGCCATGACCATGCCTCAGGGCCTCTCAAGGGCCGCCTCTTTCATACCCAATCAGGTGAGAAGGGTATATGACTGGATGCTCTCCTGGGCGGAAAGGCCGGGGGCAGGGCCGTTTCTATTCTTCATTGCACTGGCCGAGGCCTCATTTTTCCCCATTCCGCCAGACGTGCTCCTGATGGCCCTTGCCCTCTCCCAGCCCAAAAGGTCTCTCAGATGGGCCGCTATCTGCCTTGCCGGATCAGTTACAGGGGGAATACTCGGCTACGGGCTCGGATACTTCTTCATGGAGATCATAGGGGACAGGATCCTTGCCTTCTACCACTTGACGGACAAATACATCCAGGTGCAGCAGATGTACCAGCAGTATGAGGGCTGGGCCGTGGCCGCAGGTGGATTCACCCCCCTGCCCTACAAACTGTTCACCATAACTGCAGGCGGGTTCAGGGTGGATTTTGCCACCTTTCTCCTGGCCTCTGTCATTTCGAGGGGGATGCGTTTCTATCTGATAGCGCTTCTCATCTACTATTTCGGCCCTGGTGTGCGCCATTTCCTGGAAAAGTACTTCAACACCCTTACCATAATATTCATGATACTCCTGATAGGCGGCTTCGTGGTGATGAAATGGCTCTTTTAAGGATCGACGAGACCCCAAGGATCGGGATCATAGGGGCAGGAAGCTGTGATGCCAAGGTTGCGGCCCTGGCCGAGGAGACCGGCACTCTCATTGCCAGATCCGGGGCCATGCTCTACTGCGGCGGTCTTGGAGGAGTGATGGAGGCCTCATGCCGGGGTGCCCTGAAGGCAGGAGGCATAACGGTAGGGATAGTTCCTACAGACAGGGCTGAAGATGCCAACAGATATGTCAAGATACCCGTGGCGACCGGGTTGGGGCAGGCCCGCAACCTGATCATCATCCAATCTTCCCAGGCACTCATAGCCATATCGGGCGGCTATGGCACCCTTTCAGAGATCGGTTTTGCCCTGAAGCTCGGCCGGCCTGTTATCGGGCTTGAGACCTGGCAGGGCATAAAGGGGATCATCCACGCCCAAGGCCCTGAGGATGCCGTGAACAGAGCGCTTTCGGCAATCAGGGCAATGAGATGATGGAGCCTCCTGGCGGCTACCAGCCACGCCTGCGTCTTTTCTGTTTTGGGGGCCTTGCCTGGTTCACCTTGAGATAGCGTCCAAAGTGCTCCTTGCCATTTAGGGCCTTTATGGCCTTGTCTGCATCGGAGTTGTCCATCTCGGCAAAGCAGAAGCCCTTCCCACGACCGGTGTACCTGTCTGTGATCCAGTCCATGCTGAGGACCTCGCCAAACTGCCCCAATAGCTCCCGTACCTGCTTCTCAGTGGTATCGAAATGGAGGTTTCCCACATATACTTTCATCTTTTCTCCTTCTTTCAGTCCCGCTTCCGGCCATATCGGTCGGACAGAGACAAAAAAAGCGGGCCAGATTCAGCTCCGGCCCGCTTTTGAATCAAGTTATTTT
>CAZNKD010000025.1:0-29641 GCA_964573615.1 uncultured Desulfobacterales bacterium | reverse complement strand
TAAGCCTGCCCTCCTTAGTATTTTTGTGCACCAGGTCTTTTAGCCCCGGCTCATAGATCGGGATTTCTCCCTTGTTAAGGGCATCTATCTTTTCTTCGATCTTATCCACACAGGTTACGAAGTGACCAAATTCAGCAAGGCATGTGCCAGTTACCAGCCCTACATAGCCTGTGCCTATCATTGTGATGTTCATATGAAATTACCCTTTAGCTTTCCTGCAAAATCAGTAGCCATGCCGGAAGATGACCCCACGTTTCACCAGTTCCTTGATAATGATCTCAATGCACTCTTCAATGGATTGATATCCAGTAAAGAGCTCTATATCTGGATTCTTAGGTGCCTCATAAGGAGCAGATATTCCGGTATAATTTTTTATTTTTCCCTCTCTTGCCTTTTTATATAGGCCTTTTACATCTCTTTGTTCACATATTTCCAGAGGGCAATTGCAATAGATCTCTATTACGTCTTCTGGTCCAATAATCTCCTTGACTTTTTGGCGGTCTTTTTCCAAGGGAGATATGAAGGCAGTAAGAGAGATGACTCCTGCATCTATGAAAAGCTTTACCATTTCTGCAATGCGGCGCAGGTTTTCTGCACGGTCCTTGCTGGAAAAGCCAAGGTCACTACAAAGACCATGACGGACGTTGTCCCCATCGAATACATATGTCCTGCATCCCATCAGATGTAAGCGCTCTTCAACGGCATGGGCAATTGTGGACTTTCCAGAACCTGAAAGGCCAGTAAACCATAGATTTATGCTGCGGTGACCATTGAGAGTCTCTCGTCTTGGACGAGTGACTGCAGCCTTATGAAATACCACATTGGGCGATTTGTTCATGAAGTCTTCTGTCCCTTATCCAGATCTTTTATCTTTTCAACTTCCTTTTTTAGCTGGGAAAGCTCCTGCTGAAGCTGTTCATATTCCTTCATCTTCTTCTTGAAATATCTAAGTGTCACAGCCGCCTTTTCCTCCATCCCTTTCGGCGTGAGGATATAGGAGTAGGCACGTTTGTTCTTGGAGTTATAGAACTCTTCTGCCTTGACAAGCCCCTTTTCCATCAGGGCCTTCAAGGCGTAGTTGATCTTTCCGAGGCTGAGGCCAAGGGATGCTGCTATGGCCCGCTGGGACATGGCAGGCCTGCTGCTCAATAGATTTAGGAGCTGATATCGAAGGCCGTCATCAAGCATGAAAAACAGCAAAAATATAGAAAGAGGATCATAAAGCAGGATGTGAAGCGCGCTAGGCAGGCTACCGCCATTTGGGTGAAAGGCCCTGAAAGGATGTGTTCAATAAGTGAACACAATGGCTATTTTAGCCAAAAATGCCCGCAGGTCAAGCGATTAGAACATGCAAATTTTAGGCGGGCCTCAGGGCAGAAAGGGGGACGGCAGCCTCTATTTCACGCTTCAGGAGCTCGACAAGGATTATTGCCCGGTCCTTTCCCTCAATGGTCTTCAGCACCCCTTCGATAATGGTATCGTTTGGCTTCATGTAGCGCACGCGATCTCCTGGCTCAAAGCCGTAGCGGTGCCTTGCCCCTACCATGATGATGCCATCGTCATTGATGCGCTCTTTCAGGCCGGCTATGAACCACCTTGGAACCGGGGGGTACACGTTTCCAAATCGTACAGGGCCGGATGCCCCCCTGGTGCTGGCGATCGCTATCCAGTTTTTTTCATCTTCACCGAGTTCCAGGAAGAGATAGCCGGAAAAGAGTGGGGAACGGACCTCTTCAACCCTTCGTGCATGTCTCCTCAGCCTGAGAGTGACAGGAAGAAAGACGGTGTAGCCTTGAGCCAGGAAGTTTTGCTCTGCAAAGAACTCCTTTCTGGGTTTTGTCTTTATGGCATACCACTGTCTTTCCATCAAGTCCTCCCATCAAGGCCCTGTTCTGCCTCTGGGATACTGATCGGTACAAGGCGTGAACATATTTAAGCCCTTTTGTAGCCCTGTATCCTCGGTTTCGGTGAAACTCGCATCCTTAACACAGTTCAGGTAGCAGGATATAAGACGACGCTCAATCCTAGTGAGGGGCAGGGCAGCCTTCGTCACTAGGGGTTGGCAGGGAGAACCAGTCCGGGGCCTCCTTTGTGTCCAGTACGGAAAAGCTCTGTCCGTTTTCATGGGGCACAAGCGCCTTTTCCAGCACCTGGTCCATGTGATCCACAAGCTCGATATCGAGGCTCCGGGTGATCTTGTTGTTTATCTCCTTGAGATCCTTCTCGTTCTCCCTTGGGATAAGGCATACATTTTTACCCATGCGCCTTGCTGCAAGGAGTTTCTCCTTGAGCCCGCCTATCGGCAACACCCGGCCCCTCAGGGTGATCTCGCCTGTCATGGCGACATCGTGCCGCACCGGAACCTTGAGGAGTGCAGAGACCAAGGCCGTGGTTATGGTGATGCCGGCAGATGGGCCATCTTTTGGGATAGCGCCCTCCGGCACATGGACGTGTACGTCTATCTTCTGATAGAAGTCCCAGGGAAGGCCAAGCTGATGTGCCCGTGCCCTCACATAGCTCATGGCTGCCTGGACGGACTCCTGCATCACATCCCCGAGTTTTCCGGTTATGGTAAGCCTTCCCTTGCCGGGCATTATGGCAACCTCGATCTGGAGCAGGGTTCCTCCTGTCTCGGTCCAGGCAAGGCCGTTTGCCACCCCGATCTGATCCCTCTCATCGGCATCATAGCGCTTGTAGCGGGGCACCCCTAGGAACTTGGCCAGTGAAGAGCGTCCGATGTTGATGCTCTTTTCCATATCCCCGCTCTTGAGAATCTCTCTTGCGGCCTTCCTGCAAAGGGCGGCTATGGCCCGCTCCAGGTTCCTCACCCCTGCCTCTCTGGTATAGTGGTGGATGATATCCTGTATCGCTGCCGTACTGATCTTGAGCTGGCCGGGCTTTAGCCCATGGGCATCCAGCTGTTTCGGGATCAGGTGGCGCCTTGCGATCTCGATCTTTTCTTCCTCGGTATATCCCGGGATCTCTATGATCTCCATCCTGTCCTGCAGCGGAAGCGGGATGGTGTGGAGGGCATTTGCCGTTGTGATGAACATCACGGACGAAAGATCGTAGTCGAGATCCAGGTAGTGGTCGTTGAAGGCGAAGTTCTGTTCCGGATCCAGGACCTCCAAGAGGGCAGATGCCGGATCTCCACGGAAATCAGAACTCATCTTGTCCACCTCGTCCAGGCAGAATACAGGGTTGCTGCTTCCCGCCTTTTTGAGGCTCTGTATGATCTTTCCAGGAAGCGCTCCGATATAGGTGCGCCTGTGGCCGCGGATCTCGGCCTCGTCCTTTACGCCTCCGAGCGAAAGACGCACGAAGTTTCTGTTTAGCGCCCGTGCCACAGACCTTGCAAGGGAGGTCTTGCCGACCCCTGGCGGCCCCACCAGACAGAGGATCGGCCCCTTCATCTTCTTGGCCAGGGTCTTTACTGCCAGGTATTCAAGTATGCGCTCCTTGGGTTTTTCAAGGCCGTAGTGGTCTTCGTCCAGGATGGCCTCGGCCTTTTCTATGTCCCGGTTGTCCCTGGTCTTTTCAAACCAGGGCAGGGCAAGGATCCAGTCGATGTAGTTCCTCACCACCGTTGCCTCGGCAGACATGGGGGACATGAGCTTCAGTTTTTTTAGCTCGCGGCGCACCTTGGCCGCAGCCTCCCGTGGCAGCCGCTTCTTCTTGATCCTCTTTTCAAGCTCCTGGATCTCGCTCTGCGTGTCGTCCTGCTGGCCCATCTCCTTCTGGATGGCGCGGATCTGTTCATTCAGATAGTAGTCCTTCTGGTTCTTCTCCATCTGCTTCTTGACCCGCTCCTTGATCCGCTGCTCCATCTGGGCGATCTGGGCCTCGGAGGACATGAGGGTATAGAGCCTTTCGAGCCTCTTGGCCGGATTCAGGGCCTCGAGCACGCTCTGCTTGTCCGCCACCTTGAGGCTTATGTGGGACGCGATGGAGTCGGCCAGACGCGATGGGTCCGCAATGGAGGATATGGAAAGGGCCACCTCGGGCGGCACCTTCTTGTTGAGCTTGCAGTACTCATCGAAGGCCGAGACGGTGAGGCGCTTTAGCGCATCCACCTCTGGCCCCGAGACCTGCTTCTCCTCCAGGGGCTCCACCCTGACGGTGAAGTAGGGCTGGCCCTCAACGTACTCCTTGATCTCGGCCCGGTACTTGCCCTCGATCAGGGCCTTTACCGTACCGTCCGGCAGCCTGAGCAGCTGCAGGATGGTGCCAACGGTTCCAACCTTGTATATGTCCTTGGGTTTGGGCTCGTCTTTCTTGGCATCCTTCTGGGCTGCCAGAAAGATCTCCTGGCTGCCTGCCATGGCCTTTTCGATGGCCTGGACAGACTTCTCCCTGCCTATGAAGAGTGGCGCCACCATGTGTGGGAAAAGCACCATGTCTCTCAAGGGCAGAAGCGGCAGGGTCAGGAGTTCTTCGTTTCGTTCCATGATATCTCTCGGCTCTGTCTATCTTGCTCTTTTTCTTTGCTGTCTTTGTCTTTTCCTGGATCTGATATCAGCCCGATATCAGGCGGAAGAGCTGGCCTCAGCCTGCTCGTTCTCATATATCAATATAGGCTCTGCCTTGTTCAGGACAACCTCCTCACTGATGATGCACTCCTTCACCCCCTCCTTGGATGGAAGGTCGTACATCACATCCAGCATGGCCCTCTCCAGTATGGCGCGAAGGCCGCGGGCACCGGTCTTTCTCTTGATGGCCTCCTGGGCAACGGCCCGCACCGCCCCGTCTGTAAAGTGCAGGTCTATGCCGTCCATGGCAAACAGCTTCTGGAACTGCTTGACCAGGGCATTTTTGGGCTCCTGCAGTATGCGCACCAGATCCTCTTCAGAGAGCTCGTCGAGGGTGGCCACCACAGGCACGCGCCCGACCAGCTCCGGGATGAGGCCGAACTTGATCAGGTCCTCGGGTTCGAGGTGCTTCAGCACCTCGCTGAAGGAGAGCTGCCGGGCCCCCTCCACATTGGCACCAAAGCCGATGGAGTACTTGCCCATCCGGCTCTTGATGATGGAGTCAAGGCCCACGAAGGCCCCACCGACAATGAAGAGGATGTTGGTGGTGTCGATCTTCACGAACTCCTGCTGAGGGTGCTTTCTGCCCCCCTTGGGAGGCACGTTCGCCAGGGTGCCCTCGATGATCTTCAAAAGGGCCTGCTGGACACCTTCACCAGAGACATCCCTGGTGATGGATGGGCTGTCCGACTTCCTGGCGATCTTGTCGATCTCGTCGATATAGACGATCCCGCGGCTTGCGAGCTCAACGTCGTAGTCTGCAGCCTGGAGCAGATTGAGGATGATGTTCTCCACATCCTCACCCACGTATCCCGCCTCTGTGAGGGTCGTGGCATCGGCTATGGTGAAGGGCACGTTCAGTATCTTTGCCAGGGTCTGGGCAAGGAGGGTCTTTCCGCTGCCTGTGGGGCCGATGAGCATGATGTTGCTCTTCTGGAGCTCCACGTCCTCCATGCCCACATTGGACTCGATCCTCTTGTAGTGGTTGTGAACCGCCACCGACAGGATCTTCTTCGCCTGCTCCTGGCCGATCACGTATTCGTCCAGCAGGGCCTTTATCTCAGCAGGCTTCAGGATGGAGGTTGCGCCCTCTGTCTCCTCGGCCGTCTCGTAGTCCTCGGCGATGATGTCGTTGCACAGGTCTATGCACTCATCACAGATATAGACGTTCGGGCCGGCAATGAGTTTTTTCACCTCTCCCTGTCCCTTGCCACAGAAGGAACAGCTCAGGTCCTTGCGGTTTTCAAATTCTTTGTCTTTGTCTGACATGGCTCTTTCCTCTAATTGTCCGAGGTGTCGTCGCGCTTCTCTATTATCTCGTCAACGAGGCCGTACTCCAGGGCCTCCTTTGCCCCCATGAAATAGTCGCGTTCGGTATCCGCCTGGACACGCTCTATGGGCTGGCCGCAATGGTTGGCCAGGATCTCATTAAGTCGCTGTTTTAACTTTAAGATTTCCTTGGCATGTATGTCAATATCCGTGGCCTGTCCCTGAAAGCCGCCCATGGGCTGGTGGATCAGTATCCTGGAGTTCGGCAGAACGAACCTCTTTCCCGGCGCCCCGGCAGCCAGGAGCAGCGCCCCCATGCTGGCTGCCTGGCCGAGACACAAGGTGCTCACGTCCGCCTTGATGTACTGCATGGTGTCGTAGATGGCCAGGCCTGCCGTCACGACACCGCCAGGGGAGTTGATGTAGAGGGTGATGTCCCGTTTCGGGTCCTCTGCCTCCAGGAAGAGGAGCTGGGCGATTATCAGGTTTGCCACCTCATCGTTTATGGCCCCTCCAAGAAAGACTATCCGCTCCTTCAGGAGCCTCGAGTAGATGTCGTACGCCCGCTCGCCCCTGGGGCTCTGTTCTATGACTATGGGTACTAATGGCATGGTCTGTTATGCCTCCTCAAGAGTTTTCAGCTACGGTTTCCGCCTCTGGCCCTGCCTCTTTGATCTTGGCGTTTTCTATGATGAAATCCAGGGTCTTCTTGGCCCTGAGCTTGGGCAGGACGGACTCGAATATGGCCGACTGGAGCTGGCTTCTGTCCACACCCATGTCCTGATAGTTTTGATCGACATAATCGGCATACTGGCTTAACTCTTCGCCCTCGATCTCGATCTTTTCCGTCTCGGCGATCTTGTCCAGGATCAGTTCGGTCTTGACCTGCTTGACGGCATCCTCGCGCATCTTCTCGCGCAGCCTGGTCTCATCCAGGCCTGCCCTTTCGAGATTCATGCCCCGCTCCTGCAGATGGCCCGCTATGTTGTCGATCATCTGATCCAGTTTCTTCTCGATGAGGCGCTCTGAGACGGGAAAGTCCGCCTTTTCAAGCAGTTGGTCGAAGACCTGCTGGCGCAGGGCGGATTCGGCCGCCTCCTCCTTGTCCTTCTTGATCTGCTCCCTGATCTTCTGCTTCAGATCGTCCAGGGTCTTGAGCCCGATGCCGATACTCTGGGCAAACTCGTCGTTCAGCTCGGGCAGGTCCCGGGTCTGGATGTTCTTGAGGCTCACCCTGTATGTGACGGTCTTTCCAGCCACCTTGGAGTTGACGGCATCTTCCGGATAGGTGATGGTGATCTCCTTCTCCTCGCCCTTTTCCATGCCGATGAGGCCCTTTTCGAACTCCTCGTTCAGATTGCCGCTTCCAACCTCCACGTAGTAGTCCGTCATGGCCAGGTCATCCACCTCCTGGCCGTCGATGAAGGCCTTGTAGTCGATGATGGCGATGTCTCCCTCCTGTACGGGCCTCTGTTCGTCCACAGGGGTGACCTTGCCAAAGTGCTTCTGGAGCTGCCTGAGCTGCTCGTCTATCTCCTCATCCGTAACCTCTACGGCCGGCTTTGTGAGCTCAATGCCCTTGTACTCCGGCAGCTCTATCTCTGGCTCCACGTCTATGAGCACGGAGTACTTGAAGTCCTGGCCCTCCTTGATCTCGGATGACGAATCGAACTGGGGCTCGAGCAACATGGTGACATCAGCCTCCTTTATGGCATCGGCCAGGGTCTCCTTGATGAGCCTTTCCAGCACCTCGTTCTTTATGTGCTCCCCATATTCCCTTTCAAGGATGCTCTTGGGAACGCGCCCCTTCCTGAAGCCGGGTACGGCAACAGACTTTCTGAACTGGGCGATGGTCTGGTTGTAGTGCTTGTTGACAGTCTCGGCCGGGATCTCTATGGAGAGCCTTTTTTGAATGTCGCTAACGTCTTCCAGGGAAACCTTCATGCTTCTTATACCTTTCTTCTCTCGTCTTGGGATTTTTATGCTTGCTGGAATCTAACAGCCTCATGCCGAAAAGGCCACAATGAGAAAGGGGCTGCAACATGGCGGGTTAAATTCCATGCCAGGACAGGGAGCAGAGTGTTCTGGTGCGAGAGGGGAGACTCGAACTCCCACGGCGCAGGGCCGCTGGATCCTAAGTCCAGTGCGTCTACCAATTCCGCCACTCTCGCAGCTTTTAGGATCTGTCTCCTGTTTCACGCGCAGGCAATGATCTTCGCGACCTTATCTAAGCTCACGGCAGGACCGATGCCATCAAGCGCGGCCCGCCTTCGACCCAGTGCCTCTCAGGCGATCGGAAGCCAGGGCAAAGGGTTGCAGGTTTAGAGGTTTCTGCTACATAACCATGCAGCCTTGCCTCCTTGCTGCAAGCTTTCCCCATAGCCTGGGTCCTGGGTATGGCCCGAGTATAGCCCGGATTCAAGCAGGGCGTAATTTTAATCTGCGCCCAAGTACCAGTCAACATGTACCAGTCAAGAAATACCAATATACATGAGCAGTTATCACAGAAGCAGTCGCACAGGATCATGCATCAAGCACTTGAATGCCTTTAAAAAGGCTCTATGTAGGCAAGAATGAGGAGGGAAGAAGCGGTTTTTTTCAATCCAGGTCCCATTTATCCAATTTATCCAAGACAGATAAAGCCCTTGCAAATATGGCCATCATCCAGCCTTCATACAGGCCCTGTTTTAGGCTTTAGAGGTTCATGATCCGGGCTTTGGGGTCCGAGTTTGACATCCTTTTTGGCCCCCGGCATGGAGGGTATGGTCTCTGATAGGGGCGGATCATTTGATGTTGAACCTTTTTCATCATAAGGTATATATGGCGTGCCCAATTTTGCACAGAAGATGAAAGGAGAAAGAGATGGAAAGAACACTTTCGATAATCAAGCCCGATGGGGTGGCAAGGGGCCTCATCGGAGAGGTGATCAAGAGGCTTGAGGCAAATGACATAAAGATAGTGGCCATGAAGATGATCCACATGACCAAGGAGATCGCCCAGGGCTTCTATGCCGTACACAAGGAAAAGCCCTTTTTCGACAGCCTCACCGATTTCATGAGCTCCGGCCCCATCGTGGTGATGGTCCTCGAGGGTGAAGACGTCATAAAGAGGTACAGGGAGCTAATGGGTGCCACCAACTACAAGGAGGCTGCCCCAGGCACCATCCGGGCCGATTTTGCAACGGATATCGAAAAAAATGTGGTGCACGGCTCCGATGCACCGGAGACGGCGGCAACAGAGATAAAGTATTTCTTCAGCGAACTGGAGATCTGCAGCAGATAGCAGAATCGTCATCGAACAAGGGCCCTTGAGGGCAGGCGGCCATGTAAAAGGGCAGGTATGGAACTCAGGCTGATCGAGCTCATAAGGCAGTTTTCAGAGAGGGCCTCTGGCCGGATTGGGGCCAGTGGTGGGCTCATCAAGGCCATAGGAGACGATGCCGCTGTCCTGCGGCCCCTGCCGGGCCGGGATATGGTGGTTACCACCGACACCTTCTGCGAGGGGGTCCATTTCGACCTGGCATATTTTTCCCCCTACACCCTGGGAAAGCGGCTGGCAGCAGCAAACCTGAGCGACATAGCAGCAATGGGGGCGGTTCCTGCCTATGGCTTCTTGAATCTCGAGGTGCCGGAGGAATTTTCGTCCGAAAGGGATCTGGAGGGCTTTTGGCGTCCTCTGATCTACGGCCTTACATGCAGGCTTGCCCAGTACGGGGCGCTCCTTTCCGGCGGAGACACCGTCTCCACAACCGGCGGCCTTGGCCTCAGCCTCACCCTCATCGGATGGGTGGAAGGGGGCAGGGCACTCATGCGTTCCGGGGCAAGGCCGGGTGATCTGCTTTACTGCTCAGGGCCCCTGGGCGAGGCGGATGCCGGGCTCGATATACTCAAGGGAAACATTGCCTTTCGGGCCTCCAGGCGGCGTCCATCCCGCAGGGCCATAAGGTATCTGATATCGCGCCACCTGTTGCCTGAGCCCAGGGTTGGGCTTGGAAGGGCTCTCCTGGAGGCAGGGGTTACGGCCTGCATCGACATCTCGGACGGGGTGGCCACCGATGCAGCCCATCTGGCCCAGGAAAGCGGCTGCCGGATCGTGATCGATGAGTCGAGGCTTCCTGTATCAAGGGCCATGAGGCTTCTTGCCATGCAGCAGGGAAGGGGCGTAAGCCAGAGACGCTGGCTCAGGAGGAAGCTCCTTTCAGGCGGGGAGGACTTCGAGCTTTTGTGGACCGTGCCGCCTGAAGGGGCAGAGGGGATGGAGCGCACCGTCATGGCCTCCTGCGGGATGAGGCCTGTCAGGATAGGAAGAGTGGAGCAGGGAAGGGGGGTTTTTCTAAAGACTCTATCCGGCACCCTGGAAGAGATCTCATTCAAGGGATATGAGCATCTCTTTTTATCCTGACCCGTCGATAACGACAAAAAGGCCTCAAGAGGCAGGCCCCGAGGCCAGGCCGTGCAATCAGGCTGCTGTCTGGTTGCCAACTGTCTGGCTACTATCTGGCTACTCTAATGAAGAGCTGTATCTGCAGGCTTGAGCTTCTTGCTGGGCGGCCGCCTCTTTTGGCGCACTGCCTCCTCGATGATGGGGATGATGGGTTCATCTGCCAAATTGAGCTCTCTTTGGAGGAGGTAGGGGAGGAGGTAGGCGGCCAGGGCGGCCAAGGCCTTCATAGAGACTTTAATGGTGCAGGGATGTGTCCGGAAGGGCTTTGCAGGGCGCTAAAGGCATGCCTCATCCCAGGTGCCGGGGAAGAAAGAGAAGGGCTCAGGTTTGACCTTTCTGCCCTCTCCGAGGCCACGGCCTTTCGGGTCAAGGTGTGGCAGCAGGCGCTCAGGATCCCTCCAGGCACCACCATCACCTACGGAGAGCTCGCCCGCGCTGTTGGATGCAGCTCGCCCAGGGCGATAGGGCAGGCCCTCGGGGCAAATCCCCTGCCCCTTGCAGTGCCGTGTCACCGGGTGGTTGCCGCAGGCGGAGGCCTTGGAGGTTTTTCTGCCGGCCTGGAGATCAAGGCCCTTCTTATCGAGTTTGAAAGGCAAGCAGTCGGCAAATCGGCATCAGGAGGGCCATAGCCGCTCATGACACGGGCCTATCAGTCATTTTCTGCACATGCGTACCTGGCAGCAGGTCAAGGCGGAGGTTAAGGAGGTTAAGCCATGAAGATCGCCATATTCAGCGACACCCATGACCATATCTGGAATATGAGAAAGGCCATCGAACAGGTCACCGCCCAGGAAATCGAGCTTATAGTGCACTGTGGAGACCTGGTCTCTCCCTTCATGATAGACGAGTTCGATCCGTATCCGGGGCGTCTGGTGCTGATAGACGGCAACAATCCTGGAGATCAATATTTTCTTTCAAAGAAGCTGGCAGAAAGGCAGGACAAGATAGAGTACCAGGGCCTTGTTGCCAGGCTCGAGATAGGAAGCGCAAAGATCGCCGCCGTCCATGATCCGGCCCTTGCCCTCGACCTTGCCCGCTCCGGGATCTATTCCGCTGTCTTCTTCGGCCATACCCACCTGAGAAAGAGCGAGCGCATGGACCAGTGCCTGCTCCACAATCCGGGAGCGCTCCTTGGCAACAAGGAGGCCCCGTCCTGGAGCATCTTCGATACCGAAAGCGGCGATATCGAGGAGGTCATACTGTAGCTGCCATGGCTGGCAACGGGCCGCGATATCTCGTAGGGGTGGATACCGGGGGGACCTTTACGGATTTCGCCTCTCTCATGCCTGACGGCACCTGGAGGCGCTGGAAGGTCCTGTCCACGCCGGACGACCCGTCAAGGGCCATAGTAGAGGGCCTGCGCCAGCTCCTTGGACCCTTCAGCCCGGATGAGATAGAGATGGTCCATGGCACCACCGTGGGCACCAACGCCTTCCTGGAAAGGAAGGGGGCGCGCACCTGTCTTGTGACCACCAAGGGCTTTGAGGACGTGATTTTCATCGGAAGGCAGGCAAGGCCGAGCCTCTATGACCTGAATGTGGAAAAGCCCCCAGGGATCGTCCCTGAAGGGCGCATCCTCGGGGTGAAGGAGCGGATGCTGTACGATGGCCGGGCACTTGTGCCGCTGGAAGGATCCGAGCTCGATCGGGCTGTCTCCTTCTGTCAGGAGAAAGGGGCCGAGAGCGTTGCCGTCTGCCTCCTTCACTCATATGCCAATGCTCAGCATGAAAAGGCCCTTAAGGAGGCCCTTGAGGATGCGGGGTTCCAGGTGAGTGCATCCTGTGAGGTGATACCTGAGTTCAGGGAGTTCGAGCGTTTTTCAACCACCCTCATAAACGCCTATCTCGGGCCGGTGGTGGGCGGTTATGTGGACAGGCTCCAGACAGAACTTTCAGGGGCCCGGATCTTCGTCCAGCAGTCAAACGGCGGGGCGCTGCCTGCCGAGGCCGTATCCTCACGTGCCGTCACCACTCTGCTGTCCGGCCCGGCAGGGGGTGTTGCTGCAGCATGGCAGCTTGCCGAGGCATTCGGCATCGACAAGATCATCACCCTTGACATGGGAGGCACCTCCACGGACGTATCCCTCTGCAGCGGCGGGCTCACCTATACCAGGGACTACAAGATAGAGGGCTTTCCCGTGGCCCTTCCCATAATCGATATCCACACGGTCGGGGCAGGCGGTGGCTCCCTTGCCTGGATAGACAAGGGCGGGCTCCTGAAGGTGGGGCCCCAGAGTGCCGGGGCAGACCCTGGCCCGATATGCTACGGCAAGGGCAAGGCAGTCACCGTAACCGATGCCAATCTCTATCTTGGAAGGCTTGTGGCAGACGGATTCCTTGGGGGCAGGATGGAGCTGTTTCCGGAAAGGGTGGGGCCTGCCCTGGAGGATCTGGCCGGTCGGCTCCATCTCAGCCCGGTCGAGACCGCAGCCGGTATAATCAGGCTGGTCAACCTCAACATGGTCCAGGCCATAAGGGCCGTATCCCTCGAGCGCGGCCATGACCCAAGGGATTTCGTGCTTGTGAGCTTCGGGGGGGCGGCCGGGCTCCATGCCCTCGAGCTTGCAGAGGAGTTGGAGATCGGCCATGTGATCATGCCGGCCATGGCCGGTGTCTTCTCTGCCCAGGGCATGGCCGGGGCAAGTCTGGTATTCGACTCGTCTGCTGCCATCTCCTTCAGGAGCGATCGTGACGGAGAGGCTCTCCTTGAAAGGGCCCTGGATGAGCTTTCCCGGAGGCAGTTTGCCTATCTGGCGGACTTTTCCATCACACCAGACAGGTGCCGTACAGAGGCAAGGCTCGATGTGCGCTATCACGGCCAGTCCTTTGAGATCACCGTGCCCTTTGATGGCAAGGGCACGAAGTGGCAAAAGGAGTTCGAAGAGCGCCACAAGAGGCTATACGGCCACCTCTATCCCGACAGGGCCCTCGAGGTGACGGCAGTCAGGCTGAGGATAGAGGTGGAGCCCGGACGCAAGATACCATCTTACCATGATATGTCCGGCCATGATGAAAAGAGGGCCTTTATGGAAGAGGCGAATGGAGCCAGGGCCACGGAAGGCCTTCTTGATACAGACGGGTTTCCAAAGACGGATCTCTATCTATCCGGACGCCTTAGACAGGTGCCGGTGATCCAGAGAAGCCGGTTGGATCAGGGGGCCTTTTTCATCGGCCCTGCCCTGATCATCGACGAGTTTACCACCATCTTGGTCCCTGATGGCTGGCAGGTTCACAATATCGATGGCCATCTGTCCTGCACGAGATCGGCCAGGAAAGGGGGCTGATCCACCCCTTGCCCTTTGCCCTTTTCCATTCTGGCATCCCAGCCGATAAGTAGTAAAAAGTACGGATTCTTTGGGGTCGATACAGCCATGGACAAGGCTGATAACATGATGGAGATGGCCAAAAAGGGCATGGATGCCAGCCAACTTGAAGATCCCGCCTGCCTGGAGGATTTCTGGAAGAGCCTTAGCAGGTGCGGGACCTTTTCTGTCGCGGACATCCTGGACATAATCGCAAGTGGAATCCTGGTCCTCAGTCGGGATGAGACCATCCTGTTTGCCAATACCAGGGCCGTCCATCTGCTCGATATCCCTCAAAGTGTGTTGAAGGGGAGCCATGTCTCCTCAATCTTCATGCCTGAAGACCGGCAGGTGCTTGCAAGGAACCTGCTGAGCCTCATAAGGGAGCAGGGGGCCTATCAGATGGACCTGATGCTCAAACGGGGCAGGCTCTCCAATTTTCTGGCCCTTTTTGCCGGCTACTGGTGGGATGAAAGGGAGCTTTTCGTAATCTCCATAAACGATATCACCAGGGTCAAGGGGATAGAGGAGGTGCTCAACAGCTCTGAGCGAATGCTCCACATCGGCAGGATGCTGGACGATATCAGCCACCAGATCAGAAACCCGGTCCTGGCCATCGGGGGCTTTGCAAGGAGGCTGGCCAAGACAGAGGTGGAGCGGCCCGACTATGTCCAGGTGATCATGGAGGAGTCGAGGCGGCTTGAGACCCTGCTGGATGTCCTTTCAAGCTACATTCAGCTTCCAAGGCCGAAGTTCTCCTTCATGGAGGTGGCGCAGATAGAGGCGGCCTTCAAGAGATGGATCCAGCGGGTGGAGAAGGGATTCGACCATGAGATAGCCTTCGAGCTCACCTCTACCGGTAAAGAGGCATCGGTCATAGCGGATCTCTGGCTCCTGGAGCAGGCCCTTGTCCCTGTTGTCATCAATGCCGTTGAGGCCTATGAGACAAAGGAGGGCATGGCAAGGATAAGGATAAGGGTTGAGGGATCGGAAGAGGCTGGCGGGGGCTGCACCATAGAGATAGAGGATTTTGGAGAGGGGATAAGGCCCACACTGGTAAACCGGGTCTTTCATCCGTTTTTCACCACCAAGACAGGCCATATAGGCATGGGCCTCACCTTCACAAAGAGGATCATCGATGATCTGGACGGCAGTGTGGAGATCTGCTCCAGCCTTGGAAGCGGAAGCCGTGTCGCGATCTCGCTGCCCGGAGAGAGGCGCAGGCAGATCAGGAGGCATCTGCTGTAGTAGCCAGCTCCACCGAGAGATCTCTTACCTTCACAGGTGCCCTGTCTTCGATGGTGATGGCAAGGTCCCTGGTCACATAATGGCCATGTCCGTCAGAGACCGTGGCCCTTGCCCGGTAGGTCCCCTTCTTGGAGTATGTGTGCAGGGCTGAAAAGCTGTTTGCCACCTCGGAGGAATCCCCAAAGGAGATGGTGCAGGAGACAGGGTCTCCATCACTGTCCAGGGCCTGCACGGTAAATGTGATCTGGGTCAAGGGATTCGGTGCAGGATTGGGCCTGGCAGCAAACCCGATGATTACAGGCGGGCTGTTTCCCTCTGATTGGGGACAGGTCTTTCTGAAGGTTCCATCGAGATCAAGATTCATGAATAGCAGATAGATCCCAAGATCGTGGGCCCTGGAGCAGAGCTGCCCGAATCTTTCAGGATCCCTTGCCGCATCCATGTCGTACTCCACATCGAAGACGGGTTTTCCACTCCGGATGAAGGGGGCGGAGTCGGCGCACTCTTCATACTCGAAGCAGCTTTCGAGCAGGAGGAAATCGAAGTCGCCAACCAGCTTGTCCGCCTGCTCAAGATCGTTCTTGAGCCCTATGGCAAGGCCGCGGCTGTGGGCTGCTGCAGCGAGGAAGCGGTTGTAGGCCAGCTGGTCCTGGGCAGTAAGGGGAAAGCCGGTATCGTTCGTCCAGCCATCTATGTTGTCCGGCTCCACACCGTCACACCCCTTCTGTCTTGCCAGATCGAGTCTTCGCTCCATGATGGCCCGCACGTTTTGTGAGCGGATGTCCAGCCACCTCTCCCCCGGCCATCCATCCAGGGGTTTTCCCAGCTCTTCCTGCCTGAAGTCCGAATAGTCCGGCCTCCACTCTTCGGAGGAGCCTGCCGAGAAGTAGCAGACCACACGCCGTCCCTGGGCCTTGAGCGCAGCGATCTGCTCAGCGGTGGTGTCGAACAGGTCGATATCGTAGATCTCCGCATCGATGCCGGTGTTGAGCTCTCCCTGGAGCTGCCACTGGAAGGTGCTCTGGGGGCCCGGATGGTACCACTTTCCATATTCACCCGTTACTATCCTGAGCCATGGACCTGCCGGGACCTCGCTTCTCTCCACGAACTGCCAGTCCACCCTGTCCACATCCTCCAGACCAAGATAGTCCCTGACTGCAGGTGATACGTCTATTCCCGCCTTTTGACCTGTCTGGTTGGCGGGCTGGGCAGATCCGAATACGTAGCCCCAGTCATCTTCACCAAATGGGCCTGCATCTTCCCACTGGGCATAGACAGTCTTGTCCCCCTTTGTGATCTTTACCCAACGGTCCTTCAGTATGGAGCGGCCCTCAACGGCGGGAATCTGGCTCGCCCACGGGATGCGGCGGTCTGCCTCCGGCTTCCTGTTTCCCTGATCATCGAGATCATTGCATGGAAGGGCCACATAGAACGGGTTTTCAGATGGCACGAAGCCGGCCGGCAGCCAGCCGTTCCGGGCATTCGGGCTGTCAATGCCTCCATAGTGCTCCATCCAGTGTTCGTCCCAGGCGCTTTGCCTGTTTGAGATGCCTCCATTGTCAGGCCCTGCATCCTCCCCCACCCAGAAGATGGTGGAGACTATTCCGCGGTGTACCGGATAGCTTGATGCCAGGGCAGGGGCTGCAAAATGCATCAGGGTCATCACATAGACCGATGTAATGATAAGGATAGTTACAAGGGAGGGCTCAAAACCTTTTACACGCATAAAAAGACCTCTTTCTCTCTCCTTTCCCTGTCATGCCTGTTCCAGCATGTCATGAAGGAGCTAGTGTTGCCAATTGCTGGCCACCTCTTAAAATTTTTTATGTTTATCGGCTGGCCACAGGTAATGAAAGCAAATTTCGTTCCCTGCCTTTTGGCAAGCTATGTCTTCAGCTTTATGATGCGACAGAGCCTCAGCTGCTCCCCGGAAAGGGAAAAGAGAAGCTCCAGGATGGGCAGCGGAGAGAGATGGCCTTGGCTCAGATCCAGATCCATTTGTACCAGGCTGAATCGGGCAGAGAGCTCCTTTTCAAGGCCCTCGACCCAGGGCCTTGTCTCCTTGTCGGAGATCTCTTCCTGCTCGATGGGGGAGATGTTGACCAGCTCTTTGAGCTCAATCTGGCGCCTCTTTCCCTTCTTGCTGATCTTGACCAAGGGGACCTGTTCCGCCAGGTGAAACATCCTGATCGCCTCATTGCGTGCCGCGCGATCCAGACCTCTCAGTGCGCACAGAAACCTTGAGCGGCCGGCCTGGCCTATCTTCAGCTTTTCCATGGACAACATGGCTGAGCATATGGAGATACCCGGTGGCAGCTGGGTGTTTGCCATCTCCTGCACATCCTTTGGCGGCAGTGGTTCATCGAGCTGTAACACCAGCCTCTCCTCGAGGCTTTCCATTCCAAGGGGCAGTGGCTGGTCAAAGGCGATCTTCGGCATCGGGTGGAATCCCTTTGAGAATGAAAGTGGCAGGGCTGCCCTCCTGAAGGCCTTGTGGATGGCCCTTGTGAGGTCCAGGTGCCCCAGAAATCTGGCAGGCCCGAGCTTGGTGTAGGTGACCATGTACCAGGCAGGCCCCGATCCTCTTTGGAGGGCCTCTTTCTGCTCCCCTTCAAGGCCGGGCCCTTCCTTTGGCATTTGCCCCTCTTTTGCCTGCGGAGAGAAGAGCACGGGCCTTATGGTCTCAAAATCACACACCCCGCACCTTTGGCACTCGCCATGCCTGCAATCTTCTGTGATCCTTCCATCAAGGGCCCTCTTTCGTTCAAGTCGCAAAAAGGCCTTCTTTATCCCGAGGTCTATGTGATCCCACGGAAGGGGGGCATCGAGCGGCCTTTGGGCAAGATAGGCCTCGAGCCTGATGCCGAGCTCTTCTGCTGCCTGGAAGTACTTCTCGGGCTTCAGGTGGTCCGACCAGGCATCGAGCCTGGCCCCGAGCTGCCATGCCCGCATGAGCAGGGACAGAAGGCGCCTGTCCCCCCGGGAGAAGATCCCCTCTAACAGGCTCTGTCTGGGCTCATGCCACTTGAGCTTTAGCCCCTTGCCGTCAAGGCCTCTTTTTAGCATGGATATCCGGCGCCTCGACTCTTCGAGCCCAAGCTGCCCTTCCCATTGAAATGGTGTGTGGGGTTTTGGAACAAATGTCCCCACACTGGCTGTGACCCCGGCAGAGCGGCCCTTGCCGGCAGCCTTTGCCAGTTGCAGACATCTCCTGCAAAGGTCGATTATCGCCTCTATGTCCTCGTCTGTCTCTGTTGGGAGCCCTATCATGAAGTAGAGCTTGATGTTGCGCCAGCCATACTCGAAGGCCTGGCTTACCGTATCGAGCAGATCCCTTTCCGAGATGTCCTTGTTTATGACATCACGCAGGCGCTGGCTGCCGGCCTCCGGGGCCAGTGTGAAGCCTGTCTTTCGAACCCGCCTGATCTGCTCCATTATGGCAGGGGTTAGGGTGCCCACCCTGAGGGAAGGCAGGGAGACGGAGATGTTTCTTTCGAGATAGCGCTCCATCAGGGTGCAGATCAAGGGCTCGAGGGCCGAGTAGTCGCCCGTGCTGAGAGACAGGAGAGACAGCTCGTCCCAGCCGCTGTTTCTGAGCCCCTCTTCTGCTGCTGAAAGGATCTGTGACAGGGGCCGCTCCCTTACAGGCCGGTATGTGGACGAGGCCTGGCAGAAACGGCATCCCCTCGTGCATCCCCTTGCGATCTCAAGGCCCAGCCGGTCGTGGACTATCTGGATGTTCGGTATCACAGGGCGCTTCAGGGGAGAGATTGCGGAAAGGTCAGGCAGGATCCTGCGCTTTATGCGCTCAGGGCCCGGGGTGGTCCGCTCAAGGCCGAGAAACGGGCTGTTTGGGTCCCGGTCGGCTCCGGCCTGATATATGGGCCTGAAATGGGTCGGGACATAGATTCCATCGATCTCACCCTCGAGGTCTTTCAGGAGCCCTTTTGAGACCTTGCTACCTCTTCTATCTCCATCGCCGGTTTTTGTTTCAATCTTTGCTTTAAGGAGCCTTTGGCATATCTCCGTTATCGCCCCTTCCCCGTCTCCTATCAGGATGGCATCGAAGAGTTCGGCTACCGGTTCCGGATTTACGCTTGCAGAGCCACCTGCCAGGATGAAGGGAAATCTGTTCGAGTCATGTGACAGGCGCTCACTGCTCAGAAACGGGATCCTTGAAAGGTGCAGGATGGTGAAGAGATTGGAGTAGCAGAGCTCATAGGGCAGGGTGATTGCCACCAAGTCGAACTGGGAAAGCGGCCTTTTCTGCTCGAGTGAGCAGAGCAGGCCCCCATTTTTCTGAAGCATCTCCTCCATGTCCCGGTCGGGGCAGTAGCACCGGTCTGCCAGGGCAAAATCGAGCCCGTTTATCTCCTGATAGAGGATATGAAGCCCTTGGTGTGACATGCCGATCTCGTAGAGATCGGGAAAGACCAGACAGACCCTCAGCGGAACAGATGCCCAGGGCTTTTGTACAGAGTTGACCTCGCCGCCTATGTACCTGCCAGGCCTCGCCACCAGGGACAGGATCTCTTGAAAGGTAAGTTTGCTGCTCTCCATGGCGGCAGCAGGGTAACTTGAAGCATGGAGGGTGGCAACTCTTCTATTTTTAAAGGGCCGCATGGAGGCCCAGCTGGTAGTAGATCTCCTTTCTCAGCTCCGAGAGCTCGGCACTGGTCACATCCCTTGGATGCGGGATCTCCAGTTTGATGTCCATCTTTACCTGAGAGGGCCGCTCTCCCAGGACCACGATCTGGTCCCCGAGCTGAAGGGCCTCGTCTATGTCGTGTGTGATAAAGAGTATGGTCATGGGGAACATCATATGGGCGTTTAGCATCTCTTCACGCATCTGAAGCCTGGTTACGAAGTCCAGGGCACCGAAAGGCTCATCCATGAAGAGGACCTGGGGATTTGAAAGGAGTGCCCTTGCCACCTCGGCCCTTCTTCTCATGCCGCCTGAAAGCTCATGGGGGTAGTGATCCTCAAATCCTGCAAGGCCGACCATCTCCAGATAGTCCTGTATCTGCTCGGCCTGCTCCTTGGGGTCTTTGATCTGCCTTGCCCCGATCTCCATGTTGCCCCTTACTGTCATCCAGGGAAAGAGCCCGTCTTCCTGGAATACGAAGATGTGATCAGGGCTTGGCCCCTTCACCTCTTGCCCGTTTATTTGAACGGAGCCCGACGTTGGCCTGTCGAAACCCGCGATGATCCGCAGCAGTGTGGATTTTCCGCAACCAGAAGGGCCAACGAGGCAGAAAAACGTCCCGTCCTCCACCTCGAAACTTATGTGATCGAGCACCGTGAACTCCTGCCACTGGGGTGCCTGTCCCTTGTAGCGAGGCCTTTTTCTCCTCTCGACATAGGTCTTTGTTATCTGCTGGACCTCTATCATGCTAAAGCCCTTGTCATCTTTCGCGCCGTTTCCATATCACCTGGGGCAGCCTTTCAAGCCTCTGCATGAGCAGGTCAAGCCCTATCCCTATGGCCCCTATGACGATCATGCCCGCTACCACGTAGTCCATGCGCAAGGAGTTCCTGGCATCTATGATCAGATAGCCGAGCCCCGATTTCACCGCTATCATCTCTGCCGCCACGATCACCAGCCAGGCCGTGCCAAGTGTTATCCGCAGGCCTGTGACTATCTCCGGAAGGGCGGCCGGCAGGATGATCTTCGTATATTTCTCGACCCGTGAGAGCCCAAAGTTCTCTCCCACCCTTGTGAAGGTCTGCCTTATGGAGAGCACCCCGCTCATGGTGAAGACCACCATGGGAAAGAAACATGAAAGAAATATCAGGAAGATGGCCGGCTTGTCTCCGATGCCGAACCAGATGAGGGAAAGGGGGATCCAGGCAAGGGGCGAGATGGGCCTCAAAAACTGTATCAGGGGATTCAGCGCCCTGGATATGCCTCTGTTCCTTGCCATGCACATGCCGAGCGGGATTGCAAGGGCTGCGGCCAGATAGTAGCCCCAGGTCACCCTGAACAGGCTTGCAACCACGGCCCTGACAAGCCTTCCCGATACGGCAAGCTCATAGAGACCGCACGCCACGGAGAGGGGGGAGGGAAGGGCATATTCGGGGATGTCAGCAAGGCTGACAGCCGCCTGCCACACGAGCAAAAGCCCGGCTATTCCTATCCACGGAGTAAGATCCCTTGCCATCTTCATCTCTTGTCAGCCATGTCGAGCCTGTCGAGCCAGCCGGTATATATGATGCTGCCTCTGCCTGGCCCGATGCTGTCTCTGGCAATCAGCCCCTGTGCCTTCATGGCCCGTTCTATCTCTTCGATCTCTTCATCTTTTGGGATCAGGCCGGAATATCTGACCCTGTCGGAAGAGCCGACGAGTACGTACTCCAGGAGCCTCTTTGAAAGCCCGTAGAACGAGGCCCCGATGTCGGCTGCATCTTTCCTGTGCCTTTCGATCCAGCTTCCCTGGTCGTATAGGCCCCTTACGAGTCTGTCTGCCTCCTTCTTCCGGCCCTCTAGAAACCTTTCGGAAACGATGAGCAGGCTCGAGATGAACTCCGGCAATATGGCATCCGCCTCACAATAGACGAAGCCTGTGCCATCGAGCTCCGCCTGGGATGCATAGGGCTCTCCCACTATATAGGCCGATATGGCCTTGGCAGCCATTGCCGATGGCATATCAGGCGGGGGCAGCTCCACGATCTCGACATCCTCCTTGGAGATGCCGGAGCGCTCGAGGAACTCCAAAAGGGCCAGGTTCTGGGTGCTGAACCTTATGGGGATGGCGATCTCCTTCCCAATCAGATCTGAGGGGCCGGATAGCCCGCGTGCCATGACGAGCCCTGTTCCGTTTCTGTGCCCATAGAGGGCGATCTTCAGAGGAACACCCTGGCTTTTCATGGAGATGGCTATGGGGGCAAGGATCATGGCGGCCTGGAGCTCTCCCCCCTTGAAGGCCTCTATCATGTCGGGCCATGAGGAGAACTTCACCGGCTCCACCCGATCCTTGAAAAAATTGTCCCGCTCCATGGCGATCGGAAGCAGCAGGTGGCATGTTATGGGCAGATAGCCGATACGGATCCTCTCCCTGTTGCCTGCCTGACCGCCAGGGCCATTAAGGCAGAGATGGAGCGTAGTTATGAGTACAAGCCAGCCGAGGGCCAGTAGCAGGCCCTTTTTAGGACCCAAAAGGGGTATTCTGCCCATTTTCTTCACATTCATCATATCGGAAGGGAGGCATTCCAAACTGAAAAGACGATGGTTGGTTCCCGCGGCCATAGGGCATTACGGTTGCCGCCGAAAGGGTAAGTGTTTAGAGTATGCCATGCCTGAATTCCGGCCATGCCAGGCTGTTTCAAGCCCGTGCCTAGCCCCTCTTGCTCATGGCCAGCAGAGGGTGTTTGTTTAGGGACTTGAGGAAGTCAGGCAAGGGGCGGCGGACTCTCTGCCAAGAGTGCCCCTGGTGACTAGGTCTTAGCGGGGAAACGGAACATGGATAAGAGCGTCAATGTAGGACTTGTAGGGTTTGGAACAGTTGGAAGCGGCACTGCAAAGATATTGCTCGAAAACAGGGACCTGCTCTCCAGGAGGGCCGGCTGCCGTGTGGAGCTCAAATGGATCTGTGACAAGGATCTCACTACAGACCGGGGGATATCCGTTCCCGATGGGATCTTGACAGACGATCTGGACCAGGTCCTAAACGATCCCGATGTGGACATATTCATAGAGCTGATCGGCGGGCTCGAGCCTGCCAGGACCTTTGTCTTGAGGGCCATCGAGGCGGGCAAGCATGTGGTTACGGCAAACAAGGCGCTTCTGGCCACACACGGGCTTGAGATTTTTGAGGCCGCTTCCAGAAAAGGGGTGGAGGTCGGCTTCGAGGCCAGTGTGGGCGGAGGAATCCCCTGTATCAAGGGGCTCAAGGAGGGGCTTGTGGCCAACAGGATATCGACTGTGCTCGGTATCATGAACGGCACCGCCAACTACATCCTCACCAGGATGACCCAAGAGGGCGCCCCCTTTGAAGAGGTCCTGGCCGAGGCCCAGAGGCTTGGCTATGCAGAGGCCGATCCAACCTATGATGTGGAGGGCATAGACACGGCCCACAAGCTGGCCATCATGGCCTCCCTGGCCTTCGGCAAGAAGGTGGGCCTCGATGACATCTATACCGAGGGGATCTCCCGCATCACTCCTGTCGACATCTCGTTTGCCTCGGAGCTCGGCTTCAATATCAAGCTCCTGGCCATTGGCAGGAGCAGTGACGGCCAGGTTGACGTGCGGGTCCATCCCACCATGATCCCAAAGGATCATCTGCTCTCCCATGTCCAGGGGGCATTCAATGCCGTCTATTTCGTGGGCGATTCCGTGGGCAAGGTGATGATGTATGGCATGGGTGCAGGGCAGATGCCCACAGGCAGTGCCGTAGTTGCAGATGTGGTGGATCTTGCCAGGAACATCCGCACCGGTGCCGTGGGCCGTGTGCCTGCCCTTGGAGAGCCCTTTGGGGCGATGGAGCCCGCCTCCATCAAGCCCATGGCAGAGGTGGTCTGCAAGTATTATTTTAGATTTATGGTGAAGGATGCACCAGGAGTACTCTCCAGGATCTCAGGGATCCTTGGCGAAAATGGCATCAGTATAGAGTCCGTTGTCCAAAAGGGCCGGCGAAGGGAGGGGGCGGTCCCCATAGTCATGGTTACCCATGAGGCCAGGGAGGCCATGGTGGAGAAGGCCCTTTCAGAGATCAAGGGGCTCGATTTCGTGCTGGATCAGCCGCTGACCATCCGGATCGAGGATCTCGACGCCTTGGAAGAGGAGGTGTGAGGCATGGCTGAGAAGAAGGAGAAGCAGACAGAGGCAGCCGTGGCTGAAAACGACGTGCCAAAGCTGGAGCGGCCTGCAGAGAAATATATGATCCTTGTGGGAGACGGCATGGCCGACTATCCCATAGAGGAGCTGGGTGGCAAGACCGCCCTCCAGGCGGCCCGTACCCCTTATATCGATCTCGTGTGCCGGCTTGGCGAGGTGGGGCTGGTGAATACCATACCTGAGGGATTCGAGCCTGGAAGCGATGTGGCCAACATGGCCCTGATGGGCTATGACCCAAAGAAATACTATACGGGAAGGGGGCCCCTCGAGGCTGCGGCCATGGGGGTCAAGATGAATCCTGAAGACGTTGCCTTCAGGTGCAATCTGGTGACCCTGGGCTTCAGAGACGGCCGCGTCTATATGGATGACTACAGCGCAGGCCACATCACCACGGAAGAGGCTCGGGTCCTGATCGAGGATCTTGCCCCCCATGTGAACGGCCGCTCTTTCGAACTGGTTGCAGGGGTGAGCTATCGCCACCTGCTTCTGTGGAAGGGCGGGCCTGAAGGGCTTGCCACTGTCCCTCCCCATGACTTTACCGGCAAGGACGTCACCGATGCCTGGCGTATATATGAAGAGGAGCCCGTTCTCTATGAGGTGCTGATACAGGCCATAAACTTCTTCAGGCGTCATCCCGTCAACATAAAGAGGCAGAAGGAGGGAAAGCCCCCTGCCAACTCCCTGTGGCCTTGGGGGCAGGGCAGGCGTCCTGTCATGGCCACGTTCCCGCAGATGTATGACATAGAGGGCTCTGTGGTTGCGGCAGTGGATCTCATCAAGGGCCTTGGAGTCTGGGCGGGCCTGGAGCCCATCAAGGTAGAGGGGGCAACAGGCTATCTGGACACCGATTACGGTGCCAAGGCCAGGGCTGCCATCGAGGAGATCAAGAAGAAGGACCTGGTCTTCGTCCATGTGGAGGCACCTGACGAGGCGGGCCATATGGGCGACATAAAGGAGAAGATCAAGGCCATTGAGCGGTTCGACAAGGAGGTGGTCGGGCCGGTCTTCGAGGCGATGAAGGAGATCTCCTCTTCCTACAGGATATTGATCGTGACAGATCACTATACCCCGGTATCGGTGCGGACCCATGTGTTGGGGCCGGTGCCATACGTGATCTATGACAGCCTGAATCCCAAGGACAATTCGGATGCCACTTACGATGAGGATTTTGCCGCCTCGACCGGGGTGCTCCTGGAGGAGGGGTGGCGAATCATGGAGCGCTTCCTTGGGATGGAGGCCAGATATGTGGAGCTCGATCCCAAGAAAAAGAAACAGCAGCAGCAACAGAAGTGAGCGGGAGGTCCTGATATAGTGCCTGAAGACGGCCGCAACGGGAGCCAGCCTCTATCCCATACCGTTCAGTATCGCGTAATATACGGCGATACGGACAAGGCGGGGGTGGTATATTACGGAAACTATTTCAGGCTCTTTGAGATCGGGCGCACCGAGCTGTTACGATGCCGCCTCGATCTGCCCTACTCCCGCCTGGAAGAGATGGGGGTCATCTTCCCTGTTGTGGAGGCATATGCCCGCTACAAGGCCTCGGCACACTACGATGATCTCCTTGAAATCGAGACATGTCTGGAGAATAATACCAAGGTCTCTATAAGTTTTTCCTACGAGATCCGTAGAGGTGGTAAGCTTCTGGTCTCAGGTCTTACCAAACATGCATCTGTAGATCCGACGGGCAGGCTCATCAGGATACCCCAGGCGATCCTGGAGGGGCTTGCTGCCCGTTAACCCTGCCGGCCACCGGGCCGGCACTCAGAGGCTCAGAGCTCAGACCCTTTATGGGCTTTATACCTGAAGAGGTACTTCAGCAGATTCAGGACACCGCCGATATAAGGCAGGTGGTCCAGGAATACGTACCGCTCAAGAAAAGGGGCAGAAACTGGGTCGGTCTCTGCCCATTCCACTCCGACAAGGATCCATCCTTTTCCGTTAGCGAGGACAAGCAGATATTCTACTGCTTTGGCTGCGGGGAGGGTGGTGACGTCTTCAAGTTTCTCATGCGCATGGAGGGCCTGTCCTTTGCCGAGGCCGCCAGGACCCTTGCCGAAAGGTATGGTATCGAGATTCCGAAGCACAGGTCAGGCCGTGCCGGCAGGAGAAGGAAGGAAGAGCGCCAGGCCCTGCTCGAGATCAACGAGGCCGCCAAGGGCTTTTTTGCAGAAAACCTCAGAAATCCCAAGGTTGGGGCCCTTGCCCAGCAATACATCAGCCGCCGCGGTCTTTCTCCTGAGGTGGTGGAGCAGTTCAGGCTCGGCTGGGCACCTGATGCCTGGGACAGCCTCGTAAATTTTTTTAAGGACAGGGGCTTCGACCATAGCCTTGCCGAAAAGGCCGGGCTTATAGTCCAAAGGAGTAACGCGCCTGGCTACTACGATAGGTTCCGTGGCCGCATCATATTCCCCATCCTGGATCATCGGGGACATACTGTTGCCTTTGGCGGCAGGATAATTGCAGAGAATCCCGAAATCGAGCAGCCCAAGTACCTCAACTCTCCCGAGACCCCTGTATATCACAAGGGCAGGGTGCTGTATGGGCTGTTCCAGAACCGTGATTCCATAAGGCGGTCCGGCAGGGGCGTGGTGGTAGAGGGCTATATGGATCTCATAAGCCTCTATCAGGCAGGTGTGAAAGAGGCGGTGGCCACCCTGGGGACTGCGCTGACAGAGGATCAGGTGCGCAGGATGAAGGGGATTGCAAGGAATTGGGTGCTCCTGTTCGACGGGGACGAAGCGGGCAGGAAGGCGGCCAAGAGGGCCCTGCCCATATTCTACAGGTTCAATCTCTCCCCCAGGGTGCTGGAGCTGCCCGAGGGGGAAGATCCGGACTCCTTTGTCCGGAAGGAGGGCAAGGATGCCCTGTATCAGATGATGGATGGGGCCCCGAGCGGGATCGATTTCCTCCTGGACACAGGGGTACGCATCTATGGCGATGACGTGGATGGAAGGCACAGGACCGCGGAAGAGGCCCTGGAGGTGGTGGCCGCCATCGAGGATCCGGTTCGAAAGTCCCTCATCATAGGGCATGTAGCCCAGCGTATAGGGCTCAGGGAGACCAGCCTGTGGGAGAGGCTCAGGGCGGATGAAAGGCGGCTGGCCAGGAGGCGCAGGGCCGTTTCAGCTCAGGCCGCCAACGAGGATGCCGATGGCACCGACCCTGCCCGGGGCTCATCAAGGGGCAGGATAGGAAAGGGCGTTCAGGCTGAAGAGAAGCTTCTTGGCTTTCTGCTCGGCCACTCCTCGGTGATAGGCGAGTTCCTGGATGAAAAACTCGAGCTGTGGCTACAGGATCAGGATCTGAGGCGGCTCTGGCAGGCAGTGGTCAATCTGTACAACATGGAAGGATGTGTGGAGATCAGTGCCCTGTCCAAGAGCCTTGAGGGGCTTTCGGATCTGAAGGCACTGGCCATGCGCCTTGCATCCGAGGCCCCGCCCTGCAGCAGCCTTGACGAGATGGTGGCTGCCCTGAAGGAGTATTGCAGGGAGAGGAGAAAGAGGGCCTTGCGCCAGGAGCTCATGGATCAGATGAGGATGTGCGGCCCGGATGAAGGAGAGATTCTCCTCAGGCAGATCCAGGGGTTGATCTGAGGGTCATGGGCCCGAATCTTCATAAGATAGGATGTAACAAGACGTACGGGATAAAGAGGGAGCAAAAGGGAATTCCAAGCTGGGAGGATCTTGATGGATAAATTCTTGGACGATGTCGTGGACAAGGACCTGGTGGCCGGTGATGATTTTGTGGACTCCCTCTCTACTCCTGGGCTGATAGGGGGCAGGGGGAGCACTGCGGCCACCTCAGGCACGGAAGATGACCCATCGGTCGAGGTGTCCATTGCGGACTCTTCCTTGGCCGTATCGCCACTAGAGTCTTCGGAACCTGCCGAGGAGCCCGTGGCGGATTCCTCCCTTGGGAAAAAGGGCGGGGCTGATCCGGTCAAACTCTATTTGAAGGAGATGAGTAGCGGAGAGATCTTTGACCGGGATCAGGAGGCTGCCACTGCAAGGAAGCTGGAGGAGGGAGAGCTCGGGTATGCAGTTGCCGCCCTTTGTCTGCATCCGGTTACGGAACAGTTGCTGGCCCTGCTCTTATGGCAGAGAGACGGGGGATGCAACAGGGATGAAGAGGCCTCTGGCAGCGACTCTTCAAGGGGCAGGGGTGCGGAGCGTATCCAGATGGAGCAGAACGAGCCCCATCTGGTGCTCAGCCGTCAGACCAGAAAGGTGCTTTCTGCCATCGACAGGCTCCATGCCGAAAGGGCCAAGGTTATCGGGGACGAGTCCATTTCACCTCATGTCAAGGAGGCAAAGATCCTTGGATACTGTGAGGGGTTCAAGGAGCTTCTATCGGCCAGGAGGGTCGACAAGCAGATCCTGGACAGGCTCTCCAGGGCCTTTCAGGACTTCATGAAGGAGGCAGCAACCCTTTCGGCCCAGGAGCTCTATGCCATCACAGGGCTCAGGGAAAGGGGGCTCAATCTTACGATCAACTCATTCTACGATGGGCTTAAAAGTGCACGACAGGCCAAGGAGCGGCTCATAAAGGCAAATCTGCGCCTGGTGGTGAGCATTGCCAAAAAACACGTCAACAAGGGGCTCCACTTGGCCGACCTGATCCAGGAGGGAAACATCGGTCTCATAAAGGCGGTGGAGAAGTTCGAATACAGGAAGGGCTACAAGTTCAGTACATATGCCACTTGGTGGATCAGGCAGGCCATAACCAGGGCGATAGCGGATCAGTCCCGCACCATTCGCATCCCTGTCCACATGGTGGAGACCCTGAACCGTTTTTGCAAACTCACAAAGGAGTTCATCCAGGAACATGGCCGTGAACCCGATACCGAGGAGATGGCGGATATGATGGATACCTCGGTGGAGAAGATAAACAACCTCATAAAGCTCATGAACCAGCCCCTTTCCATCGAGACCCCTGTGGGCAGTGATGAGGATTGCCAGCTAAGGGACTTTCTGGAGGATGACAAGGCCCCGCCACCAGAAGAGGAGGTGGTAAGTATCAGCCTGGTCAGGCAGGTACGCAAGGTGCTTGCAACCCTCTCGCCCAGGGAGGAGAAGATACTTCGCATGCGTTTTGGGATAGGAGAGAGCTGTGATCACACGTTGGAGGAGGTTGGGCGGGATTTTGCCGTGACCCGCGAGCGTATCCGTCAGATCGAGGCAAAGGCGCTCAGGAAGCTGAGGCATCCGAGTAAGAGCAGGATGCTCAAGAGTTTTGTTAAGTGATCCTGTGATCGAGACCGTCTTGAAAGAAGGTCGAAAGAAGGTGGTGGCAGGCCCTGTTGGGACAGGGCCTTTCTCCAGACCGGGGAAGATGGCCAGGATTTTCTAAGGCCTCGCTCCGCTTGAAATGCCCAAGGGTCTATAGTACAGCCTGAACTCTCACCTCCATGCATCTGCCAGGCACCTGTCACTGATTCCTTCTTATGTTGCTCGCCTGAAGGGCATTTCCTTTTACTCCGCTTCGCCAAGAAACTCCAAGGCCATGTTCCAGATGGTCTGGAAAGATGCCCTGTCCCCAACCGCCTGCTGGCAATATGAATCTCCGTTTTTCATCATCCCGGCAATTTCCCAAGCTTAGTGTCAGGTAATACTTCATGGCAAACTCGATCGGATTGTTGCCTCAATATTGATATCTTGGGCCCAGCACCCATGCAGCACCTATGGTTTTTTTGATGTCTTAGAATGGCGTTTACTAATGCGTCCGTCTCTGTCTGAAGGGCATGGAGGGATTGGCGGGTTGGGCCGCAGTCTCATCTCAGGAAGATTCTTAGGGCCTCTTGGCGAAGCGGAGCGAAAGGAAATGCCCTTCAGGCGAGCAGTGTAGAAAAAGTCCCTTTCAGATGTGTCAGGCAGATGCTTTCTGTCAGAAAATCTGATGTGTTACAGGCCCTTGGGCATTTCAAGCGGAGCAAGACCTTAGAGGGCCTTGAAGCTCCTGACCAGAGGCGAGGGCCGCCTCTGCCAACCCCCATGCCCCAACCTTATTTCCATCATT
>CAZNKD010000024.1:0-20452 GCA_964573615.1 uncultured Desulfobacterales bacterium | reverse complement strand
GGCGTGAAATCCGCCCAGCCCTTCTCTGCAAGCACCCGAGTAATCGCAGCTGTCAGTGTGGTCTTGCCGTGGTCGATGTGCCCTATGGTTCCTACGTTGACGTGCGGCTTCTTCCGCTCAAATTTCTCCTTGCTCATCGCTTCCTCCAGTGGTCTCCCGCGGTTATATCCTAAACTCTAATGGGATTCAGCCTACCAGCGGTAATGGGCAAAGGCCTTGTTGGCCTCGGCCATCCTGTGGGTATCCTCCTTCTTCTTGAAGGCACCACCCCGCTTGTTGTATGCATCGAGCAGCTCGTTTGCCAGCCTCTGGGCCATGGTCTTCTCTCCCCTGGCCCTGGAGTAGCCCACCAGCCACCTTATGGCCAGGGCCCTGCGCCGCTCCGGCCTGACCTCGACCGGCACCTGGTAGGTGGCTCCACCCACCCTCCTGGAGCGGACCTCGACTATGGGCTTCACATTCTCCATGGCCTGCTCGAACACCTTCACCGGGTCCTCTTTGGTGCGGCTGTGAATGATGTCCATGGCATCGTAGAAGATGCGGCGGGCTATGCTCTTCTTGCCCTGCTTCATCAGGCCGTTTATGAACTTGGACACCAGAACATTCTTGTATTTGGGATCTGGCTGAATCTCTCTTTTCGGTACTTCTCTTCTTCTTGGCATGGCACCTACCTGTTACCTGATTCTGACCTGGTGACTACTTAGGCCTCTTAGTACCATATTTGGACCTGGCCTTTCGCCTATCGGCCACCCCAAGGGCATCCAGCGTACCCCTGATGATGTGGTAGCGGACGCCGGGCAGGTCCTTGACACGGCCCCCGCGGATCAGAACCACAGAGTGCTCCTGAAGATTGTGCCCGATGCCTGGGATGTATGAGGTCACCTCGATACCATTGGTGAGGCGGACACGGGCAACCTTCCTAAGGGCCGAATTGGGCTTCTTGGGGGTGGTTGTATAGACACGGGTACACACACCCCTCTTCTGGGGACAGGACTCAAGGGCTGGGGCCTTGGTCTTCTTCTTGATCTGTTTCCTGCCCTTCCTTACCAGTTGATTGATTGTCGGCATACCTCTTTGACTCCGATCTGATCTCTTTTCAAAAACGCAATAATGGCCATTGCCGCATCTTAATCTCGAAAAAATGAAAAAAAGATGCGGGGCCCGTTCAAGGTTCGCTCTTATTAATGAGTTACTTTTGTGTTGTCAAGTCCTAAAAAGGATTTTATAAGGCGCCTCAAAGGGCCTAAAATGCGTCCCCGACATCCTTTCCGGGGCATGCTCAGGCAGGCATTAATTAATGATAAAAGCCTCCGTTGTCAAATGACTGGAGGGAGCCGGGATGAGACCCTCTATCTTGTGGAGATAGGAATGAAAGAGCCACAATATATTGTATGTGTCGATATAGGCAACACACACACCACGGTAGGGCTGGCAAGGGGTTCTGTGCTGACAGCCTGTTGGGACATGGCCACAGATGCCGCATCCACCAGGGACGAGCTTGCCGTCAAGGTGAAGGGGCTTCTTGGGCTCGAGGGCATCGGCCTTGCCGACATAGGGGCAGTGGTGATCTCATCGGTGGTGCCTGCAGCCCTTGACTGCTGGAGGAGGATGTCAAGGCGCCACATGGGCCTTGAGGCCATGGATCTGCACAAGAGGGCCATGGAGGCAGTGGCCATAAGCTATCCGCGCCCCCATGAGGTGGGCACGGACCGTCTGGTGAATGCAGTGGCCGCATGGAATCGCCTTAAAGGGCCTGCCATAGTGGTGGATCTTGGAACGGCCACCACCTTCGACTGCATATCCGCAAGGGGAGAGTATCTTGGCGGTGCCATAGCCCCCGGAATGCTCTCTGCCATGAGGTGCCTTTCCACATCCACGGCCAGGCTGCCTGCGGTCTCTCTTCCGGACGAACCGGTTTCGGCCCTGGGACAAAGCACCGTATCCGCCATACACTCCGGCCTGCTCCACGGCTTCGGTGCCATGGTGGATGGAATGACAGAGAGGCTGAGGGCGGAATTTGACACTTCGGCCACCGTCCTGGCCACCGGAGGGCTGGCCAAGGTGCTCTATCCCTACAGCAGCAGTGTCGAGCTGGTAGTAGAGCATCTGGCCATGGAGGGGATGCTTCAGCTCTACTGCAACGAGGGCGCAGGCTGATACATGACGGGCCGTCTCATAGGAGATGAAAGAGGCAGAAGATTAGGAGACTCGATTAGGAGACAGTGAGGCGTTCGAGCAGCATCTCGGCCTGCCTGTCTGCCGCCCCTCCGGCCAGATCTTCCAGGGCAAGCCTCGCCCTGGCTCCGGCCTCCATCCTGAACCGTTCGTTCTCGATGAGATAGGCCACCACCCTTGAAAGCCTATCCGGGCCAGAGACCCTTATCCCTGCCTTTCTGGCCTCAAGGGAGGCGATCGCATCCTCGAAGTTGTCCATATAGGGCCCATATAGCACCGGGCATTGCCAGGCTGCAGGCTCCATGGGATTCTGCCCCCCGAGCGGGATGAGCGAGCCGCCTACAAATGCGAAGGATGCTGCGGAATAGATCTGAAACAGCTGGCCCATCTGATCCACTATCGTGACCCTTCCGCCGGTTTCTGCCGCCCCCTTGCCCCTGCGACTCCAGAGGCGGTACTCCAGGCCGCGGCCTTGCAAGCAGCCCTCGATCTCTCCGAGCCTCTCCAGATGTCTTGGCGCCAGCACGAGATGCAGGCTGGAAAAGGCATCCTTGATGGTGCAGAAGGTATCTATTATGTACTCGTGCTCCTTGCCCCTGATACTGCCGCACACCCATACCAGGCTGCCGGGGGCGAGCCCAAGGCCATTGAGCACCTCCGCCCTCGCCTCCTGCCGCTCCTCTGGCCTCGAGGTCTTCGAGATGAGGCCCTGGTATTTTGCATTTCCGGTCACAACGATGGTCTCTGGCCTGGCACCCAGGGCCTCAAGGCGTATCCTGTTCTGATCCGATATGGCGCAGATCCCTTCAAAGCCGGAAAGCATCCTCTTCATCAGGGGCCTTATCCTCCTGTATCTGGGAAATGAGCGGGAAGAGATGCGGGCATTCAGAAGGACCCTTTCTATCCCGCGCCTGTCCAGCTCAAACAGCATATTGGGCCATAGCTCTGTCTCCACACAGGCATACAGACGGGGCTGAATGGCAGAAAGCGCCCTTTTTACGGCCTGGGGGAAATCCAGGGGATAGACGGTCACGGAGCAGCGCCCGGAGAAGAGCTCACAGGCCCTTTGATAGCCGGTATCGGTAAAGGCGGACACCACGATCTTGAGATCCGGTGCCCTCTCCAAAAGGGCAGAGACGATTGGGTCGAGCACCATCTGTTCCCCAACGGAGACCCCGTGCAGCCACAGGTCATAGGGGGAATGGCCCCTTAGTTCCGGCCCCGTGTATCCAAGCCTCTTCCGGCCAAGATCCGGGCCTTGCCGGCCTGCACCACCCCCTGAGCGCCTGCCGGGAAGCAGGGCGGAAAAGGTGCCGGCAACACCGCCTGCAATCCATGAAATGGTCCTATAGAGAAGCAGCACGCTGTCTGTTCACCTCATAGAGGGCAACGGCCAGGGCGACCGAGGCATTCAAGGACTCCACTGCCCGGGCGATAGGTATCCTGGCAGCCATCTGGCACAGGCCCGATATCCCCTTTCTGATCCCCCTGCCCTCTGCCCCCACCACCAGGGCAATCGGCCTTGTCAGATCCGCCTCGTCTATGGTCTGCTCCGCCCTTCCCTCAAGGGCCATTGCCCAGAGACCGGCCTCTTTCATGGCAGAAAGGGCCTTGGCCAGATTGCCCACCCTGCAGATCCTGGAGCTGAATATGGTCCCTGCCGATGCCTTCACAACTGTTCCTGTGACAGGAGCGCCCCGTCTCGAGGGGATGACAACAGCATCCGCCCCGAAGGCGGCACTACTCCTGATAGAGGCCCCGAGGTTCTGCGGATCTTCAAGCCTGTCAAGGATCACCACAAGGGCTGGCCGCCCCTTTTCCCCCAGTCTCGAAAGGAGCCAGGAAAGGTCCCTCTCCCAGATGGGCTCCACTGCAGCTGCCACCGATTGATGCACTACCCCGCGGGGGAGGCCAAAGGCGTGAAAGTCCTGTAATGGCCCAATCGGTACCCCTGCACGTTTTGCCAGGGAAAGGAGCCTCTTCTGGGCCTTTTTCTTTCCGAATGAAGGCAGGTGATAGATGGCCCTGACCGCCTGGGGCGCCTTGACTAGGGCCTCTTCCACAGGATGGAGGCCCCAGATGATTACGGTATCCCTGCCATCCGGTGAAGGGCGTGATGATTTTGAAGAGCGTGATTTTCCAGACAAGAGATCGGTCCTGTAGGCCTGTTCAAGGCATCAATTCCAAAGGACAGCGGCAAAAAGGGCATCCCCCAGGGCCAGGCCCTCAGCCCTGGTCCAGAAACCAGGCATCTGCAGAGGGCCTCAAGGCGGCCATGTCCATACCTGCAAGGACCCTGGCACTCCTGCACCTCGTGGCAGAGACTATGGACGATAGCTCTTCGTAGGCCACCTCGAGTTCATCGTTCACCACGACATACTGGTAACTATGGGCCGCCTCCATCTCCGCCAAGGCATTCCTGAGCCTGACCTTGAGCCTCTCGCGATCCTCACTGCCCCTCTTTTCGAGGCGCTCTTCCAGCACCTTCCAGGATGGGGGCAGGATGAAGATGGTAATGGCAGCAGGGAAACGCTCCCTCACCTGGGCAGCACCCTGGACGTCTATATCCAGGATCACGTCGAGGCCGGAGGAGAGCATCTCCATCACCGCCCTTCTGGAGGTACCATAAAGGTTTTCGTGAACCCGGGCCCACTCCAGGAATTCTCCTGCCGACACCATGGCCTCGAACTCCTCCTGGGAGACGAAGTGGTAGTCACGGCCATCGACCTCGCCAGGCCTCGGGGGCCTGGTGGTATGTGATACGGAGAAGGCCACTCCTTCCATGCGCTCGAGCAGCAAGCGGCACAGCGTGCTCTTGCCTGCGCCGGAAGGGGCGGAGATGACAAAGAGATCGCCCCTGGTCATGGCGGACTATTTCGGGTCCTTCTCGTCCACCTTGGTGAGGATATCCGCACTCAGACGCTGAGAGATGGTCTCGGCCTGTATGGCAGAGAGTATCACGTGATTGCTGTCGGTGATCACTATGGAACGGGTACGGCGCCCCTGGGTCGCATCGATGAGACGGCTGTTGTTCTTGGCCTCTTCCCGCAGCCGCTTCATGGGGGCGGATGATGGGTTGACGATGGCAACCACCCTCTCAGCAACTACTGTATTTCCAAAACCTATATTGAGGAGTTTGCATCTGCAGCTCATGTCTATGATCTCCCTTATCTCTAACGCCTGCAATTACAGCGTCTATCAAGTGTTGATGCCGGAAGGCCGCCCCTGCCCCTCCCTGGAGAGACAGGGAAGAGACAGGACCAGCAAAACATTAGCAAAGATAGCACTGCCAGCCGAATATTTCCAGCAGAGTTGAAGAAGAGATTAATTTTCCATAAAAACCCACAATTTCAGGCCACAAGGCCACAAAAGCCACGGGGCTAAACGAGATTCTGCACCTGTTCCCTGATCTTTTCAAGCTCTCCCTTTATCTCCACAACGATCTGGGAGATGGAGGAGTCGGATGCCTTGGAAGAGATGGTGTTGACCTCGCGGAAGATCTCCTGGACCAGGAAGTCGAGCCTTCGGCCGACCTCCCCTCCCTTGTCGAGATAGTGCCTGAACTGGCCTATGTGGCTCCTGGCCCGGACGAGCTCCTCTGTGATATCCATCCTGTCGGTCAATATGGCCACCTCCTGGGCGAGCCTGGACTCATCGAGCACGGCCTCATCGAGGAGCGAGGCTATGCGCTCCTTCAGGGCACTCTTTGCCTCCTCCAGGCGCTCAGGCGCCCTCTTTCCGATCTCCTCGATCAGGGCCTCGATCCGGTCGAGCCTGGCTGATATGTCAGAGACCAGGTTTGCCGCCTCAGCCTCGGACATCTTCTCTGCCGCCGCCACAGCGTCTTCAAGCACAGGGGCAAGCCGTGACCAGAGAAGCTCTGTGTCGGCCGGCTCCTCCTTGGCAGTGATGGCATCACGGAGCACCTGGAGAAGGTGCGATATCTCCAGCTCCCCCGGCAGGCCCACCTCCATCTTGAGACGTCTTGCGGCCTGCACATACCCCTCGGCCAGGGCGATGTCTGGCCTGAAGGTCACGGAGCTCTCCTCCAAAGACTCATAATTGATGAAAAGATCCACCCGGCCCCTCACCAGTCTCTGCTTGAGGAATTTTCTTATCCTGTCCTCGAGGGCGGACATCTGCCTGGGCATCCTTATGTGGGCATCCAGGAACCTGGAATTCACCGATTTGAGTTCCACATCAAGGCTCCAGGCCTCTCCTGCAGCCTCTGCCCTGGAGAATGTGGTCATGCTTCTAAGTGGCGCCATGTGCTCACCTGCTTCTTTCTTCGATCTGCCTGCTGAACTCCCGCAATATCTTCAAATACTCTCTTCTCGTGCTGTTCCAGAACTCCACGGCCCAGTCTGCCTGATAGTCGGGATAGGTCCATGGCAGTGGACGGAAGCCGCCCTTCTGGAATATCAAGGTCAGTTCCGCAAAGACCCCCTTTTCCAGATAGATGCGGTGGGTAAAGTTCTTGGTGGAGGCGAGGACGAGCTTCTCGGCACATAGCAGGCCAGGGTCAAGATTGATCCTGCGTCCGCCCGAGCTGTCGAGATGCTCAAGCTCCAGCCTCCTTGCCACGTGTTTTGCCTCTGAAAGCGCCTCCTGGGGAATGAGGGCCGAAAGGGCCACAAAGGCCCTCATTAGCCCTCGGCCCATCTCCTGCTCATAATAGCTGGTAAAATCGAACGGGTGCGGCTCTGAGACCTTGATGACGGACACTGGCCGATGCCACGGAATCACTATCCGGTCCATCCTGCTGCAAAGATCATTAAGAAAGGGCTCCAGGGTGAAATCCGGACGGAATATCAAGCCGGCTACCAACATTGCCGGATCGGGCTCCCTGAACGGCCTCATTCCACCCATCTCGGTCAATGCCTCCTATCTTTCCCGTGTACTGAGATTTTCAGGCAACATGTCTCCACGCTCCTCCAGGGCCTGCATGATCTCGTCGGCTGCCACTGTAGCCGTACCAACCTTTGCCACCACGATCCCGGCTGCAAGGTTGGCCAACCAGGCGGCCTCACACATGGCAAGGCCTGCCACGAGCCCCAGGGCCGCAACGGAGATCACCGTATCCCCGGCACCAGTAACATCGAAGACCTCCCTGGCAGCGGTGGGGATGGAATAGACCCCCTTGTCCCTCTGCCAAAGCGTCATGCCCTTTGGCCCCCTTGTGACCAGCACACCCCTTGCATCGAGCTCTGAACCTATGATACGGGCGGCCTCCTCCACCTGGCTGTCCGACTCTATCCTCATCCCGCTCATGAGCTCTGCTTCACGGTTGTTTGGCGTGATCAGGCTTGCCCCCCTGTAGAGGGTCTTGTTTTCAGGCTTCGGATCCACGAGCAGGGGAATACCCCTCCTTGAGCACTCGTCCCTGAGCCCCTCCATGACGGGAGCTGTAACCACCCCCTTCTGATAGTCCGAGACGATCACCGCATCGGTGGCGGAAAGGGCCTCTTCTATACGGCTGCACAGGAGCCCTGCCTGTCCTGCATCGAGCCCTGTGCGGGACTCCCTGTCCACCCTGACCACCTGCTGCCCCCTTGCCACGATCCTGGTCTTGAGGGTTGTGGGCCTGTCGTCGGTTATCAGGCAGCTGGTGTCTATGCCCTGCTCTTTGGCAAGTTTCAGGACCGTCTCACCATGGCCGTCCGCCCCGATGAGGCCGGCAAGCCCGCACGAGGCCCCAAGGGCCCTCAGGTTGTTGGCCACATTGGCAGCGCCTCCAAGCAGCATGGTCTCGCGCTCCACTTCCACCACAGGCACAGGGGCCTCTGGAGAGATACGGCAGACCTCGCCCCAGACAAACTGGTCGAGCATTATGTCCCCCACCACCAGGATTCGGGCATCCTTGAACCTGCCCACGGCCTTGCTGACACGCTCCCTGAAGCCGCCCCCTTCATCCATATCGTGTCTCTTCTGCCCCATGAGAAAGATGCTACCGCTCTGCCGCCTGCCCGGACTTCCAGCCGCGCCCTCCGCTCCTGTACTCCTCAAGAGATATGGCCTCGTCTATCAACATGATAGGTATCCCGTCCCTGATCTCATAAACCACCTGGCACTGCCTGCAGATGAGGCCGTCTGCCTTGCCGGTCAGCTCCACGGCCGACTTGCACTTGGGACAGGCCAGGATATCGAGCAGCTCCTGGCTCAAGGGGTTTTCACTCATCTATTTCAGCCCTCCGGTTCTCTGTTCTTTTAGAAGAAAAACAGGCATTACACCCGGTTGCCTTTTCACTCTATGAAGGCGGTGCCATCTTTTCAACTCAATTCCTGCCCCGGCCCCTCTATCGACCCTCTATCGAGAGGATTGGCGCAGAGGATTGGCAACGATCCCCTCTGCCGCCTCCATGACTTCATCGGGATCTATCTCAAGCATACATCTTGGTTCATGACACCGCCTTTTGAAACACGGGCTGCAAGAAAGGGCCTTCTGCAGGACCACGTGGCCCCGGCCGTAAGGCCCTGTACGCCAGGGAGCGGTTGGGCCGAAGAGTGCAACCACCCTGGCCCCGGCGGCAACGGCAAGGTGCATCGGGCCTGTATCCACGCTCACCACGAAGGAGCACATCTCGAATATGGCAGCAAGCTCCTTGAGGCCTGTGCGCCCGGCCAGCGAGACTGCAGCCCCTTCAGCACCAGATACGACCTCATTTGCAAGCCCTGCTTCCGCGCCTGAGCCAACAACCAGGCTCCTCAGGCCAAAACGCCGCCCTATCTCCTTGGCCACCCTTGAAAACCCGGCAGTGCTCCAGTGTTTGGTAGGCCAGACAGTGCCCGGCACCAGGACCACATATCCCCCGGGCTCAAGCCCGCACCCCTTTAGAAGCTCAAGGGCTGCCCCCCTCACCCCGGCCCCAAGCCCGAGGGGGAATCTCACCTCGGCAGGAGAGGCCCCCAGATACCTTGCAATGTCGAGATAACGATCAACGGCATGCCTGTCCGGATCATATGGGGGAAGCCTCCTGTTCAAGAAGATGGAGCTGAACTCCCTGGTGCCGGAAAAGCCCACCTTCTGATCCGCCCTGGCCATGGCCATGATGAGTCCGCTCTTGAAAAGGCCCTGAAGATCGATGGCGACATCATAATGCCTCCGGCCAAGCTCCCTTTTGAGACCAGCAAGGATCTTTACTGCCTTGCCCCACAGAAGCGGGTTTGAAGCGCATCTTCCAAGCTCCCTGCGCCTGTATATCATGACCCTTTCTATCAGCGGATGGCCCTTCAAGAGGGGAGCTGCCGCCTCTCCCACCACCCAGTCCACACTGGCGTCCGGCCATCTCTGTTTGAGGGCGTCGAGCACACTGAGGGAGTGGACCACGTCCCCAAGTGCGCTGAGCTTTATTATGAGGATCGACTTCACCGCTCCCCTCGGTCCCTTGCCGCCCGGCAGATCCACAAGGCCGCATCCATGAGATCGGAGGCCACATAGTCGGGCCCGCTTCTTTCGTCTCCTTCTCCTCCACCTTGATGGCCTCTGCCGGCAAAATGCTTGACCGCCTCCCTTCCCTTTCCCGTGAGGACCAGGACAGCCCTTGTGCCTGCCGCCCTTGCGGCCTCTATGTCTCTTGGGGAATCCCCCACCATGAATGAGCCGGAAAGATCGAGGCCAAGATCGGAGGCCGCCTGCACCAGCATTCCTGGGGCAGGCTTCCTGCATGGACATGCCGCTGTATATGGGCCGGGGCGCCCGCCTGGCCCCTGATCCGGATGGTGCGGGCAGTGGTACCAGGCATCGATCACGGCCCCGCTCCTGGAGATGAGCCCTTCTATCTCCCGATGGATCTTGTCAAGAAGCGCCTCATCCAACAGCCCTCTGGCAATGCCGGACTGGTTGGTCACCACCACCACCTTGAAGCCCGCCTCGTTCAGCAGCCTGATCGCCTCTGCAGCCCCTGGAAGGAGCCTTATGTCCTCAAGGCGCCTAAGGAAGTGGACATCCTCGTTGATGGTGCCGTCCCTGTCGAGAAAGACCGCCCTTGCCCTACCGCTTATGCCCATCATGCCCCCTTTCCGCCTCCAGACAGCAGGGACATGGCAGCATCCATGACCTCATCAGCAGAGATGGATCTCATGCACTCGAACTCCCCGGGGCACGTGCGCCTGAGACACGGGCTGCACTCGAGCTCATGTCTCACCACCAGGGCCCTTTTGCTCCATGGGCCGGTGGTGACGGGATTTGTGGAGCCGAAGATGGCAACCAGCGGGGTGGCAAGCCCTGCCCCTATGTGCATCAGGCCGGAGTCGTTCGTGACAAGGAGATCGAGCCTTTCTATAACACCCATCGCCTCGGCAAGGCCGGTCCTTCCTGCAAGGCTGATGGCCCCCCTGCCTATCTGAGAGGCCATCTGGCCAAAGGCGGCCTCCTCCCTCTTGGTGCCGAGGATCACGATCCTGCACTTGGCAAGGCTGGACAGAAACATCCTTCCAAGCTCTACCCAGCGCCCCTTCGGCCAGCACTTGGCAGGCCCGTAGGCGGCACCAGGGTTGAAGCCTATCAGTGGGGCGGCCCCCTTGAGCCCGCACTCTGAAAGCAGCCTGTCTGCCCCGGCCTTTCCGGCCCCTGGCACCTGGAGCCTGATCTCGGGCTCTTTCGGCACGGGAAGGCCGGTCAGCCTGGAGACCAGGTTCAGATAGAAAAAGACCTCGTGGCGCATCCTCTTGTCAGGGGGCACGGGGATCTTCCTGTTAAGGAGCACTCCCCGAAAGTCGGTGGCATAGCCTGCCCGCTCCGGGATGCCTGCAAGGAGGAACAGGAGGGCGGATTCAAAGGAGTTGGGAAAGAGCAGGCCGAGGCGGAAGCCCTGTTGCCTTATGCGGCCTGCATGGGACAAGAGTGCAGGCACTCTTGCCATACCAGAGCCCTTTTCGAGCTGGATGATACCCCTTATCCAGGGCAGGGCCTCGAAGAGGGGTGCAACCCAGGGCCTTGCCGCCATCCAGATCTCCTCTCCCGGGAAGGCCTCATGCAACAGATCCATGGCGGGCATGGTCATGACCGCATCACCTATCCAGTTGGTCTGCCTTATCAAGATTTTCTTCGCCATCTGGCTGCGCCCGAGCCCTCAGTCTGTTATAGATTTGCTGCCTGGCCGGTTGCACCAGCGGTCAGGACAGCTTGAATTTCGTACTGGTAAACGGCAGACAATGGGAAGTCAACACGAAGAGGAGAAAAAAGGCGCAGATATGGCCAAGGATGAGGGCTGCAAGGATGGGAAGGGCCCAAAAGAGACGGGAGAGACAGAGATCCTCACCATCCATGTGCGTCCGGACCTATATCGGGCATTCAGAAGATGCGTCTGGATGACCGTGCACGAGACAGGCCGCTCCATAGTCGAGATCCACAACGAGATGATAGAGGAGCTGCTTAGGAACAGAAGCTGCTGAGCCCCCCTCCTGTCAGGCAACGCCTGAAAGATCCACCCTGGGGAGCTGTATGGTGAAGATCGTCCCCTTTCCGGGCTCGCTCTTCACATCTATGTGGCCACCGTTTCGCTGTATGATGGCACAGGAGACCGAAAGGCCAAGGCCTGAGCCGTGGCCCTTGGTGGTGAAGAAGGGATCGAAGATCTTTTCCAACACCTCTGGCCCCATTCCGATACCAGTATCCTTGATGGAGAATGTGGCCCTGTTCCCATCGCCAACTACCTTGAATACCAGCTCCCCGCCATGGGGCATTGCATCCACTGCATTGAAAATGAGGTTCGTGATCACCTCCCTTATGTCGGATGGATTCACCCTCACATAGACCCCGTCTTCCAGGTCCCTGGATACGGTGATACTCCTGCCCTTCTTCCTGGGCTCGTGATGCCACTTGGGTTTTGTCATGAGTATGGTGTCGTTCACGATCCCTGCCAGATCAACCACCTGGACATCGTCGTCCTGCGCCTTGCCCATGGCACTCAGCCGCTTGACAATCGAGGTGCCATCGGAGATGGCAAGCTCCAGGGCCTTGAAGTGGGTCTCCACCCCTTCGCACTCATGCTTGCACTCCTGGGCCTTCTTCTTGATGAGGTAGAGATGGGTGCTCATACTGTGCAGGAGATTGTTGAAATCGTGGGCCACTCCAGCAGCCAGCTCTCCAAGCACCCGGAACTTCTCACCCGTCCGTATTCTCTCCTTGAGCCTCTTCTTCTCTATGGCCCTGGAGATGGCATGAAGGAGATACCTGTTGTCAAAGGGCTTTGCGATGAAATCCTCCACCCCGTGCTGAAGGGACCTTATGGCATTGTCCAGCTCTGAATAGGCGGTGAGCATTATGACCGGCACGTCCTGATTCATCTGCCTGAGCTCCTCCAGCAGATCGAGGCCGCTTCCGTCAGGGAGGTTGATGTCCAGGATGATCACATCAGGAAGGAACTGCTGAAGGGCCTGCCTGGCCCCTGACAGGGAGCCTGCCGAGGCTACCGTGTAGCCATTTTTTTCCAGGAGCTTGGTGAGGATGGTGACCGTATCCGGATAGTCCTCCACCAGAAAGACCTTGTCCCGGATCATCTCCTCACCCGCATCCCCTTTCCTGATCTTGCCCTGGCCGATATCCCGGCCATCTCTCCCCTCAGTGTGCTGACTCATCTCTACCCGCTCTCCTGCTCTTTTGGGGCCTCAACCGGCATGATCACCGTGAATGTGGCACCACGGCCAGGGCTCGACTCGGCAAAGATGCGCCCGCCATGCCTCTCTACAACCGCCCTGGCTATGGCCAGCCCAAGGCCGGATCCCTCACCGGTATGCCCCAGCTGATAAAATGGTTCGAATATCTTCTCAAGATGCTCGCTATCCATACCCTGACCGTTATCTATAACCTGAAACCGGACCTCTTGCCCCTCCCTTGCCGCCCTTATGGTGACCCTGCCCTCCTCAGGGGTAAACTTGTAGGCGTTGCTCAACAGATTGAGACAGAGATCGTGGAACTTTGCAGGATCCCAGAAGACCCGAAGCCCCTCCGGTATCTCTACCTCGAGCTGCCTTCTTCCCTGCAGTGCCCTTAGCTCACCTGCCACCTCCAAGACCTTGTCCCTCAAGTTCATCCAGGTTGGCTCCAGGGGCACAGAGCCTGCCTCCAGCCTCACCATGGAGAGCATGTTCTCCACCATGTTCCGCATGTTGTCGGTGTTTCTTGCAACGGCAGCCACCATCTCGGTGATCTCCTGGCCCATCTCATCCCTCATGTACTCCAGCATGAAGTCCACGTTGGCCTTTATGGCCGTGAGCGGGGTTCTGAGCTCATGGGATGCCGTGCGCAGAAAGGCCTGTTTGAGGTCGTAGAGGTGCTTTATCTCCCGGTATGCAGCCTCGGTCTCGTCTCTGGCAAGCTCCAGGGCACGGATGGTCTCCTTGAGCTCGCCTGTGCGCTTTTCGACCTTGGCCTCGAGAGAGAGATTGGTCTCCTCGAGCTCCTTGTAGGCGCGCTCAAGGGCCTTTCTGCCGCTTACGACCTGCTCGACCATCCTGTTGAAGGCAGCAGCCAACTGGCCGATCTCATCACCGGACTTCACCTCAACACGCCCTGGCATCATGCCCATACGCACCTGATCCGCGGCCTCCTTCAGGCTGAGCAGGGGCTTCACTATGTAGTGGACGGCACCAAGGGTGAGAAAAAGGGCGATGGCAGCCACAATGGCTACGATATAGATGCTCCTGGTCCTGGCCTCGGCGATATTGGCCCTCACCCTGTCCAGGGAGAGGACCAGATAGATTCGGCCATAAACCTTTGGCTTGTGACTGCCGGCAGATATGTCGAAGAGCAGCTCCTCCTTCTCCTCCACGGTATCTGAGGCCACCTCTGCGCTCACGATCCAGAAGTTTTCGTATCCCGGCAACTGCTGGATCACCACCCTGCCTGGGCTGGCCATGCTCGCATGAAGATCCGTAGCCGACTGCTCCTTACGGAGCCTGTCCAGCAGATCATCCGGAATCGTGCCCCACGAGGCGAGGATGCTCCCTTGATCGTCCTCGATCCAGGAGGATCTCACATCGTGTATCTGGCTTATGGACTGGAGAAGTCCCTGAAGCTGCCTTCTGTCATGTGTGACCAGGCCATAGAGGCTGTTTGATGCCAGATTCGTGGCAAGGGAGGTGGCAAGCACCTTCAGGTCTGATATGAGGATCTCCTCCTGGCGGTCCATGAAAAAGAGGCCCAGACTTGCAAAGCCCGCTATCAGGACCACAGCCACCAGAAGTGCAAATTTTAAGGCAAGCCCTGGTCTCATCTCTTTACGGCCACCTCCGGACGATCCCGTCTACTGGACTACTATCTCAAACTTGGATATGAGCCTCGCATCGAGCTGCAACCCTATCAGCTTGGCCGTCCTCAGGTTCAGATGGGGTATCAGGCTGTCTGGATACTCCAGGCGTCTTTTCGGCCTGTCTCCCCTAAGGATAGAAACGGCCATCCTGGCGGCCTTCCGCCCCAGGCGCTTGTAATCCACATCCAGGGAAAACAGGGCACCTGCCCTGGTGAAGTTTACTGAAAGACCGGCAAATGGAAGCCTGTTCTTTATGCAGTAGTAGATTATTCTCGGGGCTATCACCCTGTTGTAGAGGAGCTCGTCTGGCAGTGAGAGCAAGGCCTGGACCCGTGCCGACAGCTCATCGAGCCTTGCAGGCAACTCTGCCAGGTTATCAACACGAAGGGCCACGAGCTTGACTCCAGCTGCCCTGGCCTGCTGTCTTATCTCCTGAACCTTGTGCAGGCTCGATTCCGTATAGAGCACACCGAGGGAATTGAAGCCCGGGATCATCTCCCTGAACCAGGCGATATATCTGGATACGGGCAGGTCGAGACATATCCCGTATACGTTTGGCCGCCTGAGGAGCTCACCAGGCGGATCAAGCACCATGGAGAAGACCACCGGCACCTTGGAAAAGCGCTCTACAGCAAACTCTGTGGCATCGCTGCCCACAGGAAGGACCACAGAGTATCCCCCGGCCTGGCCGGGGCCCATGGCCCGGGCCTCACTGAGGGTGACCCGCTCTGCCATCAAGGTGGAATAGGAGCGCAGGAACTGCTCTATGCCATCTGCACACTCCTCATAGGAGGGGTGGGTATTGGAGAGTATTATGAGGGCTCTTGCCTGGCCGCAGGCCTCATCGGCCGCCAAGGTGGCACTGTTTTGCGAAAAGAGCAGCCAAAAGGCCAGCATTAGTGGGCAGAGTATGGATAGCACCCGGGCCGCACCATGGAATGATCCAGCAGTTGGACCAGCAGCCCCGGTCATCCCGGCACCTCCAGTACCCCAGGCAATCAGGGGACACTGCGACGGCAAGGCACGTGCCTCACTGCACCCTTTCATGCCCTCTGCCCTGTGCGCCTTCATCCGCCTTTCCCGATTCCTTTTGGCCATCTAGCCTCATCTTTTATACCCTTGAGTCAGGGCCTTTCAGAAATATATGCTCAACCGTGCCGTTGCCGTGGTATCCATGCGCGGGCCGTCAGGAATCTCCCGATAGTTGCTGTGAAACAGGTTGTGGATGGCCAGGGCTGCAGACCACCTCCCGGATGGCGCCCTGTAGCCCAGGGAGAGATCGGCCAGGAGATAGCCGTCCATCTCGTCCCAGCCCACCAGCTTGGATAGGGCCTCCTCGAAATCAAACTCCACGCCAGGGGGCCCAGAGGGCGGAAATCCTGGGGGCAGGTCAGACAGGACGTCTCTTGAGGTGAGGCCGGTGGAGTAATCGGCCTTGTCCTGCCAGTGTATGCGAAGATCGGCCCACAGGCCTGAGCCTGCATCATATCTGACCTCCCCGTTTATCTTGTGCATGGGCACCGGGCCAAAGGTGATGCTCCCCCCCTTTTCCTTCCACACATAGGAGTAGTTTGCCCTCACCAGGAGTTCTGGCGAGTAGCGCCAGCTGGCATCGAACTCGAAGCCGTACTGATAGAGATCGCACATATTGTCATAGGTAAGGCGGATGGAGCGTTCTTTTCTGCCTACATGGAAATCGATTATGTCCTCGTAGCGGTTGTAGAAGGCGGCGGCAGACAGATTGAACCCCTTGAGCCCAAAGGCCTGCCAGGCGAGCTCGATGCTGGTGAGCTTTTCCGGGTCCAGATCCCGATTGCCCTCCTGGGCATAATATTGCCCTTCGATCTCGATGTAGCTCTGGATATAGGCAGGGTACTTGAAGGCACGGGCAACGCTCAGGCGGACAGACTGGGTGCCCGAAAGGGCCCTGACCAGGGACAGACGCGGAGAAAAGGCCCAGCCGGCAAGGGGATGATGATCCACCCGCAGGCCGGCAAAGAGGTTGGTGCTATCATCCATCTGCCACCTGTCCTCTCCAAAAAAGCTGTAGATGAACTGCTGGTGCCAGTCGTCATAGGTCGTCGCCCCGAGAGAGGCCCACCTGAACTCTGCCCCGTAGATCAGGGAATTGGCGCTGAACTCTGCCCTGTCCTGGAGGGTCAGATTGACGTTGTCGAAACGCCATCTCACATGACCTGTCTGCCTAAAGTCTCCCGAGGTCTCATTGTGCCTCCACCAGATATCGAGATCCAGATCATCGTGGTTTAAGCCGCCACGCAGATATCCATCGAAGCCGTCCTGATCGAAGGGATCGAGGACAATGCTGTTCTTGACGGTGAGTCTTCCCTGGGCAAAGCCAAAGGAGGCCCTCAGCTTGTTGCCCGGGCTATACTCGTAGTCCATCTCGCCAGACATCTTGAGCAGGCCCTTCAGATTGTCGTTGTGATCGGCAACCGAGTTCTTCTGGGTCCAGCCGCCCACAAGCTTGTAGCCCAACCTATCCATCTGGCGGCCGGTTATGAAGGAGTATAGCCCCTCCCGGTAGGTACCAGGCATCACGGTCAATGTGGAGCCGGAAAGGTCCCTTGGGCTCCTCGTGATTATGTTCACCACACCAGCAAAGGCGTGAGAGCCATACAGGACAGAGCCCGGCCCCTTCACCACCTCTATCCGCTCGATATCCTCCGGAAAGGACGGGACAAGGGCACACTGATTGGTGTTACGTACCGGATTGTATATGGGCCTTCCATCCACAAGCACCAGGACATTGTTGGCCTGGAGCCCGTTTACACCCCTCATGCCCACATTGATGTTGACGCCGTTGCTCTTGAAGAACTCGACACCTGCCACATAGCGCAACAGTTCCGTGACACTGCTGTATCCGCTGTGTAGAATGTCTTCTCTTGTTATGACCGTTGCAGTGGCCGGTGACTCCAGCACCGAGACCGTCTGTCTCGATGCGGTCACCACAGTCGGGATCTCCTGAAAGAGCAGGGCCTCCTTGGCATGCATCCGTGCCAGGGCCGTGCCTCCCCCAAAGGGACAGGACAGGAAAAGAGACCAAAGGAAAACGAGAAGGACGATACGTTGGAATTTGCCCACCGAGCTCCCCTCCATCAAAAGAGAGTTGAATCAAGTTTTAAAAAAATTTACAAAATTATGCAAACAAAAATTTTGAAGACCCTCTTCTTTTTGGCCATAACAATTTGGAATCATGTCCATTAAAATGAGCAGAGATTCAAACTGGAACCCGCACACCCCTGCCCGCCCTATTGCCAGTGATCAATGCCGGATGGAGGCCGAAGAGGCCCTCGAGCAGATCAGGGCCTCCTCGGCCGAACTCTTCAGGGCCATATCCGAAAACGGCCAGCTCCTTGAAGAGGCCTGCCTCGTGCTGCCCATGAGCAGGTTTGTGGCAAGGTCCATGGCCATGATGCCGGGCCCCTTCCTGGAGGCCATAAAAAGAGAGGGCAGGATCCCGCTGCCCCTCGATACACCTGGGCTAAAGGAGCACTTCTCCTCCATCCTCGCCCCCATAGGGGACAAGGACAGGTTCTTCTGTGAGATAAGGCGGCTCAAGAGGTTTCATGCCGCATCCATTGCCTGGAACGACCTTGCAGGCAGGCTAACGGTGCTCCAGGTGCTGGAGGCCATGACAGCCCTTGCAGAGGCCGCCATGGAGTCTGCCCTGTCCTTCAGCCTGAGGAAGATTTCAGAAGGAAGGCTCCCCAAGGCAAAGATCCTTGGCACAGAGAGCACACTCTGTGTCCTCGGGATGGGAAAGCTTGGCGGAAGGGAGCTCAACTTCTCATCCGATGTGGACTTCATGTTCTGCTTCGAGCCTACAGGGCAGCTGTCAGGCCATGCAGCCGAAGAGCTCTACACAAGGAGTGCCCGGCTCTTCATCTCGGCCCTCAACCTGAACACCCAGGATGGCTATGTCTTCCGGACCGACACCCGCCTGCGCCCCTTTGGGGAAGGTGGCCCCCTGGTCCTGAGCACAGATGCCATGGAGGAGTATTATCAGAACCACGGAAGACAGTGGGAGAGATATGCACTCATCAAGGCGCGGCCCGTTGCAGGAAGGCTCAAAAGCGGCCATGACCTGATAGATGCCCTGCGCCCCTTCGTCTACCGCAGATATCTGGACTACAGCACCATAGAGTCCCTGCGGGAGATCAAGCTCATGATAGAGGACGAGCTCAGGAAAAAGGGGCTCAGGCAGAACATAAAGCTCGGCCCCGGAGGCATCAGGGAGATCGAATTCATAGTGCAGACCTTTCAGCTGATAAAGGGCGGGCGCCTTCCGGCCCTGCGCACCCCGAGCCTCCTGGCTGCCCTTGACACCATCGCCGAGCTCGAACTCATACCGCATGAGCAGGCATCCTTTCTCTCAGGTGCCTATCTCTTTCTGAGGGCCGTGGAGAACAGGCTTCAGGAGTATGACGATCAGCAGACCCACATACTGCCGGATCAGGAGGATAGAAGGCGCCACCTGGCCCTCTCCATGGGCTTCAACTCCTGGGAGGGGCTGTCCAGGGAGCTGGCCAGGCTTCGAGGCGGCATCCATGAGATCTTCTCGGATCTCTTTGCCGAAAAGGGCAGAGCCATCCAGAAAGGGGCTGGAGCAGACGAGGAGGAGAGGGCCAAGGATGTATGGCGCAGCCCTGAGAGCCAAACAGCACCGGAGATACTCGCAGGACTCGGCTATGAGAAGGCAGCCGAGGCGGCTGAGCTCATCTCCTCCTTCAGATCCTCCAGGAGGCTGAAGACCCTGAGCGAACAGGCAGAGAGGCTGCTCGACAGATTGATGCCAATGGTGATCACGGCGTGTGCCCGCAGCCATGACCAGCTCAAGGCCCTGAAGGGGCTATTTCAGATAATCGAGGCCGTGCTCACCCGTACATCCTATCTCTCCCTGCTGTTGGAGTATCCCCAGGTGCTCAGGACCCTGGTGGATCTGAGCGCCAAGTCACAACTTATCTGCCGAATACTCAGCAGACAGCCAATCCTGCTCGATGAACTGGTCGACCCGGTACGGCTTAGGGAGCCGCTGACCAGGGAGATACTCGAAAGACAGCTGAACCAACTCCTGAGCTCCATAGCCAAGAACGACGAGGAACGCCGCCTGGATGAGCTGCGGCTTTTCAAGAAGGCAGGGCTTTTGAAGACCGCGGCCGCAGACCTCGAGGGAATCATAGAGGTGGACCAGGTGGGCCGTCAGCTCACCGAACTGGCAGAGGTGCTCTTGACAAGATGCCTTAAGGAGGCAGAAGAGAAGATCATCTCTTCGGTGGGGGCAAAACAGACACCCTTTAAAGGGCCCGATCACACTGCACGCCTCCCTTCAAGCCTGATGGAAGCGGCAGGACTCTGTGTTGTCGCCCTTGGAAAGGCAGGTTCGAGGGAGATGGGTTACACCTCTGATCTCGACCTGATATTCCTCTACGACATGCAGAGGCAAGAGGACCTGGAGGCCCTCAAGATCTCCAAGGCAGAGCTCAACTATCTCCTCACCAGGCTCGTCCACAGGCTGATCCACCTTCTGACCACCAGGACCAGCCAGGGGATCTTATATGAGATCGACACGAGGCTCCGGCCCGACGGGGCGCAGGGGCTTCTGGTGAGCAGCCTGGACTCCTTTTTGGAGTATCAGCTCAAAAAGGCCTGGATCTGGGAGCATCAGGCCCTGATCAGGGGCAGGTTCATCGCAGGCAGCACCAGGACGGGCGCCCTCTTCGGCCAGGTACGACAAAGGGTGCTTGGAATCGAGAGGGACGAAGGGGAGCTTAGGGAGCAGATCGCGAACATGCGGGCAAGGCTCATAGAGGCACAAAATGGCATAAAAGGAAAAGGGCTCCATCTGAAAAGGGGGCCAGGCTCCATCCTGGACATCGAGTTCATAACCCAGTACCTAACCCTGGCACATGCCCACAAGGCCCCGGACCTGCTGCAGTTTACGAGTACCACAGACCTGCTCGTGGCCATGGACGGGGCAGGAATAATGGAGCACCATCTATCACAGA
>CAZNKD010000023.1:0-11845 GCA_964573615.1 uncultured Desulfobacterales bacterium | reverse complement strand
GGAAAGAGGGTGGGGCTTCTAGACGTGGACGTACACGGCCCAAGCATACCGAGGCTTCTGGGCCTGAGGGGCAAGAAGGCAAAGCTCAAGGAGCCTTGGCTCCTGCCGGTAAAATGGGGAGACAACCTCAAGGTCATGTCGATAGGTTTTCTGCTTCCGGACGAGAACGAGGCGGTGATATGGCGCGGTCCTGTCAAGGGCAACCTCATCAAACAGCTCATCGAGGAGGTGGCATGGGGCAATCTGGACTACCTGGTGGTGGACTGCCCTCCTGGCACAGGGGACGAACCACTGTCAGTAATGCAGATACTCGGAAACGATGCCAAGGCGGTCGTGGTGACAACACCGCAGAATGTTGCCATCGACGACGTTCGACGCTCCATCACCTTCTGCAACAAGGTGGGAAATCCCATTGCCGGACTGGTGGAGAACATGAGCGGATTCGTCTGCCCCAAGTGCGGCGAGGTCTCTGACATTTTCGGATCAGGCACCGGCGAGGCCCTGGCCAAGGAGGCAGGCATCAAATACCTGGGAGCAATCCCTCTGGACATGGAGATTGCACGCACAGGCGACATGGGAAAGGCCCTCACAGAGCTGCCGGACGATCATCCGGTAAAACAGGCGCTGAGAAAAATAGTGGAGGCCATAGGCTGATTATTCCCAGGCAGGGTATGATCTGATGCCTGATGGGAGGAGATATTCCCCTTCTCAAGGCAATCTTAGAAGACAAAAAGGCCCTTTCCGGTATCTGGTGCCGGAAGGGCCTTTGACATCTCTTTATCGATTTATCGAGAGGACGGCTAACGTTCTATCTTCCCCTTTATGAAGGCCTCGGTATTCTCCCAGGCCTGATCGTCTGTCATCTGCTGGGGCGGATGCTTCATGAAATAGGCAGAGGGCGAGAGCAAGGGGCCGCCTATCTTCCTGTCCAGGGCCAGCTTGCAGCATCTTATTGAATCTATGGCCACTCCAGCGGAGTTGGGCGAGTCCTCAACGGACAGGCGCAGCTCAAGATTCATGGGCACGTCACCAAAGAGTTTGCCCTCCATGCGGATGAATGCCACCTTGTTATCCTTCTGCCAGGGCACGTAGTCACTCGGGCCGATATGGATATTCTCTGCAGGCAGGGGCTGTGGCAGCATGGACTGGACCGCCTCTGTCTTGGAGAGTTTTTTGGACTTGAGCCTGTGCCGGTTCAGCATGTTCAGGAAATCGGTATTACCGCCTGTATTCAGCTGATATGTGCGCTCGAGCTTCACCCCGCGCCTCTTGAACAGGTTTGCCAGCACCCTGTGGGTGATGGTTGCCCCGACCTGGCTCTTGATATCGTCTCCGATAATGGGGATTCCTGCAGCCTCGAAACGCCCGGCCCACGCGGGATCGCTGGCGATGAACACGGGCATGTTGTTTATGAATGCGACCCCTGCATCAAGGGCGCACTCTGCATAGAAACGCACCGCCTCTTCAGAGCCCACAGGCAGATAATTCAAGAGTATCTCGGCCCCCGAGTCCTTGAGGGTGCGGACCACATCTTCCTTGTCCGGCTCCGGCTCATCAGCAGGGACGAAGGTGTACTCTTCGGGATAATCCTTCATGTGCTCAGAAAATCCATCCAGAATCCTGCCCATCTGGACCTTTACGCCGGTCTGGGGGACATCCTCGCAGAAGATCGTGGTGCAGTTTGGGGGGGCAAAGATGGCATCGGCCACGTCCCTTCCCACCTTGCGCCTGTCGATATCGAATGCAGCCACCACATCGATATCTCCAGGCAGATAGCCTCCAAGATCCCAATGCATGAGCCCTATGGCCTCCTCGGGGCTCTTACCCTTATAGTAGTTGATCCCCTGCCAAAGGGATGAAAAGCAGTTTCCCACCCCGGCAACGGCTATCCTAATCTTGGACATTTTCTCCTGACTCCTCCCTGAATCTTACCTCTTGCCCTATTCCTGCGTCTCCTTCTCCTGGTACTCGATCTCCACCTCGAGTTCAAAAAAGCTCTCTCCGCAGTCGTAGCACTTCACATCTATGTTGCTTCCATCGGTGACCGCCACATAGATCTCGTCACTGCCGCAGCTGCACTTCCCCTCAATAGTATCTTTGATGACCTCCTCGATCTGCGGCCGCACGTCCTCTGGTATGTCTTGATCAAAGGTTATTTTCACTGGGTTCCTCCTGTCCTTAAAGAGACAGATCTTTAATATGTGCCCTCTTACCGGCTAACAGCACAATCTAACAATTAATCTTTTCCATGCAAAGAGTTTGGAGATAAAATGTTGATCTTTATTTCCATTTTCACCCTTTTCCGCCCCTCCCCTGCTTTCGCCACAAAAAGAGCTCTCACAGGCAGAAAAAGGCCCTTTCCCTCGATCCCGGGAAAGGGCCTTCAGATTCCACGAAACGTCCCCGCCTTTTGGGAAGACAGGAGGCGGCGACATCACGGAGACACGGGCTTAATGGGGGCTGCCGTGCGGATTTGCCAAGCCCTTATGGGCCTCGTCATTCGGCATGCTTGACTTCAAAAGCTCTTTGTGCACCTCCACCTTGTACTTCTTCTTGAGACCTGCGATCACATCCTGCTGAAGCCTCTGCTCCTTCTCCTGAAGGAGCCTCTTTCTGATCTCGTCCTTCACCTCATCAAGGCTCAACTGGCCTGCGGCCTTCTTGTCTTCCACCTTGATGATATGATAGCCGAAGCTGGTCTTGACAGGCTCGCTGATCTCACCCTTTTTCAGTGAAAATGCGGCCTTTTCGAACTCCGGGATCATACGCCCCTTGCTGAAATATCCAAGATCCCCGCCCCTGTTCTTGCTGCCCGGGTCCTCTGAATACTCCTTTGCCAGTTTTGCAAAATCCTCTCCCTTGAGCAGCTTTTTACGGATCATCTCGGCCTTTTTCTTGGCCTCCTTCCAGGCCTTCTCATCAGCGCCCTCTGGCACCCTTATGAGGATATGGCTGGCCTTTACAGACTCCTCCGCCTTGAATTCGTCCTTGTGCGCTTCATAGTACTTCTTTATCTCCTCGTCGCTCACACTCACCTTTCCCTCGAGGTTCCTATTTATGAACTCCCTTGCAAGGACGGCGTTGGTGAGCTCCTCTATCCGTTTCTTGACGGCAGGATCCTTCTGATAGCCGGCATCCCGCCCGGCCATTGCCATAAGGGTCAGCTCCACCCACCTGTCCAGGAGCTGCTCCTTGAGTTGCGGATTCTGGAGCAGGGCGATCTGGAGCTGTGGCGGCATGGACTTGATCTGGTTCTCAAAGTCCTGAAGCGTCAGGGTGAATCCGTTCACCTTTGCAAGCACCTGTTTGGCAGGATCCTCTTTCTTGCCATCTGCCGCATAGAGGTTCAGGGACGATGCCTGAAGCAGCATCAAGAGTGCTGCTGAGACGAGGAAAAACCACGATCTTGAAAAAAAAGACATACTCTTCTCCTTTTCTTTTTGTTCCGTAACCCTGGAATAAAGAAGGATACGGGGAATAGACAAAATTGTGAAGGCCCCCTTTTCAGGGCACCTGTCACCTGATTATGGTGCGCGGCCCATAAAGGCCTGGGGCCACTGTGGCATTGGGTGCCACAAGGGAACCTGGGCCAAGAAGCACCCCGGGGTTGGTGACGGAGTTGCAACCGGTCTGACACCCGTCACCAAGGATGGCCCCCATCTTGCGCCTGCCCGTGTCCACCCTGGAGCCATCAGGCATGGAGATGGCGACGGTGCCAGGGGCGAACTTGAGATTTGCAAATTTGGTGCCTGCACCAAGATTTACGTCATTACCCAAGATACTGTCTCCTATATAGGCGAAGTGGCCCGCCTTTGCCCCATCCAGGAAGACGGCATGCTTGACCTCGGTTGCATGGCCCACCACACATCCTGCCCCCACCAGGACGTCACCTCGCACATAGGCCCCCTGGCGCACCTCGGTATTGTCCCCGATCATTGCAGGCCCCTTGATGAAGGCATCTGGCTCTATGAGCACGCCTCGGCCAAGCTCCACCCGTTTGTCGGCAAAGACCGCACCGGGGCATATGAGGGTGGCATCCGGAACGTGCTCACCTTCCAGCCAGACCTGCATCCTGCCCTTCGTATCGTCATTGCAGACGAGCTCAAAGCCCTCTGTGGCCCACCCCCCTGGCAGGAGCACCACTGCCGTCTCCACCGGCACACCGGGCCTGATCGCATCCGGCAGGTTGGGGGTGATATTCTGCCTGATAAAGGACTTGAGCCTGTCGAGCCCTGTCCATACAGCCCCCCCCTCTTCGAAAAGGCCTGAAAACCTCTGGGACAGGCCCGGAAAGAAAACCTGAGCACCACACTCGCCAGACATGGTCAGATCTCTCCCATCCGCTCTTTTCTCTCTATCTCCTGCACATAGTCTCTCATGAGCCTTATGGCCGCATCCATGTCATAGAGATGAAGCGGCACCTTCCCCTTCCTGCCCTCCTTCTCGTAGAGCTCTGCGGCCTGCTGTATGGCCGAATAGGGCACCCAGCCATGCTCTTCCCACAGGGTCTCGTCATCCTGGTCCCACAGGCGGAACTCCACCTCGTCTTTGGCAGGACGTATATACATCCGGATCTTCCTGTTTCCCACCAGGGGATAATAATAGAGCCCTCGTTCATCATGCATGCCGAATGGACCTCCTGGCCTGACTACTCGCTCGGATCAAAGATAAAAGGCTGCCACAACTTGGTGCGCAGGCAGCCGCTGCTACACAAGCAAACTAAAAGGCTACTATTTCATACTTGAGGGGTCAATATGCCCGGGGATCACTCCGGCTTTTCAAAAAGGGCAGCAAAAAAGCCGTCCATGTTGCCGCTGCCTGGCAAGATCCTGAGGCACCCCATCTCATCCACCAAATTTTCAGGCAAATTTTCAGACAAATGGCCAGCTCCCCCCATGGCGCCAATGGCCTCTGCCAGGGCCTGGCCAGCCGGCACGAGTCGCAGGCCAGGCTCTGCCCTCAACAGGCGGCTGACCACCCCTTTCGTCTCTTCCTCCTCGAGGGTGCAGACCGCATAGACCATCCTTCCGCCAGGCCCAAGGCCTCTAAGGGCCTTGAGGCAGATCTCAAACTGCTTTTCGGAAAGGGCCTCGATATCCTCACTGGTCCGGTTCCACTTTATGTCAGGGTGGCGCCTTATGACACCAAGGCCGGAGCACGGGGCATCCACCAGGACCCTGTCCAGGCCGCCCCTGCGAAGCAGCTCCTCAAGCCCCGCTTCCCGGTCGATAGGACAGACCGATCTGATCCCGAGCCTGCTGCAGTTGTCTCTGAGCAGCTCAAGCCTGGCCCTTGCGGGATCATAGGCGTGGACCCGCCCCTCATCCCCCATGAGTTCCGCGATATGGGTGCTCTTGCCCCCAAGGCCGGCACAGAGATCCAGCACCTCCATCCCTGGCTCCGGAGCGAGAAGGAGGGAGACCAGCTGGGCCGCCTCGTCCTGGACGCTGAACCAGCCCCTGGAAAAGCCGGGGATCTCCGAGGGCCTTCCGCGAAAGCCCTGCAGGATGAGCCCCTGGGGAGATATCCCAGCCCTTTCCACCTGGATCGAAGCGCCCCTTAGGACCTCCAGGGCACCTTCCACATCTGTCTTCAGGATGTTTACCCTGAGCGTGGTAGGTGCCTGAAGATTGTTCTCATAACATATGGCGCTTGCCTGCTCACGCCCCCACCTTCCTATCCATCTGCGCACCATCCATGAGGGATGGGAGGAAAAACGCGCCAGGCAGGTGGAGAAGTTCTCCTGCCCGCACCTTTTGAGGAAAAACCCAGGTGAGTCAGGCACCACCCTCTTTCCGGCAGCCACCTTTCTCAACACGGCATTTATCAGCCCCCTGGCCCACTTGCATCCAAGAGCGGAGGCCGCCTTTACAGACTCGTCCACTGCGGCGAAAAAGGGGATGCGTGAAAGGAATATTATCTGATAGGCCCCTGTAAGGAGGATGGCCCGGACCTCCGGACAGAGGCGTCCAAAGCGTTTGGCATACTTCCTAAGGTGCCACTCGAGGAGCCTCTGCCACCTGACCACGCCGAGCACGATCTGGCGCACCAGGGCCGCATCCCTGGATTTTAGGCCAGGGCCGCCATCCTGTATGGCCAGGGCCGCCATCTCCTCGATGGCACGCCGTCTGCCTGCAGGGGCAGAGGACCAGTCGAGATAGATCCTTATGGCCAGAAGCCTGGGGGAGATAACCCTTCTGCCGCTCTTTTTCGCCCCCCTTTTCCCCTTTCCGCCTCTGGCCCTGGCCCCCGCCTTTCTGAGTATCACCGATCCGGACATGGCAGATGCGGCAACCGGCCCCTCTGGCGCCCTTTCATCCGGCATCAAGCGAGCACCAGGCCGGTCTCTACTGGCCGGCCACGCAGGAAATCGGCCACAGCAAGGCGCTTTCTGCCAGGGCGCTGAAGCTCTCTTATCCCTATGACGCCGTCTCCGGCCGCCACATATAGGCCGGAATCATCGGCCTTGAGCACCTGGCCAGGCACTGCACCCTCAGGCATTTCCATATCTGGAAAGAAGGGTCTGAAGAGCCGAACCCTCTCCCCCTCCATGTCACACCATGCACCAGGGCGCGGATCAAAGGCCCTGATGGTGCCATGGATCGTCTTGGCGGGCCGGCTCCAGTCCACATGGAGCTGCTCCTTCTTTATCGGAGGGGCAAAGGTTACCCCCTCCTCTGGCTGCACCTGCTCGGAAAGCTCTCCCCTTTCGAGGAGCTCCAGTGCCTCCATGAGGGCCCTTGCGCCGAGCTCGGCCATCCGCGGCATGAGTTCGCCAAAGGTCTCTTCAGGGCCGATCCTGAGGGAGCGCTTGAGGAGCATGGGGCCGGTATCCATTCCGGCATCCATCTTCATGATGGTGATGCCTGTCTCCTCATCCCCATTTATGAGGGCCCAATGAATGGGGGCAGCCCCACGGTAGGCAGGCAGCAGAGAGCCATGGACATTGATCGGCATGATCCTTGGAATATCCAGAAGATCCTGGGGCAGGATCTGGCCGAAGGCGGCCACGATCAGCAGGTCAGGGGCAAGTTGCCTGATCTCATCCAGGAATTCGGGGTTTCGCACCCGCTCCGGCTGCCTGACAGGAAGCCCGGCATCCATGGCCACCTGCTTCACAGGAGTGGGCACAAGCTTGCGGCCCCTGCCCCTGGGCCTGTCTGGCTGGCTCACCACGGCCAGGATCTCATCCGGGCCTTTTATCAGGGCCTCGAGCGTCGGCACGGCAAACTCTGGCGTGCCCATGAACACCACCTTGAATCGGCCTTTCTCTTTTGAATCCTGTCTGCTCATGAGGTACCTCTTTTGGAGATTGAAGGAAAATTTCTGGACCGGGGTTTCCGGCTGGACGGTGGCCAAAGGCCCGGGCTATTCACCCTCTGTGAGCTCGGTGGCCAGGATCTCGTCTTCAACAGGGCGTATCTTGGCCCACTTCTTCCTGAAAAGGCTCTTCTTCAGCGGGCTCAGCCGTTCTACGAAGCAGATTCCATCCAGGTGATCCAGCTCGTGCTGCACACACCTGGCCAGCAGCCCGCCGCCTTCAAGCCTGATCTCCTTTCCATGCCTGTCATAGCCCTTGACCTCTATCATGGCCGGCCTGACCAGGGAGGCGGAATAGCCCGGAACGCTCAGGCACCCCTCTTCGGCCTTTTCACTCCCTTCAGAGGCGGTAATCACCGGATTGACTATGACAATGGGGTTCGGCCCCTCCTCGGAAGGGGTCACATCCATGACCAGTACACGCTTGAGGCTCCCCACCTGATTGGCCGCAAGGCCCACCCCCTTTGCGGCATACATGGTGGTGATCATGCTGTCCACGAAGGACTGGAAGGCGCCGTCGATCTTCTTCACCGGCTCCGCCTTGGTCGCAAGCACCTCGTGGGGATAAATCATTATCTTCAACACCTTTTTCATGATATTGAATTGTAATACCGCAAGGCACATAGGCAAGGGAAAATGAAGAGATCAGGCGTTGGCAACATGGGGCAAGGGGGCCGGGGCATTTCTGCGGAAAGGCTGAAGCAGGCAGCAGCAGACGTGCGCACCATAGCGGCCCTGGGATATCCGAGGGATTCTGTCATCAACTTCGTTGGCAACCGCTTTCAGCTTGGCCGCACCGAGCGTGACATCCTTCTGCGCATGGCCTTTTCCAGGGCCGATGCCGAAAGGCGCAGGAAAAAGATGGTAAGGGCCGGCCATCTTTCAGGCAGAAGACTGATCGTAGATGGATACAACGTCACCATCACCCTTGAAAGCGCCATGTCGGGCAGGCTCACAGTGCTTGCAGACGACGGATTCGTGCGGGACGTGAGCAGGATATTCCGCTCCTTCAGGCCGACGGATCAGACCAGGCAGGCATGGCACCTCATCTTCTCCTTCCTGAAGTGCTATCCGCCCTCCCAGACCCTGATCTTTCTGGACAAGCCGTTCAGCAAAAGCGGCGAGCTTGCCTCAAGGATCAGGCGCTGGATGGAAGAGGCGGGCCTGCCAGGTGACTGCCAGGCAGCTGCCATAAACGAGCGGCAGATGGGGCGCATGGCCGGGATCAAGGCGAGCGCCGACACCGTAATCATAGACGAGTCGGACATGGTCTTCGACCTGGCGGGCCACATCATAAGGCGAAGGCTCAGGATCAGGCCCTTTCGCTGTTGACGCCCCATGGGTCAGGGCCTAAAGTTTTCCTTGCCATGAAGAGACCGGCCATAGGACCGGCAAGAGTGACGAAGTGATGAGATGATGAGATTTCTGACCCCGATAATATTTCCCGTTGTAGGGATCCTCTCCTTTGCCGTCTTCGGCCCCATAGCCACCATCTGTGCCAGGATCAGCGGCTCAGGAACCATTGCCCACAAGATTGCACAGATATGGTCCGGGCTGGTGCTCTCTGTGTCGGGCATACGGATAGAGGCAAAGGGCCAGGAGAACGTACCCACGGACAGGCCGGTGATCTTTGCATGCAATCATGCAAGCCAAGTGGACATCCTGGTTCTATACCAGGCCCTGCCTGTGGAGTTCCGGTTCGTGGTGAAACAGGAGCTATTCAAGATCCCGGTACTGGGATTTTCCATGAGGGCGGCAGGATACATCCCCATAGACCGTTCCGGCGGCAAGAGGGCCGTAAAAAGCCTCATAGAAGCGGCAAGACGCATAAGAGAGGGGGCATCCATAGTGATCTTTCCCGAGGGCACAAGGAGCAGGGACGGAAGGCTCCAGGAGTTCAAGACAGGCGCCTTCATGCTGGCACTGAAGTCTGGCTGCCCCATAGTGCCCGTGGCCATAAAGGGGACCCATGAGATCCTGCCGAAGGGGAGCCTGAAGGCCCAGCCCGGTCAGGTGGAGGTCCTGATAGGAAGGCCCATAGAGATAGACTCGGGCGGCAAGAGGCTCACCAGGGAAGAGGCAGCACGCCTCACCCATGACCAGGTAGAGGCCATGCTCGCAGGCAGGCAGCCGGGCAGCCTCTCTGCAGGATCGCCAGAGGCGGGGTGAGATCAAAGGGGTCTGTCACCGCCACCGGCCACCAGACGTTATGTTTAGAGAAAAAAGGAGGAGTGAAAAATGGCATATCCAACACTGAACATGGAAAAGGGCTACAGGCCAAAGGATGGAGACCTGCTTCTCCTTTGCTGGAGGGACGAGAAGACACCCCTATTCGATCCGGCCATGGTGCCGGCCGAGGCAAAAGGGGCTGCCCCGCCGGAAGACGAGGGCAAAAGCTCCACGATATTTGCAGGTGCCTCAAAGGCAGGAAGACTGATGGTAAGGGCAGCCAGGCTGGACATCAAGAACGTCCCCGTTCAGGAGGCCATGAAGCGGGCGGTCTCATCGGCCATTGCACTTGCCCAGGAGGAAAGACTCGGCAGGGTCGCCATTGCCCTTGTGGCGGAAGATGGCGCCATGCTGGCAGCGGCCCAGGAGGGGGCACTCCTTGGGGGCTACTGCTTCGACAAATATCTATCTGAAAAGAAGGAACCTGTCCCTGTGACCATCTGTCTCGACCGGGCCTCATCTACTGCCATCAATAGGCAGAAGGAGCGGCTCGATGTGATCTGCCGCTGGATCAACTTTGCAAGGGACATCCTCAACGAGCCTCCAAACGTGATCCACCCCCAGAGCCTTGCGAAGATATTCAGGGAACAGGGCAAGAAGGCCGGACTCAAGGTAACGGTCTGGGATGAAAAGCGTCTCGAGAAGGAAAGATGCGGCGGCATACTGGCCGTGGGCAAGGGGGCGGCATCAAGGCCCTGTCTGGTCATTGGAGAGTACCGGCCAAGAAAGGCCAAGAGGCACCTGTGCCTGGTGGGAAAGGGGATCACCTTTGACACAGGCGGCTACTGTCTGAAACCGGAAAAGAGCCAGATCGGCATGAAGTACGACATGGGCGGGGCAGCCATGATGTTTGCCTCTGCCTGTGCCATGGCCGAGTTGAAGGTGCCTGTGAAGGTTACCGTGCTCACACCGCTTGCCGAAAACGACATCTCATCCACCGCCTACCACACCACGGACATCATCACCACAAGGAGCGGAAAGAGCGTTGAGGTGGACAACACAGATGCCGAAGGGCGGATCATCCTGTCTGATGCCCTGACCATCGCATGCGAGAAGAGACCGGACTGGATAATCGACTCTGCAACCCTGACCGGGGCCTGTGTTGTGGCCCTGGGTGAGGACATAGCAGGTGCGTTCGGCACCAGTGACGAGCTGGCAGAACGCATCATCGAAGCAGGGGCCAAGACAGGGGAGCTCATCTGGAAGATGCCCCTTCACATGCCCTATTTCGAGCAGATGAAATCCACCATCGCGGACATGAAGAACATCGGAAGCCGCTGGGGCGGGGCGATAACCGCAGCCCTCTTTCTAAAGCAGTTTGTAGACGATGAAATCCCCTGGGTACATCTCGACATAGCAGGCCCGTCCGTAAAGGAAGAGCCCCTGGGCCATCTCGGCAAGGGCGCCAAGGGCTTTGGGGTCAAGACAATGCTGGCGCTGGTGGAGCAGTTGCAGGAATAGTGCTAGAATATCTTCAAGTTCTAAAAATTCATCCAAAAATTCAAAAGGACCGGTGGACATCATGAGGGACACCCTTTTTCCCCTTACCCTATTGATAGGCCTGCTCCTCTTCGCCGGCACCGCCCTTGCCGATGGAGAAAAGATCATCTTTCTTCACCACTCCACAGGGGGCAACGTGTACCGTGAGGGCAATGTCCCGGATTGGCTCCACACCTACAATCCCACACTGGAGATTAGTGAAAGGAATTACCCTACAAACGGCTATCCGTGGAGCAACTATCCCTATGACTACTGGAACCTGTGGATAAACGGGGCGTGTGCTCCCGGCAACCCCAACATGGAGTGCCTGAACAATCTTGCAGCCGAGTTCGATGTAATCATCTTCAAGCACTGTTTTCCTGGGGCGGCCATCCAGCCCGATACAGGCACACCGGATGTGAGCTCGAACAGGAAGAGCCTCGAGAATTACAAGGCCCAGTACCGGGCTCTGAGGGCCGAGATGGACAAGTATCCCGATACCATCTTCATCATCTGGACACTTGCCCCTCTCCATCGCCTGGCCACCAACCCGGAACAGGCGGCCAGGGCCTGGCAATTCGTCCAGTGGGTGAAAAACGAATTCCTGGTGGAAGACGGAAGAGAGCATCCCAATATCTTCATATTCGACTTTTTTGGAATCGTTGCAGAAAAACGGGCCAATCCACCAGAGGGGCAACAATACTGCCTGAAATATGAATATGAGAGGAGCCACACGGGCTCCGACTCCCACCCCAACACCCTGGCAAATCAGACTGCAGGACCACTCTTTGCCAAATGCATAGCCGATGCCGTGGCC
>CAZNKD010000022.1:0-12160 GCA_964573615.1 uncultured Desulfobacterales bacterium | reverse complement strand
AAGCCATCTCCCTGAAAATGGGAGAAAAGAGACTCAGCCAGAAAGACGTCCAGAAATTCCACCAGGATATAGTAAGAGCCAGAAAAGAGATCTCCAGAATGATGAAATAGAGACGATGCCAGGCAACCAGGAGTTACACCTTTCCAGGAATTTTGAAGAGAGATAAAGCTGACCAACTTGATCTGAGATTTGGTGGAGGCGGCGGGAATCGAACCCGCGTCCGAAAGCATTCCACTCAAGCGTCTACGTGCGTAGCCCGATCTTTTTATCTTCGCCTGACCTGCTCCGACCGGGCAGGATCAGATCAGGCTAGCCTGAGCGATTTTAACCTCCCAGGAGTCAGGCGCCCCTGGGAAGCGAGCCTGTATACCTGGCACCCGCAACTGATCTACAGGCGAATCAGCTGGGGTGTGGCTGCATTAAGCAGCCAGTGCGTACTCGTAGTCAGAGTCGGCGTTTGTGTTTAGTCCGTGTTTTTATCGAGGTCACGGTCCCCGGCACGCAGCTTGAGCTTCCATACCCTCGTCGAATCCAATTCGCCCCCAGATCTCTGGAAGGATTGATAGGACCAGGGCTTGAGGTCAAGCCTGACCAAAACATAAGTCCGGGGCATCAAGGTGTCAATGTTGAATTTTCGTTCCTGTTTTCAGATCGTTAGAAGTGCCGTGCGCATGGTCCCAAAAGTCTCATGCCAGCCCTGATTTGTGCCGAAAGGTATCTATAGGGAATTTCATCTTACTGTTTCAAAAAAATCGAAGAGGCTTCTGACAACAAGACCAATAGTGAAGGACCGAATCCTCATAGTAGAAGACAACAAAAAGCTGGCAGAGCTCTTTCATGAGGCCCTGTCCGACAGGTTCAGGCCAGAGGTGGTCCACAACATCAAGGATGCCCACTACTCCATAAAGAAGGGCTACAGGGGCTATCTGCTGGATCTTCAGCTGCCTGATGGGGAGGGAATCTCCCTCATCTCTCCGATAAAGAGGCAGACCCCTGATGCCGTTGTCATCGTGGTGACGGCATATGGGACCGTTCAAAAGGCCGTGGATGCCCTGAAGCTAGGGGCAGCCGACTTCCTGGAAAAGCCTGTGGACTTGGAGGCACTCCTTCAGCGCTTCTGCGATCTGGTGCCGCCATCCGGAGGCGGCCTCAAGCCGGTGGCGGTCTCAAGGCCGATGAAACGCATCCTGGAGCTGGCAGGCCAGGTGGCCCCGACACCCTTTCCCGTCCTGATCACCGGGGAGACCGGGAGCGGAAAGGAGGTCATTGCGCGCTTCATCCACGAAAAGAGCGGAAGAGAGAAGATCATAACCCTGAACTGCGCCAGCCTGCCCGAACAGCTTGCAGACTCCATGCTCTTCGGACATACGAAGGGCAGCTTCACAGGGGCCGTGGAGAGCAAAAAGGGGCTGGTGGAGGCGGCAGACGGCGGAACACTCTTTTTGGATGAGATAGGCGAGCTCCCCCTGGGCCTTCAGGCAAAATTCTTGCGTTTTCTCGACTCGGGCACATTCATGCCACTTGGAAGCACCACAGAGAAGAGGAGCACGGCCCGCATAATAGCAGCCACCAACAGAAATCTCCTCGAAGCCGTGAAAAAAGGGCAATTCAGGGAGGATCTCTACTATCGCCTAAACGCCTTCCCTCTGGAGATCGCCCCTCTTCGAATGAGACAGAAGGATATCGAGCCCCTGTGCAGGTTCCATCTCGGCAAGCTCAAAAAGGTGCTCGGCACCGAACCGCGCCTTTCCGAAGATGGCCTGACGGCCCTGCTCGCCTATGAATTTCCAGGAAACGTGCGGGAGCTGTTCAACATCCTGGACCGGGCATCCATCATGGCAGCCGCCAACAAGAAGGACCCGGACACCATAAGCGAAGAGATACTGAGGCCCCTCCTGATCCCTCGTGCCGTCTCGAGTGCATCCTGCACAGCTGGCAGCGGCGGCCCGGCAGCGCTACAGGGTGACATGCCTGCGACCGGACAGTCCGGCCCTGGCCCTGAAGACTTCTGGTCTGCCTCCAGGGCATCTGCCATGGAGAAAGAGCGCGAGCTCATAAGACAGGCCCTGGAGGCTGCAGGCTACAACAAGGCGGCCGCTGCCCGGGCACTCAAGGTGAGCTACAAGACCCTTTTGAACAAGATGAAGAAACTGGGTCTCTAACAACAGCTTCCCCCCTCATGCCGCTGCAACCTTGCAGCGGGTACACCATTGCTGAATCCCGCAATTGACAGCCCCTTGGCACAAGATTAAAGTAGTTGCCACTTCAATGCTGTTCTCAACTCTACGGGGAGACAAACTATGTTTGGGCTGGGATTGCCGGAGCTGCTGATAATTCTTTTCATCATCCTCATCATCTTTGGGGCAGGAAAGCTTCCACAGATCGGTGAGGGCCTTGGAAAGGGGATCAGCAACTTTAAGAAATCCTTGAAACAGGAGGACGAAGAAGAAAAGGATGATCACAGCCCAAGCCAGAAGGAAAAGGAATCCATTCCCCACAAAGATTGATCCACCTGAACCCCGCACCCTCTCTTTCAGGACCTGGTAACCACCACTATGAAGCCTATCAAGAGTGATTCACAGACCAATATCATCGTACGTTTTTTCTCGTCGGTAAAGCTGGCCATAACCCTGCTGATGCTCCTGGCCGCTACGTCCATCATAGGCACTGTTCTGCCCCAGGGAGAATCACTGCGATTCTATCTGGAAAAGTTCGGCCCCACATGGTTCAAGATCATAAAGGGGCTGAAGCTGTACGATACCTACCACTCCTGGTGGTATCTCACGCTGCTGGGCCTGTTCAGCGTAAACCTCGTTGTCTGCACCATCAGGCGCTTTCCGTTCACCATGCGCCTTTTCAAGAAGGACAACCTGCACCTTGAGCCAGAGGAGCTGAAGCGGAGGCCATACAAGAAGATATGGTCCCTCTCCAAGGCCGAAGGGCTGAAGGATGCCGAGTCAAAGGCATTATCACTCATAAAGAGGCTTGGAAGCCCGCAGGAGGCCACGAGCGGGGATGGCCGGGTCTATCTGATCGAAAAGGGAAAGTGGAGCTACTGGGGCGTCTATGCCATCCATCTCAGCATCCTGGTCATCTTTCTCGGCGCCATCTACGGCTCGTTCACCGGATTCAAGGGGAGGCTGAACCTGCTGGAGGGAGAGGCCGCAGACAAGGTGACCCTGGTCTCCACTGATGAAAGCGGCAGGCAGATCCCCCTTGGCTTTACGGTAAGGTGTGAAAAATTCATAGTCGAATTCTACGACACCGGGGCCCCAAAGCTCTTCCAGTCCGACCTGGTCATCCTGGATGGCGGCAAGGAGGTGCTCAAAAAATCCATAGAGGTCAACGATCCCCTGACCTATAAAGGGATCACCTTCTACCAGTCCTCATACCAATCACTGCCCCAGGCGGCCATCACCATCACGACCCCAAGCGGCACCAGAGACGTGCTGAAGATATCGGCCTTTTCACGAACCATCTGGCCGGAGACCGGCCTTGTTATGGCCCTGATCCGCTATCTGCCAAACGTGCACGGCATGCCGGCAGTCAGGGTCTATATCGGGGATGAAAAGGGAAACGGGGATGCGGTCTGGCTCTTCAAGGGGCACGAAAAGGAGTACAGAATCGGCGAGAAGGCCTACAAGCTGGCCCTGGACACGGTGAGCGAGAAGTACATGACCGGCCTTCAGGTCAAGAAGGACCCGGGTGTGGCCATAGTCTGGCTGGGATGCGCCCTGATGATCGCAGGCTTTGCCGTGGTGTTCTGGGTGCCCCACAAGAGGATCTGGCTCTGGGTGGGCCGCAACAGCGGAAAGCCGGTGGTCATCCTGGCAGGCCAGACCAGCAAGAACAGGATCGGCTTTGAAAAGGAGTTCGACAAGATCGCCAAAGAATTTGAACAGGAACTGGGAGTAAAATAGATGGCATTTACAAGCTCATATCTGCTCAGCCTAACCACCTTTTTCTATCTGGGTGCAGCAGCGATATACCTGGTCTACTGGATATTCAATATAAAGAAGGTGGGCATCATAGCCACCGTCATCACTGCTGCCGGTTTTGTAATCCAGACAGCAGGCATCATCCTGCGCTGGATGGAGTCCTACGAGATGGGCTACGGGCATGCCCCCCTGTCAAACCTCTATGAATCACTGGTCTTTTTTGCCTGGGTCACCATCCTGGTCTATCTGGCCATAGAGTTCAAGACGAAAAACAGGGTGATCGGGGCCTTTGCCACCCCCTTTGCCACAGGCGCCATGGCCTATGCCTCCTTTGCGCCCGGGGTGAACGACTCGATCCAGCCGCTCATCCCTGCACTCCAGAGCAACTGGCTCATCGCCCATGTCATCACCTGCTTCCTGGGCTATGCCTCCTTTGCCATCGCCTGCGGGCTTGGCCTGATGTACCTGATCCGCGGAGACAAAAAGGAGGGCCAGGGCCTGATGGGCGCCCTTCCATCAAAGCGCGTTCTGGATGAGCTGATGCACCAGACCATCATCTTCGGCTTTCTCTGGCTCACCGTCGGCATCATCACCGGGGCAGTCTGGGCCAACCAGGCCTGGGGAACCTACTGGAGCTGGGATCCCAAGGAGACCTGGAGCCTCATCACCTGGTTCGTGTACGCAACCGCCCTGCATGCCCGTTTCGTGAAGGGGTGGGCAGGAAAGCGCATCGCCTGGCTCTCGATCATCGGTTTTGTCTCTGTCATTTTCACATATTTTGGAGTAAACTTTTTACTGTCAGGGCTCCACAGCTACGGTTCTGGCTAATCTTCAAAGGCATACTAAAGGGGGCACCATGTTCGGCTTTGGAACCCAGGAACTTCTCATAATCCTCATAATTGCCCTGTTCCTCTTCGGCGGCAAAAAACTGCCAGAGATTGGAGCTGGGCTGGGAAAGGGGCTCAGGTCCTTCAAAAAGGGACTCAAGGAGATGGATGAAGAGATAGAGTCCGGAACATCAGAGGCCAAACTGGAAGAGAGGCCAGCAGGATCGACGGCCTCTGCCAAGACGGCAGAAGAGGGCACGGCAGCAGCACAGGCCACTGCAGGAAAAGGCGCAACCCAGAAGACCGCCTAAGGCCGAAGGGGCGCAGCCATCCCCATCAAAGCGCCGATTGACCACGGACCTCAAAGGCGTGGCCACAAGATCATGCCGTGAACTCCTTGCCCAGACAGGCCATCATCCTTGCTGCAGGATTCGGCACAAGACTCCTGCCCCTCACCAGATATCTGCCCAAACCCCTCCTCCCCATACTGGATGAGCCGGCGATAGCGGCCCTCTATCACCGCATCAGCCAGGCAGGATTCGAAAAGATCGTGATAAACACTCACCATCTTTCAGATCAGATAGAGACCTGGGCCAAAGATGCCGGCCTGAGCCCAGCCCCGATTCTGAGCCACGAGGTGCAGATAATGGATACGGCAGGGGCACTGGCACTGGCCAGGCAGTTCCTTGAAAAGGATGCCCCCCTGCTGATCTGGAACAGCGATGTTGTGGCAAATGTCGATCCGGCCCTCCTCTGGAAGGAGTACGAAAGGGCGGGCTGCCCTGATGCCATGCTGGTAGTGCACGACAGAGCCCCTTTCAACAAACTGAGGCTCGATCAGGACGGGAATATAGCCTCCTTTTCCTTCAACGGCTCAGGGGCCAGGGCATTTACAGGCATATCGATCATTGGCCCAAAGCTCCTGTCTTCCATCCCCATGACCGCTTGCTCCCTAGTGAAGGTGTGGCTGCGTGCCATCGAAGACCGGCAGACAGTGGCCGCCATAGATATCTCCAAGGTGGTCCCGGAAGAGGAGCCGTTATGGGAGGATATAGGGACCTTTGAAGGCTATTTCAGGGCAACCAGGGCGGTAATGGAGGCCCGAAAAATCGGATCTGCCTTCATCTCTCCCAGGGCAAGGATGGATGAGCCCGTATATCTAAGCGGCACGGTGGCCATATATGGAGATGCTCGGATCTCTTCCGGCACAAGGCTTCATGACGTTGTGGTGCTGCCAGGCACTGAGATCGCTGCCCCGGCAGACATGGATATATCACAGGCGATAGTGACTGCCTGGGGCACATTTCACTTCTAAGTGCCTGGGCCGTTGGATCATCAAATGGGATCACTCAGGGGATATATCAAGGAGGCAGGGCTCAGGGCCGCCCTTAAATTGATAGAGGCCTGGCTCGGAAGCTGCAGGGTGAGCCTTCACTGGCATCCAGAGACCCTTGCCATGGAGAGGAAGGGCCTTCCCATCATAGGGGCCATGTGGCACAGCCAGCTCATATATCTCCTCTATGCCCTAAGGCGCTATCCCGCTGCCATCATGGTGAGCGGAAGCGCCGATGGTGAATGGGTTGCAAGGGCCCTTACCATCTGGGGGCAGCACCCTGTTCGTGGATCGAGGTTCAAGGGCGGAAGCGCTGCCATAAGGGAGATGGCCAGGCTTGTCAACAAAAAGAGGCTCCATGCCGGGATCATCGCTGACGGCTCAAGGGGCCCTGCATGCAGGGCACAGATAGGGGCCATCGTCCTGGCAAGGAGCACCGGGCGCCCTGTCGTCCCCATTGCCGCTGCGGCAAGGCCTGCCTACTATTTCAGCAGTTGGGACAGGCTCTTTCTCCCACTGCCCTTTTCCAGGGTCTCCGTCCTGTTCGGCCAGCCCTTTCTGGTGCCGGAAGATGCCAGAGGCAGGATGATAGAGCCCTATCGCAACAGGCTGCAGCAGGACCTCAACGACCTTACCAGGGAGGCAAACCGCATAGTCGGGATCAAGGATCCCAAGAACCTGCCCAAGAACCTGATTGAGAACTGATCTGTACAGGAAGGGGCCAGGCCCCAGCCAGCAGATAGCCTTTTGGCACATATTTCAAAAAACGTGGCAGAACGGTTTCAGGCCGACATGAGACTCGATTGGAATCAGTTGACCAGGGATCAGCAAAGGATCGTGCTCGATATAAGAAAAAACGGGCCCGACTGCGCCAAGTTTCTCTGTCGCCGCAACAAGATGGATCAGGGGGCGGTGATGGAGCTTTTGAAGGGCCTCGAGGCCCAGGGCTGGCTCTCCAGGGTCAAGGGAACATTTCTGTTCAAGAGGGGCTTTAAGCGCCCCAAGCACATGAACCATACCTATTATGACCTTTCACGCAGTGCAGAAATAACCCTTCGCACCCTTGCCAGAAAGGGCAAAATCTGATTTAACAGCCCCATGGACATGCCAATCATAGGAGCACTCCATTTCAACTGGCTCGACATCTTCTTGACCGTACTCTTCGTCATCCTGGTAGTCAGGGGGCTCTTTACCGGCTTCAGCCGTTCAGCCTCCACCCTCCTGGGTGTACTGGCAGGCTTCTGGATAGCTGCAAACCAGTATGCCTTTGTCTCAAGGCAGCTCAGCCCATTCATATCGAACGCCCTCTGGAGGGATCTGAGCGCGTTCTTTCTGCTCTTTCTCGTGGTCTATCTCTGTTTTCTGATAGCAGGCATCCTTCTGCACGGGATCTTCAAGGCACTGCGGCTCAAGTGGTTCGACATGCTCCTTGGGGGTTTTTTCGGCTTTTTGAAGGCGATGGCCTTCTCTGGCATGGTGATCTTCATACTCACCCTCACCCTTCCATCCGGAAGCCCTTTTCTGCGTGAATCCAAGCTCTATCCTGTGGTGAGCGATGTCGCCCGCTGGATGACCACCATGGTACCCGAAAACCTGAAGGGAAAATTCATGTGGAAATGGAGAAAGATGCAGGCGGAGATCAAGGGCTTGAAGAAAGAGAGGATCTGACGCTGCCAACCCTGCGGAGTTTCTTGACTTTTTCCAGCAATAACACCATCTTATTGACAACAAAGGGGGTGATGGCCTCTTCTTGAAGAAGGAGGGGCAAAGGCCGTTTTCGGCACCCAATCTTTCTCTTGACATACTTACGGCCAAGGGTTATTTATTGCCCCGTGATTTGCGAGGCGCTCGGGCTGTTTCGAGGCGTCTTGCTCCAGCTTAAGGGCCGTTAGCTCAATTGGTAGAGCAACTGACTCTTAATCAGTAGGTTCGGGGTTCGAGACCCTGACGGCCCACCAGGAGATCAAAGGGGTTACGGAATGAATCCGTAACCCCTTTTTCGTGCCGGCCGATATATCGTCTGAAGCCAAGAGCGCATCCTTAGCAGACCCTTTTCAAGGCCCCTTACATCAACCCTCCATATAGAGCTCTTTCAGCCTCTTGGCGTAGGCGGCCTTCAGCCTCTTGAGGAAGTCTGCATCTATCTTGCCCTTCCAGGTCTCTATCTTGAAAAAGCGCTTTGGTATCTCGACACTTCCCGGCTGATAACCAGTGCGGAAGCGCACCTGCCAGCGGGCCCTCGTTATCCGCTCTGCAAGGCCCTCTATATTGTCGGCAATGCTCGGCAGTTTCACACTCTTCAGGCACTCTGCCAGCATCTCAGGGGTATAGACAGACCTGGAGAAGAGGCAGGCCACCATGGAGTTCAAGATGGTCCTCTTCTGTTCATCCTTTATGAGGAAATCGAGTGCCGCATCGAGATCTCGCTCCTCGTGCTGCTGATCCCAGGAGTAGCCGCCGCAGTCGAGATGAGAGTGCCTGAAAGAGGTACTCTGTGCGGCAAAGAAGACCTCTCCTGTGGCATAGCCCGCCATCTCCTGCCCCAGCACACATGCGAACTCCTCTCCGCCATACTCCCTGGCGGCAACCATGGTCCCCTTGGCGAGCAGGGAGTAGAACCGGTTTGCCCCGGTCCCAAGGTGCCAGACCGCCCTCATGTAGCCCTCGGCATCACCGAACACGAGAGGCTCTATTGTCTCTTGCCGGGAGATCACACCCTTTTCCAGGGCCTCGGTGGCCCATGCCAGGGCAACACCCGTGCTCATGACATCGAGCCCCACCTTTTCCACCTCGTCCATGATGCGCAGGGTATCTGCGGCATTCACCACCCCGAGCATGGTCCCAACGGCAAAGATGGGTTCATAGTCATAGGCCACCTGCCGGTAGAAATAGCGATGGTCCTTCTTGAACTTCTCCCGCACATATCCCACGTGTACGCACCCCACCGGACATCCGGAACAGGCCATGTTCCTTAGCAGATTCTCCTTTGCAAAGCGCTCCCCTGAAATGGAGTCGATCTCTGCACTGGCAGTCTGCTGCAGGTTGCGCCACGGCAGGGACTTGAGCTCGTTCAGCTTCTTGAGGTTGGCCGGGGTGCCGAGATCATGATATTTCTTCAGCATCTCCTTGGTGGTGACCATCTCGTAGATCTGGCCGAAGAGCGCCCTGAAACCTGAATCGGCCTCTATGAGGGGGCCGCTTCCGCCAAGGATGACAAGGGCCTTGAGGTTCTTGCTTCCCCAGACGGCCCCGCCGCCCATGCGTCCAAAGTGGCGGTAGGTATCTGCATTGATACAGGCATAGCTGCACCCTGCCTCGCCTGCCGGGCCTATCCTCAGGATACTCCTGTGCCCCCTGGACTGAGAGAACATGGATCTGACCCTCTTTCCGGTCTTGAGCACATCGAGGCCTCTCAAAAAGGAGGCATCCCTGAGCCTCAAAACGGATGGGCCTACGACCAGGCATGAGAGCCTGTCGGCCCTGCCCTTTATCACAATGGCATCAAACCCGGCGTACCTTATGGCAAGGGCACTTCTGCCGCCTGCATGGCTCTCTGTGTACTGATCGTGATAGGGGGACTTGAAGGCCGTAACCGTCTTGCTCATGAGGGGAAAGAGGCCTGTAAGCGGCCCTACCGTCAGGATGAAGGGCTGTTCCGGGTGATCCCAGGGCTCTTCGGCAAGGCCGAACCTCTCATAGAGCATGGCGGCAAGGCCTGAGCCACCGACAAAATCATCCCGGCCCTCCAGGGTCTCTACATGCCCCTTGGCAGAGCCGAGATCGAAAACCAGGACTCTGAAACGGGAAAGATCGATCATTTTACCTCCACGAACTCCAGACAGTCGTGTGGGCAGTATCTTGCACACTTCCCGCACTGGATACAGAGGTAGGGACGGGACTGGTCATCAAGTATTATGGCATCTACCGGGCAGGCCTGGGCACACTCGCCACACCCGATACACAGAGCCTTTTTCAGGATCACCCCTCCACCTGAACGCCTTGGCTCAAGGGCCCCTGTCGGGCATATCTCTGCACATGGCGGTTCCGGACACGAAAGGCAGTGTACGGCCTCGAATCCTGTGGAAAGGCCGCCTGTGGACCTTATGCGGATCCCTGCAAGCCGCCAGGAACTGCCCTTATAGACATGCATGGAGCAGATGATGGTACATGTGTGGCAGCCAATACAGCGCTCCATTCTCGCAGCAACCAGTTTCTTCATGGGCTCAGCTCAAGATCTCCATATCGTAAAAAAATAGATAGTCGAAGTGGATGCCCAATATAACACCATTTCACGGATTACGTCAGGATGGAAAAAGAAAAAAGGGCAGATCCCTTTTGGGGACTGCCCTTGTGCCTCAATTGGCCCTTTTAGGCCGCCTTTTTTCAGACCCTATCTCTCCACATCACACCTTGAACTCGTCCAGCATGGCATGGAGCTTTCTGAAGAGCGTCTGAAGCTCCTCGGATGCCTCCTTTACCCGCCTGCTCCCCTCCTGGGCCTTCACGCTGGAGTCGGCTATGTTTTTGATCTGAGCCGTCATCTCCTGTACGGTCTCTCCTGTGCTCTGGGCATTGGCGCTGAGCTCGTTGGTGGTGGCCGTCTGCTCCTCAACGGCAGAGGCGATGCCCTCTGCCATCTCGGTAAGCTGCTCGATCACTGAGACGATCTCGCTGATGGCGTCCACGGCCTTTCCAACACCATTTTTTAGGCCCTGGACAGACTGGTCTATACCCACCACGGAGTCACCTGTCTGCTTGGCGAGCTCCTTTACCTCGTTGGCGACCACTGCAAAGCCCTTTCCGGCCTCACCTGCACGAGCCGCCTCGATGGTGGCATTGAGGGCCAAGAGATTCGTCTGCTCGGCAATGGAGCCGATGAGTTGGCTTATCTCTCCGATCTTGTCAGAGGCATCGCTCAGATTCTCGATCACCTGGGCCGCCTCCTTTGCCTTCTCGTTGGCCTCAAAGGCCATCTCCCGCGACTGGCTGGTGTTCTGGGATATCTCAACCACAGTGGAGTTCATCTCCTCCATGGCCGTGACGACACTGGTGACCATATCACTCGTGACCTCGGCAGCCTGGAGCAGTGACTGGGCACCCTGGCTCGTCTCATCGGCAATGGCCGACATTTCGACCGATTCACTTCTGACCTTTTCGGACTCTTCACCCACCTGATCGGAATTGAACTTGACCTTTGATATGAGCTCCCTGATCCTTACGATAAAGCCATTTACAAAGGTCGCCGCCTCATCGACCTCGGTAATGATCGCCCTCTGATATACATCCTTACACTCCTCACAGGAGGCATAGGTGCCAGAGGTGATCTTCGGGCAGTGCACCTCTGTTGCATAACTGCCGGACTCGTACCAGCAGTGCGATTTCTTGCCAAAGCTTGGGCAGCTCTCCTGTCCGCACCCCATGACGCTTGCACAATCTATGGCCCTGACCTCGAGCTCCTTGGTAAGATCCGCCTCTCCTGTTGCAAGCTCTTTCAGACGATCTGCCAGGTTCCTCATGGGCATGATGGCGCTCTTGTTCAGGATGAAGACAAGCGTCGGTATCGCCAAGGCAAGGGCGGCAACCACTAAGGCAATGATGGTCTTGAGACTGGCGTGTTCTGCCTGGATTATGCTCGAGATATCACTCCTCATCACCATCATGCCGAGGACGGCCTTGGAGGCGCCGTGACAGTGAAAACACTTCTTTTGGTTCTTGATGAGCCGGATCCCTATGAGCTCTCCGCTATCGCCATGGGTGAGCATCTCGACCATGGGCTCACTGCTGCCGCGCTCCATCGCCTTTCTTGACAAGTCTGCCACCTCTTCCGGCAGGAGTTCCCAGAGCCTTTTGCCCTCTTCTGATCCAACCGGGGCGTAGGAGATCTTGCCCTCAGGGTCTGCAATATAGACCCTGGCATCATCTTCAAGGCCGGCAAGTATGCGCCGGACACTCTCCTCATCGCCGACGGTCATTGGAAAATCGATGGCCACCCTAACGCTCTCAAGCAGGGCATTTGCCTGCTTAAGCCCTGTCTGGTAGCTGATCTTGTTCATGGCCTGGTA
>CAZNKD010000021.1:0-8003 GCA_964573615.1 uncultured Desulfobacterales bacterium | reverse complement strand
CCTCTGCAGGGCCTTTTCGATCCGCCTGGCAAGCTCGTCCCACCCCTCGAGGCCCGGCCTGGAAGCAGCCTCGGCCACGGAGGAAAAGGCCTGCTCGAGCACCGGTCTTCCTGCCTCCTCCACCGCATCAAAAAGCCCCCTGGCATCCAGGATCAAACATGTGTGTGAATTGTGAAGGGCAGAGGCTGCCAAAAGTGCGGCAAGGACAAGTTGGGGATCTGGCCTGGATGCCCGCTCAAGCAGAAAGATGAACCGAGAAAATTCAACCGGCGCCCTTGAGATCTCACCATGTCTGACCGCAGCATCCAAGATCTCAAACGCATCTAAAAGCTGCCCATCAGGGAATAAGAACGCACCAGGGCCAGGGGCTGGTCGCCCTGCCTCAAGCCGCATCTTTTTTGTATCCGTATTGCGAATCAACTTGGAAGGGCCCTCATCCATACTCTTTTTCATTTCATAGATCTTGATCAAATATCCAGGGATAGCGTGAGAGCATGTCTTCTGGCCGCAAAAAAAGGATGCCGGCCCGGGCATGCGCAGCAGCTATCCCTCGTACGAAAATATAGAAGGATCCGCCAAAATGGTCCTTGCAGCTATAGCCCGGCATCGAGGCCTTTAGGTAGGCATGCACTGCCCTGGAATATATGGCCGCCTGGAGCCAGTAGTTGTGCTGATCCATCGCCGCAGCCATGGCCTCGTGATTGTAGTCCCCTGTTGATGGCCCAAGCCAGTTGGTCTTGTAGTCCAGGACGTAGAACCTGCCATCATGCATGAAGAGCAGATCAATAAAGCCCTTCATGACCCCATGGTCACAAAACTGCCCAAGCCCTGCAACAGCCCTGGTGAACCCTTCTGAAAAGGGCCAGTGGAACTCCATCTCCTTTGCGATCCACTTTGGGTCGAGCCCATTGAGAGTAAGGCCAGGGATGAACTCACATGAGACCAGGCGTCCTACCATCTCGCAAAGAACAGGGGCCCACTTGGGATCAAAGCCAGCCTCTTCAAGCACCTTTGTGGCAACGTCCCGGATCTGGTCCTTATGCCATCTGAAATCCACAATCTCCAGAAGCCTATGGATTACATTTCCAGCCACAGGGCCTCTAGGAAAGGAGAATATGTCGTTGCCTTCCGGAAGGGTGGCCAGCTGCGCGGATCCACGCCCTTCATGGCCTGCCCCCTCTGCAGCCGTCTCGGCCACAGCGGAAAAACTGGCTCGCACCCAGACCTGTCTTGCAAGCGGGGCACCTTCCGGGATGGATGGGAGGGAGATCTCGAGTCCCTCAACATGCTGACGCAGGCTGCGCCCACGAAAGGCCAAAAGGCGGATGAGCTCATCATGGCCCCTGATGCAAAGGCCGGAACAGCCGGAGAAGACCTTTTCGAGCATCTCTGCCCTCTGTCCATTTTCGGAATCGCTGCCATCTTTTAGGGCCTCTTCATACCTGGCATGCACGAGCTGGCCGAAGAGCGAGAGGTCAAATTCGTCAGGGCTTGAAAACGGCAGATATAGCTTGTACTTGGCCCTGGTCAAGGCCACATATAACAGACGGAGCCCCTCTGAACGCATCTGGGCCTCGTATTCCTGCCTCCAGTCCTCAGAAAGGCCAGGAATATCCCCGGCCTGAGCGCCTTCGCCTGAGGATACAAGGCCCACATAGCTACCAAGGGCGGTGCTGTAAAAACGGGGAACCTCCTTGTGCCCCTTCCGGGAAGGGCCTTTTCCTGTCATGTCCTGAATGAAGGGTAGAAACACCACAGGAAACTCCAGCCCCTTGCTCATGTGATAGGTCATGATCTGGACGAGATTTTCGTCTGTCTCCAGTCTGATGCGCTGCTCGTCTGCCTCCCCCCGGGGAGCTGTTGCGGATTCGCAGAGCCATAACAGGAGACGCTCCATGCCAGGATGCTCCCCTTCTGCCCGGGCCAGGAGCTCTGAAAGCTGGCGCAGGTTCGTAAGGCGTCTTGCACCGTCGGTGAGCCCGTGAAGCCTTTTGGGGACATGAAACCTCTCAAAGAGCAGCCTTAGCATGGGAAGCACACCCCGAAGCTGCCATACACCCCGAAGCTCCGTAAACTGCTCACTGATCCTGTCCCAGCCGCTCTGGGAGGCCTTGAGCTCCAAGATATCCTGGGCCGTATAGCCCAAGGCCGCCGTACCAAGGGCTGTTGTCAGGGCCCGGGCATCCGACGGATCGGCAACAGCCCTCAGGATATAGGAGAGCTCCTTGGCCTCGTGGGAGGAAAAGACAGAGTTTGGCCCCCAGGTCACGGAATAGATACCTCGCATCTCAAGGGCCTCCTGGACCTTGCGAGCCTGATCGTGGGTACCCACCAAGATGGCAATGTCTCCCGGCCCTATCGGCCTGGTTGCACCGTATGGCCCCCTGAACAAAAGCCTTCCCTCTGCCCCTAAAGAGATGAGCCTTTCTATCTCGCATGCAGTGAGCTCGACCAGATCCAAGGAGCCATCCTTAGGCCCGTCTTCAGGCCCGTCTTCTTTGAAGCCAAGCCAGAGCTCTGCTGCAGCCCCCATAGCCGATGTACTGCAGCCCGCTTTGCTTGCAGGGACCTCTGCCTGGCATATCGACCAGGCATTCTCCCACCTTGCAGCCACAGGCACGAACTCGATGCCTTCAAGCACAAAGGGCCTGTCTGTCTCTCCGTCAAAGAGCCTGTTGATCACATCCACCAATTCGGGGCTGGAGCGCCAGTTCATTTCCAGATTATAGTGCTGGCCAGCCGGCACAGAGTCCTTGGCCTCAAGATAGGTGAATATATCTGCGCCCCGAAATCCATAGATGGCCTGTTTGGGATCCCCTATGAGAAAGAGCCTGGAGTCTTCCGGATCAGGATAGATGCTCCTGAATATCTCCCACTGTATGCGGTCTGTGTCCTGAAACTCATCTATGAGGGCGACCTTGTAGCGATGCCTGATGAGCCCTGCTATGGCCCTGCCCTGCCGGGAGGAAAGGGCCTCTTTCAGCATTACGAGCATGTCGTCGTAGGAAAGGGCCCCGGAGTCCGACTTCATCCTTGAGATCTCGGAACGTATAAACCTCCTGGCATCATTGAGCACAGCCGCCCTCAGACGCCCTGCTATGCCTCTATGGCCATAGAGGGATTTTACAGCATGGACTATACGTTCTCCGGCCTCGGCCAAGGATAGGTGGCCAGCCCCCCCCTGACCAGACAGCCACTCGGCGGCCCTTTTCCTCAGCCTTTTCCCCTCATCGGGGCCAAAGGCTCTATTCAGTGTCTTGAGCTTGACTGTACCATCGATGGCAATGAGCCCCTCCAGGATACTTTCAAGCCAAGGGCAAACGGGCTCGCCTAAAAAAATAGAGCCATTCAGGGCCTTAAAACCCTTATCATCCGGGATAAAGGCCTTTAAAAGGGCAGAAAGGGCCTTCGTCTCGGATTCCATCTTTTTGTGCACCTTGGTCAAAAACTGCTTTTCAAAGGCAGCTGCCGCCTTCTGGGAGATGGATTCGCCCACATGTGAGACGAGCTCCCCTGCCGCTTCCAGGCAGTAGCCCTCTATCGCCATGCTTCCTGCTGCCAGCTCGGCAGCAAGCTCCCTTTTGATCGAAATAAAATGGGCGAGCTCGGAACATGCCTCATCCAGGGATATATCTGGGACGATCACAGGCTCCGGAAGGCCGAGCAGCCCATCCAATCCTTCCAGAATCTGCTCCGGAAGCGGCCTTTTACCCCCAAATATCTCGAGTAGCGCAGATACCAGGGCATCTCCTCCATCTTCCTCCTGTAACGCTCCTGCTGGCAGGATGCCCTCTTTCGCCCGATTGATGACCGTGCGCACGAACTGCCTACAGGCCGGCAGATAGAGATCGCTGTCCATGACCACACGGTTCCGGCCCATCGGAACGGCGGTATCAAAGGCAAACTCATTCAGCACCCTCTGGCAGAAGCCGTGAATGGTGTAGATGGCGGCCTGATCCATGCCGAGAAGGGCGGATCTGAGCCTTCGCTCCACCACCTTCCTGTCCCCTTTTACCCTTTCAAGGGCATACTTGATGAGGCCTGAAAGATCCTCATCATCACTCTGCGCACGCGATTTGCCGCCCAACCTGGCCAGTGCCTCCGAAAGCCTCTGTCTTATCTTGGTGCGCAGTTCCTGTGTTGCGGCATTGGTGAATGTCACCACCAGGATCTCTTCTGGCCCACGCCCCTCCTCCATTACAAGTCTCAGATAGATGCTTGTGATGGTAAAGGTCTTTCCGGTCCCGGCACTCGCCTCGATAAGTGTATAGCCCTTAAGCGCAAGCTGGGCTGTATCTCTAAGTTGGATCTTGCTCATCTTCCAACCCGCATCCTGAAGAACATAGGGCCACAAAGCTCCACTGCCGTCTTCATGAAGGCCTCACTCCGCAAGACCTCCATGAGCAGGCGGCGGCTTCCCCTTAAAAGATAGGGCAGCCAGGGCTCTTTATAGCCGCCAGAGTAGGCCGCACTATCAAAGGCCTTGATGGCCTTGTCGAGGGCCTTGGCTATCTGCCCCTCATCCAGGGATTCAAAGTCCTGAAGCCTGACCTCTTGCCCGCTCTTCTTCTTGGAAGGGGCCTTTTGAACGGCCTTTGAAAAGGCATAGGAGAGCCTTGGAAAGAAGGGAATAGGCCGGCTTCTTCCCTGGAGAAAATGGGTGAGTGCCTTATCAAGCCACATTGATGCCTCATCCCGGGCAATCCCCATGAATTCGACCCTGGCATTCGGGGCTACGCCAAGGCTTGGCCCAGAGGGTCCATCATGATCGAAACCGGCTGCAAACAAAAGATGCTTCATCCAGAAGGCGACCTTTCGCCCCTCAGACAGAAAGGCCGCAGCCTCCACCAGACCTCCATCCTCATGGAGCCAGCCTATTTTTCCGGATATGGAGATCTCGACCCCGCCCAGATCCTTGGTGTGGGAAAGCTCCTCCTCCCGCAAGGGTGTCCAATTGCCTGAAATGAGACTCACAATTTTCATATAGTCGTTTTCAAGGCGTCTCTTCCATGCTGCAACGCCAAGGCATCCAGGTGGCAGAAGGCCTGAGAGGACAAGGCCTCTTTCAAGCCTCTCGATCTTCCGTTTGAACTCATCATCCCTGGCATTCAAGACGACTGCCCTGAACAGTTGGGATACCACATTCCGGTCCACATCCCAGCCAACACTGAAGGGCTCATGATCCAGAAGGGGCTCATCCGTGACTTCAAGATCGAGCCCCATGCCCTCCCTGAGAAAGGACCTGACAGGGTGGGAAAAGAACCAGGCAAACTCCTCTGGGGTCACTTCAAAGGGTCCGTCTTCTCCGGCCACGTCCAGGCCCTTTTCAAAGGGGCAGAAGGGCTCAGGCGGCCTCTTTTTGATCAGGTGAAATCCATCCGCCCTTTCCTCTATGGGCAACCACTCCAGCGCATAGGTGGTCAGGGCTGGTTCCCGGCCTGTCAGATAGATTCTCCCAAAGGGCTGAAGGGGGTGCTGAATCACCAGGGACTCTTTATCAGCTTTGCCTATCGCGCCAATAGCATCCTCGACAAATTCAATGAGTTCAGAGACGACGGAGGACGGGGCAAGCTCCTGGTTGTCCTGATCCGTCTTGCCGACATAGCTGATGATCAGCCTCTTTCTGGCAGAGAGCAGGGTCTCAAGGAAGAGATAGCGGTCTTCATCCCTGGCAACCGGATCACCTATCCTGGGCTTTTTGGGCATCAAATCATAGGAGGGGCGGCTTTTATGCCTTGGGAATTCCCCCTGATTCATGCCCAGCAGACATATCACCTCGCTTGGAATGGTGCGCATTGGCACAAGGCTGGAAAACAGCAGCCGTCCGGACAGAAAGGCCCTGGGAGGTCCGGGCCTCGAAAACTCGTCTTCAAGGGCGGCCTTCATGGTGCTGAAGTCACAAATATCCACTCCTGCCCCTTCCATCTGGCTGCACATCTCGAAGATTGGCCCGATGAGAGAGCCCTGAACAGCGTCATCATCCAGGTCTGCCGATATGAGGCCCTGCACCATGTCGGTGAACAGCAGAAGCCATCCCCTGGGCGAAAGCCCTCCCTGCCCCTCGACCTCCTCGACTCTCTTTCTGAAGCGAAGAAGGGTGAAGATGAAGGATGAAAGGGCTGCAAGCACCTCCATCTGGCTGCCTTCGATTGTCTGCTCAATGGGCATCACCTCAAGCCCTGCAGACGGTTCCGGAAACCGCCCCTCACCTGTCGTCCAGTCCATGGAGGCGGTACTCATCAGGCGCTCAAGGCCGAAGAGCCAGGTATTCTGGTAAAACGGACACTTTTCAGAAAGGGTGAAAAGGCCCCGCCTGATGCCGCCTTGGCGCACCCATTCGCGCAGCACAGCCAGGCCTTCTTCGTCGAGATCAAGGCGCCTTGCTACAGGCGGCATACTCAGAAGATCCATGATCTCAGGGGCGGAAAAATCCCCCCTCAGCACCCGAACAAGGGCGATGAAGGCCGCAGCCTCAGGTGAGCTGCTACCTGCAGAGACATCTCCGATCGCCCAGGGAATCTGTCTGTTTTCAGGGGCACTTCCAAATACGGCCTTGATATATGGGGCATAGATTGTGATGTCAGGGGCCATCACCAGCACGTGGTGCGGCTTTAGTTCCGGGTCTTCCAAAAAGAGCTGAACCAGGCGGTCATGAAGCACCTCCACCTCTCTCATCCTGCTATGGCAGCTGTGAATCTGAATGGAACCGTCTGTGAACTCCATGGCCTGAGCAGAGGCCCTGGAGTTACCGGGCCACTGTCCCTGGCCGTTGTCCAGCTCCAAAATGGAGCGCTGCACGACTCCGAGCAGGCCCTTGGCCTCAGAGGGGATAAATAGTTCCTCCCCAGATGCAAAATCAAGGCTGTAGAGCCTTGCAAGAAACTGGCGTCCAGCACCTCCAAGGGATGCCAGCAGGCGGTTTCCTTGGGGGAAGAGCAGCTCCACTGTCTCTTCGTCCAGGAACTGGCCGAGTTTCAGTCTCTTTCGCTCAGAAACGATATCCAGCCAGTAGTGTCGCGATGGAGAAAGATGAAAGATGTGGATACTGCACCATCTGCTAAGGCCCTCCAGCACATCGAGATGAAGTGGTGGCAGATAGGAAAGGCCAAAGATATAGAGCCTTGGTGGCACAGGGACCCTACACCCGGACTCCCCCTTCAGGAGATCTATCAGCTGCTTTAGGCGTGTAGCCTTGAATCGGCCCCTGGCCTCCTGCTGGAGCATTTTCCAAAAAAGCGGCTGCCAGCTACGATCACCTTCATTGCCTGACCCAGCCTCCCAGGAAAGGAGCATGTCATAGCGATAGTTCATGTAGCGGTCGAATACGTCTGCAAGCTGGCGGCTTAAGGGATAGAGCCCTTCAATGCCGCGGGAGCCCTTCACATATCTGGCAAGCTGATCAAACTGTTCCGGCCACTCTACCTCTCCCAGGGTGAAGCGACGCAAGAGAGCATAGGCCATCCACTTGAGCTGGGCCCTGGTCACGACATCGCTTGCACCTCCGGTCTCCGAAGGGGCCTGTCCTTCTTCGAGCATGCCTGCAAGCTGCCAGATCCATGAGCCTGCCAGGCGGAACTCCACGTTGGCGCAGATGCCCTGGTCCTCGGCGATCCTGGCCGATACCCACTGGGCCATCTCGTAGTTGCCGACAAGGACCACGTCTGGCCTGAGGTCGAAACCTTCATGCCGCCTCTTTTCATGGATCAGCCTGCCAAGGCGCTCGGAAAGCTTCTCCAGCCTGTTCGACTGATAGAGATAGAGCCCGCCCCCATGGCCTGCATCCGTGACTGGCGGCTCCTGCCCCGTCATCCTGATGCCAGATCCTTCCATCGCCTCTCCTTCGACGTCTCTGCCTTTGGCGCCTCTCCTTCGGCCCGGATCGCCACCAGATCGCCATCAGGCAGCCATCGGGGCCGTTACAGGTTCCACCGACACCTTGAACAACAGGGATTATAACACCCCTTGAGGGTCAAATAGCGACCCACCTTCAAAAAACTCTCCAA
>CAZNKD010000020.1:0-5909 GCA_964573615.1 uncultured Desulfobacterales bacterium | reverse complement strand
CTTTATAAGCGTGCTTTAGAAATACGAGAGAAAGTATTGGGGCCGGATCATATTCGTCTTGCTCGCATTCTGGAGAATCTCGGGGATCTCTATGATGCCCAAAATCAATACGACAAAGCAGAGCAATTTTATAAAAGGGCTCTGGCTATCACAGAAAAAGCACTTGAGCCAAACGATCCGGAACTTGCACGCTTATTTAATAATTTAGGAATGTTATATGTTAATCATGGTGATTATAGCAAGGGAGAGCCTATCCTTAAGCGTTCTTTGGCTATCAAAGAGAAAGTATTAGCTCCAGACCATCCTGATCTTGCAGCCACTCTGAACAATCTTGCTTTGGCTTATACTGGTTTACATCGATTCAATGAGGCTGAACTGCTTTATAAACGAGCTTTAGATATAATGGAAAAGAAATTGGGAGCAGAGCATCCCTGTGTTGGAAAGACCTTATTAAGCTTTGCAGTAAATTATTTTTCTCAAGATAATTGTGAAAAGGCCGTGCCGCTTGCTGAAAGGGCCATAGAAAACTTTCTGTGGAATTTCGGTATGTTCCACCGTTATACACTACAGGCTATGAGAGTGATGTTTGCTTGTGAAGAGCAAGGAAGCTAAGTGCGACAGTTTGAAGTGGTGCCAGATTTTTGTCCAGTCATTGGCCTGCTTTATGACTTCGGCTGAAAAAATACTCGACCCAGAGAAGATTTGCTGAATAGGAGGCGTTGCATCGTTTGTGTGAGGAATTTTGGACCCGTTCGAGGGAATCACGACCTTGATGTTCTTTTGAAGCCGCACAGCTTGTAAGCACAGGCCCGTCATAGAGGAAGAAGAGGGAAAATTTTCCCTCTTTTTCTTGTCTATATCATTGGTCGTTCATTAACCTGCTGTTATATCTGGCTTTTTATTTGGGAAAGCCAGAACCCACCTTTCTGTACGAGAAAATTGGCCTCCTGTTTACTTTTCCCACTTTTGAAGAAAAAATTGATCAAGAATTTTTTGAAGATTGTCGCGATATGCCAGGTAATTTTTTGAGGTGAGTGTTAGGGTGAAAAAACTGAGCTTCTGCTTCTTCCGAACGATTAGATAGCTTTGGAGTGAATTCAGGGGTTCAGGGCCAGTTGAACTTTGGAGGAATTTGATATGTCCTTGACAACACTATTCGATGCGGCGGGGATCGATCCGAACGAACTCAAAAAGAAGGTCGCGCAGGCCCGTCAGGATCAGGCTGAGTCGGTCAGAAACGAGGCGCAAGATGCGGCCTCGGAAACATCCAACGCCGGCCAGGAGCCCGGAGGCAAAAAGGGAGGCGAAGCAGCCGGGTCTCGCATGGATGCAGAGGCTGCCTCCTGCGAAAAGAGCCTTCCTCCCATCGATCTTGCATCATCTGCGGCCATCGATGCCGCTGCCGGACAGAAGCGTCGGCTGATCGCAGAGATAAATGAGCTCGAAAGACAGCGGCGCTGGGAGGACATCTTGGCACTCGCCTATCCCCTGGAAGAGAAATATCCCCTTCTGGCCGACATGGAGATGGATATCGAGATCAGCAGAAAGCTCGGTTTTGCACTCGTCCGGGCCAACCGGCATCATGAAGCCGTCACCCTGTTCGAAACCCTGGCCAAGAAGATGCCCCATGACTTCATGGTCGTCTATTCGGCAGGTTATGCGGCATATGACGCCCTCTACTGCCATAAGAATAGGCAGCTTACCCTGAGCCCGCAGGAAAAGAAGAGGTTGATACAGGCGGCTCATCGCTACTTCGAGCAGGCCGCACGCTTGCGTCCAGACAGCGTAACCCTCTTCTACAGGCGCGGGATGCTCTTCAAGGATATCGAGGGCAAAGCCAAGAAGGCCATCCCGTATTTCGAGAAGGCCATAGCACACTGGAACGGCCTTTCCGAGGCAGAGCGTGAAGGCCGGCATCAGGAAAGGCCCAAGTACATCCGAAGCATGTACCATCTTGCCTCGTGTCTGCTGAAAGAGTCGCTTGCATCAAAGGCGCTCGCCCTACTGGAGAAGATGGTGGCAGAGGACGAGGCGACAGGTTTTGTGAGCACCCTTTTCAAGGAGTTTGCCCTTGGAAAGACCCTCTATAGGTTGGGGCGCTTCAAGGAGGCCCTGGAGCACCTGGAAGTTGCGGCCGCAGCGGCGGAGAATGGAAGGGTGCCCGATTTCGTCCATGAGCTGGCCGCCGGTTGCCTTCTCATGATGGATCGGCCCAAAGAGGCCCTGAGGAAGATAGACAAGATCCCCCTCAAGGCCATGCGCCCTTATGTCTGCTGGAGAAGGGCCGACATCCTCGTGGCCATGGGTAGAAAGAGCGAGGCCCTGTTGACCCTTGAGTCTGGCTTGGAGAGGGACCGCATCTCCAAGCACAAGACCCTGATGAGAATGGCCCGCATCCACTATGGTCAGGGGGCTTATTCAAAGGCGCTCACCTGTGCCAAGAAGGCGGATCTCTTCTATCAGCAGAGATTTGGCAATCGCCTCTCGGATGCCCTCTTCATGGAGGCACTCTGTCTTCATGCCACTGGTGATCATCAGCAGGCATTGAAGCGCCTTCAGGCCTTGAGGCAGGATGGATTTTCCGCCCCGGGCTTCGGTAAGGCCCTGCGTTTGGTGCAGCAGGCGGTAACGGAACATGCGGCAGGAAGTAGCAACTGAGCCGGAAGGCTTCGGCACGATCGAGGTGGCAGGTATGAGTGATGAGCCAATAAGAGATGAGTCGGGTGAAGAGGGCAAGTCGGCCGGTACGGGACAGGCGGCTGATGCCGAGTTCGTAAGGAAGAGGCTCGAGCGCATGATCCCCGGCCAGGTAGATCCTGGAGAGGTCGAGGCCCTGGCCGGCCGGCCTGGCTTCATAGAAAGCCTCGATGCTGCAGGGCTCCTGGAGGTTTCCAGGATCTTGCTGGAACATGGCTGTGTGGACAAGGCCATCGCCCTATTCGGTGAACTCAACATCCGTTTTCCGGATTTTGTACCAGGGTGGAAAGAGCATGCGGATGTCCTTGCCATCCTGGGGGACCGAAGAGGGCTCGTTGCCCTCAGATATCGGGCTATCAAGGCCCTGGGGGCCGATCGGGCAGGGCAGATCGTGGAAGTGCTGCCTGCTGAACAGGGCAGGGATGCGGCTGAAAGGGACGGCGGGGGCCTTCATGCCCTCATGGCCGAAAGGCAGGGCCACGAGGGTGATGCGGTCTCTGCCCTGGTTTCCGGAGAAGATGGCCTTGGTCAGGAATTCTCGCCCTTTTTGGAGGCAAGGCAGCGGGGCGATGACCTCGAGAGGTATCTTTCTCTGTTCCGCGGCAGGAAAGAGGTCTTTGCCCGCCAGTGGGTGAACAAAAATAGAGGCTCCTCAGGCTATGTGCCCGTGGAGCGGCCCTTTACCAGTGCAGACTTGGAGGATCATCTGAGGGGCAGATATACATACGGTATATATCTGATGAGTGCCGACAATACGGTGTGGACCGGTGTCATCGACATCGACCTGAAGAAGGGCTTCAGGCGCCCGGGGGCCTTGAAGGGACAGGCTTCTGCCCTCAAAAGAGAGATCCGCTTCATCATGGATACCATCGACCAGGCTGCTTCCCGGGCAGGCCTGAGCCCGATCGCCGAGTTCAGTGGTGGAAAAGGGTATCACGTCTGGTTCCCTGCCGCCGAACCAGTGCCTGCCCATGTCATGCGCAGGGCGCTTGCCGCCTTGATACATGGGATGAGCGAAAAGATCGAGTTCTTTCATCTCGAGATATTCCCCAAACAGGATAGGCTGAGTGGCAAGGGATTGGGGAATCTTGTGAAACTGCCCCTTGGGATTCACAGGGTTACAGGCAAACGCTCTTTCTTTCTCGCCGGTGCTTCCTTCGGGCCGGACAGGCAACTTGAGATCTTGAGGGGTTTGACGGCGGCCCCGGGTGCCAGATTCATGGATTTGGCCAAGGAATCCGTGAGGACCGAAGTGGTCGTCCACCCTGCACTTGCTGCCCTGAAGGATTCATTCCCAGAGCTTCATCAGTTGCAACAGGGGTGCAGGATCGTCTGCCAACTCGTGACGGAATCCCTTTCCGGCCGCGAGATCGGTGAAAGGGGCAGAAAGGTGCTGCTTCAGACCGTGGGGCATCTGTCTCAGGGACGCCAGATGCTCCATCACATCCTCTCCAAGAGCCCCGGCTACAATCGCCCCCTTTTGGACTACGAGATCTCCAGGCTGAGAGGCACCCCTCTTGGATGCCGGCGGATTCACAGCCTCATGGGGCAGGGAGAGGGCGGGATCGACTGCTCGTTCGTACTCAAGAAAGGTGAATATGCCCATCCGCTCCTCCATGTGGAGGGCTGGAGCCTTGGGGAGGGGGATCTTCCTGTAAAGGCAGAGAGGATCGAAAACCTGAGGGATGCACTCATGAATCTGAAGAGTGCGATCGAGGTGGTGGAACGGTTCATATGATGGAGGAGGGCTGAGTTTGGAAACGCTCTACGTGCTCGAGCCTGGCTCCTATATGAGGGTCCAGGGTGAGGGGCTCAGGATAGAGAAGGAGGGGAACCTGATCGAAGAGATCCCGGCCGCCAGGCTCAAGCGCCTTACCCTCATAGGGCGCTGTTCCATGACAGGGGCGGTGCTGGACTTCTTGATAGACCGCAAGATAGATACGGTCTTTATGAGTTTGACCGGTAGGTTCAGGGCCCATCTTCTGCTGGATGCCCCGGGCCATGTGGCCCTGCGCCAGTTGCAGTACGCCCGGCTCGGGGACGATGCCTTCAAGTTGAAGACCGCCTCCATGATCGTTGCAGGCAAGATCGCAAACCAGCGAGACCTGCTTCTCAAGAGGGCATATCGTCAAAGGCTTGCCGAGGTGAGAAGGATAGCTGTTCAGTTGAGGGCCCTGGAGAAGAGGGCATCCAGGGCCAAAGACCTGGAGGAGCTGAGAGGCATAGAGGGAGGAGCTGCGCGAGCCTTCTATGCAGGCTTTGGCATGCTGATCAAAAACGGGGATTTTCACTTCGGTGGCAGGAACAAGCGGCCCCCCAGGGATCCTGTGAATGCCCTCCTGTCTTTCGTCTATACCATGTTTACGAACGAGGTCTTGAATGCCATCAATGCCTCCGGGCTCGATCCTTATCTTGGGGCCCTTCATGAGCCTGCACACGGCCGCCCGAGTCTTGCATGCGATCTGGTGGAGGAGTGGAGGGCAACCGCCGAGGCCTTTGTCCTCACCTTGCTCAACAAGAGGATGGTCGGCCCCGAGGACTTCGTGGAAACCGGCAAAAGGCAGCGGCCAATAGAGATGGCCCCGAGATTCGTAAGGGCGCTCATCAAGGGGTATGAAAAGAAGATGTCCCAAAGGGTCCCTTTCCAGGGGGAGGAGCTCGAGCTCCGCTGGGTGATCTACAGGCGGATCCGGCAGTTCATCGAGCATCTGCGTCAGCCCTCCACATCTTGGAGGCCCTGGCGTCTGGAGTCCTGAATATAGGTTTTTTTCATGTTTTTTCTGATCTGTTTCGACATCAGTGACAACAAGATACGTTACCGGGTGGTAAAGGCATTGAAAGGGCATGGCGTCAGGGTGCAGAAGTCCGTCTTCGAGTGTCCGGATATGACGGAAAAGGGATTCCTCAAGTTGAAAAGGAGGCTCGAGGGGCTGATAGACGAGACGACCGATACCATTCGTTACTACCGCCTGTGCCGCAGCTGCATAAAAGAAGTGGAGTATTCCGGCACTGGCACCAGGCCAAAGGACGAGGATTTTTGGATCGCATGAAGCAGGCCCTGACACAAGAAGTTGGAGAGTTTTTTGAAGGTGGGTCGCTATTTGACCCTCAAGGGGTGTTATAATCCCTGTTGTTCAAGGTGTCGGTGGAACCTGTAACGGCCCCGATGGCTGCCTGATGGCGATCTGGTGGCGATCCGGGCCGAAGGAGAG
>CAZNKD010000019.1:0-22036 GCA_964573615.1 uncultured Desulfobacterales bacterium | reverse complement strand
TCTTCTGTCTCCAGTACCACATTGCCCCATACCTTGAACAGGCCTGCCTTGATCTCTGCACGTCCATGGTCGGCATGGAGGAAATATCTGGGAGCGCCCTCCTTGAAAAAGGTGATCCTGATGCCTTGGCCGGTGATGCTTCCTGTGGCCTCGTCCTTTTGGGCCGAATCCGCCTCGAGGATCCAGACCGTCTGTCCTGCTACGTTCTTGACATATCGCACATTGTGTATCGTAAGGCCAGGCTCCATGACCATCAGGGCATCCTGGCCGGGAAGGGTGCGGTGGATGAAGTGCCAGGCCGCAGCCATTGCTGTAAAGGCCAGGACGAGACCGAGAAAGAAGAACCAGTATCTTTTGTCTGCTGTTGCGCTCTTCATAGATTGGCAAGAGGGATGAGGGGCCGGGAGGAGGGAAGGTTCATGACTCGCACTCGAGGGTCTCTATCGTCTGGGCGGCGATCTCAAGCTCCTCGTCTGTCGGGATCACTAGGATCTTGACCCGGCTGTCGGCGGCCTGGATCTGCCTGGCAAGCCTGGATTCGGCCCTGTTTTTCTCCCCGACCAGGACAATCCCCAGCCCTTCAAGGCCACGGCAGCTCCTTTGCCTTACGATTTGCGAATTTTCCCCTATGCCTCCTGTGAAAACAAGGCAGTCGAGCCCTCCGAGCACGGCCATGTATGCACCAATGTACTTCTTTATCCTGTAGCAGAACATGGATATGGCCAGTTCCGCCCGCCTGTCCCCTGCCGCGGCCTGCCTGGTTATGGCCCGCATGTCGCTTTGGCCGCAGATCCCCTTGAGCCCGCTCTTCCTGTTCAGCAGATCGTCCAGGTGCTCCAGGTCAAGGCCGTGCTCACGTGCAAGATAGAAGAGTATCGCCGGGTCCAGGTCTCCGCTCCTTGTACCCATGATCAGCCCCTCAAGGGGGGTGAAGCCCATCGAGGTGTCGAGGCTGCGCCCTGCCTTTATGGCGGTGGCGCTGGCCCCGTTTCCAAGGTGCAGGGTGATCATGGACAGATCCTCGATGGGCCGGTCAAGCTGGCGGGCAGCCTCCTTTGCCACATATCCGTGGGATGTGCCGTGAAAGCCGTAGCGCCTTACGTGAAAATCGGTATAGATCTCATGGGGAAGGGCATAGAGATAGGCATGGTCCGGGATGGTCTGGTGAAAGGCGGTGTCGAAGACCGCCACCTGCGGCACCGAAGGCGCATGGTCCAGGGCCACCTCTATCCCCATAAGGTTTGCCGGATTGTGCAGTGGGGCCAGAGGGATGAGCTCCCTTATCGCCTCCAGGACCTTGCTATCCACCAAGGTTGGGGCCCTGAACCGCTCTCCTCCGTGGACGACCCGGTGTCCGATGCCTGCCAGATCGTCAAGGGATGTGAGGATGCCGCTTGTCTCAAAGAGCTCCGACATGAGGCCTATGGCACCGGCATGGTCCCCTATCTCCCTTCTGATCTCAAGGAGCTCTGCTTCACCGTCTTCCTCCCAGGACAGGTGCCCTTCCGACCCGGGCCCTCCTATGTCTTCAACCAGGCCTTGGGCGACCGGGACGAGCCTTGGCAGCTTGAAGAGCTTGAACTTGAGCGAGGACGACCCGGAGTTCAGGACGAGTATCCTTCTTTTCCCCATATCTCAACCTTCCTGTGCCTGGATCGCCGTGATGGCCACGGTGTTTATGATATCCGGCACCTTGCACCCCCTGCTCAGATCGTTCACCGGCTTTTTCAGCCCCTGGAGGATGGGGCCTATGGCAATGGCCCCTGAGGAGCGCTGGACCGCCTTGTAGGTGTTGTTGCCGGTGTTGAGATCAGGGAAGATGAAGACCGTGGCCCTGCCTGCCACCTTGCTGCCTGGCATCTTCTTCTTTGCCACCTCCGGATCGATTGCCGCATCGTACTGGATGGGGCCCTCTACCGGCAGGTCCGGACGTTTGGAGCGCACGATCTCCGTTGCCCGTCTCACCTTGTCCACATCCTGGCCCTTGCCGGATTCTCCAGTCGAGTAGGAGAGCATGGCCACTATGGGCTCGATCCCGAAGGTCTTTGCGGTGTCTGCAGAGGATATGGCGATCTCTGCCAGCTGTTCCGCATTCGGGTCCGGATTTATGGCACAGTCCGCATATACCAGCACCCTGGTGGAAAGGCACATGAAGAAACAGCTCGACACGATGGTGAATCCCGGCTTGGTCTTTATGATCTGAAGGGCAGGCCTTATGGTGTCGGCAGTGGTGTGTATGGCCCCGGAGACCATGCCGTCGGCATATCCCTTATAGACCATCATGGTCCCGTAGTAGGACATGTTGCTCATGGCATCCCTGGCACCGTCCGGTGTGATCCCCTTGTCTTTCCTGAGCTCATAGAATTCGGCTATGAACTCCTCGGTCCAGGGGGAGCTTGCCGGATCGACGAATTTGGCCCCCCTGAGATCCAGGCCCAGGGCGGCCGAGTCGGAGGCGATCCTATCCGGTGGGCCGAGGAGGGTGATCTCGACCACCTGCCGCCTGAGCAGGATCTCGGCGGCCCGCAAGATACGCTCGTCTTCGGACTCGGGCAGCACTATGTGCCTTCTGTCCCTCCTGGCCCGTTCGAACAGGCTGTACTCGAACATCACCGGGGTCACGATCTTGGAGGTGGTGATGGAGGCCCGCCTCATCAAGACCCCGGCCTCAACATTTGACTCGAACAGGCCAAGGGCCAGGGCCACCTTCCTGTCATCCCCTGGCGATATGACTGCAGGCACGCTGTCGACATCCTTGGTAGTGGTATAGGTGTCGCTTCCCACGCTCAGCACCGGCACTGGCAGAGGCCGGTTTTCCAGGAGGCGCATCACATTCGGCCCGGGCACGAACCCGCCTGTAAGCAGGATCCCTGCAAGCTTTTCATAGTTGGGGGAAAAGAGACTGGAGATGGAGGCCAGGATGATGTCTGACCTGTCTCCTGCAGCTATTATCAGATCTCCCTCCTCCACATAGTCGAGAAAGTGCTCCATGGTCATGGATGCGATCTTGCACTGCCGGACCACCCTGTCCAGGTCCCTCTGGCGGCCCAGGACCAGCTTGGCATCCAGGTGGGCCTTGATATCCGAAAGGGTCGGCCGGTCCAGCTCCTCGACCTCCGGCAGGAAGAAGACCGGCGGCTCCATGTCCTCATGGCGGTTCAGCGGGCCGCTTTTCAGCTCCTCGAAGACCCGGGGCTGTAGCCTGTTTACGAATATGGCGAAATGTGGGCAGCCAGCCGAGGCCACAGCATCATGGGTGATGTGGACCGCCTCCCCTATCTCGTCCGCCTGGAGTTCGAGGCCGTTGATCACGCTTATGAAGGGAGAGCCGAGATTCTTGGCGATCTCGATGTTTATATCCTTGTCGAAGGCAGAGAGGAATCCCTTGGAGTTGAGTCCCTCCAGGAGTACGAAATCGAACCTCTCCTGAAGGGCCTTCAGCCTTCCTATCAGCTCTGTCAGGGCCTCCTTGAGCCGGTCCTGGCTGGCGAGCCTTTTAAGCTCCTCTGCACTGAATCCATAGGCATCTTCATAGCTGAGATAGGGACAGTAGCGCCTGAGGATCAGTTCTATGTCACCATCGCGCTCTGACTGCTCCACGTCTATCACGGGCCGAAAGAAGCCGACCCTGCCTATCCGTCTGGTGAGCAGTTCCATGATCCCCAGGGTAACCAGCAGTTTTCCGGCCCCTGGCTCCATGGAGGCGATAAACAGGTTGTTGATCTTCAATTTTTTCCCTTTCTTTAAGTTTCCTTAAGGCATGAATCGCCGAGAGATGGAGACGACGGCCACCTCTTTATCTGCCAATGATACCAGAAAAGATGTGACCAAAGGAGGGTCAGCACTCTTCCTTGAGCCTGAAAAAGACCTTCCATACCAGTATGCCGGACGAGATGAGGGCAACGCCGATACCTGCATAGATACCCCAGATGAGTTCAGGCATCCATCCGCTGTTTCTGAGCGCAAACCCCATGAGGACCATTGTCCCTACAAGGAGCCAGGTCTTTGCCGGAAATATCCTGAGCAGGCAGCGGTCATCCCCCCTGTCCCTGATGCGCTGGATCAGGCGCTCGGCACTTCTTGCTATGATGAAACGGCCCTTGGCAGCCCCAATCATGGAGGCTGCCCCGAGCCAGAGCCACTTGGACTGGCCCGGAAGGGGCACCAGGTTCACTATCGCCCTCAAAAGGAGCATCAGACCCACTGCACTCCAGACCGTGGCCATGACCCCTACCTGAAATCTTGCGGAGACCCTGAGCCCCTTTGGACATTTTGTACCCTTGCTGGTCAATCTGTCTTGCCTTTCCCGTCCTTTTGTCCGCTATGTGTCCATGCCGTCGTTTATCCGTCTCTCTCCCCTGCCGGGGCGGAACTCTTGGATGGAGGCACCTTCATTGCCTGATGCCCAGCACCTGATGCCCAGCAGAGGGCCTGTTCTGCCGCCTTCGGCACAAGCCCCTTGAGACTTGGCGATAGCTCTACGGCCTCGGAGATATTCTGGGGCACAGCGCAGAGGAAGTCGACTCCGGGCGCCTGTCCGTCCATGTCCAGGATGTCCAGGATGTCGAGGATGCCGATCTGGTGAGGCGAGGTCTTCTGGCCCCTGACGACAGCCCCGAAGTCAGAGCGGGAGAAGCTCACCAGGGTGCCCGGCTCGGCATCGAGATTGATGACATCCAGTACCAATACGGCATCGCACCTCTGGAAGAAGGGCAGCAGGGCCATGCCTGCAGTGCCGCCATCCAAGAGTTCCACCCCGGCAGGGATCTGGCAATTGTCTTCAATATATCTGATGACATGTATGCCAAAGCCCTCATCGGCCATGAGCAGATTTCCAACGCCAAGGATCCCCTTCATTGCCCCTCTCCCTGCCTTTTGCGGATCTACGTCTGCCATTTTCAAGGGGTGCCGTGCAGGCTCAAGGCAAGGCCTCCGAGGTATGCCTGCCCGAGGCTTATGCCACCGTCATTCATCGGCACCTCCCTGCCCCAGAAGGGCTGATGCCCGTCCTGTTCCAGCCTTTCAACAAGAGAGTTAAACAGGATGCGGTTCATAAAACAACCACCTGACAGGCAGATCCGGCTTATTCCGGCCTGAAGGCAGATCATCTCCAGGGCCGTGGCCAGGGCCTGGACAAGCCAGCCATGAAAGGCCGCTGCAAGTTCGGGGACCGGCCGGCCGGCTGCGCGCTCTTTCACGATCCAGCCAATGATCTTCGAGCTGGCTATCACCATCGTATCCCCATCCATCTTGAGAGATGGCGCAGGCCAGACCGGGCCGTTTCCGTAACCGTCTCCGGACGGGAGCCCTTTCCAGGCCCTTGAGGCCAGGGCCTCGAGCTCCATGGCGGCCTGTGCCTCGTATTCGTTTTCATGACAGATGCCGAGGATGGATGCAACCGCATCAAAGAGCCTGCCGCACGACGAGGTCCATGGGGCGTTTATCCCCCTTTTTACCATCTCGACAGTCATGGCGGCCTCACGGCCCCCTCTTCCAAGGCCATCTATTGCCTTCTGGGCCTCTGCCTCATCGAGATAACCCCGATGGGCCGCCTTCGAGATGGCGGATATCGCCATGCGCCAGGGTTGTCTGGCGGCCTTGTCCCCGCCGGGCAGCCTGAGTCTTTCAAGCCTTGCCCTGCGTCTGAGCCTTGTGGCCCTTGGGCCTGCAAATATCTCCCCGCCCCATACTGTGCCATCATCGCCCCAGCCGGTGCCGTCCAGCACACAAGCGGCCATTGGGCCTGAGATCCCGTGCTCGGCCGCTACGGCTGCTGCATGGGCCATGTGGTGCTGGACCTTCATGAGGGGGATGCCTGAACGCCTTGCAAACTCCGCAGCCAACCTTGCTGTGAAATAGTCTGGATGAAGGTCGCAGACTGCCAGGTGCGGGGTAAACTCCAGAAGCCGTGTCAGGTGCCTTTTCGTCTCCTCGAGAAACTCAAGTGTGGAGGCATGGGATGCATCTCCAAGGTGCTGGGAGATGACCAGCTCCTCACCTCTTGCAAAACAGATGGTGGTCTTCAGGTCTGCCCCGAAGGCCAGGACCGGCTCAAGGCCCGAGTCGGTCCGTATGGGCCTTGGCACAAAACCCCGGGCCCGCCTGACCATGATGGGGCCAAGGGCAGTGGACATGGCCACGGAGTCGTCGAGCCTGGTAACGATTGGCCGGTCATGGATCAGAAACAGGTCTGCTATATCCCTGAGCCTGTCGAGTGCCTCCTCGTTCTCCTTGCAGATCGGCTCGCTGGTGAAGTTGGCGCTCGTCATCACCAGGCAGTCCGGGCACCCCTGGCTGGCAAACATCAGGTGGTGGATAGGGGTATAGGGGAGCATGACCCCAAGGGTGTCGATATTGGGGCTGACCTCTTGGCTGACAGGGGCATCCTTCCGGGCAGGAAGAAGCACTATGGGGCTTTCCGGCCCCTTCATTAGCCGTGTCGCCTCCCCATCCAGGCCGGTGCAGTACTCTTTTAGGAGTTCAGGCGACCTGATCATTACTGCAAAGGGTTTAAAACGCCTGCCCTTGCGCCTTCTTAGCAGTGCCACTGCCCTGGTGTTTCCCGCATCCACTGCAAGGTGAAATCCCCCAAGGCCCTTTATGGCAGCGATCTTGCCCTCCCTGAGACCATGTACCAGCCCTGAAAGGGCCCTGTCTCCGAGCTCCCGGCTGCCATCCTGCCGGACGAGCTCTATCTGTGGGCCGCACTCCGGACAGGCGATGGGCTGGGCGTGAAACCGCCTGTCCAGGGGATCTTCATACTCCTTTTTGCACCGAGGGCACATCTCGAACCGGGCCATGGAGGTCTTCGGCCTGTCATAGGGCAGGGCCTTTATGATGGAATAGCGCGGGCCGCAATTGGTGCAGTTTATGAATGGATAGAGATGGCGTCTGTCTGTGGGGTCGAATAGCTCCTCCAGACACTGGGGGCATACGAAGAGATCGGGCGGGATCACTGCAGCTGGAGACCTATTCGAGCTGCTCTTTACTATGGTGAACCGGCCCTGTCCGGTGTCACGGAAGTCGCCAGGTATGTCATTCAGGGGCACTATCCTTGAAGAGGAGATGGAGGCCGCAGGAGGCGCCTGGTTCAGGACGGCCTCTTCAAGCCTTTCTGCATCCTTCCTGGTGCCAGAGACCAGGATGCTCACCCCTGAAGAGTCGTTCTTGACCGCTCCGGACAGGCCCATTTGGCTGGCGAGCCTGAATACGAAGGGCCTGAAGCCAACACCTTGTACGGTTCCCTTGATCTCTATGAGGAAAAGGGCCATGTCTTCTCCGTTTTCAGAAGGCGCTGTCTGGTTTCTGTCAACCGCCCCCCGTGACCCGTTCAGCAACGAGCTGTGGGAGAAAGAGCACCTCCATGTCATGTCCTGATCGGGCCAGGAGCCTTGAGATCTGCCTGTAGCAGGATGCACATACCGTGAGCACCTTCTTCGCCCTGCTCTCCTCAAGATGGCGCAGCTTCCAGGAGCCAAAGCGTTCGGCCTCCTCCTTCATCGCACAGGAGAGGAGCACGCCTCCGCAACAGACGGACTCCGTCCGGGCCAGCACCATCTCCGTCAGTTCCGCCTCCATGAACTCCACCAGTGTCCTCGGAAACTCTATCAGCTCCTGGCTCTTGCTGGTGTTACATGGATCCTGGATGGTAACAGGCCCCTCGAGTGCCATGCTCCTCAAGGCGATCCTGCCCTGTTCCAGATAGTTGAAGATCTGCTCCGTCATGGAGACTATACTAATCCGGGCCGGCTCTTTTTCCTCCTCTCTGACACGGGCCCCTGCACCAAACGGTGCCAGAGGGCTTGCGCAGTCGTCCATGATGCAGACCTTTGCACCAAGTGACTCCATTATGTGGCATAGTCTTGTAGTCCAGAGATCCTGGCCACATCCGTTTCTGGCAAACCAGGCGGAACATGCAGAGTCGAGGCAGAGGCTCGAAAGGGTCCAGCTCTCACCTGCCGCCTCGAAGATCCTGGCATAGGAGGCCAGGAGCTCCGGCTCTTTCTCCATCAGGAGATGGCTGGGGAGCAACAGGGTCTCTGCCCCCTGCCTGTCCACAGGAAAGGAGACCCTGGTGCCGAATCGCCTTTCATAGGCCTCTTCTGCCAAAGAGACCAGCCCCATGAACCTGGCCGGCATCGTCCCGAGGCTGTTTCCAGAGACCGCCTCTGCCTTCATGGCCAGCGAAAGGGGCCCTGGTATCGAGCCCTCAGGCTGGAGGGCCTTGGCTGAATTTATGGCCTCGTGGATATCTATCCCCTCGGGGCATGCGCTCGAGCACTTCAGACACTGGGCACAGGACCATATCCACTGGTTGTTCAGGACCATCTCATCCCTGCCAAGGATGGCAAGGCGCACGAATGAGCAGGGGTCCATCTCACCGGCCCTGCTTGCCGGGCAGACCGAGCTGCAGATGGAACAGCCTGTACAGGCATACAGATTTGTCCGCCCCTCAAGTAGGAGGAAGAGTGCGAGATTCATCTTCCCATTCGCCTCCCTATTCGTCTCCCCACTCCTCTCCCCATTCGTCTCTTCTGTACAGGCCCTTTCCATGGTACGGCGCTCCACGTTTCCCCCTTCCCGAATGCCCCTGCCGGCCCAGGGCTCACGATCATTTCTCATCAGCCTTGGCCTCCTCCGGCCTGGCTGGCCTCCTTTGCCGAGACCCGTCTGGTATAGATGAGCAGGCCTTGCTGGGCCGGTACCAGTTTGGCCTCGAGATTCATGTCCAGGCAGTGCATCAGGGATTCCTGGGCCTCCCTGTCGTTTTCATATACCTGTCCGTCCCAGTAGTAGCGCTTTCCCCCAGAGATGTGTATGAAGGGGATCTGTTCCCTTGTCCCTGAGCCCCTGGCCCCTTCCCCGGCCTTGAATGGCAGGGCAGGCCTGTTCGGGCCCAGGGCCGTCAGGCGTTCTGTCATCTCGGTTACCAGACGGGCGAAACGGTGCGCTTCTGCTGCAGAGACCCAGTTGATGGAGAATCTTTCAGGCTCTATGCCCATGTCCTCCAGGGTCTCTGTGAGGATCTCCGCGCGGGCCAGGGCCTTTTCGTTTCCGGTGCCGTAGTGACACTCCCCAAGGTGGCATCCGAAGATCATCACACCGTCAATTCCGGAAAGAAGTGACTTCATAACCCATTCCGGGTGGACCATGCAGGAACACATCACCTCTATGGCTCTTATGGACGCCGGATAGTGGATCCGTGAGGTGCCGGCAAGGTCTGCACAGCTGTATCCACACCAGCGGCACAGGAAGGCAAGGATCTTTGGAAGCGGACTATGTGGCATATTGGGTCAAGACCTCTATCTGTTTCATGATCGCATCGGGCATATAGCCGGGGATGCCTATGGCATATTGGGGGCATGCGCCTTCACAGGCCCCGCAGCCGCTACACAGGGAGCCATCTATCTCGACGATCTTCTTTATCTCCCCCTCCCTGAAGTATTCCACAAGGCCGATCGCCTTTTCATCGCAAACATCCAGGCAGAGGGCGCATCCGTCGCACATCTCCGGAAGCAGCTCTGCCGTGACCCTGTCTGGCACAACGCTTTCTTGGCCGAGAAATGCAGCAGCCTTGCCGGCCGCTGCCACGGCTTGGCTGATGGACTCTTCCACCTCCTTTGGATAGTGGGCGAGGCCGGCCACGAAGAACCCGTCACGCTTGAGCTCTGCAGGCCGAAGTTTCGTGTGCGATTCCTGGAAGAAGCCGTCTGGCCCCAGTGGGACCTTGAATATCTTCGACAGTTCCCTGTTGTTGTCCATGTCGGGCTCTATGGCAGAGGCCAGGACGACCAGGTCTGGCCTCAATACCAGCCTCTCACCGCTCCTGTCATCCTGCAGCTCGATCTCTATCTGGGCCCTTGGCCGCCCGTGACGGTCCAGCAGGGTCAGCAGCTTGAGTTCTGGCTGGCCGTTGCTGTCGAACCGGACCATCTTTATCCCCTCGGCCCTGGCCTTTGAGGTGATCATCTCCCTTTTGCCATAGGTGCGCATGTGGCGATGGAGGATATATATCTCTGTCCCGGGCGCATGCTCCTTTAGCATCAGTGCCCTCGTGATGGAATGGGTGCAGCACACCCTGCTGCAGTAGGGGCGCTCATCACTGCATGAACCAACACACTGGATGAAGACAACGCTTTTTCCTCCGCCAAGAACGCCCTCGACACCCTGGGCCATGATCTTTCTGTCCAGATCCTGATGGGTGAGGATGGCAGGATGGTCTCCATAGAAATATCTCTTCGGCCTCGCCTCCTTTGCCCCTGTGGCGAGGATCACGGCCCCGTGGTTTACGGCCCGTACCGAGTTGTCCTCGAGGTTTCTGATGAAGCTGACGAAGTTGCCCGTCTCTCCGGTGCTCTTTTCCACCTCGGAGTTCATCAGGAGCTCTATGGATTTGTCAGAGGTGACCCTTTGCCTGAGCCTGGACAGCAGTCCGTCTATCTCCAGGCCGCGCCAGCTCTTTATGAGCATCCTTGCATTGCCCCCGAGCTCGCCTTGCCTCTCCACCAGGGTGACCCTGATGCCCCGCCTCGAAAGGGCGCTTGCCGCACTCATGCCGGCAATGCCTCCGCCCACCACCAGGGCGCGCCTTTTTACGGGAAATTCCGGCAGGTTGAAGGGGCGCAGAAGGGCCGCCTTCGAGACGGCCATCTTGATCTGGTCCAGGGCCCGCCTCTGGGCCTCCTCCGGTTCATCTTCATGGGCCCATGCGGCCTGCTCCCTTATGTTTGCGATCTCGAGCAGGTGACCGTTCAGCCCGGCCTGGACAAGGGCCTGCCTGAATAGCTGCTCGTGGGACTTGGGGCTGCAGGCGGCAATGACTATGCGGTTCAGGCCCTGTTGGGCAATGGCATCTGCAATATGCCTGAGTGCGTCCGGGGCGCATGCAAAACGGACGGCCTCGGCCGTGACGACATGTTCGAGGCCCTTTGTGTGCTCGACCAGATGCGAGATATCCAGGATGCTGTCGATGTTCCTGCCGCATTTGCACACAAATACCCCTATTTTCGGGGGGGACAGGGGAATATCGGCCCCCTTTTCGCTCCCTTTGCGCTCCGGAAGGCCCCGGCCCTTGGCCTGTGCCCGGCACTGATCTGCACTGATCCCGAGATCCTCTGCAAGGAGGCATGCTGCGGCAGATGCCTCGATGACTGAGCCCTGAATGGACTTCGGGTCCAGGCAGGTGCCTGCTGCAAACACCCTCTGCCTGCTCGTTTTACTCACCAGGAATCCATAGGGGGTGGCAAAACCGTATCTGTCAGCCTCTATGCCAAACTGCTGAAAGAGCCGCTGGACCCTGGCACCGGGTGCAAGCCCAACAGAGAGCACCACCATGTCGAAGCGCTCTTCTACGGCCCCTTTGTCGCTGTTCCAGGTCCTGAGCATCAGTGCTCCCTGCTTGCCCTCCTCCCATAGCAGATGAACCAGGCCTTGGCGCAGTTTGACGCCCTCTTCAAGGGCCCTCTGGAGATATCTTTCAGCCCATTTCTGGTGCGCCATGATATCGTTGTGAAATATATGGGTCTCTGGCGGGGCCGGCCCTGACTGGCGCAGGCTGAGTGCCTGTTTCATGGCTGCCATGCAGCAGATGCTGGAGCAGTAGGGGTGCCCCTTGTCCCGTGCGCCTACACACTGTATCCATGCGATCTTCCTGGGCGGAGAGCCGTCGGAGGGGCGTAGCAGCTCCCCCCTCGTCGGGCCAGTGGGGCTGAGCATGAGCTCCATGTCCAGGGTGGTGATGACATCAGGATAGCGTCCATAGCCGAAATTCCCGAGATTTGTCGGATTCAGGGGTTCGGCCCCAGGTGTCAGTATGGCCGCCTGGACCCTGATCTCGAACTCGCTCGCCTCCTGCCCGAGATCAATGGCCTGGCGGGGGCAGGCCTCCTGGCACAGGCCGCACACCTGATTGTTGAAAAAGATGCAGCTTCCTTCATCTATCACATATCCGGGTGGGATCCCGTGTGGTGATGGCAGATAGATGGCCTTTCTGGGTTTGTCATGAAAAGGAGTCAGATTTGTCACGCTTTTAGGACATACCTCCTCGCATGTCCCACACCCTATGCAGCGCTCCGGGATAACATATCTGGGCCTGGTTCTGATCCTGACCCTGAAGCCATCTGCCTCCTGGTCCACATCCATGATCCTCGCCCTGGCAAGGATCTCTATGTTGTCGTCCACGCCCAACTGGGCGGTCATGGGAGAGATGATTCAGGTAGGGCAGTCGCCTGTTGGAAAGGTCCTGCTGATACGGGACATGAGCCCGCCTATTATATCGCCCTCTTCAAGGAGATATACATGGAGCCCCTGACGGGCCAGGTCCAGGGCTGCGGTCATCCCTGAGATGCCGGCTCCGGCGATGATCACAGCAGGGCATCTCCTGTCGGACTTTGTCACTTGAGCCTCACCCCCATATCCAGGTTTTTCATTCACTGTCATGGCCATGCCGTTCTGTGGCGGCATGGGGCCTGAACTTGGCTGGATCTATATCCAGCTGTTGCACTTTTCTGTAGAGATTTTGCCGCCTTATGCCGGCAATCTCGGCTGCGAGGGACATGTTGCCCTTGGTCCGTTCAAGGAGCCTTGTGATGTATTCCCGCTCAAACCTGCGCCTTGCCTCGCTGATGGGCATGGAAAAGAGCTCGCTGCCCGGAAGTGCTGCGCCTTGCGGAGTGGATGGCGCATGGGCGCTGCTGCGGGGATCTCCTCCCGGCACAGCCCCCTGTCCTTCATCTCTGGCATCTCGGTTCCTGGTCAGGTTGTCGATCCCTTTTTTGCCCTCATCCACTGCCTTGGGAGGATATTGCGGTGCATGGGCGGGCTCAAGCTGCTCCGCCCAGTGCTCCTCTGATTTGACTAGCCTGCTTCCAGAGAGCTCGCTGGCCCCTTCCGGGCCATGCCAATCGCCGTTTTGAAGATATCTCGGCAGCGAGGCCGGGGTCAGCCTGGGCCCCGGCTCCACCACCACCGCCCGCTCTATGACATGCAGGAGCTCGCGGACGTTTCCTGGCCAGTGATAGGTCCGGAACAGGGCCTCCACCTCTGGTGAAAGGCCCCTTACGCCCCGGCCATATTTCCTGTTGAGCCGTTTCAGATAGTGTTCGGTGAGGAGGAAGATATCATCTCCCCTGTCCCTTAAAGGGGGCACCCGTATCTCAAAGACGTTCAACCTGAAGAAGAGATCTTCACGAAAGGTGCCAACATCCACGCAGAGCTTGAGATCCCGGTTGGTGGCGGCAACTATTCGCACATCTGCCCGCTGTTGCCTGGTCGAGCCCACGCGGAAGAAGCACTCTTCCTGAAGCACCCTGAGAAGGGCGGTCTGAAGCGCGGCAGAGCCCTCGGATATCTCATCCAGGAAGAGGGTCCCGCCATAGGCCTCCTCGAAAAAACCCCTGGACCGGGAGGTCGCACCAGTGAAGGCCCCGCGTTCGTGGCCAAACAGGCACGATTCCACCAATGTATCTGGAATGGCCCCGCAGTTTACCGGCACGAATGGCCCCTTCCTTCTCGGGCTCTTTTCGTGGATCATCCTGGCAATCAGATCCTTGCCTGTACCTGTCTCCCCGGTAATGAGGACCTGGAGATCCAGGGGGGCCACCTTTTCCACCAGCTCCCTCACCTCTGCCATTCCGGGGCTCTGCCCTATGATATCCACTGCCATTCGGGCCGTCCTTTTATGCAGGATCCGATCTTGTCATGTTATTGGAACACCTCTTGCAGATTGTATCAGTAAAAAGAAAAGGAGGAAATACCTTATTCGTTCTTCTGTCCTGTTTCGGGGCCGTTTAGGGGCGTTCAATACCGAACTTCATGAGAAAATGGTCAAAAAATCCAAAAGGGGAGGTTTTGGAAATGAAAAGGATGTTCAATGGCTGTAACTTTTTTGTGACAGTGACAGTGGCGGTTCTGCTCTCTTTTTCTGCGGCTAGGGCCGAGGAGGGGCTAGACAACGTCATCATGCCCATGAGCAATCCGGTCTATACCGTGGGAGGGGCCCTCAACAAGACCTTCATACGCCCGGTCTATCTCTATCAGCTCTTGCCTGACAAGGTGGATACCTCCATAGACAAGGTATTGGGGGTCAAGGACCTCAAGCTTGGCGGCCACGTGTCGGGCTTTGCCATCCAGGCCGGATATGCCTTCAACGAGCGCTTCTCGATCCTGGCCGTCAAGAGCGGCTATGTGGAGTTTAGGCCCAAGAACAGGCTATTTACAGATCAGGATGGCTGGGTGGATCTGGCTGCAGGTGCCCAGTACTCCTTCATATACAGGCCTGAGGACCAGTTCGTGCTGACCGGAAGGCTCATCTATGAGCTGCCCACAGGCAACGATCAGGTCTTTCAGGGCAACGGTGACGGAAATTTCGCTCCTTCGGTGATGGTGCTGAAGGGCTTCGGCAATCTACAGTTGGAAGCGACCCTAGGCTTTGTGATCCCGGTGGACAGCGATGAAGAGAACACCCTCTTTTTCGACTCCTGGCATGTGAGCTACAGAGTTCTTCCCTGGTTCCATCCTCTCCTCGAACTGAACCACTTTCATGTCCTGGACGCTGGGGATCGGGTCAAGTGGGTCGAGGATGCCATCGAAGACGGTGACATAGGGGCCATTGCCGGAGCCCTCGGCACCAGCCGTCAGGACGATGTGGTTACCACTGTACTAAAGAACAGTGGTTGTGATATCATCAATACCGGTGGGACCAACAGTGATGAACATCGTGATCTGGTCAGTCTCGCAATCGGTGCACGATTTCCAATTACCAACTGGTTCAGTATAGGCTATGCCTACGAATTCGCCTTGACAGACGAGGAGAACGGCCTCCTCGATGATCGTCATCTCATAGATGCTGTAATCACCATAAACTTCTAAAGACTCGCTAAAAGGAGAGGGATATGAAAGAGCTGGAACTTCACGGAAAGACCTCTTTGAGCAGGCGGCGCTTTCTAAAGGTGTGTGCAGGCGCCGCCCTGGCCCTGGGCCTTGGACCAGAGGTGGTGCCCAAGATGGCGGAGGCGGCAGCCTCCCCTGAGCGCCCCCCTGTGATATGGCTGCACTTCATGGAGTGTACCGGCTGTACCGAATCACTCCTGCGTGCCAGCCATCCAGACCTGGGCAGGCTCATCCTGGACCTCATATCGCTGGACTACCATGAGACCATCATGGCGCCAGCAGGGCATCAGGCCGAAAAGAGCCTGCATGAGTCCATCGAGAAGTATGAGGGCAAGTTCGTCTGTGTGGTGGAGGGTGCCATCTCCACCAAGGACGGAGGCATCTACTGCAAGATCGGAAACAGGACCTCTCTCGAGATCCTCAAGGAAGTGGCGCCAAAGGCCGCTCTGATAATAGCCATAGGCACCTGCGCCGCCTTTGGAGGTGTGCAGGCCGCAGAGCCGAATCCTACCGGAGCAGTGGGCGTGCGCGACATCATCAAGGGCAAGACCATAGTCAATATCCCGGGCTGCCCCCCGAATCCCAACAACTTCCTGGCAACAGTCCTCTATTTCCTGACCTATGGCAGGCTGCCGGCAGTTGACGAGCTCGGACGTCCCAAGTTCGCCTATGGCAGGAAGATTCACGACCACTGTGAACGCAGGCCGCACTTTGATGAGGGGCGTTTCGTGGAGTGCTTCGGAGATCCGGGGCACAAGAAGGGCTATTGCCTCTACAAGGTTGGATGCAAGGGGCCTGTCACATACTCCAACTGCCCGGTGGAGCGCTTCTGTGACGTGGGTGTCTGGCCGGTTGGCGTGGGCCACGGCTGCATCGGATGCACAGAGCCCAACTTCTGGGATACCATGTCGCCCTTCTATCAGCACCTGCCAGAGATCTACATACCTGCCGGTGGTGGAATCAGGCAGCGGGCAGAGGACCTTGGCAAGCTGGCAGTAGGCGGGGCAGCCGCTGTGGTTGCGGCACATGCTGCAGCCGGGGTGGCCAAGAAGGCCTACAAGAGTATCAAGTGTTCCAAGACCAGTGAGGATGAAGAATAGGAGGGTAGACCATGGCCACCAGAATAACAGTTGATCCAATAACAAGAATCGAGGGGCACCTCCGCATCGACGTGGAGGTGGATGGAGGCCGTGTCACCAATGCCTGGTCTTCTGCACAGATGTGGCGCGGCATAGAGGTGATATTGAAGGGCAGGGACCCAAGGGATGCATGGGCATTTTGTCAGCGGATCTGCGGGGTATGCACCACCGTGCATGCAATCGCCTCTGTCAGGGCGGTTGAGAACGCCCTGGAGATGGAGATCCCGCTCAACGCCCAATACATCAGGAATATCATCCTGGCGGCCCACGGAATGCATGACCATCTGGTCCATTTCTATCACCTGTCTGCCCTGGACTGGGTTGATGTGGTCTCGGCCCTGAAGGCGGATCCGGCCAAGACTGCAGCCCTGGCCCAGAGCCTTTCAGACTGGCCCGGCAACAGCAAGACCAGGTTCGCGGCGGTACAGAAGAAGTTGAAGGCCTTTGTGGACAGTGGCCAGCTTGGTCCCTTTGCCAACGGTTACTGGGGACATCCGGCCATGAAGCTGCCGCCCGAGGCCAATCTCATGGCCGTGGCCCACTATCTCGAGGCCCTCGAGTATCAGAACAGGGCCAACAAGGTGGTGGCCATATTCGGTGGCAAGAGCCCCCACATCCAGACCGTGGTGGTGGGAGGTGTGGCCCTGGCCGTCAATATGGACAATCTGGCCACCCTCAACATGGACAGGCTGTATGAGGCGAAGCAGCTCCTCGAGGAGGTACGCGGGTTCGTCCAGAAGGTGTGTCTGAACGACGTCATAGCAATCGGCGCCCTGTACAAGGAGTGGCTCGCCTATGGCGCAGGGGTCACCAACTATCTGGCTGTCCCGGACATGCCGCTTGACAGCAAGGGTGAGCTGTTCGACCTGCCAGGAGGCACCATCTTTGGGCGTGAGCTGAAGGATCACACCCCGATCAAATCCTTCAATGATCCCTACTTCCAGAAAAACGTGGCGGAGTGTATCACCCACTCCTGGTATGACGGGGACTGGAAGCGCCATCCCTGGGAGGAGGAGACAGAACCCAAGTACACGGACTTCAATCCAGACGGCAAGTACTCCTGGTCAAAGGCACCCAGGTTCAATGGGGCCCCCATGCAGGTCGGGCCGCTGGCACAGGTGCTGGTCGGCTATGTGCAGGGCCATGAGCTCACCAGAAAGTGGGTGGATTACGCCCTTTCCACCCTCTCCAAGGTGGCGGGTGTCAAGGTCGGGATAGATGCGCTCCAGTCCACGCCCGGACGCCATCTGGCCCGTGCCATCAGATCCGCCATGCTGGCCGATCTTGCCCTGAAACATGTGGATCTGCTCATAAAGAATATAGGCTCTGGAGATACGGAGATATTCCCCTTCAGGAATCCCCCGAAGTTTCCAAAGAGCGAGATCATGGGCTTTGGATTCCATGAGGCCCCGAGGGGGACCCTCTCTCACTGGGTGGTGATCAAGAACGGGGCCATAAAGAACTATCAGTGTGTCGTGCCCTCCACATGGAATGCCGGGCCGAGGGATGATGAAGGGCAGCTTGGGCCCTATGAGGCATCGCTGATAGACAATCCCGTGGCTGATCCGCAGTTGCCCCTCGAGGTCCTGAGGACCGTGCACTCCTTCGATCCGTGCATTGCATGTGCAGTGCATCTCCTTGACAAGGATCGGGTGGAGTTGAAGAGGGTGAAGGTCTTATAAAGGAGGCTCCAAATGGTCAAGAGGGAACCTAGACACTACTACAGGGTCTTCGTCTGGAGCGGCGCCCTTAGGATCTTCCACTGGACGCTGGCAATCAGTACGGCGATACTGATCCTGACAGGGATATATATCCACTATCCGCCCATCACCACCAAGTGGGCAGAGTTCAGGCCTCAATACATCATGGCCACCCTGCGCTACTGGCACTTTGCGGTCGCCTACTTCTTCATGGCGGCCCTGGCGATAAGGCTCTATCTGTTCATATTTGGCAACAGGTATGAGCGCATAAACGATGCCCTGCCGGTGAACAAGAGGAATATCAAGTCACTCTGGCACGGCATCAAATTCTATCTCTATCTGACAGACGAGCACGAATACAGGCTGGGCCACACGGTGCTGGCAGGCATCATCTACTTCGTGCTCTTCCTGAGCGGGGTGGTCATGTCCCTTACCGGTCTGTATCTGCTCTACCCAGAGGTGGGCTGGATAGCCAGCCTGGGCCACAGCCTGTTCGATACGCCGCAGCAGGCAAGGCTGATACACTACCTGCTCAACTGGTTCTTCATCTTCTTCATCCTCGTTCATCTCTACATAGCCATCTGGAACGACTTCAATGCACCGGAGGCCATCATCTCCGGTGCCTTCTCCGGATCCAAGATGATCCCTGTGGATGCCATCCCGCCGGAGGAGAAGGAGAAGATCCAGATAAAGGATTAGAGGAGGGATTGATGAACCAGTATCATGCGGCTTGCTGTATGGTCGCTGAGGCTGAAAGGACGTAGAAGGCCATGTGTGTAGCCGTCCCATTGCGGGTAGCCGAGATAAGAGAGTCCGAAGATGATCTCCTTGCAGGTCCTGTGGCCCTGGTGGAGGTGGGCACAGGCCTGCAGGAGGTCAGGCTGGAGATAGTGGATCGCATGCCTGAGCCGGGTGACTATGTCATCGTTCATGCCGGATTTGCCATACATACCCTCAGCCAGGAGGATGCTGCCAAGAGCCTGGCCCTTTTCCAGGAGGCGGCCCTGGCCTTCGATAGAGCTGAAGGATAGGGCCATGCCTTCCCTCGTCTCCTCTGCCGTTTTCTCCTCCTCCATTTCCTCCATGGACAAGATGGATCGAAGGGAGAGGGTAAGGCTCCTTGCATCGGCCATCGAAAGGGAGCTTCCGAATGTGGAGGGGCGGCCGGTTACCATCATGGAGGTGTGCGGCACCCATACCATGTCCATCTTCAGGCATGGGCTCAGGGGCCTGCTGCCCCCTGGCATCAAGCTCATATCCGGCCCGGGCTGTCCGGTCTGTGTCACCTCTCAGAGCCAGATAGATGCTGCCATTGCCCTGAGCCAGCTGCCGGGGATAACGGTTGCAACCTTCGGTGACATGCTCCGTGTCCCCGGCAGCAGCGGGCTGTCGCTGGCCAAGGCCAAGGCGCAGGGTGCCGATGTGCGCATGGTCTACTCCCCCTTTGATGCCCTGGCCCTTGCCAGGAGGGAGCCCTGGCGCAAGGTCTGTTTCCTGGCCGTGGGGTTCGAGACTACGGCCCCTGTGGTGGCTGCCACCATAAGGGCTGCTGCCAGAGTCGGCCTCGAGAACTTTACTGTATTCTCCTGCCACAAGACCATGCCAAAGGCCCTGGAGACGCTGTTTTCTGCAGAGGATGTCAGGGTAAGGGGGCTTCTATGCCCAGGCCATGTAAGCTCGATCATCGGGGAAGGGCCCTATCGCTTTCTGCCTGAAAGTTACGGGATCTCATGTGCCATAGCAGGCTTTGAGGCAGACGAGATCCTCCTGGGGATATTGAGCCTTCTTCGGCAGATGGCCTCAGGGAGGCCCAGGGTCGAAAACTGTTATCCCAGGGCCGTGAGCCCTGGTGGAAACCCGAGGGCAATTGCCGAGATGGAGGCGGTCTTCAAGGCTGCCGATGCCCTTTGGCGAGGCCTTGGAAACATCCCCGGAAGCGGCCTTGAGATCAGGGATGAGTTCTCTGCCTACGATGCCGCATCAAGGTTCGATCTCTCCCCGCCAGCTCCTGAAAAGAGGGCCTCTTCGTGCATCTGTGGTCAGGTGATAACCGGAAAGGCAAGCCCTGCCGATTGCCGGCTCTTTTCTAGGGCCTGCACCCCATCTGATCCTCAGGGCCCCTGTATGGTATCGAGTGAAGGGGCCTGTGCCGCATGGTTCAAATACGGAGGTGTGAGACCTTGAAAAACGGACTTGGCCCATCAGGCGGTTCGATAGACATGGTGCTCCTCGATCATGGAAGCGGAGGGCTCGCCTCGAGCCGTCTCATAAAGGAGATGTTCCTGGCAAGGCTTTCAAATCCGATACTGGACGAGCTTGAGGATAGCGCCGAACTCCACCTCGAAGGGATCAGGGTCGCCTTTTCAACCGACAGCTATGTGGTTGATCCCATATTCTTTCCAGGTGGTGACATCGGCGAGCTTGCGGTAAACGGCACCATAAACGATCTTGCCATGAAGGGGGCCGAACCTGTGGCCCTGAGCCTCGGGCTGATCCTGGAAGAGGGATTTCCAGGTCAGGACCTTGCCAGAATCATGGATTCTGTTGCCAGATCGGCCAGGCAGGCAGGGGTATCCGTGGTGACAGGTGATACCAAGGTGGTCCCGCGGGGAAAGGCGGACAAGATCTTTATAAATACCTCTGGCCTCGGGTTGCTGCTGCACGATTTCCCCTTGACCGCCTCCCGCATCAGGCCTTCGGATCTGATCCTGATCTCAGGCACGGTCGGGGATCATGGGGCCACGATAATGACAAGGCGCGAGGGGCTGGGCCTGGATGGAGGTCTTTCCAGCGACACCAGGCCGCTTCACAGGATGGCAAGGGCACTCGTGGACGAACTTGGCCCCGAGGTCAGGGCATTTCGTGATCCTACCCGTGGCGGCCTTGCCACCTCCCTGGTGGAGATGGCCCATAAGGCAGGGCTCAGCTTTGAGATCCGGGAAGAGGCGATTCCGGTCCGTGACGAGGTGGCCCAGGTGTGCGAGATCTTGGGGCTCGATCCCCTCTATCTTGCAAACGAGGGAAAGATGATCGCGGTGGTCTCGCAAGATGCGGCTGCAAGGGCCCTCGAGATCATGGAGAGTATGCCGGAGTCCGATGGCCCTGCTGTGATCGGAAGGGCGGTTGAGAGGGGGGTGGTTCCGGTGGTAATGGAGACGGCCGTGGGCGGCAGGCGTGCTGTGGAGATGCTCACGGGAGAGCCCCTCCCCAGGATCTGCTGAGAAGAGGGCACATGCATGAAATGAGCCTGGTGCAGGGACTTATCGGCCAGCTGGCCGAGATATCGAAGAGGCAAAAGGCGAGAAAGATAAAGAGCGTAACCGTGGAGATAGGGCCATTTTCAGGGGTGGTTATAGATTCCTTCTCCTTTGCTTACGATGTGTTGAAGGATGAGTATGATCTGCTGCGGGGCAGCAGACTGATAATCGACTCGCCCACGCCCGTCCTGAAGTGCCCGGTTTGTGGTGAGGAGATGGATATCGGATCAGGCCCTTCCGCCCTGGAGGCGGCAGCAGGGCCCTGGGGTCTGGCCTCGGCCAGGCAGTGCCCCAGGTGCAAGGATTCGTTCATGGTCCCGGAAGGTGGGGATCAGATCCTGCTGAAACAGGTAGAGATGGAGTAGATGCCATGTGTGATACCTGCGGCTGTCAGCTAAACCCGGAACATGCCCAAGATAGCAGGGTAGTGGAGATAAACAGGAGTCTTCTTGCAGCAAATCAGGAGCTTGCCGAGAAGAACAGGAGCCACATGGAACAGATGGGGGCTGTGGCCATAAATCTCATATCGAGTCCAGGGGCCGGCAAGACCACCTTGCTCGAAAAGACCATCGAGGCCCTCGGTGAACGCTACAGGATAGGGGTGATAGAGGGCGACATAGAGACGGAAAGGGATGCCGAACGCATAAGGGCCAAGGGTGTGCCTGCGGTTCAGCTCACCACCGGTGGGGCATGCCACCTCGATGCGGCCCTGGTACACAAGGGCATCCACCAGTTGCAGCACCAGCTGGCAGACAAGCGGCTGGACCTCATCTTCATAGAGAACGTGGGCAACCTGGTATGTCCTGCAACCTTCTATCTCGGTGAACACAAGCGTGTGGTCATGGTCTCGGTACCAGAGGGGTCCGACAAGCCCGCCAAGTATCCCAGGGCATTCATAGGCTCTGATCTCTTCATCATCACGAAGACCGATCTGCTACCCTATTTCGACTTCTCTATCGAAGAGGCATCCGGGGCTGCCAAGGCACTCAATCCGAAGATCGAGACCATCTGTCTCTCCGCACCTACCGGGGACGGGATGGATGAGTGGATG
>CAZNKD010000018.1:0-25739 GCA_964573615.1 uncultured Desulfobacterales bacterium | reverse complement strand
TACAAGAAGGCCCTGTTCAAAGGGGGATATCACGCAGTTGATGCATCGGTCGCCCTCCCTGCCCGCCTGCATGATGGCAAGCCCCCCTTTGTGGATGGGGTTGAAATGGACCTGATGTGGTATGCGCTCACCGGGCCTTATGTGCTCGAGCACCTGCTCGGCCGAGAGATTTCCTGCCCCCCAGAACCTTATGAGCCCCTCTGAGCGCATCTGCCTCAGGGCATCGAGTGACTCGTCTATGGGGACGTCCGGATCGGGCCAGTGGAGCTGGAAGAGATCGAGATAGTCGGTGCCAAGGCGCCTTAGGGTCTCATGGAGCGCCTGCCTGAGGCTCCTTGGCCTTGCATCGTGCCAGACCCTTCGCCCCCGGCGTTTGAGCCCTCCTTTGCTGGACAGAAAGACCTGCCCCCTGACGGCCGAAAATGCCTTTCTGAGAAGCTCCTCTGACCTGCCCTGGGCATAGAAGCCCGCAGTGTCGAAATGGCGTATGCCTGCATCGAAGGCGGCCCTGAGGGTGCTGAGAGATTCCGACAGGTCATGGGGGCCGAACCCCTCTCCGCCCATACTCCAAGTGCCTATCCAGAGCCCTGGATACCTGACCCCTCCTGGCTCCAGAGGAAGAGGCATGGCCCCTTCCCCAGGGGTGTGATCTCTAAAGGTGGCCCTCATCTCCCCTCAAGATTGCGTATATCTCCGGCGCAGACTTGCCTGCCGACATGGCGATCTCTCGTAGGCTCTGGCTGGCCTTGGCCCTGATGCCAGCCCTGCTCAGCCTCTCCATGAGCTCCTCTTGGGGAATGTGATAGGTAGCTGACAGATCTGCTATGGTGAGCTTTCCTGTACCTGGCGGAGGTATCTTCGGAAGCCTCCCTGCCCCGTGAACTCCCCTGGCGGCAAGCCCCTTCATGGCCAGATCGAAGAGCAAGGAGGGGCTCATCCCGTTTTTCTCCCCGATCTCCTTCAGACTCTCACGGGCCGAGCCGACCCGAACACCCGACTCTTCCAGGGCGGAGACGAACTCCCCTGGATCGATACCCAGGAATCTGGCCAGCTTCTCCACGGGCACGAGCTCGGCATGCCCAAAGGGGGGATTGCCGTATCTCTCGGTATGGGACTCCTTTATGGCCTCATTGAGCTCCAGAAACTGTTTCATTGGCGGAAGCCCGAGCCAGGTCCCGACAGTGATGAAGGCAACCACAGCAAGAGATCCCCACACAACCGGGGCAGACGAGGCCCCCCTGAACCGCCTTGTGAGATATGCAGTGATGAGCGGCCAGTTGAGCCAGATATGGACCAGGCTTGCCAGCAGGAACAGGGTGCCGGAACAGATATGGAGATCATCCCACTGCTGCTTTGTAAGTCCGAGCAGCCGCCAGTCGGCCCAGAAGGCCACACGGCCATGGGGCTCTATGAACAGGACCACGCTTGAGAAAAAGAGTACGAATGCGGACCAGAAAAGGGTCAAGGATGTAAAGCGTTTGAGCATATATCCTCCGGGGCTCTCCTGCCTCTCTACGGTGGGCAGTTTTTTGGAGTCTTCAAGGCCGCTCCTGGTAGTGTATCCGTGCGGCCTGAACGTATCTTTGCAACTCCGGGGCCGGCACATTCAGGTGAGGGAAGCGCTCTTTAAGGCTCAGGGCAAACCTGCAGTCCAGCTCTCCAATGGAGCCTGGAGGGTCGTCAAACAGGGCCTTCCAGACATTTGGCCTCTCCATGCACAGATAGGTGAAACAGCGCCCTGCCCCCGCCTCTTTGAGGCAGGCCAGCAGATGCCGGTACATCTCGACACGTTTGTACCTCACATACCGGAGCTTATTGTCGTCTCCCAGGAGCATCTCCTGGGCGGTGATGGCAGTGGTCGGATAGTTGGTCTCTATCTTCCTCTTCATCTCCGGATTGAATCTGAGGCTCCCCATGGATATCCAGCATACGGATCCGGGATCCAGGCTGGCAAATATCTCCTGGACCAGTTCCCGATAGGCCCTGCGCCACCCCTCGAAGAGCAGCATGGGATCGAAGTGGAGCCCAATGAGGTAGCCCGCCTCGGCGGCCGAGGCCATGGCCTTGATCCTATCTTCCAGAGGGGCTGTGCCTATCTCTTCACGCCTTATGACCTGCCTCGGGTTCACTGTCCAGGAGATCACCGTGCGCCCCTTATGGTCGGCATCGAGGAGCGGCTCCACCAGGGCCCCCTTCGTCCTGAGCTTCAAGATGGCGTTCTTCATGGAGCCAAAGCCCTCAACGAGCCTCCTGGCCCCAGCACATATGGCCCTGTTTCCGAGGCTGTCTCCAAGCTCCCAGGTCCCCACCCTGAAAAGCCGCCACGGCTGGCGGCCTGTCTCCTGCCGGACCTCCTCCAGGATCGCATCCGTATCGGCGATCAAGGTAAGGGTGGTGTCTGTGAGATAGTTCTGAAGGAAGCAGTATGTGCACTCGAAGGGACAGTTGCTCACATGGGCGACCACATGGGTGGAGCAGCAGACATAACGGGGGTCCAGGGAGGCACAGACATGAAAGAGCCTTCCCCGCTTGATGTCGAGATGCAGGTGGCACTTGCCGGCCCTGTAGTCGCTCAGTTTCGGGGAGGGCCCTGTCCGGGCCGGAACCCTATCAAGAGCCCCCTCGAGATACTCGGCCACAGCCCCTTCCAGGCGTTCAAGCCCAGGCTCTATGGTAACCGCCCTTATCTTCATCTACTCGAGGAATGGTCCTGGCATTGGGGTATGGCCGATTTATGCCCTCAGCCTTTCGAGCATATCAACGATACCCTTTCTGGCCTTTCCGTCTGCAAGGGCCTTTAGCAGGTTATCGAGCTGTTCCGGCGCTGTCACTGCGATACGAAGTGTTATGTGATCCTGTTCGAGGCTCCTGTCCCACTCCACCTCGAGCCCGGTCGCTGCCTGCTCAAGGCCCCTTTTCATGGCATCGAGCTCCTGGTTCACCTCTGATGAGACAGGGCGTCTCAACCTGTCGAGCTTCCTCCTTACAAGTGCCGTCCGCTCTGAATCCGAAAGCGACTGGTCCTCCAGGATCTCGGAAAGCGCTTCCTCTGACAACAATGTCTCCAGGCCACAGCCCCTCCTTTTCATCAGCTCGGTGATGCAATCGAGGATCTCCTCACAGATGGATGCTGTCAGGCGGAGCCTGCCTCTGTTGTCCATGAGCCAGTCGAGGGTCTCTGAAGGATAGGCCGTGAGATTGAGGCAGCGCCTGAAAGAAAGCCTCTTTTCCGCCGCAAAGGAAAGGGCCGCATCCGGAAGGGCCGATATGGACAGGTATCTTTCGAGCAGCTTTCTGGATGGGGAAAGGTCCATGGCAGGAAGGAGCTTCCTGGCCACAACCTCCTTTCTGAGCCCAAGGCCCTGACAGAAGCCGAGGAACAGGGCCCGCGCAGCCACGGATCCATTGAGGAGGCATGCATGGTTCTGGGCCAGAAAGAGCGCTGTCTGAAGCTCGTCCATCCCATCTGGCAAGAGGGCCAGATTCAGGGCGGAAAGCCCCCTTTCGGCCGCCCATGCAAATCTCTTGAAGCCATCCACCAGGTGGAGGCCGCCCCCGTGCTGCCTGGCCAGTAGCGGCATGACGATCCCTGACCCATCCAGGCTGCGCCACAGGGCGGCCCGCCTCTCACCAAGGCCCTGATCGGTGGCAAAGAGCCTGTCTGCCGCAAGGGAAAACCCGTATCTCGACCCCTTGCAGATGACCTGCTCCAGCGCCACCTCCCGGACCTCAAGGCCCTGTCTCGATGAAAAGACAATATCCGTCTCAGCCATGTCTCACGTCTCTTTCTCCAGGCAGGCCTCCACCCGATTTACGATCAGAGAGCTTATCAAGCGCTGCCCGCTTCCTCAACCCAGGCCAGCAGCCGCCTGTAGGCCCTGCAATCCTGCACCTTTTCCCGCCTTTCTGCCCCCTGGATGAGGATCTCAAGCCTCCTTTTCATCTCCCTGGCCAGGGCCTTTCTACGCCCCGGGTCACACTCACCCCTCAGGGCCTTTTCAAGCGCCCTGACACGCCACCTGTCGAGTACAGGCACACATCTCGATAGCTGATCCTCATGGCCGCCATACTTTATGAGGCCCGGGTTGGGATCGAGCCCAACCGGCAGATATCTCGTGATCCTGAGCCACAGGTCATAGTCCTCACATGCCGGAAGGCCCTGGTCAAAGGGGCCAAATCTTTTGAAAAGCGTCTTCTTGAACAGGACGGCAGAAGGGCTTATCATGCAGCGCTCAAGGCTCTTGTCCCATATCCAGCCCTCCCTCTTTTCATGATAGCGCTTCCTGTTAACCCGCCTTCCCCTTCGTATCCAGATCTCTTCGGCCTGGAGTATCTGAAAAAAGGGGTTTTGGGCAAGATAGGCCCACATAGATTCGAGCATGTTGGGGCGCCACTCGTCATCGGAGTCCAGAAGGGCTATCCAGGAGGACTCTGCCGCCTCTATCCCGATATTCCTGGCCCTGCTGACACCGCCTGGCTCCATGAGCGATATCAATTGCACCTGTTGCCCGAACTCATTTCTGACAGCCTCTGCCGTGCCGTCCATGGAGCAGTCGTCCACCACTATGACCTGTCTCGGAGCAAGTGTCTGGGCCAGCACGGATTCCACTGCCCTGAGGACGAGCCCTGCCCTGTTCCTCACCGGAATCACCACGGAGACATCGATACCGCCCTGATCCGTCCGGGAGGAAGGCCCTGGAAGGAGGGCCCTCAGCACCTCCCCGAGGCCTTTTCTTACAAGCTCCAGATTCCTCCTGTACTCCTCTGGCCCGGAACAGAGATCACTGATGGCCTTTATCGTGTAGAAGGCAATGGCCCTCTGTGAAAACAGCAGTGCCTGAGGGGCGGCCTCCATGTCCACGAAGCGCGGGCCAGGGCCGGATGGATCAAAAAGGGGCTCGGCCCTGGTCTCGAGCAGAGGGACCCTTTCAGCGAGGTCATCTCCCAGGACGAAGGGGGGCTCGGGCTCAAGGCCCACCACCTCCCCTGAGGGCATCGAGACGGCCCTGGGGATTATCAGTCTGCCCGGGACTCGGTTGTCGGACCCCTGTTTGCCCTTCACGAACCCGCACGAGCCCAGGTTGAGCACGAAGAGGGGATCTGTGACCTGGCAGATGGCCCTTGCCGCCTCATGGGCCCTGTCAGGCCCTACCCCTGTAATCACAGCAAGGGCTGAGCTCTTGAGGCTCAAGGCCCTGGAGCTCAGTATGCCCGAGGAAAGGGCCCTCGAGGTGACGACATCGATGCCCCAGGAACTCAAGAGCTCCAAGGGCAGCTCCTGTCTCGATGCGGCTGTTATGACGAATTTTATGGGCTGCTTGTGCAATGTCCTAAGCGGGACGTGAAAAGAGGGGCAGCTGCTGTTCCTCCGATGCCTTTGAAAACTCCTTGAGCTCCCTGATGGTAGGAAGGGCGTCGAGGTCCTCCAGCTGGAACAGCTCAAGGAATCTCCTGGTTGTGGCATAGAGAAGGGGCCTTCCGGGCACGTCCTTCCTGCCGGCTATCCGTATGAGCTTCCTGTCGAGCAGGCCCCTGATGGTACCGCTCGAATCCACACCCCTGAGCCTTTCGACCTCCGCCCTCGTCACCGGCTGGTGATATGCTATGGCGGCCAGGGTCTCCATGGCGGCACGGCTCAGGCGCTCCGGGGCCTTCCTGCCTGCCCTCTGTATCCACAGGGCCATGTCCGGCTTGGTCTGAAGCCGATAGCCGCCGGCCACCTCCACCAGCTCCACCCCCCTGTCACGGCTCGAGTTGCGAAAACGCAGGGTCTCGATGGCCTCCAGGATCTCCTTTCGCCCTGCCTCCGGTATCAGCTCACAGAGCCTCTTGAGCGAGACCGGGCCATCGGCGCAGAAAAGGAGCGCCTCCACCACTGCCGTCACATCGAGGCTGTCCAGGCCGGAGCTGGCTGCCAAGGGCTACAACTCCTCCACCACCACGGTGCCGCTCACCTTTATATCCTTGCCGTTGTCGTCTATGAAGGAGAGATATGCCCCCTGCACCTCTATCTTGAACCTGCCCTCCCACTGCCTTATCACCTTGCCACTGCAGTCATACAGGGTCACACGGCGCTTGAGCCCTATGATGTCGCTCTTGAGGTGCTTGAGGTTCTTCCGCTGACGCTCGGTACAGGCAGACATGGCTGCCAGGACGAAACAGGCAAGAAGCACCAGGGCAATGGTTTTTATCCTTCTCGTATGGCTCTTCATCTTCTGCTATATCTCCGGACCTATTGTGAGGAGGCATCAAAACCCAGGCCAAAGGCCTTGAGGTTCGGCTCCACGAACTTGGGCTTGACCACCCGCCTTATGGTCTCCTCCATGACACCTCTTGAGATGGGGAGCCTGCCTGTGCCGATGAGGGCCCCCAACATGACCACATTCACGGCCTTTGGGGTGCCAGCCTCCCGGGCGAGGGCATCTGCATCCACGGCGACGAATCCGTCGAAGTTCTCCTTCATGAAGGCCAGCCACTGGTCCAGATCAGGGTATTGGGCCTGGCCCAGCTCCACCGTGAAGGGCACGATGGGGTTTATGTTCGTGATGACCATGCTGCCCTTGTTGCACCTTCCAAGGGCACGCAGGGTCTCCAGGGGTTCGAAGCCCAGGAGCACATCTGCCTGGCCCTGCGAGATGATGGGGCTTTCAAGCCCGCCAAGCATCACCGTCGATTCCACCACACCGCCCCTCTGGGCCATGCCGTGCACCTCGCTCACACGCACCGGGATATCCTCGGCCATCGCGGCCTCGCCCAGCAGCCTCGAGGCAAGAAGATTTCCCTGTCCGCCCACTCCGGTTATGAGAATTCTCATGGTATCCATTACTTCTTACCTCCTGCCACCTTTCTGTAGTAGAGGATGCAGGGCGCTTCGGCTATCACCACGCTCACCCCATCCTTTGCCAAGACCCCTTTAAGGGCCTCCACGGACTCGGCCTTTTTGTAGGGGTTGATCTTGACCACCTCCTTCACACCAAGGCCGCGCACCACGTCCTCTATGGCGATTCTCGGCTTTTCGTATCCGGGCGGCCTGTACTGGATTCCCGGATTGGGCTGGTGGCCGGTCATGGCCGTTGTGCTGTTGTCCAGGACCACCAGACAGAAGTTGTGCTGGTTGTGCACTGCACTGGCCAGGGGCGAGAGGCCTGAATGGAAGAAGGTGGAGTCCCCTATGAAGGAGACGACCTTCTGGTTGGTGGCCTGGGAAAAACCGCAGGAGGTGCCCACACTCGACCCCATGCAGGTAAGGTAGTCTGCCATGCGTATTGGAGGAAGCAGGGCAAGGGTGTAACAGCCGATGTCCGTGGGATAGATGGTATCCTCCTCCATGCCGAGCTCCTTGAGGGCCTCCTTCACGTTGTTGTAGGTCTCCCTGTGGGGACAGCCCTTGCACAGGGTTGGAGGCCGCATGGGAAGTGCCGGGATGGATGAGAGGTCGGGAAGCTGGGGCTCGGCCATCTCTGCCCCTGAAAGCTCCGCTATCACACGGGCCACATGGAGGGGGTCGAACTCATAGAGCCTTGAGAAGTGGCCGGAGGCCTTTCCCAGAACAGGCATATCCATGCCTTCGTCTCTCAGCAGGACCTTTATCTGCTCTTCGAGATATGGCTCGAGCTCCTCCACCACCAGGACCTTCTCCGCATCTGACAGTGCCTTTGCCAGAAACTTTTTCGGAACCGGGTTGGTGAACCCGAGCTTTATGATCTTGACTCCATCCCCACACCCGAGGTCACGGACCGCATCCTTCACATAACAGGCGGCCACTCCGGAACAGACTATGGCCAGCGGGCCGTTTCCCGTAATCTCGTTGAACCTGGAACCCGCGGCCATCTCCTCTGCCCGCTCCATCTGCGAAAGGAGCCACTTGTGGCGCATCCTGGCCACTGCCGGCACGGGGACCCAGCGCATGGGATCCTTTTCGAACCTGCCCTGTGCCTTGACATCCTTTGGGAGCTCTCCCAGGGCCACAGGGGCCCGCACATGGGATGTCCTGGTGGTGGTCCTGATTATCACCGGAAGCTCGAGCTCCTCCGAGATACCAAAGGCCTCCACGGTCATGTCCCGCGCCTCCTCAGGGGATGTTGGCTCAAGCATGGGCAGGTTTGCAAACCTGGCAAATATCCGGTTGTCCTGCTCGTTCTGGCTGGAGTGCATGGATGGATCATCAGCGGTCAGGATCACCATCCCGCCCTTGACCCCTATGTAGGCGAGGGTCATCATCACATCAGAGGCCACGTTCATGCCGACGTGCTTCATGCATGTGAATGAACGCACACCCGCTGCGGCAGCAGCTGCCGCCACCTCCATGGCCACCTTCTCGTTGGTGGAGAACTCGAAATATATGGGGCTGTCCTCTTCCCCGGTGATGAAGAAGAGATTGTTTCCTATCTCAGAGGATGGTGTGCCGGGATAGGCGGCTGCCACAGCGCAGCCAGCCTCCAGAAGCCCCCGCACCACCGCCTCGTTTCCAAGCAGCAACATCTTCTTTCCAGGTTCATCCGTAAGTAAAGGGTGCATATCAAACTCCTTCCTGAAACTCCTGCTTTTTGACCTTCTCCAGCTCCCTCTTTAGCAAAGGCAGATCCTGTCTAACCGTCTCCCATACCAGCCTGACGTCTACACCGAAATAGGCATGTATCAGCTTGTCCCGCATCCCAGCAATATCCTTCCAGGGGATCTCGGGATATTTCCTTCTCAATGGCTCCGGTATGTGCTTGACCGCCTCCCCGATGATCTCAAGTCCCCTGATCACTGCATAGATGGTCTTGCGATCCCGAGAGAACTCCTCAAAATCCATATCCTGACAAAAGCAGAAGATATCATCCAGTGCCTCAAATATATCGAGAAAATAAAACTGGAGTCTTCTGCTCTCATCAGGCATATACTACTTCCTTCAACACCATATCCTTCATGTATGGCTTCAGGCTGTCCACTGTTAGCAGATCTACTGGCCGGCCAAGCTCTGATGAAAGATAGCGCTCGGCCCTTATGAGTTTTAAAAGGCCAACCGGCCTGCTCAACTCCACTATCAGATCTATATCACTCTGCCCATGTTGATCCCCTCTGGCATAGGAGCCGAAGACACCGATCTTGCAAATACCGTAGTGTTTCTCAAGCCCGGGCTTTATCCTTCGTATCCTCTGGAGAACCTGCTCCAATTCCTCAAATCTTTTCATAGGCCCGAACAACCAGAACCAGATCTCTTCCCCCTACTCCCCAAGCTCAGCCATCTTGACCACATCGGTCAGCTCGAACCCGCCCCCTGAGAGCACCTTGGCCATGGAGGCATCGGTGCCGAAAAGCTCCACGACCTCAAGCTCCCCCTTGAACGGTCCAGGGCCGAAACCCAGGATACGGCCTGTCAACGGGTCCTTTATCTCCTTGCCCCTGCCCCATACCTTGAGCCGGTCACCTGGCCGCAGCCCAGTGAGCCTTCCTGCATTGAGGTAGACCTGGCCATCTTCCACCTTGACGATGCGGCATGACCATTCCGTGCCCCGCACCACGTCCTTGGAGATCTTCTTTGCCACCTCGTCGAACTGCTCGATGGTGGCGAGATAGGAGCCAATGAGCACGTTCTCGGTGGCATGGACCACATCCAGTCTGAGGGCCGACTCCTTTCCTGGCACCTGCCCCTCAGGGAAATAGACCAGGAGATATGCCTGGATGCCTGCAAGGGCGGCGATCTCCTGACGCACCCTGGCAGAGGCGAGATCGCTGACAGAATATCCATACTTCTTGAGAAGGCGGGCAAGCTGATTGGAGTCCACGGGGACGATCCCGTCGGTGCGCCTAAGGGCCGCAGGAAGCAGGGAGAGCACATCGAGCCCCAGATCTCCAAGGAGCGACATGAGCACAACCTTGCGCCTGAGCACCGGCATCCCGTGGACATCCTTTGCCCTGTCCGGCAGCCCCTTGAGGCGGGCCTCCAGCTTCTCCAGCCGCTCTTCCAGCTCCTTTTCCCGCTTGGAATTGCCAAAGAGCCTGATCTTGCTCCCCTTGTTCTCGGTCTTTCTGAAATATTCGCTGTTGGCCGCCCAGGAGGGGTTGGCGATCACCTCCTCCTCGAGCTTGGCCATCCGCTCCTCTTCTGCGGCCTTGGCTGCATCGGCCTGGTCAGTGCCATGTGATGCCTGAGGCCCGCCCTTCTCAGGGGAGCTGGCCTTTCCGGCGCAACCAGAAAGGGCCGGCACGACAAGGAGGGCAAGAAGTGCAGGGATCAATATGTACTTTTTATGAAAAGGCATGATCATGCTCCTTTTTTCAAAGGCGGACTATAGAGCCAGCCACTTTGATGGTCAAGTTTGCCCGGCCCTGGGGAGCTCACATGGCGTGGGCCAGCTCCTTCTTCAGATGGATGGCCGGGCTCCAGCCCATCCAGTCATCCTCCGGCTCGGGATAGAGCCTGAAATGGTGCCCCTGCCCCACAGGGGACCCCATCTCCTCACCCTCTGGGGTGGCAAAGGCGATCCCACCAGCCACTATGGCCTCCAGGCTCTCGGTATTCACCTTGACACCGGAAAACAGGCCAGCACGCACCCGCACACCGCTTGCGTTCCAGAACCTGCTGCCAGTGCGTACCAGGGCCTTGAACGGCTCCTCTATGTTCAGATGCACCCAGACCTTTCTGGAATCGGGTGAAAGCTCATAGCCGACCACACTGCCCACCTTCACCTGTTTGTAATAGACCGGACAGCCGCGCTTGAGGGAGCCGAGGCTGTCTGCCTCAACCACCACATGGAGGCCGCGGTTTATGTATGGCACAGGCGGCGGGGAGGACAGCCCCTTGAGCCTGCACACCCTGGGCCCTGGCCCCTTCTGAACGGCGATGTAGGGGCCGGTTATCATGGTGTCCAGATTCTTGATGCCGCTGAGACCAAACTCCGGCTTCACCACCCAGACCTTGGCCCCTGATGTGAAAAGGTGCGCCGATTTCCTGTCTATGAGGGCCGTTGCCACTATGCCCTGCATGTCATCGGCGAACTCGATCTTGCTCACATGCCCTATCTCGACACCCTGATAGCGCACCCTTGCGTTGACCGCCAGGTCATTCGCCTCTGGAAATTCGATGGTGATCGGAACGTAGTCCGCCCCCTTTGCGCTCTCCAGGTCGTGATAGAGATCGAAGACGTGCCACTCCTTGATCCTTCTTCCCCTTTCTTCCCCATCCTTGGGATTTATGAAGCATATGGAGCCCATGACCACAGAGGCCAGGGGAGCGGTCCTGACCTTGATGCCCGTCCTTATGCTTCCGGATATCTCGAGCCCGCTCGCCAGGAAGAAGCGCGAGGACGTGGTGACGAGATCGAGATACTGCTTCTGGATGAAGGCGGTTACCACTATCTTGTCCCGCTTTCCATCGAGCCTCACCCCCGTAACCTCGCCCACCTGGACCTTCTTGTAGTAGACCGGGCTTCCAGAGGTGACGGCCACCGGTTCATCGGCCTCGAGCTTGATGAAGACGCCATCCGGCTTGAGTGCAGGCACGTGCTTGACTGCATCCTCGAAGCTGTCATAGAGCTTGAATCTGTGGAGCGGGTCCACTCCCTTCAGCTTCTTTCCATAGTATTTCGCTGGATAGTCGAAGGCGATCCCGCCGGAGAGGATGGATTTTATCGAGTCTGTGCTGACGCTCACCTCGCCCGGGGTGACCCTCAGGTCGAATCCGCTGTAGTTCCAAAAGACACACTTCGAATTTATGAGATGCTTGTATTCGTCATAGATGATGAACACGAGGTCCACACTGTTGTCCCGATTCAGCTTATACCTTGCCACCTCGCCCACCTGGATGTGCTTGAACAGGATCGGGGCGCCGGGGTCGAGGCCGTGGAGATCCTTGGCCATGAGCCTGTAGTAGGTGCCTTCGCGCAGAATCTCCTTCGAATGGCTCCCCTGGACGGTGAACTCCCGGCACGGGCTGCCATTTCCCGGCACGAACGTTATATAGGGCCCGGAGACCAGGGTGCTCAGGTTGCTGACCCCGCCAGGGCCGAGCCTCGGCCTTATGAGCCAGAACTTGGTCCCCTTCCTGAGGGCAGACTCCACCACCGGATCCATCAAGATCTCTGCTGTCACCTTGTACTTCTTGTCATTCTTGTTGAGGAGCACCTTGGTGACATGGCCAACCTCTATGCCGTGGTACATGACCTTTGTGAGCCCCTCTTCCAGGCTCTCACCGTTTGGAAGCTTGAGAGAGATCTTTATGCCGTACTGGGCATCCTCGAAGTCCCTGTAGAGCTTATAGACCTGTCCGTTCTTGGCTGGCGGCTGCTCCATCAGGGACTCTGGCGTATAGAAGCTCACCCCTCCATAGATCAGGCTGCTCAAGGACTCCATTCGAAAGACGATGCCATTGAGCCCACCCTTGAGGGTGATACCGCTCGCGTTCCAGAACCTGGTGCCGGGCTTCACGAGATGGGCATAATCCGGCTCTATGTAGGCATCCACCAGGATCTGGCCGTTCTTCTCCATGGTGTAGCCCTGGATCGAGCCCACCTGGATATCCTTGAAATAGATGGGCGAGCCCTTCTGGAGCGAGTTTAGGGCATCGGTCTCGAGCTTTATGTGGAGCCCGGGGGCATCTTCCGGCACTGGCGGCGGCTCCTCGAGCCCGACGAACTCCCGGCACGGCACCTTGGACTTACCAGGCTGCACAGCGATATAGGAGCCCGTAAGCAGGGTCTCGATACCCCGCACCCTGCCTGCCGAGACCTCGGGCCTGACGATCCAGAACTTCACATCCTCCACAAGGCCCTTTTCCGCCTCACGGCTGATCTCGATATGCATGGATACCGTATCGAGCCCCTTGTCCACGGTGATATCCTTGACCACCCCTATGGGAAGGCCCTTGTACATCACCTTGGTCTTGCCTGCCGTTACCCCTTCAGCGCTCTTGAAGTGGACGATTATGTCTATGGGTTTTTCCACGATACTCTTGTAGAGGAGCCACATCCCTATGGACAGGGCTATTACAGGCAGAATCCAGATGGGAGAGATACCCTTCTTCTTTACTTCCGGCTTTTCCATACCTATTCCTTCACATCTCCTTCTCTTCTCCTGGCCGAGGGCCTGGCAGACAGATATATGCCCAGGCCAACCAGCCCGGCCCCGACAATATGATAACCGTAGAGCCCTTCTCCAAGAAGGACTATTGCGAGAATGGCCGTAAAAAGGGGAAGGCAGTGGATGAATAGACCTGCCCTGTTCGGACCGATCCTGGCCACTGCATGGTTCCAGGCCACAAATGCCGTTATCGTTGCAAATAGGGCCACATAGACGATGGTGGCCAGATTCGGAAGACTCGGCCGGAAGCCTGCCCCCCCTGCCAGCTCCATCAGATAGAAGGGCAGAAGTACCAGGAGGCCAATGATGGTTATGGTATTCAGGAACACTATGCCATCGATCTGTCTGGGGCGCCTGGCAAGGAGCACCGTGTACAGGGACCAGACCATTGCGGCCACGAGCATCAGTATGTCTCCCTTTACGAACTCGAGGGCCATGACCTTGTCCATATCGCACTTGGTTATGAGCACCAGTGCCCCTGCCAGGGATACCGCCGTGCCAGCCACCTGGGCCGGGGTTACGGCCGTACCGTTTATGAGGAAGGACAAGGTCGGCACCATGAGCGGCACTGCGGCGATCATCAGGGCGGCATTGATGGACGAGGTGGTGTGAAGGGAGAGATATACCAGGGTATTGAAGGCGGAAACCCCTGTAACCGCCAGGAGCACCAGGATCGGCGCATGCTCCTTTATGGTCTGCCTCTGCCTCCAGATGGAGGCCATGGTAAAGGGAAGCAGCAAGATGCAGGCAAGGCTCCAGCGCCAGAAGTTCAGGGCCACAGGCGGTATGTCACTGTTCATCGCCCTTCCCAGGATGAAATTGCCGGCCCAGCACAGGGTGGCAAGGATGAGGCACAAATAGGGCCAAGGTCCGGCCCCCTCTCCTCTTTTCATGCCTGCAAGGCCCCTCTTTTCGACAGTCGCTGCCCCATGACAGGCGATGGCCGCATCAGCATGGCCCTTCATGACCCCTCCCCGCCTTCCATGTCCCAGATGAGCCTGGTATCGAAGGCCTCCGCTGCAAGCATGGTGGCGATGACCACACCGCAGAAGAAGGGGGCGGCAGGGGCTGCCGCTATCGAGGAGAGAAAACCAAAGTCCACGAGGGCGGTCAGCAGAGCGATTACGAATATGTCCAGCATGGACCACCTGCCTATGAACTTGATGAACCTGAACATTAGGGTCTTGTGGGCAAGCCAGCTCTCTATCCTGAAATGGATGGAGAGCAGGATCATCATGATCCCGACTATCTTGAATACCGGCACCAGTACGCTTGCAACCAGGATCACGAGACCGATTCCGTAGGAGCCCTCCTTGAAGAAGTATATGATGCCATCCATGATGGTGGAGTACTCTGCAGATCCGAAATAGTCCACTCGCATGATGGGCAGGATGTTGGCAGGAAAGAGCAGGATCAGGGATGTGATCACCAGGGCCCAGGTCTGGACCAGGCTGTTTGGCTTCCTGGCGTGGACATCGGCCCCACACCTGGGGCATTCGGTCTTGGCGCCGTCTTTGGGCATCTCCACCACCAGATGGCACTCGTGGCACACCATGAGCCCTGCCTCTATTCCCGTCTTCACAGAAAGGGACCGGCTCATCCGCCTGCCTCCTGGCCTGCCTCCACCTTGCTGCCGACCTCCCTCTCTGCCGGCTCCCTTGCCGTCACCTGCCTGTGGATCTTCTCCCAGAACTGGTGCTCGTCCAGAAAGACCGAAGAGAGGATGGTCGCCGAAAGGAGCCCGATGAAGCAGTAGAAGCCCGCATCGTACTGGATCTTTGCCATGTGGAGCAGTTTTATGATGGTCACGAGGATGCCGATCATATAGACCTCGAGCATCCCCCACTCGTCCAGGAACTTGTAGGTGCGAAACATGAAGATGGTGGAGCGGTCACTCCTGCCGGCCAGGATCTGAAACGAGACAAGGAACAGGATGCAGAGCTTGATCGCGGGGATGAGTATGCTTGTCAGGAATACCGCCACCCCTGTGAAGACATATCCTGTCTCCACCAGTGCCGTTGCGCTTGAGAATATGCTCCCTGAGCTCTCAAGGCCGATGATGTCCAGGCTCAGAAGGGGAAGGAATATGCCCGGCAGAAACATGATCAGCCCCGTAAGGCTCAAGGCCAGGGTCTTTTCAACACTGTTGGCAACAGGCGCCCTGAGGGTGCAGTTGCACCTGGGGCAGACAAGTTTCTGGCCCGGCCTGACCTCGACCGGCTCAAGGAGCAGATCACAGTCGGGACAGACTATAGGCCGGATCGAACCCATCACTCCCCTCCCCGCCCTCTTCCGACTCTCCCATCTGGGCCGGCTTCGCTGCCGCCGCCTTCTCCGCCATCAGAAGTGGCCTCTTTCCCCTCTTTTGAAAACTGCTGGGACACCTGGATCCCCACGAGCCTTGCAATGAGAACGGTCATGAAGAACTGGCCCATGATGGCCTCTACGGCACAAAGGGAGGCAGGGCCTGCGGCCTTTGGCGTTATGTCGCCATAACCCAGGGTGGTGAGGGTCACGAAGCTGAAGTATTGGAAGTGCTGCCTGAGCATCAAGGGATCGTCTTTGTCAATGTTCAGAAGGTCTCCTGAAAAAGAGCCCGGCTCCAGCAGATAGATCATCTCGTATAGATAGCCCCAGAAGGTGCCAAGAAAGAGATAGAGGCATAGGGCCGCGCAGATGAGCCTCGTGTCCACCACCCTCGCCTTGAAGACGTGGCGCATGAAGGCATAGAGCACGATACCTATGTAGACCATGATCACAGCGGTATCCAGGATACCGGACAGGGGCAGGATATTCAGCAGATCGAGCCATAACAGGCTCAGCGACAGGGCGAGCAGGCAGACCGCCACCCTGAAGAGCCTCTGGTGCTGCTCTATGGTATAGACCGCTGAAAAGAGCACCACGGTGATGAACATGGAGAGTATGATCCTTGTGCCTGGAAGGTGGCGCAAAAAGGGTGCAAGCACCAGATAGAGCAGCAGCCACAAGAGCAGGTTGTGGAAGCTGTACTTGAAGCGGAGCCTTCTGCCGATCGGTAGTCTCAAGCCTGGTCTGCCCCCTTTCTTGGAAGTGTCAGGCGAAGGATCAGGTAGCCCAGCACGCCTGCTGCCAGGGAGGCTATGAATATCGCAATCTTGGCCTCGTCTATCATGGCCTGATCCTCGAAGCCCAGCTCGCTTATGAATATGGACATGGTGAAACCTATCCCGGCAAGGGCGCTCACCCCCCATACATGGGGCCACCTGACGCCCTTTGGGAGGTCTGCGGCCCCGGTCACTATGGCGAGCCAGCTGAAGGCCATTATACCAATCTGTTTCCCCAAGACCAGACCGGCCATTATACCTGTGCTAATCGGCCCAGGAAAGGAGGCCATGCTCTGGGCCGTAATGGTTACGCCGGCCGAAAACAGGGCGAACAGGGGCAGTATCACAAAGGCCTGGATGGTATGGAGCTGCTTTTCAAGGAAGATCCCAGGGGGGATCATGTCGTCTGCGGCCAGATAGATCTCTTCCACCAGTCTCCACTGCTGCTTGTTGAGGGCAAGGCTGTCCCTCGTAAGGGGGCCGGACCTTCCAAGGCACTCTATGCTCCTGATGATGCTGTCCAGGAACTCGCCCGGGTCTATCTGGGATCTAACCGGCACGAGAAGGGCTATGAGCACGCCTGCTATCGTGGCATGTATGCCGGAGAACATGAGGCTTGCCCAGACCCCAAAGGCGGGAAAGAGATAGGCGATGGGGCGCCTGGCATTGGACTTGACCACGAGGAAGAACAGGATCAGAAAGGCCAGGGCCCAGGCCAGGGCCACGAGATTGATCTGGGCGGTATAGAAGGCCGCTATTACCAGGACTGCGATCAGGTCGTCCACTATGGCAAGGGCGGTCAGGAAGACCTTGAGACCAACGGGGACCCTGCTGCCAAGGAGGGCGAGGATACCGATGGCAAACGCGATGTCCGTGGCCATGGGGATTCCCCAGCCCGAGGCCCCGGCCCCACCCATATTGAGGATGTAGTAGATAATGGCAGGGGTCACACACCCGCCCACTGCAGCAAGGACCGGCAGGGCCGCCTTCCGCAAGGAGGAGAGCTCCCCCAGGAGCACCTCCCGCTTTATCTCCAGGCCCACCACGAAGAAGAATATGGTCATGAGCCCGTCTTTGACCCAGTGGGCCAGGTCCATATGATAGCTCCTGCCTCCGAATACGATCCCGATCTCCAGGTGGCTCAGGGCGTGATAGAGACCTGCCCATTGCGAGTTGGCCCAAAAGAGCGCAGTGGCTGCTGCCAGCATGAGCACCACGCTGCCGGATGCCTGGGAGTGCAGAAAGCGTTCGAAGAAGGAGACCTTTCCTGTAAGTTCCATATTGTGTGTTCAGTCCGAGAAACAGGAGCCCGTAGCGGGCTCAAGCAAAAAAGCCGGGGCGTGCCCGGCTCTTCCTTTTAAGGGGTGATGTAAATGGTGGTGGTGCTTTCTGCCCTATTTGCCAGGCAGCGTCACAGTAAGGCCGGGCCATACGGCAAGGCCGGCAGCGGCGTTCAGCACCTCGCCGGTCTTGGCGTTCTTGGCAGTGGAGCCGAGGGCGGTCCTGATGCTCACCTTTCCGGCACCCTTCATGCCCTTCCACTTCTTCTCTCCACCGATGATGGTGAAGTCGCCCTCGAGGGCCCCGACCTTTCCAGAGGCCTTGAGCGTGGCATAGGCCACCTTGTCGTCACCGCCCGATATGACGCAGTCGGCATCCAGGGTCGCCTGGTCGTTGTCCAGGTTGATGTACTCCACACCCGGGCACATGAAGACTGCCGCATCCATGGACTTGTCACCCTTGTCCACATACATGATGCCATCTATTATGGCCACGACCTTGACCTTGTTGGGTGCAACCTTGTAGACCTCACCCCTGGCCTGCCAGGGGGCAAGGATCTTCACCACGGCCTCAGCCGCAAATGCGCTGCTGGCCCCGAGTACCACCCCGAACACCATTGACAAAGCCGCCATCAGACAGGTGATCCTGTTCTTCATACCTTTCATTTCTCCATCTCCTTTCATCTCTTTTAGGTTTCATCTCTTAAGGCCAAGGATCATAATCCAAGAGGCCGAAAAATGAAACAAAGAATAGTAAAATAATCCTTGATGTCTATCCCCGATGTCCCGGGCACCTTTCAAAAATACGGCCACCCCGGAGACATGCCCGGCTACTTCATCCCGATCTCGGCGCTGGCCCTCTTCATCCACTCCTGGCGCTGGCCCTCGGGCATGAATATGATGAACTCTCCAAGGGCCCTTTGAACCCCCATGAAGTCTATCAGGAAGTTGTAGACGGCATTGGCGGCATTCAGCTCTGCATTGAGGTACTGGTTCTGGGCATCCAGAAGGTCGATGATGCTCTTTATGCCGTGGAGATAGGAATCGGTCACCAGATCCAGATTCTTCTTTGCCGTATCCGCTGCCTGGCGCGTAAGGGTAATGGATGGATAGGATGCCCTGGTGGTATTTATGGCAGCGAGCACCTCCTGGATGATGGCCTCGGCCACGGCACTTCTGTCGATCTGGAGCTTCGAGAGCTCCTGCTCGAGCCTTCCGGCCCTGGCCACGGTCTTTCCGCCCTCGAAGAGCGGAATCCTGGCAAACACACCGACCCCCCAGTCCGTGTCATCAAGAGGGGTGCCATCCCTTCTGCCGTCTCCGTCCTGGGTGAAATAGTGATCCACACTCCACTCCACGGTGAAGTCCGGCAGCCACACCTCACGCCTTGCAGCCACGGCCAGGCGCTCCTTTGCCTTTATGGCAGCATCGAAACCCTTGAGTTCCGGCCGGAGGGCCACCGCCTCCTTGGCGGCAAACCTCTTGAAGCGCTCAAGGAGCAGGGGATTTTCCATGAGCCCGAAATAGAACTTGTCTCCCATGTGGAAGAGCGGGTCCTTCAGGGTCGCCTCCTCGGGCACGAAGCGCTCGGTCAGGGGCCTGTGCAGCACCCTGTTCAGGGCCTCCATTGCGCTCATGGTATCCGATTCCCTGTAGAGGACCTCCCTTCGATCGTTGGCGAACTTGGACTCCCACCGGTAGACCTCGTCCGGTCCGGCAGCCCCTGTCTCCACCTTTATCCTGGCGCGCTCGAGATTGGCCTTGGTCAGGGCGAGATTCTCCTTGTAGATCCTCTCGATGGTCTTGGCCCTCAGCACATTGAGATAGGCCACTGCCGCATCATAGGTGACATCCAGTCTCACTCGCTCCCTGTGCATCTGCCTTGCAAGCTGGAGATGTTCCTCGGCAGTGAAGTTGGCCCACTTGGACTCGGAATAGAGGAGTATGGAGCCGGAGGCAGAGCCTGTCCAGGCACGCTCAGGGGTCACGCCGCCGCTCGTCTTCGCCCGGTCCTGATCCATGCCCCGGTAGCCGGTTCCAAGGTCGATCCTCGGAAGCAGATCAGCCATCTTCTCCTTGACTGCATGCTCACCGGCCTTCACGTTCACCCGGGCGGACTCGAGACGCAGGTTCGCCTCAACCGCCTCCTCCACTGCCTGCTTTATATCAAGCCGGCGCGCACCCCTGCTGGCGGCAGGCTCTTCGTCTATCACCTCTGCCTGTGTGAGCATGAGCAGATTGGGATAGATCCCAAGCCGCCTTGCACTCTCCATGTTTATGACAAGGTCCCTGCTTCTTACGAAATCCACCTCAACGCTGGCCGGTCTCTGGCCGTGGATGATGTCCATGAGGGTGATGGCTGCCCTGCGGGCCAGTATCTCCCCCTTGTCCCTGGGCTCAAGGCCTGCCAGAAGGCCCCTTTCCACCTGTTTGGCATCCCAGATGGAAAAGGGGGCGATCTTCTTCTCTATGAGCCGGCTGGCAAGCTGTGCGAGCTGATCACCGCTCATGTGCCACAATGGGCCTATGAAGGCGGCCTGGGTCCCCTCGGGGATCTGACGCACCGCCTCCTCTACCGAAGAGCCAACCGGGATGAGATAGATCTCAAGGCCCCTGCTCTTTCCAAACCCCTTGACCACACTGTAGACGCCATCCAGCCCCTCGACTTCCCGCTGGTCGAGCAGCACCACACAGCGCTTGAAGGGGGCGATCTTCTGGAAGGTATCGAGGTCCCGATCCAGATAATAGACCTGATCCACCCATACGAAATTTTTGGACATACGCCCCTTGCCCCCCTTCACGGAGAATCTTGCGGCAATGGGTGCGATGACCGGCTTGCTCAAGCTCCTCCGCCCTGCAGCCTCTGAAGCCGAGACCAGGCCCAGGGCGAAGATCACGTCTGGGGCAGGCCCCTGAAGGAGCCTGTCAAGGGCGGCCCTGACGCCGGAGCGGGAATCATTGCCGGAAAGGGTCCACTCGTCCGAGAAGATCGCCTTGAGCTCAGGCTCAACCGTGGCCCTGATCTGTTCCTTGTATCTCTCCACCAGGGCCTTGTCTCCGGGGGTGGAGCCATCGGTTATGAAACCCACCCGAACTACCTTTGGAAGCCCGAGATCTATGCGGCACTTGGCCGCCTCGGAAACCGATACGGCCAGTGAGAGCAGCATGAGCAGGCCGGCAAGGAGCGCACATGCCTGCATCAAGGTTGACCGGATATGTGAAAGGGGCTTGATCATGGTCTGACTCCTGATCCTCACTTTATCTTGAAGAATGTGGCATAGAGGACCGGCACGAATACCAGGGTTAGCACTGTGGCAAAACCGAGTCCAAATACGATGGTCACTGCCATGGAGACGAAGAAGGCATCCTGGAACAGGGGGATCATGCCCATCATGGTGGTGAGTGCGGCCATCATGACGGGCTGCATCCTGGAGACCCCTGACTCCACGATGGCCTCCATGCCCTTCATGCCCGATCTGATATTGATGTCTATCTGGTCGATGAGGACCAGCGCATTCTTGATGAGCATGCCTGAAAGGCTCATGAGGCCGAGCAGTGCCATGAAGCCGAAGGGCTGCTTCAAAAGCAGCAGGCCGGCTGTGACACCTATGAGAGCAAGGGGCACTGTGAGCCAGATGATCAGGGGTTGTCTGAAGGCATTGAACATGAATATGACTATGAGCACCATCATGCCGAAATAGATGGGGATGTTGGCGGCAAGCTGCTTCTGGGAATCGGAAGAGTCCTCGAGCTCGCCTCCCCAGGCGATGAAGTAGCCCGGTTTGCCCTTGAGAGGCAGGATGTCGTCATACTTTATTGGTATGGTCTTGGCCGTCCACTCCTCGCCCTCTTCCAGGGGCTTTCCGCGATAGGCGGCCAGATCCACCCCAAGGGTCTGTTCGATCCTGGGCTTCACCCTGGCCATGAGCTCGGCAGGCAGCTCCTGGCGGGGATCTGCATGGATCTTGATCATCTGCCTCCTGTGCCAGCGCGACACCCGGGCATTCTCCCACTTGGTCTCAAGGCCGTTGAGCACCTGGAGGATGGGAATGTACCTCTGGGCCATCGGGCTGAAGACCTGGATCTCGCTCAGGTCCTCGATGGTGTCCCTTTCACGGTCTGGGGCCCTTGCTATTATGGGGATGAGATTTATGCCCTCGCGATAGACGCCTGTGGTCACCCCGGAGAAATTGGCCTCTATGGCCTGGGCCACCATGGGTCTGGTGATTCCAAGGGCCATTGCCCTGTCCTCTGCCAGGATGGGCACGGGCACCTTCACCTTGTCGCCCCACTCGGTCCTGACCGCCTTGGCACCCTCTTGCCGGAATATCTGCACCGCCTTTTCCGCCATGGCACGCAGCTCCTCGGGGTCATCGCCGTTTATGCGGAGCTGGATCTTGCCGCCATTTGCAGGGCCGAGGACGAACTTCTTCACATTTATACAGGCATCCGGGAACATCTCCTCGAGCTCCTTCTGGAGCCTGGGCTGCATCGCGTCGATCTTCCGGTAGTCGTCCACGGATACAAGGATGCTCGAGTACTGGTTGGCGGCCTCAACGGGCACGCCGTAGGTGAGCAGAAACCTTGGATGGCCCCCTCCGATGGCCGAGGCCACCTGGGTCACACCCTCCTGCTTTGCAAGGTACTCCTCTATCCTCTTCACCTGTCTTGCGGTCTCCTCGATATGGATCCCCTCCCTGAAGAAACACTCCACGATGAACTGGGGCCTGGTGGAGGCGGGGAAGAAGAGCTGCTTCACGAAACCGAAACCGAACACGGAGAGCGCGAAGAGCCCCACCACTATCCCGATGGTGATCCAGCGGTGTTTGATGGCAATGGAGAGAAAATTCCTGTAGATCTGATAGAACTTGCCGCCGTATGCCTCTCCGGCACTGCCCATGTTCTCGCGATCCTTCTTTGACAGGATGAACTGCTTGGTCACAAGAGGTGTGGTTGTAACGGCAGTGATCCAGGAGAGCGAAAGGGAGATGAGGATGACGTAGTAGAGGGACTGGCAATACTCACCCGTGGAGTTCGACATCCCGCCTATGGAGGCAAAGGCCATGATGGCAACGGCAGTGGCTGCAAGAAGCGGCATGGCGTTCTGGTCCACGATCTCCTTTGCGGCCTGGAGCCCGTCCATGCCCTGCTGCATCTTCACCTTCATACCATCCACCACCACGATGGCATTGTCCACCAGCATTCCGAGGGCGATTATCAGGGCCCCCAGGGATATGCGCTCGAGGGTGATGTGATAGTAGCCCATAACCACAAAGGTTGCGGCAATGGTGAGTATCAGTATGAAGCCGATGATTATGCCGGAGCGCAGCCCCATGAATATGGCCAGCACCACGATGACTATGGCAACGGCCTCCAGCAGGTTTATCACAAAGCCGTTTACCGCCTTGGTTACCGCCTTCGACTGCATGGCGATCTCAACGAGCTCCATGCCCACCGGGATCTGGCTCTTTAGCTCATCGAGCCGCTTGAGCACCGCATTGCCCATGGTGACGGCATTTCCGCCAAGCACCGTGGATATGGCGATTCCGATCCCCTCGCGGCCATCGACCCTGAGGATCTTGGATGGAGGCTCGACAAAGCCCCGCTTTATCTCCGCCACGTCCCGCAGATAGATGAGCTTGCCGTTTTTGGCAGCGATGAAGAGGTTTCCAAACTCCTTTTCACTCTTGAACTCACCCGTGGGGCTGAAGGCGAGATACTGGGTGCCGAACTTTATCCTTCCTGCATCAACAGGCAGGTTCTTGGCCCTAAGGGCACTGAATATCTCCTGCTGGGTGATACCCAGGGCAGCCATCTTTGCACGAGACATCTCCACATAGATGGCCTCCGGCCTTACACCGAACAGCTCGATCTTTTTGACGTCCTGGACCACCAGGAGCTCACGCTGAAGGAGTTCCGCCACCTCCTTCAGCTCCGGATAGGTGTAGCCTTCACCCACCAGGGCGAAATAGACACCGAACACGTCGCCGAAGGCATCATTGACCGTGATGGGGCCGGCCCCTGGGGGCAGGTTCCTCTCATTGTCCCCCATGCGTCGGCGCAGCTCGTCCCAGACCTGGGGAAGATCGTTCTTCCTGTACTTGTCCTTGATATAGACATGGACCAGGGACATGCCGCGGGAGGAATAGGACTCGACCCGCTTCAGCTGACCCATCTCCTGGACCGCCTTCTCTATCACCTCGGTGACCTCTTCCTGCACCTCTTCAGGAGAGGCGCCGGGATACGGGGTGAGGATCACCGCCTCCTTGATGGCGAACTCCGGGTCCTCCAGCCTCGGCAGGCCCATATAGGCGAAATAGCCGAGCACCAGCATGACCACAGTGAGGGTCCATGTGATGACGCTCTTCTTTATGGCAAATTCGGCTATGTTCATGCCTTAGATACCCTCTTTTCTCTGCTTCTCCCAGGGCCTTACCTTCATGCCCTCCTTGAGCTTGGTCACACCGGCTATCACCACTATCTCTCCCGGCTCGAGCCCTTCGGTGATGCTGATGCAGCATGAATCCTTGAGGGCACCCACCTGCACATACCTCTTGTTCACCACCCCGCGCTGGGGGTCGAAGACCCACACATATGGCCGGTCCTTTGGGGCATCGAGCACAGAAAGGGCGGGCACGATTATCTGCGGCCCCTTGGTCACATCCTTGCGGAAGGATGCGCTCACAGTGGCTGTCATGCCTGGCAGGATGCTGGCCTCCTTTGGCTGATCCAGGCTGAAGACCACCTGATAGGTCTGGGTGGCAGGGTCTGCCTCTGTCGAGTACTCCTTCAGAAGCACGGGAAAGCTCTTTCCAGGGATGGAGTCGAAGGAGGCCGTGACGGACTCGGCCTTTCTGTCTCTCAGGGCCGCCATCACGAGCTCCGGCACATCGATCACCACCTCTATCCTCGATATGTCCTGCAGATGGACTATCGGCTCCTCTGCCTTGACCTTGTAATAGTTTTCCACGAAACGCTTTGCGATGACCCCGTCGAACGGGGCAGTGAGCGTGGTGTCGCACAGGGCGTTCTTGGCATCCTCCAGGTTGGCCTTGGCGACGTCCCTGGCTGCCAGATAACGGTCGAAGTCGGCCTTGGAGACCTGTTTCTTGGCAAACAGCTCCTTGTAGCGCCTGAACTGCTGCTCCGCCTCTTTATAGCGGGCCAGGGCCTCCTTGACCGCTATCAGGAAATCGCGCTTGTCGATCTGGGCGATGAGGTCCCCCTTCCTCACGAACTGCCCCTCCTCCACCGGCAGCTCCACCAGGGGGCCTGAGACCTTGAAGGAGAGAATGGCCCGCCTGGAGGCCCGCACCGTGCCGGGAAAGCCGTGTGTCAGGATCTCGCTTGCATCCTTTACGGTCATCACCTTCACCGGGCGCACCACCTCGGGCTTCTTCTCCGGCTCCTTCTCCCCGCATCCGGCAAGCATCACGGCTGCCGCCAGCACGAGGGCGAAGAACCAGGACGAGCCCAAGGCCCGACTCCCCTTGACTCTGAGATATTCTGTCTTGCTCGATGATATCCTGAACATAAAACCCCCTTGATATACCGGGAAACTATACTGGGAAACTCCTTACAATCTAAAACCAAAAACCTGTACAGGGCTCAAGCGGCCAAAAGGCCCTGGCATAAACAGCATAAACAGACAGGCCGATCACCGCACTTAGGCCCCCTATACATCGACAAGTATATCGACAAGATGTCTGCGGTCATCCCATGCATGGCACTGCTATTTGGATCAGGACCCGATCTTTCAGAGGCAACATGTGCTTGGTCCTTGACCAACTTCCTGATCCACAGTTCTGGAATTTAAAAAGTGGACAGACGAAAAGACGGACAGCAACGAAGGCCGGGCTCCTTGGATATCCTCCATACCACAGATTCCCTTGACACACTCCTCTAATCAATAGGCCATACTATTATTGGCGCACCACACTTGTCAATTTGATTTCACCCTAAACGTCGCATATTGCCAAAATAATATCCACAGAACGGACTTGCGGCCCATTTCTCTCTATATTAAGCTGACTCATCGGATAGGCGGGCTATATGTGACGGTCGTTATCTTAATCTCAACTGCTATTCAAAAAGGATCTAATGTCATGAAGAAAATTCCATTCAAAGCGGCAGGTCTCGTGCTTGCTATCTGCATGATGGCAGTGCTTCTCCTGTCTGTTCCAAAGGCAAAGGCAGAGATGAACCTGGCCTTCGACAACATGCCCCGGGTCGTGGGCCTTGGGCTTGGCGTAGTGCCAGACTACGAGGGCTCTGACGACTACACCTTTGGCATCGCTCCCTTTGCCAGATTCCA
>CAZNKD010000017.1:0-8054 GCA_964573615.1 uncultured Desulfobacterales bacterium | reverse complement strand
CCCTTTCCGATAAGCATCTTATAGAGCTGCCTTCTTAAAATTGCCTTTTTATCCAAATGGGCGCGTCATGAATGTGTTGCGGGTTTTCCTGGCACCTCTTGGGCCTGTCTTTTGATACGCCTCGTTTCAAAAAGGAGGGGTGCTCCCCCGATTTTTAGAAGGCCGCAGACGATATCTGTCCTGGAGAAGAGCTTTCATGCTGGCATTTTCAAAGAGCGGGGCCCTTGTTGGCATCACTTCATTCCCGATAGAGATCGAGGTGGACGTCTCCCAGGGGCTGCCTGGCTTCCATATAGTGGGCCTGCCCGATGGAGCAGTCAGGGAGAGCAGGGAGCGCGTCCGTGCTGCAATAAAGAATTGCGGCTACAGCTTTCCTGTACAGAGGATTACGGTAAATCTGGCCCCTGCCGACGTTAAAAAGGACGGGGCAGGCCTCGATCTTCCCATAGCCCTCGCCATATTGGCTGCCACAAGGGTGGTGCCGGCCCAGGCCCTTGAAGAGAGTGTAGTGGCAGGAGAGCTGTCTCTAGATGGCTCTGTAAAAAAGATAAGAGGGGCTCTGCCCCTGGCGCTCGGTTGTCAGGGCTGGGGTGTAAAGAGGCTGATAGTGCCTGAGGCCAACGCCCTTGAGGCAGCAGTAGCCGATATCCCGGTGTTTGCCGTTGCACATCTGTCAGAGGTGGTGGAATTCCTCTCTGGGCGCAGGGAGAAGGTGCCTGTCTCCTGCGACCATCAGGCATTGATGAATAAGCGGGCCGAGGAGGCCCATGAGCTTGACTGGAGTGACGTAACCGGCCAGCAGAGCGCGAAACGGGCGATGGAGATCGCTGCCGCTGGTGGCCATAACATCCTCATGGTCGGCCCTCCCGGGTCGGGAAAGACCATGCTCGCAAGGCGTCTGCCCACCATACTGCCTGCGATGGATCTGCATGAGGCCCTGGAGACCTCTGCCATCTATAGCGTTGCCGGGCTCACCGATCAGGATACACCTCTTGTGACCAGCAGGCCATTTTGTGCCCCCCATCACACCATTTCAGATGCAGGCATGATCGGAGGGGGCACCATCCCCAGGCCAGGCCAGGTAAGCCTTGCCCACAATGGTGTGCTGTTCCTGGATGAGCTTCCGGAGTTCAGGAAGAATGTGCTCGAATCCCTGAGGCAGCCCCTGGAGGACGGGATGGTGACCATCTCCAGGGCCAGCAGCACGGTGACCTTTCCTGCAAGGTTCATGCTGGTGGCAGCCCAGAATCCCTGCCCCTGCGGTTTCCTCGGGGATGAAAGGAGACAGTGTGTCTGCTCCCAGGCCCAGATCGCAAGGTACAGGGACCGGATATCAGGGCCCTTGGCCGACAGGATCGACATCCAGATAGAGGTGCCTGCCGTACCCTATGAGGAGCTGTCGGCACAGGCCCCGGCAGCCGAGTCCTCGGCTCAGGTCAGGGCCCGGGTGGAAGGGGCCAGAAAGCTCCAGCTGGATCGCTTTGGTGGCGCCAAGGCCAAGGGCCCAGGGATCTTTTCGAATGCCCATATGGGGGCTGCCGAGATAAAGGCCTTTTGTCCCCTGTCCTCCAGATGCAGATCCTTCATGGAAGAGGCTGCAGCCAAGCTGGGGCTGAGTGCCAGGGCCTTTCACAAGGTCGTCAAGATCGCAAGGACCATCGCAGATCTCGATGGCAGCAGCCAGATCCGCACCCCTCATGTTGCCGAGGCGCTTCAGTACCGCTGTCTTGACCGTATCAACCGCCTGATCTAACTTGAATCTGTGTCCATTATCCTCATTGGAACAGTTCATCTGGATGTTCGGGCCGCACCTTCCCTGCAGGCACTGCTTGAAAGGCTCAGGCCAGCCTGCATAACTGTGGAGATAAGCCGTTTTTCCCTCTGGTTCAGACAGGCCTTCGAGGCATACTGGAAACGAAGGTTCAAAAGGGCCCTGAGACGGTTGGGTTCCGCCCAGTGCATAGGGCCGGGGCCAGAAAGCTCAACCAGGCTCCAGTTGCTCTATCGTCAGATATCGATGCCCTTTGAATGGCAGTGCGCCAGGGGCTTTGCTGCCCGGCACAATGCCGTCTGCCTGCCTGTGGATAGCGGTGAGATCTCAAGAAGGGAGCTTCCTTTCTGGGACAGGCAGCTCCTTGATTACAAGAATATCGAGGCCCTCTTGAGCTCAAGCCCGGAAAAAGAGGGCCTGAAAGAGATCTTTGAGGCACAGTACCAAAGGGCGCGCATGATGCTTTCATCACCACCAAGGCCGGCATCCTGCCACACATTCACCAGACCTTGCTGGGTAGATCGGGAGAGGGCTATGGCCAGGAGGATCCTCCGGGCACACGACAGATACGGCGATGTGGTCCATATCGGGGGCTGGCTCCACATGGTCAGGACAGAGACCGGGGTTAGCGTTGCATCTCTGCTTGATTCATACTCTCCGGCCATATATCTTGTGACCGCATACGGGGCCCTTTGTGTCAGCAGACAGGTGGGTGTACAGGCGGGCCACAGCAGAACCGTGTCAGGACAACACTAAGGAGTGAAAAAGATATGCTTGATCCTCGATTCGTGCGGGACAATATCGATCTGGTGAAACGGGCGTTAGAGGCCCGCCATACCGATCTCGATTTGGACAAGTTCGTGGAACTGGACTCGGAAAGGCGGAAGCTGCTCCAGCGCAATGAAGAACTGCGCAGCAGGCGTAACAGGGTCTCTGAGGAGATCGGACGGCTCAAGAAGGAGAAGAAGGATGCCTCTTCCCTCATAGCAGAGATGAAGCAGGTGGGGGCGGAGATCAAGGAGCTCGACAGACGGCTTTCCGAGATCGATCAGAAGATCAAGGAGATACTCCTTTCCATACCCAATATCCCCCATGAGTCTGTCCCGGTTGGCGAGGACGAGTCGGACAACGTGGTGGTCAAGAGGTGGGGAGATATCCCCGAGTTCGATTTCGAGCCCTTGCCCCACTGGGACCTTGGTGAGAAGACAGGCATACTGGACTTCGAGCGCGCTGCCAAGATCACCGGTTCCAGGTTCGTGGTCTACATGGGGCTTGGGGCCAAGCTTGAGCGGGCACTTATCAATTTCATGCTGGACATGCATGGACGACAGCACGGTTATACCGAGGTTCTGCCCCCTGTCATAGTAAACAGTGCCACCATGTATGGCACAGGGCAGCTGCCCAAGTTCGAAGAGGATCTGTTCAAGCTGAATTTCCGGGACTACTACCTCATCCCGACGGCAGAGGTGCCGGTAACCAACCTGCACAGAGACGAGATACTCTCTGAAGAAGAGCTGCCGAAGTACTACTGTGCATATACCCCTTGTTTTCGGTCCGAGGCAGGCTCCCACGGACGTGATGTGCGCGGGATCGTGCGTCAGCACCAGTTCAACAAGGTTGAGCTTGTCAAGTTCGTGGTTCCGGAGCGCTCCTATGAAGAGCTCGAGTCCCTGCTCCTTGATGCCGAGGATATCCTGCAGGCCCTTGAGATCCCCTACAGGGTGGTGAGCCTCTGTACAGGAGATCTCGGTTTCAGCGCCGCCAAGACCTATGATATAGAGGTCTGGCTGCCGGGCCAGGACCGCTTTTGTGAGATCTCGTCATGCAGCAATTTTGAGGATTTTCAGGCAAGGCGTGCAAACATCCGCTACAGGCCCAAGGAGAGGAAAAAGCCAAGGTTCGTCCATACCCTAAACGGATCCGGACTGGCGGTGGGGCGCACGGTGGTTGCCATCATGGAGAACTATCAGCAGAAAGATGGCAGCATCGTGATCCCAAAGGCCCTGCGCGAATATGTCGGGGCGGATATCATCCCGGCCAGATAGGTCTTTTCCTAACGGCAGGAGAGTCATCAATGAAAGAGGGCCGCTGCACCTAGTAGAGGGTGCGCGGCCCTTGTCGTTTATGTCGCTGTAGTGTGGGCTATGGCCATTACTTGATACAGGCTGCCAGGACCTGCTTCAGGTCTGTATCTCCCCTCAGGACCTTCTGGATTCCATCCTGCTTCAGGGTCAGCATGCCGCCCTTCATGGATTGATCCCTGATCTCCATGACAGGGGCGTTTTTCTGGATGAGTTTTCTGAGCTCGTCATCGGTGATGAGCAGCTCATGTATGGCCAGACGCCCCTTGTAGCCGGTATTGTTGCAGGCAGGACACCCCTTTGGCCTAAAGAGGGTCGCTTTTCTGATCTCGTCTTCGGTGAGCTTGGCCACTGGGTGCTCACCATATTCATAGAGGATTCGTTCTATCTCGTCATCATCCGGGCTGTAGGCCTCCTTGCACTTTGTGCAGAGCCTCTTTACAAGCCTCTGGGCCAGCACGCCCAGAAGGGCATCGGCAAAGTTGAATGGGTCCATGCCCATGCCCAAAAGACGGGTTACCGTCTCCGGGGCAGAGTTGGTGTGGAGGGTTGAGAAGACCAGGTGACCGGTAAGAGATGCCTCGATGACCGTGTTGGCTGTCTCCTCATCCCTTGTTTCACCGACCATGATCACATCCGGGTCGGCACGGAGAAAGGCCCTCAGGACCAGACCGAAGGTGAGTCCGATATTGGGCCTTATCTGCACCTGTCTCAGCCCGTCCTGGACGATTTCCACCGGGTCCTCAGCGGTCCAGATCTTCTTTTCCGGCCTGTTGATATAACCCAGTGCAGCATGGAGTGTGGTGGTCTTACCAGAGCCTGTTGGCCCCACCACCAGGATCAGCCCATAGGGCATCTCGATGATCTTCTTCAGCTTCTCCAGGTTCTCCGGCAGCATCCCGATCTTATCGAGGGGCATTGCCTCGGATGCGGCCAGGATACGCATGACCACATCCTCGTTGTTCTCAGTGGTGGGAAGTGTGGCCACACGAAGTTCGATGGTCCTGCCGGTCCTGCTCTTGAACTTGATCTTTCCATCCTGTGGCAGCCGCTTTTCAGAGATGTCCAGATTGGACATGATCTTGATCCTGGAGACCAGGGCCTTCTTGTAGTTGTAGGGAATGGTCTGGTACTGGAGGCAGTCTCCATCTATCCGGAGTCTGACCATGGCCCCGCGTTTTCCTGTAAGGCTCTCGATATGGATATCCGATGCATTTTTCATGTAGGCGTCTTCGATGATCTTGTTGGCCATCTGTACAACCACATTGTCCGCATCGGATGCAATTGTATCGTCCTCTTCCAGCTCCTCTTCATCCTCTTCCAGCTCGAGCTGCTCGAAGACGTCGGCTCCCTCCTCGTCTGTGCCTCCTATGGAGTACTTTCCATAGTAGTAGTCTATGAATTTGTCTATGTCCTCCTTGAGGGCCACGACGAACTCGAAGTTCTTGGCCTTTATGACCCTCTGGATGTTGTCGATCTTTATGAGATCGTTCGGATTGTCGATGGCCACCTGGAGCCTGTGGGGCTCTTCCTTCACGGGCACACAGATATTGGTCCGGAAGAAGTGCTCCTTTATGCCAGAGATGCACTTCGGTGTCGTTCCTGCCTCCAGTTCGTTGAAGACCACAAAGGGGCAGCCGAAGTACTCGGACAGGGATTTTCCGATCTGCTCCTTGTCGATCCCGAACTGGTTCATCAAGACGGTCTCTATGGGCTTTCTGCCCTGTTTTGCGAACTCTCTTGCCCGTTCCAGGTCATCCTTGGAGATGAGGTTGTTCCTGATGAGATAGTAGAAGCGCCCATACTTTTGGGCAGTCTGGGTCAGTGCCTCGAGTTTTTCTGCGGCATTTCTGAAATTCCTGTCCAGGGCTACGATCTCCTCCAGGCATGAGATCGCCTTGGTGACAGAACCGGTGTTCTCATAGGTGATGGCCAGCTTATAGAGCACATCCAGGCGCAGGTCTGTGTCTATATCCTCATGGGATATGGCTGCATCGAAGTACTCTATGGCATCAAATGGCATGTTGAGCTTTAGGTAGAGCTCACCAATATGGGCCTTTATCCTGCCTGGCTTATATCCTGCCTCTTCAAGGATCTTCAGCTCCTCGATGGCCTCCTGGTAAAAGCCTGCCTCTATGAGGCCCATGCAGTTGTTGTACTTGCGTTCAAGATCATCTTCCTGGCCGGCAGGCCCGGGCTGATCCTTATCCGCTGCAATGATTCCGCGAGAGAGCTGTTCCAGCCGCACCTGGATCCGCTCCCTGAGATCAGGCTCGTGCCCTTCGGGGATTTCACTGAAAAGGGCCTCAAGAAGCCCCTTGGCCTCCTCCAGAAGACCATGACTGATGTAGAGCTCAGCCTCTTGAAGCCTGGTTGCGATCTCCTCCCGGCCTGGCGCCTCGCCTGCAGGGGGCCCGGACAAGGCCTCTTCCTCAATCAGATCTTCCTCAAGGAGGATCTCCGGCTCTGCCTCCGCTTCCGTATCCAGAGGAGAGTCAGCCTCCACCTCCACCTCAACCTGAGGCATGATCTCTATCTGGGTGTCGTCTTGGATATCAAGGCTGCTCATGATCAGGCTCCGATACTATCCTTACAGGTGATCAAGTGGATTATCTCATCAGGTGTCTCGATCTGTCCCTTCTCCCAGCCCTTGGCTTCTGGCCTGAACTTGAGCTCCTTGCCCTCAAGTTCCAACTCCTGGAGTTTATCCGAGATCAAGAGCACACACCCCTTTGAGCCGTCAAAGAGCACCACTACTTTAAAGTTGGATGGGGTGTCGATGGGGCTGTCCCCGATCTTTCTGACAACTGGAAGCTCGATCTCGGCCAGCTCCTTTTCACTCTTTTCGGCAAGGGGGCCAGAGGCAAGGGAAGAGAGTTTGCTCCATGGCCAGGCCTTGAGGGCCTTGAGCTTGATGGTATCGGCCCCTTTGATCTTGCCTTTGTTCATGAAGCCTGGCCTTACCACCATGGCCACCTCTTCTGGCAGAAGGGCAAGCCTTATCCCATCTGTTGTGCAGCTCATCAAGGAGGTGATGGGGATGTTAGAGAGCTCGATCCCGTCGGGGCCTTTCTGATCTTGTTCTTCCGAATCTGCATGTCCATGGGATTCAGCTGTGGGGGCAAATTCCTCCTCATAGCCAAGGAAATAGTTGGAGAGGCGGTTGTACTCCTCCTGGAGGGTTGCTCTTATCGATGACTGGAACAGATAGAGCTTTTCTGCCCCTGTCTGCTCCTTAAGTACTCTTTCTACAGGAAGGATCTTATTGATAAGTCCCTTGATTTTTACAAGATGCTCTTCAAGGAGCTGCCTGGCCTCAGTGGAAAGCTCCCCCTGCTCCACTATAAAATCGACGCTGGATACAGGTTCGACCTCGGCTGTCTGAACAGGGCCTTCCTGTGGAGGCGGACTCTTTATCTTTGGCTTTATGGGCACAGGTTCCTCTGCGATGGCTGCTCCTTGAGTCGCCTCTTGTTCTCCTGGATCTTGCCCTATGCGATCCTCTTCGGGTTCAACCTCGAAGTCAAATTCTGCTTCATCTTTTCCAGCTGTGGTTTCATGCTCTCCTTTCTGCCCTTTTTCTGTTGTAGCAGGTTCAGCTCCTCCCTCTTTTGTCCGCTCTTCCTTGAGAGACTCCATGAGCTCATCTGAAAGCCTTGAGATCTCGCCATCATCTAGGGGCCTTTCAGCCTCTGCTGCCTCTAAAAGCTCCACGGAGCGTTTGAGGAGGGCAGGCGCTCCAGGGGAGACCTTCTCCGGGGCGGATCGCATCTTTTTTAATGTCATTATCATGGCAGGAAGGAGTTCCATGATCATGTTTGGAGGAAGGCTTGTTATCTCCTTTTCGATCCTGCCTATCTGGTTCAGGGCATCGTCGATCTGCTCAGACTTTACCTCCCATTCCAAGGTGAAGACGATCTGCTTAAGCTTCTGGACAGAGGATTCCTCTACTGCTTCTTCTTCTACTACTTCTGGTTCAAGTTCTAGTTCGAAGGAGAGGTCATCCTGGTCCGAATCCATCTCCGGGCCCTCTGTCTCAGAGGCCTCTATGGACTCTTCCGGGGACTCTTCCGGCCCCTTTTCATCTTCAGCCTCAGGCTTTTCAGAGCCGCTTATCTCTATGGCTTCATCTGTCAAGGCGATCTCGATCTCTGTAGGTTCCGGCTCTGCTGGTGCTTCAGCCTCGGCTTCTGGTTCAGCTT
>CAZNKD010000016.1:0-61755 GCA_964573615.1 uncultured Desulfobacterales bacterium | reverse complement strand
CTATATAGGCAAGAGAGAGAAGATCTCCTTTGGTGCCTCGGTGGTAAAGATGATAATTCCACATCTTAGTGGCGAACTGGGCGCCAAGGGCTTCTTCATGCAGGATGACGAGACATGGGCGCATCCAGACAGCAAGCAGAGCTATCGAGGCTTCTCCATAGAGATAAAACTGGTGTCTACTTTTTAGTCTTGCTCGGCTAATTTAAGAATTAGACAGATGAGAGAAGCTCTCTGGTCGCACCATTGATCTGGGATAGTATGTAATTTAAATCACCGTTTATGAAGTTTCTGGTCGCAGTCTTTAGGATTCTGCCTGTTTCGACATCGACTAGGCGTAAATCGATACGCCAATTTCCTGCAATAAATTGATAGGAGCCAAAGATCATGAGGTTGGCTCCAGCTAGCTTGCCTAGCTGGAGCCTTGCCGCCTCGTCTGCCAACTGGCTGGAGCCGAGATTCAGTTCTTCAAGGACCCTGATCAGCTGCTCCCTATCTACAATCTCAACATCGCGATAGGAAGCAAGCACCTTCAATATCTCATCCGAGAAGAGGCGGCCAAAATCCTTGTAGGGCTGCTCATCTATCGATAAGTCCTCCATATCCCAGACGGCTATCCTCTTGATAGGAGGCAGCTCTCTGCTTGAGGGGGCTTTTTCAATGCAGCCTACTACCAGTAAGTTTAAAGGTAGCAGGATTGCGATGAGAGTCGCAATCCACGGATTGTGTCTGATCATATATTCTCTAAGGTCTCTTCTATCTTGGCATCAGAGCCGATCTCGCCTGTCTTCTTTACGATCTTGGCATAGGCCAGGTCCGGCTCCACCTTTACCACCTCTATTATGCCAACGGTTTCAGGGGCCCCCTTGAGGGTGCGTCCCTTGTAGACGATGGTCTTGCCTTCGGTGATGACCCTGAACCGGGTGCCGGGGACCACCCCCTGGTTTGCTCCTATGTTGATGAGCACCTGATCGCTTCCCGCTGGCTGGATCACGTAGCCGCGCAAGGGGTATTTCTCAATGATGGTCTGGAGGATCTTCCGGTTAAGTGCCAGAAGCTCCTGCTCGAGAGATATCTCCGATTTGATGCTGCGGCTTGCCACCATGGCTATGCCGGAGGTCTCTGTGTCGATCATCCTCATGCTGAGCATGGTCCCTGAGGGCAGGAAGTAAAAGGACCCTGTGCCAATGAGTTTTGCTGCCAGGACCCTGCCGAGATTCAGGGCCGTCTCAGGGTCTGCAAGCTCGGAAGAGCCCAGATTGAGCTCCTGGAGGAGCTTGTCCAGTATCACCCTCTCGACCACCTTGACCCTGCCGCTGGCATTGAGGTAATCGGCGAGCTGGGTGGTGAAGAATATGGAGAAACCATCCCGCTCGGAAAGCCCGCCCTTTTCCTGAAAGTCCAGGAAGGTCAGGACCATGGGCCTGGAGGTCCATGTATCCTCCTTCTTTTCGGCCTTGGCCTTCTGCTCCCGGAATCTCTGGGCCAGTTCCTTGACAAGCCTGTCTATGCGCTTGCTCCGTTCTGCGTCACGCTGAAGGGCGAGCATCTCTTCGGCCTTCTTGGCGAGCACCACGGCAAAGGGATCGTTTTTATCTATGGAAAGGGCCTTTCTGTACTCTTCCAGCGCCTTGTCCCAGCGCCCCTCCTTTTCATAGGTGACCGCCTTGTTGGCCATGCCCTCTACATAGTAGGGATCTATCTCCACGGCCTTGTCGTATATCTTTCTGGCCTTGTCATACTTGCCTGCGCTGGCATAGACACGGCCCAGCTGATTATAGCGTACCGCCTGATGGTAGGGCTCCGCCTCCTTCTTCTTCACGGCCTTTTCATATTCGGCCTTGGCCTGCTCCTTCTCTCCCTTGGCATAGAGGATGTCTCCTTTGATCACATGCACATAGGCCCGCTCCGGTGCCTTTTTCTCCACCTCGGAGGCGAGTTTGAGGGCCTTTTCGTCCTCTCCCTTCTTTGCAGCTACTGCGGCCAGGCCCTCCTTTCCCAATACCTCCTTTTTTCCTGGTTTCCTGGCCAGCTTGTCGAAGGTCTTCTCTGCCGTGTCCACCTGGCCAGCCTTGAGATCGGCATAGGCGGAGACCAGCATGGCATCCGTGTTTTCAGGATCCTTCTTGAGCACATCCTGGCTGATGGCCTTTGCCACCATCACGTTCTTTCTCTGAAGCTCCCTTTCGGCAAGGCGTATCATCATGAGTTCTGCGCCCTTGCCGCCTCCCTGGATGGTGTCGAGCACCTTGAGTCCAGGGCCCAGGAAATAGACTGTCGGCAATATCACCGTGCTGTTGTAGGCGGCAGAGACAGATCCGCTGTCCAGGAGTACCGGAAAGCCTATCCCAGACCTGGTGACAAATGCCTCGGCCTTGAGCCTGTCGGATGCGGTTATGGCCCAGACGGTGATATCCGCATCCGGGTGTGATTTGATCAGGTTGTTGAGCCTTATGATCCCGTCCTGGCATGGCCTTGAGTCGGGATCGAAGAAGTAGAGGATCAGGAGCGGACACTCCTTCATGGAGGCCAAGGAGTACTCCTTGCCATCGATCCCCTTGAGGGTGAAATCGGCAGGCGTTCCGCCACTTGCCAATGGCACACAGAACAACCAGGTCAAAACGGCACTCAATAGAGCAAATCTCTTCAAATGATCCCTTTTCATGGCCTTTCCTCCATCTATTAGAAGCCCCTTATCCAGTTCCGTTTTTTTCAATGCCCGTGGGACAGGGCCTTTGCCGCTTCCGGCCCAGCTCTGTCCGGGCCTGTCTCTTCCTCTTCCTTTGGCATCAAGGTGATGCTGAGCGGGGTCGTCTGTCCCTCTTTCAGGACGATCTGTGCCTCCCAGTCATAGAAGCCGTCCTTGGAGAAGCGAATCTCATGCTTTCCAATCGGAATCTCAAGGGTGGAAGGGGTCCACCCCTGAAATTTTCCGTCCACGAAGACCCTTGCCCCTGGAGGCCTGCTTGTGGCCTCGATCACTGCCGTGGGCTTGGGCGGGGCCTCCTTTGTCTGATTCAAGTATATCACAATTCCAGCGACAGCCACCACCACAACGGCCAAGAGGCCTGCCAGTAGCCCCTTTTTGCTGGGTTTTTCCGATTCCCTGCCCGGTGGGGTGAGGAGCTTTTGGAGTGCAGAGGCCAGCTCCCCAGCCGTCTGGAAACGCCTGTCCGGCTCCTTTTCCAGGCATTTCATGATGATCTTTGATAGGGCCTGAGGGCAATCCGGCCTCAGTCTTGATGGCTCTTCCGGGCTTATCTGGGTTATTGCATTGAAGATGGCCGCGAGATTTGGCCCCTTGAAGGGCCTGACGCCGGTGACCATCTCATATATGACAATACCCAATGAGAAGATATCGGCACTGCCCTCCACGCTCCTTCCAAGCACCTGTTCAGGAGACATGTAGGCAGGGGTGCCAAGGATCTCACCTGCCTGAGTCTGGTGGGGCATGGATGGGTCGTCTATATGGGCGATGCCAAAATCTGTGAGCTTCACATCCCCTTCCGGAGTTATGATGATGTTGCTTGGCTTTATGTCTCTGTGGACGATCCCTTTTTTATGGGCATAGTCCAGGGCGGAGGCCACCTGGAAGGCAATCTTGATGATCTCTTTGATCTCCATGTCACCCTTGGCGATGAGGTCGTTCAGTGGGGTGCCTTCCAGGAACTCCATGGCGATGTAGATGGTGCCGTGGTCTTGGCCCACATCGTAGACCGCGACTATATTCGGATGGGATAGTCTTCCGATGGCCTTTGCCTCCTTGAGGAAGCGTTCAACAAAGGCCTTGCTGGTCACCCTGTCTGGCCGCAGCACCTTGAGGGCTATTATCCGGTCGATATTGGGGTCATAGGCCTTGAAGACCACCCCCATGGAGCCCCTGCCCAGCTCTTCAACTATCTCGTATCTGCCATATCTGTTGGTGGTCATTTTTCCGGTCGCTTCTTGTGATTTATGAGGATATCGTCCAGAAACTCCTCTACCGTACTCATGGGTATGATGAACCCCTGGTATTTGTTGCCCCTGAGCCTGCCCTTTATGAGCCCTATCAGCCTGCCCCTGCTGTCATAGACAGGGCTTCCGCTTGCGCCTGGCTCCACATGGATGCGGGCCTGGATCAGGAGCTGGCCCTTCATGTTCCGCAGCCCCTCCACCTTACCCGATATCAGTATCTTGCCCTGGTCCAGGGGGCAGCCGACAAAATAGATCCTCTCCCCCTCTGAGGGCAGTCCATCCCGTTTGGGCGGTACAAGGCCTGGAGGGATCTGGCCCTCCACCTCGATGAGGGCAAGATCCCGATCCCTGTCCAGGTGGAGCAGCCTCCCTCCGAAGCTGTATCCATTGCCGCCAGAGAGGCAGATGCGGTCCACCGCCCCTATGTTGTGTGCCGTGGAGATCACCTTGTTCAGGGCCTGGATGAAGAGGCCTGAGCACTGGAGCACTCCCTGGGGGCCAGTGATGTGGATACAGACGGTATTGTCGAGGTACTGCTTGACCGCATCGGGTGCCTCTGCCAGATCGAGGCCGGAGATGGAGAATACCGGGGCGGCCTTGGCGCTCTTTTTCTGGAAGAAGGCCTTGGCCATCCGCCTTAGTTCCTGACATCTTGAGGCCTTTTGACACCTGAAGGTTATGGCAGAGCCGAGGGCAGTATATGGCGTTATCTCTGCCTCGAATCCCCCCATGCCATCATCGCATGAGATGCTCAGGCCCTGGCCGATCTGCTCCTGCCTCAGCACGGAATAGCCCTGATGCTCTATCCATTTGAAAAATAGGGCCTGGGTCTCGACAAGGGTGTTGTCCAGGCGCATCCTTGCTGTCGCCGGCCCTCCAGCACAGGAGGCTTGTGCTGCCATACAGAGGAGGGCCGCTGTGCACAGAAGGGCCCTAAGGCCTTTGGTAGCTGTAAAGAGAAAGATCCTGTCCATCTGTGTTCTTGGGCCTTTTGAAGCCCTCATCTCTCCATACGTACAACCACGGCGGTAACATTGTCCTTCCCGCCGGCCTCATTGGCCGCATCCACCAGCAGCTTGGCAGTGGCTTCAGGTGCCAAGCCCTGCATCAAACCTTGCATCAAGATGGACTCGATCTCCTGATCCGTAATCATATCGCTCAACCCGTCGCTGCACAGGAGAAACGTGTCCGCAGCCTGGAAGGGGCCCTTGATGATATCCACGGCCAGCACCTCGTTTACGCCCACGGCCCTCAGGATCACATTCCTCATGGGGTGCCTTCTTGCCTCTTCCGGCGTTATCAGGCCCTGATCGATCTGGTCCTGGACCACAGTGTGGTCCTTGGTAAGGCGCTTGATCGCCCCGTTTCTGAGAAGATAGGTCCTGCTGTCGCCTACATGGCCGAGGCAGTAGCCGGTGGGGTGAAAGAGGAGCAGTTCTGCAGTGCACCCAAGGCCTGATGCCTCAGGATGCCCCTTGGCATACTCCATGATATGCTGGTTTGCCTTGATGTAGACCTGTTTTATGAGCTCCGAGGCCCTGAGAGCATCCGTCGGCGGGCTTGAGATCGTCTCCCTGACCGAATCGATGAAGATGGAGCTTGCTATCTCTCCTGCAGCAGCTCCGCCCATCCCGTCTGCCACTGCTGCCAGGCCAAGGGACGGCAGCACGAGGAAGCTGTCTTCATTGTTGGGCCGGATACGTCCGGGGTCTGAAATCCCTGCTGCCTGTAACCTGGGAAGAGTGGTCATCTTTCGCTATACCGGATATGCCTTTCCTGCCTGTTCCCTTCTGGACTTGGCCGACATGCAGAGATACAACATTGGCATTTCACAAATCATCTTCTTGTTATATCATTAGAGCAGGTTGCATACAAACATGATCATTATTTGAACTCTTCAAAAATTGAAAATGGCAGATCCTGTCCCCCTGAAAATAGAACTCGTCCATATAGAGGGCCCCATGAAGGGCCAGATCCAGGAGTTTGAAGAGAACGAGATAACCATAGGGCGCCATCCCGAGTGCATGCTCCGCTTCCCCAAGGACCTCACCATAATCTCCAGGAGGCATGCAAGAATCGTGCGTGAAGGCAATAGATTCAAGCTCATAGATACCAGTACCAATGGCACATTCGTCAATGGCAAACGTGTCAAGGAGACATATCTGAGGAGCGGGGATGTCATAACCTTCGCAGAGGGCGGGCCAAAGGTGAGTTTTCTCGTCTCAAAGGGCCAGGGCCTGCCCATCCCCGGAGCCATGGATGCGGGGGCCTCAAAGGGGGCTGCCCCCTCGGCTGGAGGTGGTGCCGCTGGTGCTGAAGCGCCCATTGCCGGAGCTCCGGTCCAGACCCCTCCCCCAGTGCATACGCCACCCGGCCCTGGCGGGCCCACTGCACAAGGGCCTGCCCATCCCGGTTCCGGCACTCCTGCCGGTCGAGTGAAGGCCAATCTGGTCATCCAGTTCGGCCCTTCCATAAAGAGCTTCCAGGAGCTGCCCGTGGCGGTTGGCTCCTCTCCGGAGAGCGAGTTTATCATTCATGATTCCAATCTTGCCCCGCGCCACATGCTCATCCATTTCAAGGCGGGTGCCTATACCGTGCAGGATTTGACAGGCATGGGAAAGGTGAGGGTAAACGGGATGCCGGCAGGCAGTGAGATGGCCCTGGCTGGCGGGGAGGAGATAGAGCTCTATCCAGGGGGGCCTGCCCTCAAGTTCGTGGGAGAGGGCAGGTTTGCAGAGGTGCTGCGTGAAAAGGCCCCTGTCGAGCCGGGCCCTCGGCCTGGTGGGCATATGGGCATGAGCGCACCTTCAGCACCCGGCCCTGCCGGGAACAGATCCGCCCCTGCTGGCCAAGAAGAAAAAGACCCTATTTCGTCTATCAAGAAATTTTTCAAAGGCTTCATGAAGTAAACCAGCCCTCCGCCCATGTCGGAAGCGGCTGATGCACTGCCCAGGCCCTTTGGGTCTGGACGAGATCAAGGAGGCCATCAATGAGCGAATCCCCTCTCTTTAGGTTTCTCGTGGCAGCCCCTTTCTGCCTCAAAGGTCTTGAGCATTCGGAATCCGCACCCTTGATCCTCAATGGGCCGGCGGATCTGGATGAGGCCCTCTCGGGCCTTGCTCCCGGCATTTATTTCAGGCTCTCAGATGCTCTGCCAGGTGGCCTTGCGGGCAGAGAGGTCGATATTCGGTTCAATGCCCTGAGGGATTTCAAGCCTGCTGGGCTCATGGAGGCCTGTCCGCTCCTGGCCGATCTCGTCTCTGCCAGAAAGCTCCTTGCAGAAGCTGGCCATCAGGGGCTCCGGCCTGGGGATATCAAGCGCCAGATCCGGCAGAGATGGCCGTGGATCGAGCTTTCATGGCCTGATGAAGGCGAAGGCGACATGAGTGGTGCCGCAGGCACAGGAAGCAAAGGGCAGGCGGATGTGTCCTCTCTGGTCTCCTCGATCCTCGATCAGGTGGCCATTCCTGATGAAGGCCCAGGGGAAGCCTCAAAGGCTGAAGGAAGGGACAGGCCGGCAGCCCTGCCCCCCCAGACGGATCAGTTGGACGGGCTCATCCGGTCTGTCATGTCGGAGATCTTTTCAAACAGTGCCTTCAGGCAGCTGGAGGAGAGCTGGCGGGGGCTTTTCTTTCTGCTGAAGGCCTGGGACTTTTGTGAAGAGGTGGAGTTTCAGCTCTTCTGTCTTGACAGGCAGGAGTGCGACAGGAGCCTTGATCTCCTGATAGAAAAGAGCCTCGGCTATCTTCCGCAGTTCATCGTGTTCGATCTCCAGCTCGGTGCATCCCCTCTCCATTTCTCCCTGCTGGAGCGCATGGCCGGGCTCTGTGAGATGGTCCTGGCCCCGGGTTTTACCGGAATCTCTCCCGCCTTTTTCCATCTGGATAGCTGGCACGATCTGGACAATCTGAGCTATATCCCCAATTATCTGGATTCCCAGCAATATGCAAAGTGGAAGGCCTTGCGCTCATCTCCGGCATCGAGATGGCTTGGGGCCTGCTGTAACCGCTTCATCCTGCGGCTTCCCTATGGGGCACTCAATCCTGCACGTCCAATCCCCTTTTCCGAGCCCGAACCCCTCTGGGGCAACCCTGTCTGGGCGGTTGGGGCCCTGCTTGGCAGAAGCGTGGAACTTTCCGGGTGGCCTGCCAATTTTGGTGACTGGGGCAGGGTCTATCTCGAGGATGTAGCGGTGATGGATGACGGAAGTGGCAGGATGCTGGCGGTGGAGAGCCTGTTTCGCCACGAACGGCTGGAGCAGCTCATGAAGGCCGGCCTGATGGCGCTGTCCTCTCCGGTCAACCAGGATGTGCTCTTTGTCGCAGGTGAGCGGGCCATTTCCGGCGATTCCCTCGCCTATAGCCTGATGATAGGCCTTGTCTCCCATTTTCTCATGGAGTTCAAGCAGAGATACAGGGCTGAAGAGATAGGCGGGCGTCAGGAGTTGAGCCGCCTGCTCCTGACGGATCTGGTCAAATGGTGGGAGCAGCATGGCACCCCGGCACCAGACGATGTGAGCGTGGATGTGAAAGAGGGGGAGGGAAAGGGTTTTCACGTGAAACTGGTCATCCGGCCCCAGGCATCGGTGATAATGTCACGACCCGATATCATATTGGAATTCGATCTTTCATGATCCATGTCAGATGCAAGGCAGCAAGGCAAAGGCCCCTCCGGCAGACTGAGGCTCCAGGATCTGGATTCAGGCCGTAGCATCGAGCTCTGCCCGCCTGTGCTCCTGGGACGGGCCAAGGATGCGGATATCCGTATCGATGACCGGAGCGTGTCCAGGCGTCATGCCCGTATCGGAGAGGCAGGCGGCCTCTTCTTCGTGGAGGATCTGGGTAGCGCAAACGGCACTTTTGTAAACGGCCGGCGGGTTTCCGACCGTTTTTTCCTCTCCGATGGGGATATACTCCAGCTTGGATCAAAGAGGTTTTCCTGTACCGTCCATTCCGATGGAGATGACCTGTTCAGAGAGACCGTGATCCTCGAGTCTGTTCCGTCGCTAAAGAGGCCGGAGCTGGACTCCCTGAGGCTCTCTTTCCTCTATGAGCTCGCCCGCAAGATGGCCGAGACCAGGGAACTCACCGCCTTGGCCCAGGAGTTTTTCAAGGGCCTTGGCAGGCTCATGGAGTTCGATCGGGCGATTCTGGCCCTGCTGGACAGGCAAAACAGGCTTCAGGCCGTCTTTCCTGCAGGTGTGGAGCGTCTCCCTGTGAGCAGGACCATAGCTGAAAGGGTCCTTACGTCCGGCCAGGCCCTGCTGCTCCAGGATGCCATGTCGGATCAGGAACTGGGGGCACAGGAGAGCATAGTTGCCCTGAGGGTCAGGTCCGCACTCTGTGTGCCTCTTTCCACCACAGAGAAGACGCTCGGCATCATATATCTCGATCGTGCCATCGCCGGCGGTTTCTCCTCGAGCGATATGGACCTGGTGCGGGCCTGTGCCGCCATTCTCGGCCCCTTGGCCGAAAACGTGCAGCTGCGTCAGGAACTGGAAAGGGCACTCAAAAAGACCCGCCAGGATCTGGAGGCCACCCAGGCCCGCCTCCTCAACATGGAAAGGCGTGCCGTCTTTGCACGGCTGGCCCAGGCCGTGGCGCACGAGATAAGAAATCCTGTCATGATAGCAGGGGGGCTGCTCCAGCGGCTGAGGCCCGCAGACGAAAAGGAAATGGACAGGAAGAAGAGGGCACTTGATGCCCTCATACGGGTGGACAGGGTGCTTCGCGAGGTGGATAGCTTTGTCTCCCAGCCTGCACTCAGAAAGGGCCTGACAAAGATAGCCCTGCTTCTCCAGGATTTCGTCTCCGGGGCGAAGGGCAGGTATCCCATGCTTGAGCTTGAGCTCCATCTGCCGGAGGATGCCCCCCATCTTCTGGTAAGGCTCGATGAGGAGCGGTTCAAGAAGGCCCTCGACCTGATCCTTTCAGACATCAACGCAAGGAGCCAGAAGGGTGTCGCCCTGCCCCTGAGGCTCCTGTCTGAAGGCGCGAATGTGGCGATCTTCATGGGTGATGAGGAGAAAAGGGCCCTCCTCAGGGATCCCTTCAGCCAGGAAGTGGACAGGCGCCCATGGCGTTTTGGGCTCTTTCTCAATATGGCCAGCAAGATAGTGGCGGATCACGAGGGCAGGCTCAGGCTGAATCCTGATGATCCGCTATCTCTGCCGATCGAGATCCTGCTGCCGGTCTGATCAGTCCGCTATCACGACTTTGGAGGAACAGGAGGTGCAGGCGGAGCCGTCTGCCCGGGTCCGCCGGTGCCGGCAGCCTCCTCATCGAGCCCCAGGGCCTTTGCAAGCCTTGATAGCCACTGTCTTTCTGCCTCTGTATCCACCACTATGGCCGATTTGGCAAGCATGTACATGGTCCTGGCAACGGCCGGGTCCGTGATGCCCTCGCAAAGCTCGTCGATGGAGAGGGGCCGTTGAAACTCCCTGATGAGCCACTCCTTCTCCTCTGGGGTGAGCTCTGCCCTTTCGAGCCGTTCCATGATGGCCTTCAGCTCCTGGGCATCCATGGCGCCATCGGCATGGGCTGCCGCTATCATGGCCTGGATACACCTGATAGCGGTATTGCTGTCTGCTGTGGGGCCTGGAGCTGATGGGACAGGAGGTGCAGGTGCCCTGGAAGGCCCCTTTCCGGCTCCGGTCGGTGGAGGTGGGGGCGGAGGAGTGCCGCCACCGGTCCCTTGATGTGGGGGGTGTGGAACCGGAGGTGTCTGGGCCTTTTGGGCCGACATGTGTTCATAGGCCGCGACACCTATGCCTATTACGGTCATGAGGGCACTGCTTCCTGCAACGCCCTTGGCCACCTTTGCCGCTCCGCCCAACTCCCTGGTGATGAGCTCTTCTGCAAGTTTTCCAAGCAACCTTTCAGGATTGAACATATGGCGTGGTTCCTCCTGGAGTTTCCCCCTTTTTTACATCAAGCCGATATGGCCATACCGGTTCATACTTCCAAGGACAATTTTAGGCCATTAAGCAGGTGTAGAAAACAACCCATTGAAGAAAATTTTGAAAGTTGAAAAGAAAAACGGCCCGCAAGGATTCTCTCCCTGCAGGCCACATGAGCCCTTCTGGGACTGTCCAGGGACTATTTGAATCTGAGGGCTGCCGTATCCGGTCCCTTGAAGCTCTCTATCTGGGCGAATGTCTTGTCTCCAAGGATCAATATCCCTGTCTGTTCGTCTGTGTGCCAAGTCTCCCGATCCTTGGATTTCTCCTCTTCGATCTTTATCTTGAGCTCCAGGCCCTCTTTGATCTCTTTTAGCCTGTGATTACAGCTCAGAAAGAAGGCGTAATCCTCCTCTTCTCCAGGCTGCTCGACTGCCAGATAACCGATGGTCTCCATTATATGGCCATCTCCCTTCAGGAGTTCTTCCTCCTGCAAGGTGGCAAAAAAGCCCTCTTCATCGATCCCCTTCAGCCGTATGGCGACGGTGTTGTCACCCCCGAATCCCTGAATGGTGGTAAATAGAAGGGGTGGCTTTTCAAAGGGGGTATCAAAGGCCTGGGCCTGCCAGTTCAAGGTGCCTGAGACCTCGAAGGTGTCCGCCTGCCAGATGGTGCCATTTGGCAATATATGGGTGCCTGCCTCTACCACAAGATAATGGACGGATTCCATGGTGTGCCAGACATCGAGGTAGTCCCATTCCTGGATTGCTATCTCGAAGGAGCTGCTTGTGACATTCCTTATGCGTACGACACATGGATGGCCGCCATTCAGGGAGGGAGGACTCACTATGACGACTGGATTTTCAAATTCCCGCTCCAGGCTGACCGCCTGCCACTTGTGGTTTACGGAGACTGTGCCTGCTTCCAGCCACTCCTCATCGAGGTACCAGTCTTTACTCAGATCGCCGGGCTCGTCTCCTGCACCGCCTGGCACTGTTCCTGTTGTCTCATCCGAATAGTCGCTCATCTGACCCGCCATGTCCACGGCCTTTACAGAGAAAAAATAGGTCTGTCCCTCCTCAAGGCCATTTATCTCATAGGATGTCTGGTCTGCTGGAATGTTGTTGATGGTGTCGGTATAGTTGCTGCTCGAAGTGCCATAGAAGATCATGTAGTGAGAGATGTCTGGTTCAGGGTTCTTGTCCCAGCTTATGAGGGCCGTTGCTGCAAATACGCTGCTTGATATGAGGAGGAGAAAGAAAAGGGGGGAAAGAAGGGCCAATAAACCGAAAAAACTTTGTGTCTCTAGATGCTTGATCTGAAATTTTTTTGATGGCTCTATAGATCTTAAAAGAGTATTTTCTTGGTTATAACTCTTTGAATTTATAGCTCTTTTTTGCTGCATGGCGTGGTCTCCCTCTCGCTTTTCTGCAAAGATGGAGATTTAAGGGAGCAAGGCACATACCCCTTCCAGGGATAGAAAGGGAGGGGCGAAGGATGCCCCTTTTCAGGGTATGGAGAATATAGTTCGGGGAATGAAAAGAGGGGGCCAGATCCATCAGGCCCCTTTGAATTGCAAGATCAGCCCCGTCCTGACTGGATAGGGTCTGGATAGCCAGGTCAGATAGACAGGCAAGTCCCTGTTGCTATCTGTGGTCGCTGTCTATACCAGCCTTATGGTGAAGAGTTCCGCCTCGTCGGCCTCGGGCAGCTCGCCGAAGGCGATGGCATCGGGAGGGCCTGTTACCTTGACGAAATGGGACTCCTTTTCGGATATGGGGTTTTGGACCGCCCAGCCCGTGTATTCATGCTCACCCATCTTCAGCTTTACGCCCTGCATGGGATAGTTCAAGGTTGCATGGCTTGGCAGCATACCCCTTGGCCCTACGGCCTGAAAGGAGATGTCCGCCCCTTCCACCGCAAAGATGGCCCCTTTCCACTCTCCATCCATGGGGCCTGCCTCGAACCACATGCCGATCTGGGGATTGCCATAGACATCGAGATAGTAGTCAGGCATCTCCTTCCTGGCCGGAGCGTGCAGCTTTGCCACCAATTTGGCGGCAAGCGCCGGGTTTTTGGCATCGAGCCACTCTATCCCCCTGAGGGGGGTGGGCAGGGCCTGGGTCTCTGGAAGGGGCCCATCCCATAGCCCCACTATTGGAAAGGATGTGCCCTTCTGGGCCTGGACGGTGATGACCAGGAGAGCGAGTCCTTTTCTGATACTGGCCGGCTCCAGGGCCTCGTTGCTGCCATATATGATCCAAAGCCCCACTTCATCCTTGAGGATTTCGTCCCTGGCCGCAATCCAGAGCATCTTTTCGAGGTCGTCCGTCCAGAAGTGGCCATCCGTTTCGATCCCGTACCTCTTCAGCTGTTCAAGCAGGCCCTTCATGGCTGCCTGATCCTTGATGAGGGATGTAAGCCAACACCTTTTCATGTCCATATCTCCCTTACAGGGCCTTTTCGGCATAGATCCTCACTGCCCGTTTGAGGATCGGTTCGATCTGGGCCTTTCCGATTATGCCAAGCTCCTTTTTCTGGGTGGTTCCCCACCAGTTTTGTGCTGCATCCACCTTGGCTGCACCAGTCACCTTGATGTTCCAGCCGCTGTTGTTGCAGATATTGCTCTTTCGCAAGGTCACCTTGCCGCCCTTTATCAGGATGCCTCCGCCGGCATTTCCCTGGATCGTCGAGGCGGATATGCGGAGCAGCGAGTCCGCTGCGGCGATCCCGGCCTTTTCACACTCCTTGAATATGGTCCTGTTGACCTGGACATCACTCTTTTCCAACACCATTCCCCAGTTGCAGTTGGAGATGATGGAGTCGGCAATCGAGAGCTTGGAGCCCTTGGCCCTGATGCCGCACTTGGCGCCTGAAAGCTCCATGCCGGCCAGTCTGTTGGCTCCCTTTGTGTTGTCCAGGATGATCCCCTTCCACATGGTGCCCTTCTGGGCGAGAAACCTTGCAGGTTCCGATCTCTTGGCCGTCACCTGGATCGTGCCCTGAACGATGATCCCCATGCCGTCGATCCATACCGTTGCCCCTGGCTCGATCGTGAGCCTCTTGCCCCTGGGGACCACTACCGCTCCCCGAATGAGGTAGGGACTGTCCTTCTTGGTGATTACCATATCGCGCTTCAGTGTCGAGGGAAGCCCCTTGGGCCTGCCCATGGCAACGGGCCCCAGGACATCGAACCACTGTCTGCTCTGCCCGGCATCGTTCGTCAGGTGGGCCACCAGACTGCCATAGGCCAGCCGGTCCGATCTCTTGACCCTGTATTCGCCCACATAGATCCCCGGCTGCCGCTCCCTCATGGGAAGCCCCCTCTTTATGGGCAGTATATCCCATGTGGCCTTGCATCCTGGCTCACCCAGCAGGACAACCCGCACTCTTTCATGGGGGAGAAAGAGGCGCTGTGCCCCGTTGTGCACGAACACCTTTATGGATGGGCCTGGCGGAAAGAGCCTCGGAGGATTGGGTATCGAGGCGGTGAGATTCATGCACAGATCGGATACCGCGCGCATCTGGGTCTCCTGGCGAAGGTTGATGAGTGCCCTTGCGGCATTGCTGGCAAGCCCGAGGGGTGAGATGGAGACCCCGCCCTCCCTCATGTGTGAGACATACTCATCTTCCCAGATCACCTGCCCGTTTCGGCAGTCCACCATCCTGGCCTTGAGCCCGGCCTGTACTTCCGAGTAGAGCAGGGCATAGATCTTGCCGTAGGCCGTTACCTCCCCAAAGATCACTGCATCCACGCCGAGGATCATTCCAAGCTTCTTGGGGTCCACTGCAGATCCGTATAGCAGTTGCTCATACAGTCCTGCCTCCTTCAGCTTGGTATCCACCTGAAAGAGCTCCTGATCCCTGTAATTGAGAGAACTGAAGAAGTTGTAGAACATTCGTCTTACATTGGAGGCCGCCTCAGGGCTTGCCGTCTCGTTTGAAAAGGGCAGTATGGCCACGGTCCGGGGCAGCTCCTCCGGGGGGATCTCTGCCCCTTTCGTCCCCTGCCTGCCTGTCGGGCCGCAAGATGAGCAAAGGAACAGCAAGTTCAGAAGGATCAGCACGACGGCCATCTCTTTTAGTGCAGGTGCCTTTACCACGGTGAGTCCTTCCCGCCCTTTTGCTCTTCGAAGAGATACTTCATGATCCATGTGGAGCTGCTTCCAGACTCTTTCAGGAGTTTCTGTACCTTCTTCTTCTGGGTGGTGCTCCCCTTGGCAGAGCGTCGCCTCCTGGAGCTCAGCTTTCTTCTGCATCTGGTCAGATAGGTCCTTATCTCCTTGTCCTGAGGCTCTATGAGCAGATATTTCTCGAAGTTGGCAATGGCATCTGCCCAGCGCCCTGCCTTGTACGCCCTCATCCCTTGATCTCTGAAGTGCAGCTTGATCTCCTCTATCCTTTGGTGAGCTATCTCGTTGTCAGGATCCAGGGATAGGATGGCCTGATATGCGGCATAGGCGTTCTGGTTGACCGGTGCAAGGAGCCTGCCTGCCTGGAAGTGCTCTTCGGCCTCGGCCAGGAGCTGATTTACCGTCTGGGAACGGAGATAGTCTCGCTGATACTTGAGCCAGAGGTCCCTCAGGGCAGATCTGGCATTTTCGAAATAGGGGCTGTCCTCGGGAACAGCGGCATATTCTCCGAGGGCCTCCATGATCCTGCCCTCGGACTCCAGCAGTTTTCCATGCTCGATGCGAAGATAATCGAGCTGATCCCATACCGGCTTGGCCTCTGGCCCTGCCCCGTACTGGCGTAAAAAGGCCGTCAGAGAGCGCTTGGCCTCCGAGATCTTGCCGGAAGTGGCCAGCTTGTCGGCCTTGGCGAGTATGGCCTCCACCAGCATCGTCCTGATGCGGGTCTCCTTTTCTGGTGGCAGATCTCTGCCCAGAAGCCCCTCGAGTATGACAACGGCCTTTTCCGGCTGGGAGGATGTCATGAGCTTTCTTGCCTCTTCTATCCTTCCCCTGAGCTGCCAAGAGGGCAGGAGCACCGAGAAGAATAGCCACGCAGCCAGCACTACCAGCAGCACGGCCCCTGCTATGGCGGCTATCTTCGGGTCCACCGGCAGGCCGGTCTTGGTCTGGACGGGCTTGTCTTCCGGTCTGTCCGATAGGAAAGAGGCGATGAATGGGCCTATACCTATCTGGTCACCGCTGTGCAGAAGGGCCTCTGTAACGGCCTTGCCGTTTATGGTGGCAGGGTTGGTGCTGCTGAGATTCCGGAGCCTGAATCTGCCTCCGGCATCCTCGATGACACAGTGGTGCCTGGAAACAGCCGGGTCCTCGAGTCTAATGCGGCAGTCAGGGGCACGTCCTATGGTGATGGGCAGATCCTCCAGGGGATATGTGGTGCTCTGGCCGGTGGGTGCCGTTATCACCAGTCTTGGGCCTGTCTCCTGGACCGGACTGGTGAGCAGAACCGTCTGCTCCTCTATCTCCTCCGTCATCGCGGCCCCTTCAGCTCCTGGCTGCTCGGGTGGCATCGGGGGGCTGACAGGGGCCAGCTGCCTGAAGGCCATCCTCGTCCTGCCTGCCTGGATCTCACAACTGGCAGGAAGGAGGGCGCTTGTGCCCGACTCGAGGGGCCGGCCATCGATCAGTATGGGGTTTCGGCCTATGTTTTCCGCCTGGCAGCCCTGGTCGGAGCAGGTTATGATGAGCTGTTTCCTGGAGACATACCGGTCATGCACCTGGATGTCGCACACCTCTGAGCGGCCTATGACTGCCCTGTCGTATATCTCGAATCGGCCAGGCTCCTGGCCCTCTACGGTTATCTCCGCACGAGGTTCTGCCATCCTCTATCCTCACTCCTGGAAGCTTACCTGGAAGTTTCCATCTTCAGCCAGACCAAGATGAACCTTGGACGGCATTGCCCCGGTGCTCATATGTATCAGGATCTCCCGTGACATCTGGGGCAGCACCGTACCTCGCAGGATGTGGTCTATGTTCCGGGCCCCTGTCTCCACCTCGGTGCAGCGGGCGGTTATCTGCTCCACCACCTCGTCGCTGTAGGTGAATGCGATCTTGTGGCTCTCCTGAAGCCTTCTCACCAGCTTGTCGAGTTTGAGCTTCACGATCTCCCTCAGGGCATCCGGCCCAAGGGTGTAGTAGGGTACGATGGTCATCCTGGCAAGCAGGGCCGGTCTGAAGTGGTTGCTGAGTATCGGGCGTATGGCGCTCACCAGGGTGTCGTAGGGTGGCCGTTCCTCCCGGCAGAGCTCTGTTATCACATCAGAGGCCAGATTGGATGTGAGGAAGATCACCGTGTTCTTGAAATCGATCTGCCTTCCCTCCCCATCAGAGAGCATACCCTTGTCGAAGACCTGGTAGAAGAGGTTCATGACCTCCAGGTCCGCCTTCTCCACCTCGTCCAGGAGCACCACCGAATATGGGCGTTGCCGTACAGCTTCCGTGAGCACGCCGCCTTCGCCGTATCCCACATAGCCCGGGGGAGAACCGATGAGCCTGCTGACGGTGTGACGCTCCTGAAACTCGCTCATGTTGATGGTGACCATGAAGCGCTCGCCGCCAAAGAGCAGGTCTGCAACAGCAAGCCCTGTCTCGGTCTTTCCTGTCCCGCTTGGGCCGACCAGCAGGAAGACGCCCATGGGCTGGCTGGGATCGGTGAGCCCGGCCTTTGCCGCCTTGATGGTCTGGCTTATCACCTCTATGGCCTGATCCTGACCCTTGACGCGCTTTTTCAGATTCTCTTCCAGGCGCACGATGGTCTGGGCCTCGTCCTTGAGCACCCTGCCAAGGGGGATCCCGGTCCAGTCCGATACCACCTTTGCCACCACGTCCGGGTCCACATCGGTACGCACCAGGGCATTGTCTCCCTGTATGGCCTCGAGCTCCTTTCTGACCTGTTCGAGTTCGGCCTTTATCTCGTCCGGGCTCCTTGGCTCGGCCTCTTCAGCCTCTTCCGCCATAGCCTCTTCCGAGGGGGCGGCCTCGTCCGTTTTGGCCTCGCCTTTGGCCTTACCGCCTTCGTCGGCGGATGGGGCATCCTGCCGCCCTTTCTTTCCTGTAAGCTCCTTCCTGAGCTCCAGGACCCTGTTTGCAAGCTCCTGTTCCTTGAGCCAGCGCTCCTTGAGGGCAGAAAGCTCCCCGTTCATCTTCTGAAGATCCGCTTCCAGCTCGGAGAGACGCTCTTCGTCCACATCGAGGCCCTGGAGCCTGTCCCGTTCAAGGGCCCTCTTTTCCCTTTCGAGTGCCTGGATCTTTCTTTCGAGATCCTCTATCACATCGGGTTTGGAAGATAGGTTGATCTTGATCCTGGCACAGCTGGTATCCAGAAGATCCACCGCCTTGTCGGGCAGCTGCCGGCCGGAGATGTACCGGCTGGAGAGCTCTGCCGCCGCCTCTATGGCATCGTCTCTAACCAGCACGTCATGGGCCTCTTCGTACTTTGGCTTTAGGCCGCGCAGGATCAGTACGGTCGTCTCGACGCTGGGCTCATCGAGCTTTACCAGCTGGAAACGCCTGGCAAGGGCTGCATCCTTTTCGAAGTATTTCTTGTATTCGGACCAGGTGGTGGCGGCAATGGTCCTGAGCTCACCACGGGCAAGGGCAGGTTTCAGCAGATTGGCCGCATCGCTGGTGCCTGCCTGGCCGCCTGCTCCGATGAGGGTATGGGCCTCGTCTATGAAGAGAATGATGGGCTTGGGAGAGGCCTTGATCTCGTTTATCACCGATTTGAGACGATTTTCAAACTCCCCCTTCATTCCCGCTCCTGCCTGGAGGAGTCCCATGTCGAGGCCCAGGATGCTTACATCCTGAAGCACCTTGGGAACGTCTCCTTCGACGATCCTCAGGGCAAGGCCCTCCACGACGGCGGTCTTGCCGACGCCGGCCTCGCCTACGACCATCGGGTTGTTCTTGCGGCGTCTTGCGAGTATATCCACCATCTGCCTGATCTCACGGTCCCTGCCGAAGACCGGATCGATCTTCCCCTCTCTTGCCTTTGCCGTGAAATCTTCACAGTATTTGGCAAGCGCAGACTCTTCACCCGGCGGCCCTGCAGCCGCCTCGCCTTCTGCTGTGGCCTCCCTGGCAGACTCCTCAACGGACGAGGCCACTATGTTCCAGAACTGCTCCTTGAGGCTGTCCCGTCCGATGGCCCTCAGCAGGTCGGCATAGGTGCCCAGGGCAAATTCACCGGGCCGGGAGATCATGGCCATGAGCAGGGCTCCCGAGCGTATCCGGTTCTCCATGAGATCCACGGAAGAGATGAGCCAGCCCTCTTGAAACCATTCGAGAAGCACGGGAGAGAAGACGGGTTTCCCCATGTTGCCGGTCTTGAACTCCTCCAGGGCCGCCTCCACGGCCTTCTTCATCCTGGCAGGTTCTATGTCGAACTGCTTCAGGATGAGGACGAAATCGCACATGGGTTCCTCGAGCAGTTTGATGATGAAGTGCTCCACAGCCACCTCGTAGTGCCCTCGTGCCACACACAGGCCAGCAGCCCCTTCCAGGGCCTTCAGGCACAGGGAATTGAGCCGGTTCAAAAGGGCCTTGATGTCGACGTTTATCATGTTTCCCCCCTCGTGTTCTATCAGTTGAATGTGACAGTGATGTCGTGGCGAAGCCTGTCACCCGAGTAGATCCAGGTGTCCATGCCGAGATGCGACCACGAATCACCGCCGAGCTGGGTGCTCTTTACCTGGCTGCCATCCATGGTGATCCGCGTTTCATACTCCAGTGGCACGTTGAGATAGAAGGCCACCTGCTCCCGCATCAGCCTCTCCTTGCCGCCGCCTGGAGAGAGGCTGAAAAAGGTCTCCCTGTCCACAGGGCCGACCTCGATGCGGAATTTGCCCTGCAGGTCCCTGGTTTCGCTGCCGATTATCGAATCAGTGCCAAGTGTGCAGGCATTCTCTCCAAGGCAGCAGCGCTGGTCCTCCGGGATCCTGACTCGCCTTTCTATGCATGGAACCACCCTTAGGGTCTCAAGCCCCAGCAGATCCCGCAATATCGCCTCGAGCCCGGCGGCGGACCTGGGCCATTGGGTCAGCAGGCCAACGTATTTTATCAGGATTTCCGGCCCGAGCAGGCCTTCTGCCTCCTGGAGATTGCCAAGGCCCAGGAGGCAGAAGAGCTTTTCAAGGTGCCCCTTGCTCCCCTTTTCTGCCACCTCTATCGCAAGGTGGTACTTGAGCCAGATCTGATAGAGGAGTTCATAGAGCCGCTGATTGAATATGTCGAGGAAGTCCCGCTTGACCGAGCTCTCCTCCAGGGCCTCTTCGAAGAGCTCCTCTGTATAGAAGTTCGGAAGGGGCGAGCTCGATCCGTATAGCCCCAGAAACGTGGCAGTCACCTCGAAGCCGCGCTCCCCATCCTCCTGCTCCACCAGCTCGCGCACCTGTTCGATATCGCTTGCAGGAAAGGCGAAGGAGAGATCGGGCCTTATTCGCACCGTGCCCTCCGGGTCCATACGCTCTATGAGCCGGAGCACCTGGAAGAAGGAGTAGCCCCGGGCCCCTTTGAGCAGCTCTCTTTTCAGAGCAGCGGTCTCTGTCCTGTCCTGGGTGGCCATGAAATGCTCTCTCCTGAAAAGCTCTCTACCGCCTTCAGCATGGTGAAGCTGTTGATGGATGCATAGGAGCCCAAAAAATAGTCCAGTATGGTGGCGAAGAGAAAGAGGTCTGCCGCATTGATGAAGTGGTCCTGCCTCATCTTGATCTCTATCTCCTGGCCCCTCATGACGATTCCGTGCATTAGTCTGTCCACGGGCCTGAATTCTATCTCCTCTATGGCCTCTATCCTCTTTTCATTGGCCATGACCCCCTTTTTGTTTCTGGTCTCGGTAAAGATGTAGAGCCTCAGGAGCGCCTTCAGGTTCTTGGCGTCTGCCAGGGAGACGTAGTTCAGGTTGAGATGAGAGACCAGGCGCCACAACAGGTCCTTGCCCAGGGGCGGCAGCGCGCATGGGGATGCAAGTGTCACGTTTGCGAACTCTATAAGCTCCGGGGTCTCGCTGGTGGGCATGCAGATGTCCCCGAGCTGGAGCTGTTCGGGCAAGAAACCGTTGGTGCACATCATCTCTATGGAGAGTGTTTCCCGTGAAACCAGATCGGTACCCTCGGGATATGCCAGGGTTATGAAGACATCGACACCTGGGCCCAGTATGGAGGGCCGCCTTATGATGTTGAATACCGGGCTTTTTCCCTCCTCGGTGCCAAAGAGTTCGAATGGGGCATATCGGCGCTCCACGGCAGTGCCCTGGATGAACCCGGTGACCTCTTCCACGGAATAGACCATATAGTGTTCCGGATTGATGCCGTTGACCCGGAGCTTGTACCTGGTCTGCCGGTGGTCGACTACGATGGGCTCTGCCTGGCATGGAAAGATGTTCACTGCAGGGGTTGCGGAAAGGATGAAATTGTCCGTACCTATGGACCCGGGTGGAGGCACCTTGCCGTTCAAGAAAAAAGAGATCCTGAATCGCGAAGTCCCCGGCCTGTTGCGCCATCTATCTAGTCCCTTTATCGAAAAGAAGAGAAATTTTTCAGGCTGGATGAAGTACTCCTGCAAGATCCTGTATCCTGCAAAGGATGTGGCAGGATAGGGCAGTAGGGCCTCCTTTTCAGAAAAGCCCAGGGGTTCCAGGGCCTCCTTGCCAGACAGCCTGAGGCGGCTGTTTCCCTCCTCTCCGTCCCGGGGTCCATCTCCTTCCTGCCCTGCCGGTTCTATCTCTATGTAATCCACTCCCCGCGAAAGGAGGTGATAGAGTTCCAGGCCCGTAGCCAGTTCCTTTCCTATGAAGATCTCCAGCCGTTCAGGTGGCTGCCAGGCGTCCAGGGTCATGCCAGACAGCTCCAGTTCGAGCACAAGGGCCTTGCCCCTGGTGGGGGACTCCACCAGGCCCGCATCTGCAACCGAGAGCGGATGCACGGTGATATCGAAGCAGGTCATGAACTTGCATCGGGTTCCATCCACCGGCCTGGAGGCGATCTTGGTGCCCCTTGGGACATTCATGGCCTCTTTCAGCATGGGTTTTGGCCTGAAGGCCACTATGGCGGCTGATGGGATGGGCCTCAGATAGTGGGGCCATATGAGCTCCATGAGCTCATGGATGATCTCTGGGAATTCGTCGTCTATCTTCTGTCTGAGGAGTCCGGTCAGGAAGGCGACACCTTCCAGCAGCCTTTCCACGTCCGGATCCGATGAAGGCCCGCTCAGGTAGGGCGCAAGGGCAGGGTGGAGCTCAGAAAATCTCTTGGCCTCCTTTCGGAGCCGCGACAGCTCTTCCTGATAGTATCGATTGAACAACTGGAACTCTCCCCGCCTCTGCCTGTGCTGAATCTCTTCGGTCTAATTCACGACCTACTACCTCAGGGAGATCTTGCCGTCAGAGTCCACGATGGACTCTATGAAGACCGGAGCCGTCTCCCTGTCCAGGGCAAGTTTGGCCTTTATCTCGAAACTCAGGTCCAGGGGGTTGTCTTCATTGGGCACAAACTTCACCCTGACCCCCTTGAGCCTGGGTTCGTATTTCTGGATCGCCTGCTTGAGCGCCCGCTCCATCTCCTTGATGGATTCGGGATAGGTATGGAGAAGCTCCCCGAAGTCAGGAATGCCGTAATCAGGGGCAATGAGTGCATTGCCCTGCCTGGTGTTCAGGAGCTTCTCCAGATGAGCTATGACCCCGTTGATGGCAAGCCGCTCATCACTCGTGCTGCGGCGTGCCAGCGCGGGGTCCTGTTCAAGGAGCCTCAGTCGCTCGAGAAGCCTGCGCTCACGCATCTAACGCGGCTTCAGGTCCTACTCCCTGGGCACTGTCCAGGAATCCTCGGACTCTATGCCGTCGGGCTCCCATGTCCAGATGATCTTCTTGTAGCTGAAAGAGACATCCTCCATGTGCTTGTAGGGCTCGTTCTTGCCCTCGAGGGCGGATGGCATCCATGCCTTGATGCGCACGATTATGGCATCTTCCAAGGTAGTGGTGAAATAGTGCTCCTCTACGCCCGTGGGATCTATGCGGTACCACTTGATCACCACGGAGCTGAACTGCTCACCCGAGCACAGGGCCTGGTAGAGCTTTGGAGAACTCTTGTCGAACTCCTTCGTGATGGTGAGGGCCTCATGGATCCTCTTTCCTGTGGGCAGCCCTGTCTGCGGGTGCCGAGGGATGTGGACGTCATGGTTGAAGGCCCATACCATGATGGTACCTTCGCGCCCTTGAAGTTCGCATGAGCCCTCGATTTTGCCCTGATTCTTTCCTTCCAGTTCCAAGTGTGCTGGCATCGGCATGGCTTATACCTCCTGATTGTTATTCCTTGTCCAGTTTTCCTACCAGTGACAAGGTGAAGAATGCCCCCATATATTTGAAGTGGGGCCGTACCTTCATGCTGACCCTGTACCATCCAGGCTCTCCCTCCACGTCCTCCACTGTGATCTGGGCCTGGCGCAGGGGGCGTCTGCTTCTGACGCCGGGAGAGGGGTTGTCCATATCTGCAACGTACTGGCGTATCCAGTTGTTGAGCTCGCGTTCGAGATCCACGCGCTCCTTCCAGGAGCCGATGTTCTCCCTCTGTATCACCTTTATGTAGTGGGCAAGTCGGCTTATGATGAAGACATAGGGGAGCTGGGTGCCCAGTTTGTAGTTGAGTTCCGCCTCCTTGCCCTCCTTGCTGATCCCGAAGAACTTGGGCTTCTGGACAGAGTTGGCCGAGAAGAAACAGGCGTTGTCCGAGCCCTTTCTCATGGTGAGGGCGATGAAGCCCTCTTCTGCCAGCTCGAACTCCCTGCGTTCGGAGATGAGTACCTCTGTAGGGATCTTTGTCTGGATCTCGCCCATGGCCTCGTACTGGTGTAGCGGCAGGTCCTCCACTGCACCGCCACCCTTGGGGCCGATGATGTTGGCGCACCAGCGGTATTTTGCAAAGCTGTCTGTCAGCCTGGTGGCAAAGGCAAAGGCCGTGTTGCCCCAGAGATAGTGCTGGTGGCTCTTGGAGACATCCTCCTGGTAGTTGAACGCCTTTACAGGCTGGGTATCCGGCCCATAGGGCAGCCTGAGCAAGAATCTCGGCACTGTAAGTCCGACATACCGAGCGTCTTCCGACTCCCTGAAAGAGCGCCACTTGGTGTACTGAGGGCCTTCGAATATGGATTTGAGATCCTTGAGCTTGGGCAGCTCCGTGAAGTCCTCTATGCCGAACATGGATGGCCCGGCTGCAGCGATAAAGGGGGCGTGGGCCATTGCCGCCACGCTGGCCACATACTGCAGCAGTTTGATGTCCTGGGGGCCAGGGCCGAATTCATAGTTTCCTATGATGGCACCATAGGGCTGGCCGCCAAACTGGCCATATTCGTTGGTATAGACGATCTTGTAGAGGCCGCTTTTCGGCACCTCCGGGGCATCCTCGAAGTCGTCCAGGAGATCCTCCTTGCTCACATTCAGGAGCTCTATCTTGATGTTCTCCCGGAAGTCGGTCCTGTCCACCAGGAACTTGAGCGATCTCCATGCAGACTCCAGCTTCTGGAAGTCCGGATGGTGCATGATCTCATCCACCTGCCTGCTGAGCTTCTTGTCTATCTCGGCGATCATGTCGTCCACCACGGCCTGAGAGATCTTCGTGACCTCCTTGCCCGACTCCAGCAGCTGGGATATCAAGGCCTCCACTCCCCTCTTGGTGATGGAGTAGGCCTCGTCGGTGGGTTTTACCTTTGTGGCCTGAACTATCTCGTCCAAGAGGGAGGCCTGCTCCTGCACCTGCTCTGCTGCCTGTACCTCAGCCTGTTTTTCCTGCTGTTCAGCCATGATATTAACTCCCTCCTGTAATCGTTATTTCTCTATGCCCAGTTCCTTGAGCACCCTCTGGCGGGTGGCATCGTCCTTGATGAGTTCCTGGAGCTTCTTTCTGAAGTCCGGGATATTGCTCAGGGGCCCCTTCAGGGATGTGAGGGCCTCTCTGAGCTCCAGGAGCTTTTTGAGCTCAGGCACCTGTCTTGCCACCGATTCCGGGCCAAAATCCTTGAGAGATTCGAACTTGAGGCTGACCGCCATCTCCGCATCTTCCTCGTCAGACAGCCTGTTCGGCACAGTGATGTTGAGCGAGAGATTCTGGGCCTTGAGCACCTCGTTGAAGTTGTCCTTGTCCACGTTGATGGGCTCCCTGTCCTCCAGGGCCCGGTCATCTTCTTGAAGGGTGAAGTCTCCCATAACCAGGAGCTTGAGGGGAAGCTCCACCTCCTCCTGGGCATCTCCTGTGGCTGGTCTATAGACGATGTTCACTCGTTCCTTAGGGGCAACCGAAGCTTCTTTGGCCATATTGCGCCTCCTTTTTTATTTTTTATATCAAAAAGTTATTTCAAAGTAAAACCGAGTCAACCGTTGCTCTATCCGGTGACAGTTGCCGTTTTTTCGGGTTTTTGTCCTCCTTCCACAGCCCGGTCCGGCAGGGTGCCGGCTACTCTCTTATGATCTCCAGGACAGATCTGGTATCCAGCCCGCTCATCCTCATGACGATCTCCCGCGCCCTCTTCTTCATCGCAGGATCCGCAGCCTTGCTTAGCCCCTGCCAGGCGGCCTGAAGTCCCTCAAAGGCCAGCTCGGGCTCCCACTGCTCCAAGCCGTGTTCATCTATCTCCCTTATGATCTCGTTTATGTGGGCATAGGCAAAGTGCTGTTTCTTTGCCTGTACCAGGAGTTTTACTATGAGAATGCGCCATCTGAAGCGATCCCGCATGGATGGGCTGGCCTTGAGCCCCTCCTGCAAGAGGGCCAGCGCATCTGATAGCTGTTTGGAGGCAGCAAGTGCCTGGGCCTTTGAAAAGGCCTGTGTAAATGGATCCTTCTCGACCGGTGCGGCAGCCGAGCCTTGAGCAGCAGCACTCGTCAATGATGCAAGCCAGGCCTTGGTCTCGTCGTCAGCCAAGGGTGTTCCGTCCGAGAATTTCAGTTCGGCAAGCTCTGGAACCATCCTCATGAGACAGGAGGTCTCGCCTTCTACTGCCTGGGCCGCCTTTTCGTACTCACTCCCCTGGGCCCTCAGGGCCGCCGCCGAATGTCTGTTTAGATCGAGCCACAAGGGGCGCTGGACGAGGTTTGCCTCACAGGCATTCACGAGTTTCTGCCACTCGCCAACATTGCTGAGATTGACCAGGGCCGTCTTTACCTGGTTGGGCGGAGGCGGGATCTTGGTGACACCTGAATCCGCAGGCGGCGGCTGCATCACAGATGTCCAGATTGCCTGTCTCAGCAGCCTGTAGCCCAAGGGGCTTGCAGGTTCATGCTCCCGGAGTATGGCAGCCATCTTTTTCATGAGGCCCTGAATGTTCGAGAGGGCCTTTTTGGCATCCTCCGGCCCCTCCAGCTCTCCGGAAGCTGGGGCAGCTGCTGCAGCCGTAGATGGGGCAGCAGCCGGGCCTTCCGGTCCCTTGCGCCCTTTCGTCTCCTCTTCCGCCGCCTTTGGCTCCTCTTTTTCTGTCTTTTCCACCTCGACGGATTGCTCGATGAGCCTCGATAGTGGCAGCGTGGAGGGATGGTCAGGCAGGTTCTCTTCAAGGAAACGGTCGATGTCGTCCAGGGCTTCAGTGAGCTCCGCAAGCTCTGTATCCTTGATCTTGAAGGGGCGTAGCCTCTCCACTTCGGCAGAGATCTTTTCTATCCACCACTCCAATATCCTGATCCTGCCCCGTTTCCTCTTCTTTGGCGGAAAGAGGGTGTCCCAGAAGTTTTTTATCAGGTCCCTCAGGATCTTGGTGCCGAGCAGCAGTCCCTCAGGGCCGCGGTTGCGTGTAAGGCCCACCGAGAGATAGGCGGCAACCAGCATGTCCTTCGAGCGCTCTGCCAGGATGGAGGAAGACAGATCCTCTATCTTCTTCCAGTCTATCGCTCCGGATGCAGTGGGGCTCGACAGCTTGTCTATCTCGTCTTGCAGTTCCTCGAACTCCGGTTCATACCGGATATCTTCGCCTGCAGGCTTGTCTTGGCTGATGGGTTCTGTGCCAAGCTTTTCGAGATCCTTCACGCCTGTATCCCCTTTTTTCCTGTTTTCCCCGAATCGAGCCCCTTGGCCTTCAGGAGGCTCTCTCCGCTCTGTCCTTCAGAAACAGCCTGTCGAAGTCCCTGGGGCCGATCCCGTCTCTGGCGATATGAAACAGCCCTTCATCCCGTCCTTTCGTGAGCAGGGCCTCTGGAGGGGGACTGCTTTTCAGAAAGAGCGCCCTTGGGGCCATGGTGCCGGAGATCTCCCTGGCTATCCCGCTGCATGCGGCCTCGAACTCTGGCTCGCCCCCGGCCGCTGTCGCCCCTTGGCCGAACAGTCTCTGGCTGTCGAGCCCCTCCTTCAGCCCCTCTACGGCTCTGGCCAGCTCCTGGCCGCTTCTGTAAGAGCCGGCAGCAACCTGTTCCATGGCCATCCAGGCCGGCTCCAGCCGCTTTAGGACCTGTACGATCTGTCCTGACAGCCCCTCCAGGGCCCCTTCCATGACCAGCAGCAACGGATAGGGCCTGCCAATGGCGTCGCTGCTCTCCTTGACCAGCCCGAAGGCCGCATCGTTGCTTCCCCGTCCCCTGATGAGGAATCTCCAACAGGTCCCTGAAAAGCCCTGCTCCTTCATGGCCGAGGCAGATGCGGCAAAACTCCTGTCCATCCACTGTCTGAGCGCCTGGGCCATGATGCCCGGAGAACCTGTCTCCACGAAGTCCCGGAACGAAGGATGCTTTCCCCACAGATAGGGGGTCCAGCCCCCCTTTTTCCTCCTTAGTCCAAACAATCTACTATCTTTTCAGGCACTCTGGTGGACATGCCCTGCAGCAGGGCCAGTACCGGCCTGCTTCCCTTGAACCGGTAGCGTACCCTTATGTACCTTATGCCTAGCCCCTTGAGCACAGCCCTCTTTTCAGGGAAGTCCTTGGGGTAGAAGGTGTGCTGCCCGGTGCGGAAGTCCTGAAGGAACTTTGCAAAGGCCCTGCTTCCCGTATAGGTCTTGGTCAGGACGTGATCTCCCACCTCGATCTGGAATATCACGTCTCCGCACGATTCAGGCTTCCAGATGAAGGTCTTGGTAATGGGATAGTTGAGATTCGTCATGACCTGGCTGCCATCTGCGCACTGGAGCTCTATCCTGGTGGCGTGGGGCTTTATCTGTGCCTCTTTGTTGGTATCTGTGGGCAGACCGGAAATCCTGACCGCATATTGTGATTTCACCACGGTCTTGCCCCGGGCACTCCTGTTCAGGAAGTCGAAGAACTCCTGCCTGAATGGCAGGGTCCTGCCCCACTTGGTGCGCGCATGATAGCCACGGGATGTGTCTCTTGCGATGAAGGGTGCGGCGATGCCCTTGACGAACTTCCATACGGTGCCGTCCTTGCCCAAAAGTGCCTCGTGCATGGCCGCCCAGTCCCCTGTCATCTGTGCTTCTGCCAGTACGTCTTCGGTCCAGCGGTCCTGGAGGTAGCAGCCCGCTTCGAGGCAGAGATACTGGAAGCAGAAGTCCACCGGCCCCTTGAACATGCGCCAGATGAACTCCTCATCCGGTGCCCCCGTCCCCATCAGGGCCGCCAGTTCTGCTGCAGCCGCCTTTGCCTTGACTATGGGGCCTGGCGACTGATCCGCAGACTCCTTGAAGATGAGCTTGGCGGCGTTGAAGCACTTGACTCTCGATGCAAATATGGACGACAGCGCCCTCATGGCCTCTCTGTAGGTCTTGTAGGCCTTTACCGCCTTCAATCTCGTCGCCAGCTCCCCGCCAGGGCCTTCGGCCAGCTCGTCTTTCCCCAGCAGTCTCTGTCCCTTCTTGGCCAGTTTGGCCAGTGTCCCCTGGGTCTCCAGGATCCCCTGCTGCTCTGCCTGGAGCCTCAACGCCTTGATCTTGTAGACCAGGCTGATCCAGGCCGGCATGTTGGCACCCTGTCTGACCGGCTCGAGTTCCTTGGCAAGGGTGACAAGAAGGAGCGAATAGGGATTCTTGGGCTGGGTCATCTTGATCACGGTCTGGAGCCAGTCCTGATGGTTCTCCAGCCGCTTGATTCCCTCGTTGAATCTGGATATGAAGCCCTTCCAGACCTCTGCATACCGCTTTGGATACCAGGCATCGAAGTCCTTCTTGGCCGATGATATTACAAGCGGGTCCTCCATGGCCTGCTCGAGCTCCGAAAGGAGCTGCCCTATCTCCTGAAAGCCGGCCTGGGTGAAGGCAGGGGGAACCATGGGCTCTGCCTCGGCGGGGGGACCTGCACCTCCCCAGAAGTCCTTGAGCCTGATGGGCTCTTGCTGGCCGTACCTGTTGACCCAGGCCGTCAGCCACCTGAGCCCTATGCCCTCCTTTGCAAACAGGTGTGTGAGCCAGGACCTGAGCTTGGATGCCCTGGCCGACAGGGTATCGGTATCGCTGGTCCAGAGGATATATGCCAGATAGAGCCTGTTGAACCTGGCCTCCACATCCTCTGCCGGCATGCCCTTCAAGTCCACGAGGGCGGGGCCAAAACCGGGCGGTCTCATCTCCTGGATCTCTTCGGGGTCCAGGTCGTTTATCCGGGCATCCATCAGGTTGATCCTGGCCGCAATATGGGGGATATAGGCGGCGAGCTCCTCTGGGGGCGTCTCGGAGCTGAAGGAAGAGACCGTAAGAGAGATCTTCTGGTCGAGATTCTTGAGCAGGGAGTCCTGGAACCACTTGCAGTAGCGCTCCTTGAGCCTCTTCTCTACCTCGATGCTCTCGTCGAGTCCAAAGCGCGGGATGAACCAGCCCCTGTTCTTCTCCTCTACCCTGGTGATGGCGTTTCTGAATTTTTCGAGGGTCATGAGATCGTCCAGGAGCTCTCCGGTCATCGTGGGCGGCTTGGAGAATTCCTGGGAGACCTCCCTGAGTGTGGACAGGTTCTTGACGAAGGCAAAGCTGAGCAGGCCGCAAAGGGCGATACCCACTGCTATCCATGCTGCAAGCCCCATGTTCCTGGTGACATCCTGCCATCTGAGCCGTCTGGCCGTAGGTGCAAAAAGGCCCCTGTCTGCCGGAAGGATCTTTCCAAAAAAGTCGTGGAGAAACAGCCCCCGGCTGGTGCCTGGAAGCACCTCCTCCTTCTGGATGAGCCCAAGGCCATGGAGCATGTGGGAGTAAGGTGTGCCCTCCTGGCGGCCACTGCTGAAATAGATGCCCCTCATTATAGGGGTCTCCTGATAGGGGTTTTCCTCGAATGCCCCGCGCACAAAGGCCTTGAGCCCCTCTCTCAGGCCTTCGAACTCGTCCGGGAACATGAGAAGGGCCGTGCGCCTTCTGCCCTGCTCCTCCTTTTGGAGCAGCATCAGCCGGAGGTCTCTCAACCTTTCGCTGACCTGGTCCATGGCCAGGGAGGCAAAGGCCTCTGCCTTGGCAGAAAGGTCCCTGTTCAGCACGCCCATGGCCTGTCTCAGGGCTTCTTCAGGCAGGGCATCTGCAAATTCGGTCATGCCGCTTATGAGATCGCATTTGGTGATGAGGAGATACACTGGGAATTTCACGCCGAGGGCCCGCATGAGTTCGTCGATGCGTTTTCTTATCTCCCGGCCATCCTGTTCGAGGCTCTTCGGGTCTGCAGTCAGCAGCTTTGAGGCCTCAACGGTGACAACCAGGCCGTTCAGTGGCTCCTTTTTTCTATACTTGGCAAGAAGCGACAGGAATTTTTGCCACTCCTCCATATCCCTGCCGCTGTCTACCGGGATGGCGTAACGGCCTGCGGTGTCCAGGATGATGGCCTGTTCGAAGAACCACCAGTCGCAGTTTCTCGTGCCCGATATGCCGGAAGTGCGTTTTATCTCCGCAAATGGGGAGGAAAGGTCAGCGCTCTTGATGGCTGTGGTCTTGCCGGAGCCGCTCTCTCCGATGACCATGTACCAGGGAAGCACATAGAGCGGGTTCCCATATCGTTTCAAGTGGGACTTCTTCAGTGCCCTGATGGCCTCTTTCCACTGCTCCTGGAGCTCCTTTAGCTGATTCTTCTTGTCATCGGGGGCACTGCGCAGATAGGCCTCGTCCTGGGCGATGATCTGCTGGACGAACATCTGTTCCCTGCGCCTCAGCCAGATGCGCCTTGCCGCCAGTATCCCGATCCAGAGCCCGGCAAGGCCGATGATTATGAACAGGCCCGTCCACCAGGGCCAGTCCATCCAGAGCACGAAGCCGAACACCAACAAGGCCAGCAGTGCCACTGCCAGAAAGATTATGGCTATTTTGAATATGCTGGATGCCATATGTCTGCCCTATCCTCTTTTTATGGCCCGGCTTCCTCCAGATCGAGAACCAGGCCATGATCGGCCCTCCAGGGCCGCCCTTCCGTCTCCTGCTCAAAAGGCTCAGTAGACCAGGTTCAATATATCGCTTCCAACCCCGCTCAGGATAAACTTGTATATCAGGAACAGCACGCCAAAGAGGACCACAGGGGCCGCTGCCGCCCCGATTACAAAGGGATTCAGCCTCCTGGCTGCAGGCCGCGATGCCTGGGGCTGTACCTCGTCGGGATATGCAGCAGGAAAAAGCTCCTGTCCCGCCAGGACAGGGCCGGCTGCAGATGCCCCTGTCAGGAGCTTCAGGTTGGACACCTTGAGCTGTTCCAGTAGATATTGATCCTCCTTGCGGCAGAACCGCCCCATGAAACCCAGGCTCAGGCAGAGATAATAGACCTCTCTTACATCCCTCTGGTGCGGGCCAAGGCTGTTCAGCTTGTCAAAGAACTCCTCCCCTGCGTTGGTGGTATTGTAAAAGCGGCGCTGAAGCTGGGCCGCTTGCCATCTCTGCTTGTGCTGCCAGGATGAGTTCAGTATCGCCTCGTCTATCCAGGCACATACGGCGAACCTTGCAAGGTCGTAGTCCTCTTGTGAGCCGACCCCCTTTGCCAGGCACTCCTGGCTCTTGTCCAGGAGCTGCAGCACCCTGGCCTCGACCTCTTCATAAGAGGGCTGACCCTCCTGGTCGGGTTGCCGTGAGACACTGTCCAGTACATACAGGACATAGGTTATGGTCTCCATGAAGCAATCGCTCAGTCTCATCACTTGCCTCCAACCACCATGAGTTCAGCCTCCAGGTCTTCAGGGGCCGAATCCCAATAGAGGGCGATATTGGTGCCCTGTTCCACTGCAGCCCACTGGTCGTTCCTGCTGTCTATGAGAAAGTAGAGGGTGTTTGCACGCCTTGGCAGCTCCTGCGGCGGCACACTCTGGTACTCCAGCGGCAGCCCTGGAAGTGCCCTGGCTATGAGTATGGGCAGATACTCCCTTGAGCTGAGTTTGGCCGTGCTGGTAAGGGACTGCAGCACCTCTTCCGGATCATGTGCCGTCTTGATGGCCAGATAGTAGCGGTTTGACGGATCGAACATGGATGGCTTCAGTTCCGTGGAGTAGTAGGTCCCGTCAAACTCCAGTTTGATCACATATTCCGGTCCTGCCGTGATCTCCTCTACCAGGCGGGCGATGACCCTGAGGGCGGATGAGAAGCATTCATGGAGATTCCAGTGGTCGTAGGATGGCAGCACCGCCCCGTACTCCTCGTTGGAGGCCAGGACATCACACTGTTCCGAAAAGGAGGACAGCTCCCCGATGAGCTGCCTCAGTGTGCCGTACATCTGCCAGGGATGGACCTTGCCGGCCTCGACATAGTGGTAGAGCAGCGGGGTGTAGCGGTTGAGGCTCTGAAGGGCCAGGAGATAGACCATGTCCCGCGTGCCGAACTCGGCGGAGTGGATGCCCCGCTGTACCTTGTACTCACCGAGCTGAAAGCCCCGGGCAGCCACCAGGTCCCTCACCTCCCTGGCTGCGGAGGCCAGCACCTCGTGGCTGGAGATGGTGAGGCAGGGGGGTATGAAGTCCGGGGACAATATGATCTCGTCCCCGGAACGTACCAGCTGTGCCACCGGCAGATAGACGTAGTCACCCAGGCGGTCCTTTTCGCTCTCCCAGAATATGCGCAGGGCATAGTACATCGGGCGGACCTGCCCGTCGGGGCCGTCACCATACAGGTCTCTGGCCTCTTCGGGCTGTTCTGCTGCAACGAAACGGGTGGATACCTCCGATATGTCGCTCAGCTCCTCCATGATGGTCACATTGCTCCCCTCCTGGGAGAGCTTCCTTAAGGCGAGATAGACGGTGAAGGGCCTTCCGCCATCGATCCAGTCGTCCTCGAAGGAGCGGGCATTCAGTAGGGCATTTCCTGGAAGGGAGACGAATGTCCCGTCAGGAAACAGGATCTGGGCCTCCTGCAGGTTGAATGTCCTGTTGGATATTGCGGCCTTTTCCACATTCAGCTGGCGCACTCCCCAGAAGTATGGGATGGCGCTCTGGCGCAGTGCCTCGAGATTCCAGAGGTGGAACTGGTCGAGGAGCTGGAAGTGCTGGGGCTGCAGAAAGAGCCCCTGGTGCCAGTAGAGTGGCCTTTTCGGGTCCACGATCTATTCCCCCTCCTTGGTTTCTTTGAGATCCCTCATGCCGTAAGGGCCGAGATAGAGCTCTATATCGAGTTCCCCTGGCACTGGCTCCTTGGAAAGGGAGAGCATGCTCTTTCTCTTCATGACCACCGGGATCTTGTAGAGCTTGAGCACCTTGTCCTTGTTGAGTTCATAATATCCGGCCACCAGTGCCACATATCTGGCCCCCTCGGCCCTGTCCAGCTCGAAGAGCTCCTCCTGGGCAGGCTGCACAACGAGCCGCCTGAATGATGCCACAGAGGAGTCGAAACGGTTGCAGGCCAGAAGCTGACTGATGCCCTCCTCGCTCTGGCTCAGGATATTGAGCCCGTTGGGGTCCGTGAGCTGATACAGACAGAGCACGAGGGTGTGTGGCGAGTCATAGAAGAGATTGAGCTTGGGATCTGCCTGTACGTGGACCTTCACCGCCTTTGGCTGGAAGGGCCAGAATTGGGGCTGGGCCCCCTGTTTGGAGCCGCAGCCTGACAGCAGCAGGATGAGAGAAAAGAGCAGGAGATTTATGGCGGATATGGAAAAGTGGTTATGGATCTTGGTTCTTGGATGCACGTCACCCTCCTTGGGAAAACGGTTTTTTTAAAAGGGGCGGCCTGCCCCCTATGCCAATAGAAGTCTCGGGCTTCGGCCTCAACGCTGGCCGAAGAGCCGTTCGCACCTTCTTTCAAACTCCTGAAGCAGCTCTTGCTGGTATCCTCCCCGCTCCAGCCATTGCTTCACCTGCTGATACTGATCCTTGTAGGCATCGAATAGCTCGGCCTTCTTCAAGGGGCCAAACATGAGCCCGCCCTCGCTCTGTTTCTCCAGGCCTTCCGGGTCGAGCCCCTCCAGAATCTTTTCGGCCTCTCGCCTCGATGCCTCAACCATTGCCTGGTGGGCGATGAGAAAGGCCTCCTTTATCCTTCCGAGATAGCTCTCAAGCCCTATGCCCTCGCCCTGGATATTCTGGCCTATTATGTGCCGGATGGTGGCAAGCTCTCCCTGGGAGCCCGCCAGGGTGGAGTTGATCACTGCCATTATCTCATTGATGTTGGCGATCAGGGTGGCAAGGGCCTCTTTTATCTTGGAGGCCAGCTCCTGGCTCGACACTCCTTCGGCATCGGCAGCCCCACCTGTGATCTGGGCCAGGATCTCCGCAAGGAGTTCGCGCTCGGGCCCCGGGCTGCCGGCTGGGCCACCTGTAGCGCCGGCCCCTTCCTCCCTGGCTGGAGGAGACAGATCGATCCCCATCTTCCGGAGCAGGGCCTCTATGATCTTGGCCCTCTCCTCCGGGGCCAGATCGGAGAGGCGCTCCTTGAGGTAGAGCCCCACCAGGGTGCCGGCCTTGGAAGGGTTGGCCTGATAGAGGGTCCTCAGCTCCTTTAGAAGGAGATCCAGGTCTTCCTCTCTGGCCACCTCCATCACTCCTTTCCTATCCTCTTCTCTCTCCATGGCCTGCCTTGAGTCGGTTCCGAGCCCGTCTCCCAACCCTCTCAGATACTGTGGCAGATACTGTCACAGCTCCCTGCTTGCGATGCCTACCCGTCTTCGGGTGGCTTGAGGTCTTGCGGTGTCAATATCACGGTCTCGGCCAAAAATTCATCCTCATCCTCTCTCTTCTGGTCCCGGCCTTGAGCCCCCTTGTCATCCGGCCCCTTCCCCTCGTCCGGCGGTGGCCCGGAAACCTTGTCTGGTCCCGGCATGCCAAAGGCCTCCTGAGACCCGGTCGGGGCCGTCTCCGAAAGGGTTTCGGCAGAGGTCTTTCCAAGGTCCTGCCCTATTCGATCTTTGAGTCGATCCTTGGATTGATCTTTGGCCCCCTTTCCAGGGGATTCAGGGGCAAGGCCGGATGTGAGGTCTATCTGGCCCGATCCCGGCCCGAGTATCACGGTCTCGGGGACATCTTCTTCCATTTCCTGGCCAGTGCCAGGGCCAGCCATGTTCGGGCCACTTATGTCCTGGCCAGGGATGCTCTGGCCGGGTTTGGCAGATGCCAGATCGGCAGAGACTATCAGGGTCTCTTCCTCCTCTTCGCTGCCTGTATCTCCGCCTGCCAGCAGGGGGCCCGCTCCTTCATCGGCCCCGATCCCGAATGGCAGGGTAGATTCTTCGTCCAGCCCTTGAGCCGCCACCTTCCCTTCCGTCGGGGGCGGTGGGGATGTGGGCGGGGGCTGAGGTGGTACTTCCGGTGCATGTCCTGAAGGCTGGGCCTGCTGCCTCATCTCTTTCAGGTAGCCAAGGAGTATCTCGGAAAGGGCCTTGTCTTCAGGGCTCAGCTCCACCCCTGTTGTGCCCTCCTCTTCCGCCTTTTCCCCTTCCACCGGTGCGGCGGCCCCTTCCGCCTCTACCCTGAAAAGGGCCTTTTTGAGTCGCTCTGTCAGCCTGTCCACCCTTTCCATCCATTGGCTCCACGGCCCAGAAAGACCCGCTTCACCCTCTTCGTCCGGGGAAGAGAGGGCCTCCCTGCCGGAGATCCCGGCAGAGACGAGTGAAAGGCCAAGGCCAAGGATCTCCTTCCAGATCCCCTCCATCTCCTTTGGAAGTCCGGACATCTTGTCGTTTGGGCCCGGTGGTTCAAGGAGCGGGGAGAATGCCGCCTCCATGCCGAATATGTGGGGGGCTGTCTCTAAGAGCTCGGAGACGAGCTCCCGCTCCTCTGGCAGGCCCTGCCCACCCCTTTCCTCCAGGCGGGCCACCACCTCCTTCATGGCGCCACTGAACTCCTTCAGCCTTTGAGCCTCAGGGGCACAAAAGGTCTGGAGCCATACGGTGCCTGCAAGATAGAGCAGGTGATTTTGGGGGGCGGGTTCCTCGAAGAGCGACTCAAGATCGTCACTCAGACCGATATATGCCGGGAAAAAGGCCCACCTGGCAGGCAGGAGGCCTGCCGGATCTGCCTGGTATATCCATGTCCTGTCCAGGACCTTCAAGGGCTCCGGCCTGATGGATGAAAGCCTGGCTGCCAGAAAGCCCCTTAGCCACTCGGCCAGGAATGCGGCCTTGAGATAGCACAGCTCGATTGCAAACCGCTCGTGTCCGGGGCCAAAGAGGTAACCCCGATCCTGTCTCGGAAGCGAGGTCAGCCAGTCCCGGGCACTGAGCCTGGGCCTTCTGACGAAGATGGCCCTGAATGGATAGAATGATATGAAGGTGATCAGGCCGGTTGCCTCCTGATCCGGGCCGAAGCATACCACGTTGTGCTTGCACTCTATGCAGGGAAGGCCGGATGAAAACGACTTCTTCTCCACCAGGGCGGCCCAGGCCAGTATCAACTCCTGTGCCCCGGCAACCTTGATGGCCGTCTGGCCGCTGTCTCCACCTGAAAAGCCGGCGGCAAAGGCCTCGTCCTTGCAGTAGAATCTTAGGGACTGGCCCGGTTCCGCGCCCTGGGAGGCGCATTTGGGGCAGAAAAGGAAGCGCTTCAGACTGGCGGTATAGGGGGGAAGCCCGTGTCGAGCCAGGAGTGTGTCGTCGGTGCAAAGCTCCAGGGTCTCTCCGCACTCCGGGCAGGGCGGGGAGAAGAAGGCCCCTTTCCTTCTGCAGTAGAAGAGTGGTTCATAGTTGCCGGAGGCGGAAAGGGCCGGTGTCTTGGGAAGAAGGGCCACACCAGGGTCCCTGTCTGCCTGGACCGCCATTTGTATGAACGAGCGCTCCCAGATCTCGTCGATCAGGGTGTTCGTGACCACTTGATCAAAGGGGGAAGGGAGCCTGTAGTCGTCTCTCGAGAGGATGATCCAGAGGGGTTCTATAAGGGCGCCTTCAGCCGTAACGAGCCGTGCTTCTGCGATACGCAGGAGAGGATCTGCAGTTGGAACTATCTTGAACGGAAAGGGCATACGCTCCAGCATCTGCCGGTTGTCAGACGCCGGCTCAAGCTCCAGGAAGATCCCCTGGCCCTCTTTGCCGAGATAAGGCAACAGTGATCTGACCACGCCCTCCCCCTTGAATACCCTTTGTCTGCCGGCTGTGTTCGTATCCCTACTCCATTTGCGGTTTCAGTACATGGCGGTGCCGGCAGAAGAGATGAATAGCACCTTGCCCGTAAAGCTCTCTTGGGCCCTGTCTTCAGAAGATATCGGAATTTTCAGGTTAAATTTTTTTAGTCCAAAGAAAATTATGGGGAAAAAACAGGAATAAGTCAAGGCGTGCCGGAAAAAGCCGCAGTCATGGCCAAATCACTCGAAGTCCCCGCATTCACCCTTGCCCCGCCTGAGTATGACCGGCTCGTCGTCTATCAAGGATATGACGCTCGACGGCTCTGGCAGGATGATGCCCGAGTCCACGATCACGGCCACCTGTTTTCCGAAGATCTTCGCCATCTGCCTCGGGTCGGACAGCACCTCGTCTCCCCTGCTTACAGTGGTGCTGATTATGGGATTTCCAAGCTCCCTGACTATCTCCAGGCAGACGGGATGATCGGGGATCCTGATGCCTGCAGTCTTGCGCTTGGTGAGCATCATCTTGGGCACCTGCCTGGAACCCTCGAGGACGAAGGTATAGGGGCCGGGCAGATAGCGTTTGAGTATGCGGTAGGCCATGTCTGTCACCCTGGCGTACCGGCTGATGTCCGAAAGGTCGGAACAGACGAAGCTGAAGGGCTGGCTCTTTCCGATCCCCTTGATCTGGTACACCTTCTCTATGGCCCTCTTGTTGAAGATATCGGCGCCAAAGCCGTAGCAGGTGTCTGTGGGGTAGATTATGACCTCTCCCCGCCTCAGGGCCTCTACCACCTGTCCTATCTGCTTGGGCTTGGGCCTTTTCGGGTCTATCTCAATGATCATGTCTCGGCCTTTCCGGACAAAAAGGGTTTGACAAGATGCTCACCTTCTTGTTACGAATTTTTGAATCAGGGTTCACCTTTCACCAAAACAGCCCCATTTTTTGACCCTCAAAGGTCTTGAGTTAGGGTCGGGCCAGATCTGTCTGGTTGGCACCTTATTAAAGGTAATCAGGCTGCGCCCGGCGTCCAGAGAAAAAATCAGCCATGAAGATTCAGGAGGAAGAAGAGATGAAACTCGATCCAACCAAGATGAAGGACTGGGAGATAGCAGAGGCCGCGGCCGAGAACATGAAGACCGTGTACCAGCTCGGCGACGAGCTTGGACTCGAGAAGGAGGAGCTGCTCCCCTATGGCCACTACGTTGCCAAGATAGACTATGCCAAGACCCTGGAGCGGCTCAAGGACCGGCCTGACGGCAAATACATAGATGTTACTGCCATCACCCCCACACCCCTTGGCGAGGGAAAGAGCACCTGTGCCGTGGGCCTCATGGAAGGCCTGGGCAAGCGGGGTGTCAATGTGGTAGGCGCCCTGCGCCAGCCCTCCGGTGGCCCCACATTCAACATCAAGGGCAGCGCAGCCGGCGGAGGTCTTGCCCAGCTCATCCCGCTGGACAAGTTCTCCCTGGGCCTCACGGGAGACATCAACGCCATCATGAACGCCCACAACCTGGGCATGGTGGCGCTTACCGCCAGGATGCAGCACGAGAGCAACTACACCGATGAACAGCTTGCACAGCGCGGGCTCAAGAGGCTCGATGTCCATCCAAAGAGCGTGGAGTTCCGCTGGATCATCGATTTCTGTGCCCAGGCCCTGAGGAACATCACGATCGGCATCGGCGGCCGCATGGACGGCTTCACCATGCAGAGCGGATTCAATATCGCCGTGTCCTCGGAGATCATGGCCATCCTGGCCATTGCCAACGATCTCAAGGATCTGCGTGAGAGGATCGGCAAGATCGTGGTGGCCTACGACAAGACCGGAAAGCCCATAACCACCGAGGATCTCGAGGTGGCAGGCGCCATGACCGCCTGGATGGTGGAGGCGGTGAATCCCAACCTCATGCAGACCGTAGAGGGCCAGCCCTGCCTCATTCATGCCGGCCCATTTGCCAACATAGCCATAGGCCAGAGCTCTGTCATAGCCGACAAAGTCGGCCTCAAGCTGGGCGACTACCTGGTGACCGAGTCCGGTTTCGGGGCGGACATCGGTTTCGAGAAGTTCTGGAACCTGAAGTGCCGCTTCAGCGGGCTCAAGCCCAACTGCGCAGTGGTGGTGGCCACCATCCGTGCCCTCAAGTGCCATGGCGGCGCCCCCATCCCGCGTCCGGGCCGTCCCATGCCGCCCGAGTATGCCGAGGAGCATGTGGACTGGGTAGAGGCAGGTACTGCAAATCTCCTGCACCACATAGAGACGGTCAAGAAGGCAGGGATCAATCCCGTGGTCTGTATCAATGCCTTCTATACCGATACCAAGGATGAGATCAACGCCGTTCGCAGGCTCTGCGAGCAGGCTGGGGCCAGGGTGGCCGTGTCCGAGCACTGGCTCAAGGGTGGCGAAGGTGCCCTGGAGTTTGCAGATGCCGTCATCGACGCCTGTAACGAGGAGAACGACTTCAAGTTCCTCTATGACCTGGATACCCCGCTCAGAAAGAGGATCGAGCTCATCACCAAGGAGGTCTATGGTGGAGACGGGGTGGACTACTCCCCAGAGGCCCTGGCCAAGGCCGAGAAGATCGAGAAGGATCCGGAGCTGTCCAAGCTGGGCACCTGTATGGTCAAGACGCACCTGTCACTTTCGGACAATCCCAACCTGAAGGGTGTCCCCAAGGGCTGGCGGCTGTTCGTTCGCGACATCCTCACCTACAAGGGGGCAGGCTTCGTGGTTCCGGTGGCCGGCCAGATAAGCCTCATGCCCGGAACTGGTTCCGATCCGGCCTACAGGAGGATCGATGTGGATGTGGAGACAGGAAAGGTCAAGGGCTTGTTCTAACTCATAAAAAAGATCCAGACAGGGGCGATTCTCTCCAGTGCTGGGGAGAATCGCCCCGCATTGCCTTTCGTGTGAAATTTCTTGTTCGTGTGTTACGCTCCTGTCTGGTCTCGGTTTCGGTTTTCTCTTTGATTTCAAGCAGTTGTTCGCTATCGCATCTCCCCTCTGTCTCTCCTGGCCCACTCCTTGCTTAATAAGGGCGGCTGTTGAAAGGTGAATCCGAGTTCAGTGTTTTTTTGTAGGTGTTTTTAAAGGCATAGAGGCGGCAGGCAGGTTTGGCGTTGGCGGAGATGGCCCGTGCATGTGTGTACGGCCACCCTGGCGCCAGCACGATCTCCTAGGGGGATGGCTGCCCTAAGCACATTTTTTTTCGGGAGGAGTTATGTCAGCAAAGATCATCAGCGGCACCGAGATTGCCAAGCAGATTCGCGAGGAGCTGAAGCAGGAGGTGGCCGAGCTCAAGGAGAAGCATGGCCTCACCCCAGGGCTGGTAACCATCCTGGTGGGCGAAAACCCCGCTTCGGTCTCCTATGTTACCGCCAAGCAGCGCACGGCCCATGACCTGGGCTTCCACTCCATTCAGGACAACCAGCCTGAAGATATCACCGAGGACCAGCTGCTGGCCCTCATAGAGAAGTACAATCAGGATCCGGATATCCACGGCATCCTGGTACAGCTGCCCCTGCCCAAGCACATCGACGAGGGCAAGGTCATCTACGCCATCTCGCCGGACAAGGATGTGGATGGCTTTCACCCCGTAAACGTGGGAAAGATGGTGATCGGTGAGCAGTGCTTCCTGCCCTGCACCCCTCACGGCATACTGGAGATGCTCATAAGGACCGGGGTCGAGACCAGCGGGGCAGAGGTGGTGGTCGTGGGCCGCTCCAACATCGTTGGAAAGCCCATTGCGAACCTGATGCTCCAGAAGCGTGAGGGTGGAAATGCCACCGTGACCATCTGCCATACCCGGACCAAGGACATGGCCTTCCATACCAAGCGGGCCGACATACTCATCGTGGCTGCAGGCAGGCCCAAGGTCATCACTGCTGACATGGTGAAGGAGGGTGTGGTAGTAATAGACGTAGGGGTCAACCGCATAGGCAAGACCCCGGAGGGCAAGGCCATACTGTGCGGAGACGTGGACTTCGATGCCATAAAGGAGAAGGCGGCGGCCATAACACCGGTCCCTGGCGGGGTGGGACCCATGACTATCACCATGCTCATGAAGAACACCGTCCAGGCGGCCAAGCAGATAGCCGGTCTGGCTTGATCGTGCTGCAAAGGCAGGGCCTCCGGCCGGGATTGCCCCTGGCCGATGCCTGCAGCTAGGCCCTGGGCCGGTCCACAGGAAGAGGAACCAAAGATCAGTTAGGAGATTTTCTGTCTATGGATACCAGCAAGAGATTTGAAAAGACGAATGGTGGATGTCCAACCATCCAGTGCGCCAGCAACAGGGAGGTGCTGTGCAGCTCCTGCGCCGAGGGCGTGATCACCGCGGCCCACAGGGTGGAGACCAGAGGGGTCGAGCCCTGCCTGTTCGGCAAGGGTGGCACATGTTGCCGGAACTGCAACATGGGGCCGTGCCAGATCATAGAGGGTGTCGACTCGATGATCGGGGTCTGCGGTGCAGATGCGGCAACGGTAGCTGCCAGAAACTTTGCCAGGATCGTTGCCGGAGGCGCGGCCGCCCACATGGATCATGGACGAGGCGTGGCCATGGCCTTCCTTGAGACTGCCAGGGGAGAGACCCCCTACGAGATCAAGGACGAGGTCAAGTTGCGTCAGACTGCCCAGCGCCTGGGCATCGATCCAGCCGAAAAGTCCAAGACTGATCTTGCCATAGAGGTCGGTGAGACCCTGGTGGCCGAGTTCGGCAAGCAGGAGGGCTCCCTGCTCTTCCTGAAACGGGCCCCGCAGCCCAGGCAGGAGATCTGGCAGAAGCTGGGGGTGGCCCCCAGGGGCGTGGATCGTGAGGTGGTCGAGCTCATGCACCGTACCCACATGGGTGTGGACCAGGATCACAAGAACATCCTGGCCGCGGCTGCCAGGTGCGCCCTGGCAGATGGATGGGGGGCATCCATGATTGCCACCGAGCTGTCGGACATCATGTTTGGCACCCCGGTACCCATACGCACCAAGGTCGATATCGGTGTGCTCAAGAAGGACGAGGTCAATGTGACCGTCCACGGCCACGAGCCGGTCCTGGCCGAGGCCCTGGCCATGGTGGCAAACGATCCGGAGATCGTTGCCGAGTGCCGCAAGGTGGGTGCCAAGGGCGTGAACCTGGCCGGTGTCTGCTGTACTGGAAACGAGATCCTGATGAGGCGCGGCCTGCCCATAGCAGGAAGCTTCGTGCAGCAGGAGGTGGTCCTGGCCACAGGGGCCGTGGAGGCCATGGTGGTGGATGTCCAGTGCATCATGCAGGGTGTATCCCCTGTTGCGGACAAGTATCACACCCAGCTCTTTACCACCTCTGAAAAGGCCATGATCCGCGGGGCTGAGCACATCCCCTTCGACGAGCACAAGGCAGTGGACGTGGCCAAGGAGATCATCAGGCGCGCCATCGCCAAGTTCCCCGAGCGGGGCAAGTCCTATATCCCCGCCTACGAGATGGACGTGGTGGCGGGCTTCAGCCACGAGACCATCAACTATATCCTGGGCGGCCGGTTCCGTGCCTCCTACAAGCCCCTGAACGACAACATCGCCAATGGCCGTATCAGGGGTGTGGCCGCCATCGTGGGCTGTGACAACTTCAAGGTCATGGATGAGGTCCACATCGAGCTGGCCAAGGAGCTCATCGCCAACGATGTCCTGGTGGTGGTCACAGGATGTGCGGCCACAGGCATGGGCAGGGCCGGGCTGCTCTCACCGGAGGCCATGGAGATGGCAGGCGACGGACTCAAGGAGGTCCTCGAGGCCGTGGGTTGTCCGCCAGTGCTCCACATGGGTTCCTGTGTGGACAACAGCCGCATACTCATCGCCCTGACCGAGATGGTCCATACAGGCGGCCTCGGAAACGATATCAGCGAGCTTCCGGCTGCCGGATGTGCCCCTCAGTGGATGAGCGAAAAGGCGGTCTCCATCGGCCAGTACTTCGTCTCCTCCGGGGCGTATGTCATCTTTGGCCCAAGCTTCCCCACCACAGGGTGCAAGGAGGTGACCGACTTCTGTTTCAACGGGATGATGGACATCTACGGGGCCACCTGGGACATGGCCGTGTCGGCCAACGAGTTCGCCAACAAGCTCATCGACAAGATCAACGGCAAGCGTCAGGCCCTGGGGCTGGACAAGAAGAAGGAGCGCGTGCTCTTCGACATGGCCATGAGGCGCGAGCTCGGGGCCTCTGGTATCCCGGGCATGGGTTGTGCCCCTGGCGGAGGCCACTAAAGGATCCAGCCAAGGGATACAAGGGTTTTTTAGGATTCAATAAGGGTTTTAATTCGATTCGGAGTCAAAGAGGATGAGTAAATCAGGAGCAATAATGGTCCTCGGTGGGGGTGTTGCAGGCGTGCAGACCGCCCTGGATCTGTCCGAGCTCGGCTACTACGTCTATCTGGTGGAGAAGAAGGCCTCCATCGGCGGGGTGATGGCCCAGCTCGACAAGACATTCCCCACCAATGACTGCTCGTTGTGAATTCTGGCGCCAAAGCTGGTAGAGGCCGGTCGGTCTCCAAACATAGAAATCATCACCAACGCCAGACTCGAGGCCCTGGAGGGCAAACCGGGGGCATTCACTGCCAAGGTCCATCAGGAGCCGAGATATATCAACGAGGATCTGTGCACGGCATGCGGCATGTGCACCATGTACTGTCCGCGGCCCATAGTGGACACCTACAACGAGCGGCTGGAGGTGACCAGGGCGCCCCATATCGACTATGCCCAGGCCATCCCCTCCAGCTACTATATCGATGCCAAGGCCTGTCTGCGCATCAACTATGAGACCTGTAACCTCTGCGCGCAGACGTGTACGGCAGGGGCCATAGATTTTTCCCAGAAGCCCAAGGAGCTGGAGCTGCAGGTGGGCGCAGTGGTCCTTGCACCCGGTTTCGGGCGCGTGGACATGGAGGTGCTGGAGAAGTTCGGATACGGCCGGTATCCGGACGTGGTCACTGCATACGAGTTCGAGCGCCTGACCTGCGCCTCCGGGCCCACGGAGGGCCATATCGTACGGCCTTCCGACAACAAGGCCCCGCAGAAGATCGCCTTCCTCCAGTGTATCGGCTCCAGGGATGAGACATGCGGAAACGGCTACTGCTCTTCGGTCTGCTGCATGTACGCCATAAAAGAGGCCTCTGTGGCCAAGGAGCACGAGCCCGATCTCGACATCTCCATCTTCTTCATGGATGTACGCACCCAGGGCAAGGGCTTCGACGATGCCAGGAAGCGGGCCCAGGAGAAGTACGGTATCAACGTGATCAGGGCCCGGGTGCCCCGGGTGGATCAGGTCGATGGCCGCCTGGCCCTCACCTGGGTCACGGATGATGGTGAGCACCACTCCGACATCTTCGACATGGTCGTGCTGTCCGTGGGCCTCGATTCCCCAGAGGATGCAGAGAAGATCGCCGAGATCACCGACATAGAGCTCAACCGCTACAACTTCTGCCGCACCAGCACCAAGGCCCCCCTTGCGACCACCAGGGATGGTGTCCTGGTGGCGGGTGCCTTCCAGGGGCCAAAGGACATCCCGGAGAGCGTTACCCAGGCCTCGGGTGTCGCTGCCATCGCCTCCGAGCTCCTGGCAGAGGCCAGGAACAAGGAGACGGTGACCGTCACCTATCCGGAGGAGCGGGCCGAGCTCATGGAGCAGGAGCCCAGGATCGGAATCTTCGTCTGTCACTGCGGCGTGAACATCGCCGGTGTGGTGGACGTCAAGGCGGTGAGGGATTATGCGGCGACCCTTCCTGGCGTGGTGCTCTACGACGATCCGCTCTACTCCTGTTCACAGGATGCCCTCAAGGCCATCGCCCAGAAGATAAAGGACAACAACCTCAATCGTGTGGTCATCGCCGCATGCTCGCCCAGGACCCATGAGCCCCTGTTCCAGGAGACCCTGAGGAGTGTGGGGCTCAATCCGGCCCTGGTGGAGATGGCCAACATCAGGGATCAATGTGCATGGGTCCATGCCCAGGAACCTGAGGAGGCCACGGAGAAGGCCAAGGACCTGGTGCGCATGGCCGCAGCCAAGGCAAGGCTTCTCGAGCCCCTGGAGCAGCCCACGGTCCCCGTAACCCCGACAGCCCTCGTCCTGGGCGGCGGGGCCGCCGGTATGACAGCGGCCCTCTCCATAGCGGATCAGGGCTACAAGGTCGTGATCGTGGAGAAGGGCAAGGAGCTTGGCGGGAACCTCAAAAAGCTCACATGGACCCTGGATGGCGAGAATGCCGCCTCCGTGCTCAAGGAGATGGTGGCCAAGGTGAAGAAGAACAGGAAGATCAAGGTGCTCACCGGTGCCACTCTCCAGTCGGTCTCCGGCTATGTGGGCAACTTCACCAGCACCGTGGCCGTGGGCAGGAAGACCGAGGTGATAAATCACGGCGTCATCGTCCTGGCCACAGGCGGCAAGGAGTACAGGCCAAAGGGCTACTGCTACGGTGACAGCAACAGGGTGATGACCCAGCTGGAGCTCGAGCAGAAGCTTGCCAGGGGCAAGGGCTTTTTGAAGAACGCCAAGAGCATAGTGATGATCCAGTGTGTGGGCTCCAGGGGGGACGACATGACCCACTGCAGCAGGCTCTGCTGCACCCAGGCGGTGAAGAACGCCCTCAAGCTCAAGGAGCTCAAGCCTGAAGCAAATATCTACATCCTCTATAGGGACATGCGGACCTATGGCTTCTATGAGGACCTCTACCGGGAGGCCAGGGCCAAGGGGATCAAGTTCCTGCGCTACACCCCGGACAGAAAGCCAGAGGTGCTCAAGGCGGGCCGCGGCATAAAGGTCAGGGTGTTCGACAGGTTGCTTGGAGAGGATCTCGAGATCCCTGCAAACCTGGTGATCCTGTCTGCAGGAATCGCCCCTGGCGAGAACGAGGAGATCTCGAGGCTCCTGAAGGCCCCTCTCACCTCAGAGGGCTTCTTCCTGGAGGCCCATGCCAAGCTCCGCCCTGTGGAGCTCGCGGTGGATGGAGTCTATCTGTGCGGGCTTGCCCACGGGCCCAAGAGCCTCGAGGAGTCCGTGGCCCAGGCCAAGGCTGCCGCTGCCAAGGCGGCCATCCCCCTTGCCAAGGGGCGTGTGGCCGTGGCCCCGATAGTCTCGAGGGTGAACAAGGATGCCTGTATAGGCTGTGGCATCTGCGAGAGCCTCTGCCCCTTCAATGCCATTCGGCTCGTCAAGGAGGGCAAGAGGAAGAAGGCAGAGACCATCACCGCCTCATGCAAGGGCTGCGGCATCTGTGCCTCTCACTGTCCCACCCTGGCCATCAGCATGGGTGGATTTACAGACGAGGCAATCATGGCCCAGATCCATGCCTTTTCGCCGGATGGATGTGAAGGAGGTCAGGGGTCATGAGTCAGGAAACCAATGTCAAGGAGAAGGAGATGCCCCAAGAGGGTTTTGATCCAAGGATATTAGGCTTTTTCTGCCACTGGTGCTGCTATGCGGCAGCGGACTCGGCAGGTGTGTCGAGATACCAGTATCCACCCAATGTGCGGGTGGTCCGTGTCATGTGCACCGGCAGGATAGATGCCAGATTCGTGCTGGAGGCCTTCCGGTGCGGGGCAGATGGCGTATTTACCGGCGGGTGACACCTGGGTGAGTGTCATTACCAGTCTGGTAATTACGAGGCAATGATAGTGGCAGAGACCTGCAGGCAGTTTCTGGCAGATTGTGGTGTGAATCCGGATCGTCTGGCCCTGGAGTGGGCCTCTGCGGCCGAGGCGCCGAGATTCGTGGAGCTCATAACCGGTTATGTGGCCAGGATACGGCAGACCGGCCCATTGGGCTCTGCCGATGGCGAGGTGGATGCCAAGACCATGCGCCGCAGGCTCAAGGCCGCGGTGAAGGCGGCAGGGGCCAGGAAGCCCAGGACGGCCCTGGGGAATCTTGCAAAGCGTCTGGCCAAGGAGAATGACTACTCCCAGAAGGCCATAGAAAAGGGCGTGTCTGCGAAGATACTTCCGGCCCTCCGGTCCGAGAGGATAGCCGCTGAGGTGGCCATGCTCCTGGACGAGGAGTCCATGACCGCCAGCGAGCTTGCCAAGGCCTGCGGGGCAGAGGAATCAGAGCTGGAGAAACTTCTTGCCACCATGGTGAAGCGGGGCAAGGTCAGGGAAGAGGGCGGCAGGTATGCCGCTGTCTCCTGATAGGGATACCAGGATCGGGAAAGAGTCATGACACTTCAGGTTTCAAAGTTGGATACCGGCTTCATCCAGGCCATCACCCCCTATCCGGGATGTGAGACAGCCGCCCTGTGCTACGGCTGTGGCTCGTGCAGCGGGGTGTGCCCTGTGGAGAAGACGGTCGAAGAGTTCGACCCCAGAAAGATCGTGCACATGGTCAGCCTCGGCATGGAAGAGGCCCTCATCCAGGGAGACGTGATATGGGCCTGTTCCCAGTGCCAGAGCTGCATCCCTGTCTGTCCGCAGAATGTTCGGTGTGCCGACATCATAAAGGCCCTGCGTCAGGAGGCGGACAAGCGAGGGGCAGTGGATCCGGCAAGGCTCAAGGAGCTTGGCCAGTTCGCAGTGGTGGATCCGGGCAAGTGTGTCGCCTGTCTGACATGTGTAAGGCTTTGCCCGTTTGCGGCACCCAAGATAGTGGCAGAGGGCTATGCCGAGATCGACAGGGAGCTTTGCAGGGCGTGTGGCATCTGCGTGCTCGAGTGTCCGGCAGAGGCCATAGAGCTTGCGCCCTCGCCTGAGGCAAGGGGGGCTGTATCATGAGCAGGATAAAGGGATTTTGCTGCAACTATACCATCAGCGTGGATCTCGATACCCTGAAGAGGGAGGGGCTGGTCCCGGAGGGAGTGGAGATAGAAAGGCTTCCATGTACCGGGCGTCTCGAGGTGCCCCATCTGCTGGACGCCTTTACCGAAGGGGCCGATGCCGTCTTCGTAGTCGGGTGTGAGCAGGACAAGTGCCACAATCTTTCCGGCAGCCGAAGGGCCGAGAAGAGGGTGGGTTACTGCAAGGAGCTCCTGAAGGAACTGGACATGGAGCCCGGCCTCGTGGAGATGTTCTTCGCTGGCCGGGGGGAGACCGAGCCCGTGGTGGAAGCGGCACGTATAATGGCGCAGCGGGCAGGCTCTGCCGGTCAGGATTAAAGGATAACGGAGTGGTCCAATGATAATTGCCGAGAGAAAACCCCTGAAAGAGATCATGGGAATGATCCAGGGAGTGAAGAGGCTCCTTGTCCTTGGGTGCAGGGGCTGTGTGGCCGTGTGCTCTGCAGGCGGCGACAAGGAGGTGAGCATACTCGCCTCGGCCCTGCGCCTGGGTGTCAAGAGGGCCGGGGGGGAGATAGAGATCGATGAGGATACCCTGATCCGCCAGTGTGATCCCGAGTATCTGGAGGCCCTTGGAGACAGGGCTGCCGAATATGATGCAGTGCTCTCCATGGCGTGCGGGGTAGGGGTGAACTTCATAGCGGACAGGTGTGGAGACATCAACGTGCTGCCTGCCCTCAATACCACGTTTTATGGGGCCAATCTCTCCAGCGGGGAGTGGAAGGAGATGTGCGCCGGCTGCGGTGCCTGTGTGCTCCATCTCACCGGAGGGCTCTGCCCGGTAGCCAGGTGTGCCAAGAGCCTCTCCAACGGCCCATGCGGCGGATCCCAGGCAGGCAGGTGTGAGATAAATCCGGATGTAGACTGCATATGGCAGCAGATCTATGACAAGCTCACCGCCATGAAGCGGCAGGAGGAGCTCGAGCAGATCATGCCCATGCGTGATTGGGCACCGGCTGGCCATGGTGGCCCGCGTAAAAGAATCAGGGAGGACTTGCTGCCGTGATAGCTGGAAGCAATCTTGAAAACGTACTGCGCTCCGGCGCCTTTGCCGTGACCGGAGAGCTCGGCCCGCCCAAGAGCGGGGATTTCGAGGTGGTCAGGAAGAAGGCCCGAATCCTCAAGGGCTATGTGGATGCGGTGAACATCACCGATTGCCAGACGGCGATAGTCCGCATGTCGAGCCTGACCGCCGGTCTCATCGCCCTGTCCGAGGGTGTGGAGCCGGTGATGCAGATGACCTGCCGCGACAGGAACCGCATAGGCATGCAGGCAGACATACTCGGGGCCTCTGCCCTCGGGATAAAGAACCTGCTCTGTCTCACAGGAGACCATCAGAAGTTCGGAAACCATCCCCAGGCCAAGGGTGTCTTCGACATGGACTCCATCCAGCTCCTTCAGATGGTCAAGCAGATGAGGGACGACAAGAGGTTCCAGTGCGGAGAGGAGATCAAGAGGGCGGAACCCAGGCTGTTTCTGGGGTGTGCCGCCAACCCCTTTGCAGACCCCTTCGAGTTCAGGCCGGTGCGCCTGGCGAAGAAGGTGGCGGCAGGGGCCGATTTCGTCCAGACCCAGATCATCTACAATGTCGAGAAGTTCAGGAAGTTCATGGAGATGGTCAGGGACCTGGGTGTGCATGAGAAGTGCTACATCCTTGCGGGTGTGACCCCCCCAAAGAGCCTGGGCATGGCCAGATACATGAAGAAGTTCGTCCCGGGCCTGGATGTGACCGATGATGTCATCGCCCGTCTCCAGGACGCCAAGGATCAGCGGGAAGAGGGGATCAACATCTGTGTGGATATCATCAACCAGGTGCGCGAGATCCCCGGTGTGGCTGGTGTCCATGTCATGGCCATCGAGTGGGAAGAGGCGGTGCCGGAGATAGTGAAGCGTGCAGGCCTCGACCAGCGGCCTGAACCCAAGGGCATAGAGCCCGTATTCACCAGTTCTGCTGCCATAGAGGTGGCGGTGGAGAAGGCCAGGAATCAGGCGAGGGCCGAGCTTGAGGCAGAGCTGGAGAAGGCCAGGGCAGAGGCCCAGGCCTCCCGCGACCTGGTGGCCAAGGAGAAGGAAAGGATAGCCTCCGAGATCACTGGTCTCAAAAAGCAGGTGGAGGAAGCAAAGAAGATGGCAAGCCAGAAAGAGGCCGAGATTCAGAAACTCACCCAGCAGCTCATGGATGCAAAGAAGAGGCTGGAAGGGGCTCAGGCGGTGACTGCCGCAGCCCAGCCGGCTGCTACAGAGGGGGGCTCGCAGCCCCAGACAGCCGCGGTTCAGCCCGTTCAGCTCCAGACAGGCGCACTGAGCGCCAGGGAACAACAGGTGCTCAACTCCCTGAACCTGGGCCTTCAGGCCCTCAGGCAGGTACTCGGGCTCGATGATGCCCAGTTCGAGGCGCTGAGAAGGTTCCTGGAGGCAGAGTTCATGCTCCAGTTCGGTGCCGGAGTGCCTGCTGCACCTGCGGCCGCGGTTTCCGAGCAGCCGGCAGTCGCAGTGCCGGAGCCGGCAGCCGAGCCGGAGCAGCCGGTCCAGGAGGTGGCCCCCGAACCGGCCGAAGAGCCTGAAAGGCCGGCACGGGACAAGGAAGTGGTAAACCTGGTGGCAAAGGGGAATCTCGCCCTCCATTCCAAGGACTACAAGAGTGCAGTAGAGGCCTTCAAGAAGGCCCTTGAGATAGCCCCCCAGGACGAGCCTGCAAGACAGGGGCTGGCACAGGCCGAGGCAAAGCTGGCCGAGGCGGCCCCTGCCGAGGCCGAGGCCGCACCGGCCCCAGAGGCAGAGGGCCTGCTTCCGCCCAAGCCGGAGGAGCTGGATGAGGCAGACTGGCGGCGTAAGTGGGTCATCCGCTACACCGCCAAGGGCAACGTGGCCCTGATGAAGGGTGATTTCGACACGGCTGCTTCAGAGTTCAAGAAGGCCCTCGAGCTCGATCCCGACAACGAAAAGGCCAAGGACGGCCTCAGGCGGGCAGAGGCCAAGGAGGGGATCTTCATTCCGGAGATCTCCGCCGAGGCCATGGAAGTGCCGGAGGCGCCTGCTGCCGAGGCCGAAAGGAAGGAAGAGCCTGCTGCCGAGGAGCCTGAGGAGAAGGCGGCAGAGCCGGCAGCAGAGCCCGAGCCCAAGGCAGAGCCAAAGGCGGAGGCCGAAGAGGCCCCGGCAAAGGAGGCCCCCAAGCCCAAGGCGGCCCCTGTCATGGCCGCCCCTGCAGGAGAGGGTGTGGGCTCCATAGAGACCCCGGCCCTTTCGAAGGAGGAGCCGCCACTTTCCGAGCGCCTCGGCTCCATCCCGGAAGACGTGTTCAAGGAGCCCTGTTCCGGCCAGATACAGCCGGTCAAGATCGGAGATGGAGACAAGGCCATCGTGGTGGGTGGTGAGACCACCCTGCCCTTCTATACCTTCGAGGGCGACATGGGCAATGCCCCCAAGACCGCCTTCGAGGTGCTCGACTCCGAGCCAGAGGAGTGGCCGGAGGTGCTGACCAAGTATTTCTCGGACGTCCTTGGAGATCCTGCAGCATGGGCCCAAAAGTGTGTGAATGAGTACGGGGCCAAGGCCGTCTGTCTGTCGCTCGTGAGCACGGATCCCAATGGTGCCAACGTCTCGTCCGCCGATGCGGCCCAGGTGGCCAAGAAGGTGGCCGATGCCGTGGATGTGCCCCTGATCCTCTGGGGCTGCGGAAATGCAGAGAAGGATACCGAGACCCTGCGTGAGGTCTCCGGCCTTCTCGGCAACAGAAACGTCTGTATAGGCCCGCTGACCGATGCCAATTACAGGACGCTCGGTGCCACGGCCATGGCCTTTGGCTATCCTGTCGTGGCCTCCACCCCCATAGACGTCAACCTTGCCAAGCAGCTCAATATCCTGCTGGAGAATCTGGGTGTCCATCTGGATCACATACTCATGGATCCATCCATCGGTGCCGTGGGCTACGGTCTCGAGTACACCTATTCGGTCATGGAGCGCATCCGCCTGGCAGCGCTCACCCAGCAGGACGACAAGCTCTCCTGCCCCTTCATCGTGAACCTGGGACGGGAGGTCTGGAAGGCCAAGGAGGCCAAGCTGCCCACCAGTGCCGAGCTGGGAGACCAGGAGCGCAGGGCGGTCCTCATGGAGGCCATCACTGCCAGCACGCTCCTTCTGGCAGGCGGCGAGCTGATGATCATGAGACATCCCAAGTCCGTTGCCATGACAGAGGTCCTCATAGAGGGGCTCCTTTGATGGCACAGGCATGGTTTCAGCAATAGAAGAGAAAAGTTCAAGGCGATATAAGAGAGGGGAAATATGTCCAAGATAATCTGTTCTGCAGCGATTCGGGGTGCCCACAAGATCGTGGACATGGCCGAAGAGAAGTATGAGGAGGCCATCAAGAAGTTCGGCCCTGAGCAGGAAGTGGGCTTTCCGAACACGGCCTACTATCTGCCCATCATATACAGCATGCTCGGAGCCCAGGTGAAACAGCTGGGCGACATGAAGGATATCTTCCAGGAGTGCAGAAAGCTGTTGCCTCCGCCGGTCAGCGACCACGTATGGCTTCCCTATCTGGCACCGGCCCTGGATGCCGGAATGGCCACCTTCTTTGCAGAGGAGATGTTCGAGGCCATCAGATACGTGGAGCAGCCGGAGTTCTACACCAAGACCGAGGACCCGCCGGCAGAGGGCAACTACTGGCTGGGTGCGGCAGACGACATCATCTTCAGGAAGAGGGGTGTCGAGTTCGTGGATGGAACGGCCCCTGGCTTTGCTGCGATCCTCGGCTGTCCGGAAGACCCGGAGGAGGCGGAGAAGATAGCAACGGAGCTCCAGGAGAAGAACCTCTATGTCTTCCTGCATGACCAGACCAACGGGATCTACTATCCGGAGCAGCTCAGGAAGAGGAACGTCCAGATAGGCTGGTCGACGAGGCTGGTGCCCTTTGGCCCCACCTACACATCAGCGGTCTTCGCAATCGGTTTCGCCTGCCGTGTGGCCCTGGCCTTCGGCGGAATAGAGCCCGGCGACTACAAGGGCAACCTGCTCTACAACAAGGACAGGACCTTCGCCTTCGTCATCGCCTTCGGGCCGGTCTCCGACGAGTGGTACGCCAATGCAGCAGGCGCCATCAACTGGGGATTCCCCACCATCTCCGACTGGGACATCCCGGAGGTGCTGCCCACCGGTATCTGTACCTACGAGCACGTGGTGAGCAAGGTCCCCCACGACGAGATCGTCCAGAAGGCCATCGAGGTCAGGGGGCTCAAGGTCACGGTCTCCAAGATCGATATCCCGGTCTCCTACGGGCCTGCCTTCGAGGGCGAGCGCGTCAGGAAGGATGATCTCTATCTGGAGTGCGGCGGTGGCCGTACCCTGGGTGTCGAGGTCCTGGTCTCCAGGGAGATGGATGAGATCGAGGACGGAAAGGTCATCGTGGAAGGCCCGGAGATGGACGAGGTCGAAGAGGGGGCAAAGCTTCCCCTGGCCATCCTGGTGGAGGTTGCAGGCCGCCAGATGCAGTCCGACTTCGAGCCCATCCTGGAACGTCAGTTCCATCACCTCATAAACTATGCCCAGGGCATCATGCACATAGGCCAGAGGAACATAATGTGGCTCCGCGTGGGCAAGAGCGCCATCGAGAAGGGCTTCAAGTTCGAGCACATCGGCCGCATACTCCACGGAAAGCTGCATCAGGACTTCGGGGCCATCCTGGACAAGGTTCAGGTCCGGATCTACACCGAGGAGGAGAAGGTCAAGGAGGTCCTGGAGCTGGCCAAACAGGTCTATGCCGCAAGGGACGAGCGCCTCGGCTCCATGACCGACGAGAGCGAGGAGGTCTTCTACTCCTGCACCCTGTGCCAGTCATTTGCCCCGAGCCACGTATGTGTGATCACGCCGGAGCGTGTTGGCATGTGCGGTGCCTACAACTGGCTCGATGGCAAGGCCTCCTACGAGATCAACCCCACCGGTCCGAACCAGCCCATCGAGAAGGGCAAGTGCATAGACCCCAAGCTGGGCCAGTGGGAGGGCATAAACGAGTTCGTCAAGAAGGCCTCCAGGGGCAAGGTGGAGCGTGTGAGCGCCTACTCCCTGATGGTGGATCCCATGACCGCATGTGGATGCTTCGAGTGTATCGCAACCATGCTGCCCATGTGTAACGGTATCATGATCGTCAATCGCGACTACATGGGCATGACCCCCAGCGGCATGAAGTTCACCACCCTTGCCGGAATGGTGGGAGGTGGCCAGGTCACCCCCGGCTTCCTGGGTGTCTCCAAGCACTACATCTGTTCCAGGAAGTTCATGCAGGCTGAAGGTGGCCTCAAGCGCGTGGTCTGGATGCCCAAGATGCTTAAGGAAGAGCTCAGGGAAAGGCTCGAGAAGCGTGCAGAGGAGGAGGGTATCCCCAACCTGCTCGATCTGATAGCCGATGAGGAAGTGGGAGTTTCCGAGGACGAGGTCCTGAAGTTCCTGCAGGAGAAGGGCCATCCGGCGCTCTCCATGGAAAGTGCAGTCTAAGAGGAGAAAGTTATCATGGGTCTGACAGGAATAGACATCCTGAAGATGCTCCCCAAGAAGAACTGTGGGGAGTGCGGTGTGCCCACCTGTCTCGCCTTCGCCATGAAGGTGGCGGCAGGACAGGAGGATATCGGGGCCTGCCCCTATGTCTCCGACGAGGTCAAGGAGAAGGTGGGCGAGGCCAGTGCGCCTCCCATCCGTACCATCACCCTGGGAAGCGGGGACAACAAGTTCGAGTTTGGCGGCGAGACCTGCCTGTACCGCCATGAGAAGAGGTTCGAGCATCCAACAGGCATAGCCGTGCTCATATCGACGGACATGCCTGACGATGAGGTGGCCGGACGCATAAGCCGTTTCAACGGCCTGCGCTGGGACCGTGTAGGTGTCGATCTGAGGGCCGATCTGATAGCGGTCAAGGACGGCGCCGGGGATGCCGGCAGCTTCAAGGCCCTGGTGGAGCGTGTGAGGAGCGAGGCCCCGGATGCGGCCATCATCCTCATGAGCGACAGCATCGATGCGCTCAGGGCGGGCTGTGAGGCGTGTGGCGATCACAAGCCGCTCATCTATGCGGCCACGGCAGACAATGCCGATGCCATGGTGGACCTGGCCAAGGAGGCCGGTTGTGCCCTGGCCGTCAGGGGCGGAAACATCGGCGAGACCGCAGACCTTGCAGACAAGATCCAGTCTGGAGGGTTCAAGGATCTCGTGCTCGACACCGGGGCGCGTACTGCAAAGTCGGTCTTCGAGGATCAGATCGTCTGCCGCAGGGCTGCCATAAAGCACAAGTACAAGCCCCTTGGCTTTCCCACCATCACCTTCCCCTGCGAGATGACGGATGATCCCTTGATGGAGGCCATGATCGCCTCTGTGCTGGTGGCCAAATATGCCGGAATCATGGTGCTCTCGGACCTGCAGGGCGACACCCTGTTTCCGCTGCTTCTCGAAAGGCTCAATATCTTCACAGATCCGCAGCGGCCGATGGTGGTCCAGGAGGACATTTATCCCATAAACGGGCCGGACGAGAACTCTCCTGTTCTCATCACCTGTAACTTCTCCCTCACATACTTCATCGTTGCAGGCGAGATAGAGGGGAGCAAGGTCCCCTCCTGGCTCCTCATAAAGGATACGGAGGGCCTGTCGGTGCTCACTGCCTGGGCGGCGGGCAAGTTCAGTGCAGATCTCATCGCCCAGTTCGTCAAGAAGAGCGGCATCGAGGAGAAGGTGAAACACAGGAGCCTCATCATTCCGGGTTATCTCGCCTCCATAAAGGGCGAGCTGGAGGAGGAGCTGCCCGACTGGAAGATCCAGATAGGTCCCAGGGAGGCGGCACACCTGCCGCCCTATCTCAAGAAGTGGCAGCCTGAGGGTTAGGCGGCAAGTAGTACGCTGATTGCTGAAAAGAGGAAAGAGATATGTATGTCCACTGTATAGCAGAGAGCATAAACATAATGGGTAAGAGGACGGGCGATGCCATGAGGGCCAGGGATCCGCGCCCCATCGTGGAGATGGCCCATGAGGAGGTGGCTGACGGAGGTGACTTCCTGGACCTCAACATAGGGCCTGCCAGGAAGGACGGGGCCGAGCTCATGCCCTGGATCGTCAGGGTGGTGGAGTCGGTGACGGACTGTCCCCTGTCCCTGGACACCACCAATGCCGATGCCCTTATTACCGGTATCAAGGCGGCCAGGAATCCCGAGCAGCACCTCATGAACTCCATATCCCTTCAGCCTGAGCGCATGAAGAAGCTCATCCCCGTGGCTGCCGAGGCCGGTTGCTATGTCGTGGGACTCCTCTGGGGGGTGGATGGCATGCCCAGGGACTCAAACGAGCGTGCTGCCATGACCGTGGATCTGCTGATGGCCATGAACGAGGCCGGGATCCCCAACGAGAAGATCCTGATAGACCCCATTGCCACCCCCATAACCCTGGGTTCCGATCAGGTCATGAGCGGGCTTGAGTTCATGGCCATGCTTCCGGACATAGCCCCCGGGGCCAAGAGCACGGTGGGGCTCTCCAACGTGTCCAACGGTGTCGAGGCCCATCTGCGGCCCTATCTCAACAGGGCCTATCTGGCCATGCTCATGAAGTACGGCATCTGGTCCGCCATCGTGGACACCTACGATCAAGAGCTCATCCAGCTCGCCCACGGTGAACTTCCCCACCTGGTGAAGCTGGTCCACGATATAATGGATGACAACGAGCCGGATCCCTCCACCCTTTCGGACAAGGAGATGGAGTACTACAAGACCACCAGGGTGCTCATGGGCAAGACCATCTTCTCGGAGTCCTGGTTGGAGCTTTAGTCCAGTTGAAATTTGTAGGACTATAAGGTTATGTTGAAATGGTGGGCCAGGTTGACCCGCCATTTCTTTTATGCGGAAAAGAGCCGTCCTGGACATGATCGTTCCCAACAGGGAGATCCCAGGTGTACGAACCTTGGCTGCAGCATAGAAAATAACTTCTTTATAGATGGGGAATCATGGGAGAGACAATCAGACTTGAGATCGATGGAAGAGAGGTGGAGGCGACTGCCGGCCAGAGCCTCCTGGAAGCGGCCAGGGCCGCAGGCATAAGGATCCCCACCCTGTGCCATCTGGACGGAGAGCGCCCTTCCGATCAGCCCTGCCTCATGTGCGTGGTGGACGTGGAGGGCAAAGGAAGGCTCAGGGCCTGTGCCACTCCGGTCCAGGAGGGCATGAAGGTGGAGACCAGGAACAAGGAGCTCGAGGCCTTCAGGAAGAAGCGTCTCGAGATCCTGGTGGAGAGCCATTATGGAGACTGCCGGGCCCCGTGCAACCTCACATGCCCTGGCGGCATAAACGTCCAGGGCTATGTGAACCTCATCGCAAGGGGCGAATACCATGCAGCCCTCAGGCTCATAAAGGAGAAGAATCCCCTGCCCATCTCGGTTGGCAGGGTCTGTCCGCGGTTCTGCGAGACCCGCTGCCGCAGGGTGCTCCTTGACGAACCCATAGCCATCAACCATCTGAAGAGGTTCGTGGCAGACTATGCGGCCAACACCGCCTTCAGGGATGATGAGGTGGGGGCCCCTACAGGCAGGAAGGTGGCCATAATCGGCGGTGGCCCTGCCGGGCTGTCTTGTGCCTACTTCCTGAGGAAGCAGGGGCACGAGGTCACCATATTCGAGGCAGCCGACAAGCTCGGCGGCCTCCTGCGCTATGGTATCCCCGGCTACAAGCTCCCCAACAAGGAGGTGGACCGTGAGGTCCAGTCCATCTTGAACCTCGGGGTGCACGTGAAGCTTGGAAGGCGCTGGGGCAAGGACTTCAATCTTGCAGACCTGAAGGAGCAGGGCTTCGACTCCATCTTCATAGCCGTCGGCCTCTCCAGACAGAAGAACCTCGAGGTGGAGGGGGCCGAGTTCGCCATGGACGGGCTTCGCTTCCTCCGGCAGGTCAACAATGGTGAGGCCCCGGAGATAGGCGACCGGGTACTGATCGTCGGAGGCGGCGACATCGCCGTGGATGCTGCAAGGAGCGCAAGGCGTCTGGGTGCGACCCACGTGAAGGTGATCTATCCCAGGAGCCGGGTGGAGCTTCCTGCCCATCAGCGTGAGATAGAGGAGGCCGAAAAGGAGGGCGTCGAGTTCTTCCTCATGGCCACCCCATTGAAGATAGACAGGGCGGATGGCGAGATAGTGGTGGAGATGGCCCGTACCATCCTGGATGAGCCGGACGAGCGGGGCATTCGCCACCCCATCCCCATGCCAGGCTCCAGGATAGAGTGGAAGGGCGATGCCGTGATCTCCGCCCTGGGCCAGGTGGGGGATCCGGCATTCCAGAGCTTTGGGGATGTCGAGGCATCCATCGCCCTCACCCCCAGGAAGACGATAAAGGTCCATCCCTCCAGCATGAAGACGAGTGTGGAGGGGATCTATGCAGGCGGAGACTGCGCCACCGGTTCCCGCACGGTCATACAGGCCGTGGCCGGCGGCAGGCGGGCCGCCGAGTCCATCCACGAGTATCTCACAGGCTCGAAGGCCGGGATCACGGAGCCGAGGCTCAATTTCACCAAGGGAAAGCGCTTCGAGGACGTGGACATGCACAACTTCGAAGGCTATCCCACCCAGCTCAACGAGGTGATGCCTGCAAGGCCGCCCGAGAGGCGCATCCACGACTTCAACGAGGCCCAGATCGGGTTCTCCGAGGAGATGGCCGTGCGGGAGGCAAAGCGCTGTCTGCAGTGCGGCTGTCTCGGGGTCTCCAAGTGTGACTACCGCCAGCTCTGCATCGACTACAAGGTCAAGGTGAACAATGCGCCCTCCAGGCTGAAGTATCCCCTGGACGAGAGCCATCCGTTCATAGTGATCGATGCCAACAAGTGTGTCGGATGCACCAGGTGTGAGAGGGCCTGCAGGTATGACGCCCTCAAGCTCGAGATCGAGAGGGATGCCGATACACAGGTGCTCACCAGGGTCTCCATCGAGCTCACGGAGGCCTGTGTCTCCTGTGGGGCCTGCGTGGATGCCTGTCCTACCGGGACCCTTTCGAAGAAGGATACCATAGTGCCGCTGCTGCCCCAGCAGATAGAGCCTGTAAAGAGTGTATGTACCTACTGCGGGACCGGGTGCAGCGTGGATCTTGTGAACAACTACGGGGCGCTGCTGGAGGTGCGGGCAGACCGCAGTGCTGCCCCGAACTTCGGCCAGCTCTGCGTCAAGGGCCGGTTCGGTTACACCTTCAGTCGCCATGAGGACAGGCTCAAGAATCCGCTGATCAGGCAGAGCATAGACGAGCCCTTCCGTGAGGTGGACTGGGACGAGGCCATAAGGTTTGCAGCCGCAAGACTCCTCGAGATCAAGAAGAATCACGGAGCGGACGCCCTCGGGGTGCTGGCATCGTCCCGCTGCACCAATGAGGAGAACTATCTGCTCCAGAAGCTGGCCAGGGCCGCCTGGGGCACCAACAACGTGGACAACTGTGCCCGGGTCTGACACGCTCCCTCTGTCAGCGGTCTGCTGGCAACACTCGGAAGCGGAGCGGCAACCACCCCGTTCTCCCAGATCGTGGGAACGGATTGCCTCCTGATATGCGGATCGAACACCACCGAGGCCCATCCCATCGTGGGGCTGAAGGTGAAGGAGGCGGCAAGGACAGGTACGGACCTCATCGTCATAGACCCGCGGCGTACCGAGGTGGCGGCCATGGCCGAGGCCCAGGACGGGGGGATCTTCCTACAGATCCGTCCCGGGACGAATATTCCCCTGATGAATGCCCTGCTCTACACCGTTCTCGAGGAGGGCCTTGCGGACGAGGAGTTCATCGCCTCCCGCACCGAGGGCTTCGAGAAGGTCAAGGAGCACGTGCAGGACTATGCCCCCGAGAAGGTGGCCGAGATCACAGGCGTGGATGCAGATCTCATCAGGAGGGCCGCAAGGAAGTACGCCGAGAGCAAGAACTCCCTGATCCTCTACGGGCTTGGTGTGGCCGAGCACAAGGGGGGGACCGCAGGCGTCATCTCCCTGGCCAATCTGGTCCTGGCCACAGGCCATGTGGGCAGGCCCCACAACGGGATCAATCCCTTGCGCGGCCAGAACAATGTCCAGGGTGCCTGTGACATGGGAACCCTGCCCTATACCTATCCTGGATATCAGCCCGTGGACGACCAGGCGGTCCTGGAGAAGTTCGCCAAGGCCTGGGGGGTGAACTCCCTGCCTGCCACAGACGGGCTCCTGGAGCCCCAGATGTATGAGGCCGCCCTCGAGGGCAGGTTCAAGGCCCTCTACTGCGTCGGTTACGATCCGGCCCAGACCCAGGCCAACATCGGCCATGTGAGAAAGGCCCTCGAGGCCATGGATCTGGTGATCGTGCAGGACATGTTCATCACCGAGACGGCCAAGTTTGCCCATGTGGTCTTCCCGGCGGCCTGCTTCTATGAGAAGGAGGGCACCTTCACCAGCGGCGAGCGCAGGGTCAGGAAGGTGAACAAGGCGGTGAATCCGCCGGCAAAGGCCAAGGCGGACTGGCAGATAATCTGCCTGCTCTCCCAGGCCTCCGGCTATCCCATGTTCTATACCGGCCCTGAGCAGATCATGGCCGAGATCGCCTCCCTGGTGCCGGCCTACGGCGGGATCTCCTATGATCGGCTCGGGGTGCAGGGACAGGTCTGGCCCTGTCCGACGCCGGATCATCCGGGCACGCCGCTTCTCCACACCGAGAGCTTCCCCAGGGGCAAGGCGAGCTTCGTGCCTGTCTCCTATGTGGTGCCGGAGGAGGAGGCGGACAAGGAGTACCCCCTGGTACTGGTCACCGGGCGCAGGCTCGAACACTACAACAACGGCTCCCAGACCAGGCGATGTGTCGGCTTTGAGATCATCGCCCCCGAGGAGCTGGTGGAGATCAATCCGGAGGATGCCAGGGCACTCGGCATCGAAGACGGGCAGATGGTCCGGGTGGCCTCTCGCCGTGGCCGGATCAAGGTGAGGGCACGGGTGACCGAAAGGAGCCAGAAGGGGGTGGTCTTCATGACCTTCCACTATCAGGATGCCCTTTCAAACTTCCTGACGAGCCCCGGGCTCGATGCCAAGACCCTCACGCCCGAATACAAGGTGTGTGCCGTGAGGGTGGAAAGGGCCTGATCCGCCTCTTCCCCGCTGTCCTCCCATCTCCATAGAGATAGCTCAAGAGGCCGGGCACGATACCCGGCCTCTTGCCTTTCCGGTTCCATGCCAGGCACCTTACTTGACGGCCCCCTTGGAACAGCTATATTCATGTGTAATTGCTGTTTGGACATCTGTGATGGAGACGTGTATGTCTGTAAAGGTGCAGGTTATTTTGGACGAAGAGGAGGCATTGCGATTCAAGAGGCTTGCCAGGAGAGAGGCGAAGTCTCTCAGCGCGTGGCTCAGGGATGCTGGCAGGAAGATGTTGGAGGAGCACAGGCGGAGGATGTCTTTGAGGGATCCCGCGCTCCTTGAACGTTTTTTCAAGGAGTGTGATTTATGGCAAGAGGGTAGAGAGCCTGAATGGGATGAGCATAAACGTCTCATCCTGAACGGACACTCCTCATCCATGTCGTAGATTGTGTGACAGCCATTCAGCAAGACCTTATCCATCTCGCCTTGTGTAGGCGTAGAGGCATCCAAGAGTGTAAAACCTTTGACAAGGCTCTGGCAAAGGCCTTTTATAGTCCTTGAGATCCTTTTTTCTCCAATCGGATCGCTGTTGTGATATTTGTCGGTCGCCCGCGGGGGGAGATATGAAAGAAGAGAGAGACATGGAGTTTCATGGCACCACTATAATAGCGGTACGCAAGGGCCATAGGGTCGTTGTGGCAGGCGATGGCCAGGTCACCCTTGGAAATTCGGTGGT